>NZ_KE386573.1:0-600000 GCF_000427685.1 Haloplanus natans DSM 17983
GCGAGCCTCTGGGAGATCCGATTCGCCGCCTCACCATTCATACTTCATTCACATTGGTGAGCTACCGCTGTCTGTGCTCACCGTTTTTCACCGTCCGAGCGGCCGCACTGGCCAGCCGTGGCCGCCGACCGCTAGGCTTAAGCGCGGGACGCCGATACTATCGACTGCGCCAAGGTGGCAGAGTCCGGCCTAACGCAGCGGCCTGCAGAGCCGCCCATCGCCGGTTCAAATCCGGCCCTTGGCTCTCACACGATACCCTAAAGCCCAAGACGACTACGTCTTGACGACTCCTCTTATTTCGAGGCGCTGTGTACGATTATCGAGAGAAATTTTCAACGAGGAGGTCGACTACTCCGAATCGTCGTCGGACTCGTCGTTCGCTTCGAGGATCTTCGCCGCTACATCCGTTACGTGCTGCTGGTGGGCAACCGATGTCCGGACGCTTTGGGCTGCATCGAGTTGGTCGTTGACGACCGCGTTCTGCTGGGGCCCCCACGTCTCCGGTGGCTCGGACTCGATGTACTCGACCCAGCGCTTGACACCTTCGATGCGCTGTTCACGGTTGCGTTCGTGCTTCGCATCAAGGCGCTCGTGCGCGTTTGAGTCGCTCATAGTCGGCTTCGAAATCGAGTCGCGTTACCCACTCTTTGAGGCGGGACACACTAAGACTTTCCTCGAAAAGAGTGTAGAGGTGGACCGCATCTTCGATGTCCTCCTGCGCGCCGAGGTGGAGTTTGTATGCGATCTGGAGCTCTAAGGGGCCTATCGGAACTGTCTTTCCACCGATTCGGGCCGTGATTGAGTTTTCGAGGGACGCGCGGTCGAACTCGTCGCGCGCGAACTTGACTTCGAGATGCGGCGTGATCTGATTCGTTGGCGCGACCCAGATGTTATCCCTCTCGTACATCGATGTGAGTGGCATCGCTGGGCTCCAGAACCCGTTCTCATCGAGTGTCTCTGCGAGTTCGTCTACAGCCTCTTCGTCGATCTGTTCGATGAGGATGTCGATATCTTCGGTAGAGCGAGCCCGACCGGCGAGGATGGAGACATACCCCGCGATGTAGACGTGCTTGATGTCGAATTGACCGAGAATCTCGGCGAACTCAATCGCCAGCTCGTCGAGCTGATTCGGTCCACGTTCGACGACGAGTGTGCCGTTTCGTAGCTCGATACCGCCCATAGAGGTTCGTTCGCAGGTGGGCGCATAACTTATCGGGAGTCGGTGGTCAACACCCAAATCCGGATTTCGGTAGCTGGTTCCCTGCTCCAATGATCGTTCGGTACAGGCTGACCGAACTTTCACTGGGCGGGTACTCGACCGTCATCGTCGCTCTTCGAGGTCGTCGATCGCTCGGTATTCGATGGCGGTTTCGATGTCGCTTGGTCTTCTAACACACCTCTGTACTTCTCGAACTCGTCTTGGTCAGGGTCGGCCGCGAGCACGCACTCGACGTAGCCGTCGAGGGCGGACTGCAAGGATTTGGTGTAGCGGCCGTATGCGGCGTCGATGCGGGTGTAGTTGTCGTCGATTCCCTCGAACAGTGCACGGTAGGTGATCGCAGCCGCCCGGTAGCGCTCGCGCCCGCGGTACCGCTCGGCTACTTCGAAGAAGTGTGAGAAGTCGATTGCCTCCGTGACGACTGGATAGTGCTGTGTGTGCTGGTCGAACGACTCTTGGATTTCGTCACGATACTCCTCTACCGACTTGCCGCTGTCGCCGAAACGGGCGAGAAACTGCTCACGCAGGTCCGGGTTCTCGGCGAGTGCGTCCCGCACGAACGCACGCAGGTCGTCGGGTGGGACATCTTCGATCACCCCGTCGACGCGTTCGCTCTCGTCTTGGGGCGGATCGGCGACGACATCCAGCAGCACCGCGACAACGTGTTTGCACTCGCCCGCCCCCTCGTAGGGACACGTACACCGCGCATCGATGGTATTCTCGCCCAGTTCGACGGTCACGTCGTACAGACTTGACCCCCGAACCGCGGCTGTGACCACGCCGCCAAACCGTTCGATTCGCCGAATGCGTCTTTCGTCTCGGTAGTTCCGCCCGCGCTCGAACACCGCGTCGGTACAGGCCTCCCGAATTTTTGCCTTGTCGAGATCCATGCTCATGGCACAGTCGTCTACCCTGGCTCGTCCGTTCGCGGCTCTATTCGTGTAGTAGTTCACAGGGATTATCGTAGCGGTTCATAGGCTCGGTTTCGCCCGAGTCGGAGACCACGGCCAGTCGAGTATCGCTAGACCTCCGGATGGCTACGATACTCCCTATCAGTAACACTCTCGACGGGGGCGTAGTAGCAGCGTTCGATCCGCCAGCGTATCATAATTAAAATGTGGATTCGATTCGGGTCCTTGGCCCTCATGCCGGAACGGCGTGAGGGCGCAGAGCCGAACGGCCGCGATTTGCACGATACGCGAAGCGACGGTCGTTCGAGCCCGGTCCACAGTTACTCACTCCGCGTCCTCCTCGTCGGCCATCCACCGTTGTCCGTACGACCGGTAGCCGTCGAACTCCCCGCGGGAAATCTCGTGCTCGATCTCCTCGCGTGTCTCGCTGCTGATCCGGACGAGATGGCAGATGGGATGGCCGGGCAGGGCGACGGGATTCTCGAGGACGCCGACGATGAGGCCGGTGAAGGGGGCTTCGACGACGCGTTCTCGATCCTTGAAATGATCCGAAATCGTACAGATCGCGTCTCCCTCGTGAACGAGGGGATTGGGTCCCCACTGCATCTCGACGAGGCCGCCCGTGTCGGCACGGAGCCACCGTTTCTCCTCGTTCGGTCCCATGACCGTCCGCCAGGACGGTTCGGTCACCGTCCCCTCGGGATAGACGCCGTACTCTGCGAGAACGTTCTCGACGCCGCTCAGTGCCTTCTCGATCAGGCCGGGTTGGAAGCGGTGTGCCTTCCCCATCTCGACGGTGATCGTCGGGACACCGTTTCGGGAGGCGACGGCGCGGAGCGATCCGGCGTCACCCTCTCCGGAGAGGATCACGTTCGTCCCGAACGCCGCGGCGAGGCGCTCGGTTTCGGGGCTTCCGATGTCGGCGCGGGCGTGATACATGGTGGTCCGGTTTCTGGTCGAGGTGTGGAAGTCGAGGCCGAGGTCACACTGGCTCACGAATCGGTGATACACCGCATGAGCGATACGTTCGGCCGTGTTCGACCGTTCTTTCCCCGGGAACGAGCGGTTGAGATCCTGATCGTAGATGGGGAGATACCGTTGTTGGGCCTGGTAGCCGGGAACGTTCACGACGTGGAGACAGACCAGCGTCCCGTGGATGTCCCCCGGCCGGTAGCGGTCGGCGACTTCTTGGAGTACCTTGACGCCGTTGAGTTCGTCGCCGTGGAGCGCCGCAGTCAGGCAGATACGGGGGCCGTCCCCCTCGCCGTTGACGACCGTCACGGGAATCTCGACGGGGTCGCCGAGATACGTCTTGCTCACTTCGAACCGGAACTGCCGTTTCTCACCGGGGTCGATGTCGGCGTCGATCCGGAACGGGCGTGGCTGGTCGTCGGACATATGCACCGAGTGGTGGGTGCGGATAATTAACTGTCGGCTCTCGGTGGGGTCACCGACCGCTCATACGGTTTATCGTAAGTCATTACCGGTGGAGTGCCGAGACGAGCCGGCGATTCACCGGTGAACAGTTACAATAATCCGTATCAGTCCCCATTCTCCGCTGCGGCCCGTTCGATGGCCCGTGCGACGCCGTCCTCGTCGTCGGCCTCGAACGCCGCCGTGAAGGAGTCCATCACCACCTTCGCCAGTTCGCGCGCGTCGGCTTCACTCGACTGGACGTTCTCGACACGGGTCGACTCCTCGCGCTCCTCGTCGACGATCCAGACCTCGAAGGTGCCGTTGCGCTCCGGCGTGGGCTGGAACTTCACTTCGACGTCGACGGTCAGGTTCTCGTACTCGCGGCGACCAGTTTTCAGCCAGCCGTCCGGAACTGCTTGGGTCATACTCCCTACTCCGTCGGTGATCGAAATAAGGCTATTGTGGGTCGGTGTCGGGCGCGGATCGGCTCGTAGTGATCGTTGTACGTCAGTACCGGCGGTTCGCCAGAACGGTCGGTCGAACCACCGGTCACAGTAAACAGTATCAGTCGTCCGCGACTCGTCCGGCGTCGGCTTGGGCCTGCCAGAGTGCGGCGTAGTCGCCGTCGTCAGCCAGCAGATCGGCGTGGGTGCCGGATTCGGCGATTTCGCCGTCGTCGAGGACGACGATGCGGTCGGCGTCCCGAATCGTCGAGAGGCGGTGGGCGATGACGAACGCGGTGCGGTCCTCGATGAGACGGTCGAGGCTCTCCTGGATGAGTTCCTCCGTCTCGGTATCGACGTCGCTGGTCGCCTCGTCGAAGACGATGATCGCGGGGTCGTTGAGGAGGGCACGGGCGATGGCGAGGCGCTGGCGCTGGCCCCCGGAGAGTTTGACGCCGCGTTCGCCGACCATCGTGTCGTAGCCGTCGGGCAGGTCGCTGATGAACTCGTGGGCCTCCGCGGCCGTCGCCGCCTCGACGAGGCGCTCACGGACCGTGTCGTCGTCCCGTCGCTCGGCCGCCAGCGCGTCCCGATCCCCGTACGCGACGTTCTCGGCGACGGTGCCGGAGAAGAGGTAGGGGTTCTGTTCGACGACGGCGATCTCCTCCCGGAGCGCGTCGAGGTCGTAGTCGCGAACGTCGACGCCGTCGACGCGCACGGCGCCGGCGCTCGTGTCGTGAAATCGGGGGACGAGTTTCAGGAGCGTCGACTTCCCGGCCCCGGTCGGCCCGGCGAGGCCGATAGTGGCGCCCGCGGGCACGTCGAGCGAGACGTTCCGGAGCACCGGATCGCGGTCACCGTAGCTGAAGGTCACGTCGTCGAAGGTCACCGCGCCGTCGACGCTGTCGGGCAGGTAGGGGTCTTCGGGGTCCGTGATCGTCGGCTCGCGCCCGAGGAGGCCGAACACGCGCTCGGCGCTCGATTTCGCGAGCTGATACTTGTTCGCGGACTTGCCGACGCGGCGCATCGGGGAGTAGAGCCGGCGTAGATAGAGAAAAAAGAGCGCGAAACTGCCCGCGGTCAGTGCGCCTTCGGCTCCGGTGATGTTGTCCATGCCGCCGATGTAGAGCACGAGAACGAACACGACGCCGGTGAGGAGACGGAGCGCGGCGAAGAAGGCCCGCCGGATGCGGAGAGCAGCCACCTTCTCGTCGTGGTACTCCTGGCTTCGCTCGGCGACTCGGTCGCGCTCGAAGGCGTAGCGGTTGAACGTCTTGATCACCGCCGCGCCGCCGAGGTTGTTCTCCAGTCGGGTGTTGAGGCGGGAAACGGCTTCCCGTATCGACTTGTACCGGGGTTCGATCCACGTCAGGAATCGGCCGCTCGCGACGCCGATCAGGGGGACGGGTGCGAGCGCGATGACGGCGAGTTTCGGCGAGTACGTCCAGAGGACGACGGCGATGCCGCCGACGGTGGCGACGACCCTGATGAGTTGTCTGAACTCGGTGTTGAGAAACTGCTCCAGTCGGTTGATATCGCTGTTCAGAATAGACATCATCGCCCCGGTCTGGTGGTCGACGAAGAAATCCATCGAGAGGTGCTGGAGGTGATCGTAGGTGTCGTTCCGGAGGTCGCGCTGAATCTTCTGGGCGGCCGACTGGAGGAGATATCGCGAGCCAAAGCGGGTGAGCGAGCGGACGACGTACGCGAGCGCCGCGATGGCGACGAGGCGTTCGAGCAGCGCCGTCCGCGCCGCGGTGCCGGCGATCCGACCGGCCGGGAGGAGCCCGATCCGGGCCAACAGGCCGGGATCGGCCGGGCCGAGGACGATCCGGTCGATGGCCGTAGCGACGAGAATGGGCGGGACGAGCCGGGCGAAGCGGGTACAGAACGCCGCGGCGACGCCGAGCGAGACGCGGGTCCAGTAGGGGCGGGCGTAGGCGAGCAGGCTCACAATCGGGTGGCCCTCCAGCGTCTCGCGTACGTCCTCGAACCCGCCGTGGTCGTCCGTCATTCGGGCGTGCTAATCAAGGCAGGTTCAAATACCGTGTGTCTCGTCGTCGGCCCGCTGGAGTTCGACACAAAAAATCGTCCCTTTCGGCTCGTTGTCCTCGATCCAGACCCGGCCGCCGTACGTCTCGACGAGGTTGTCGACGAGGTAGAGGCCGAGGCCGCTGCCGGGGCTCTCCAGCCCCTTTTTCCCGCGACCGAACACCTCGCGCTTGCGCGAGTCCGGAATGCCGGGGCCGTTGTCGGCGATGCGGGCGACGACGGTGTCTTCGTCTACCGTGATCTCGATGTGGATACGGATCTCGGCCTCGTCGTTGTGAAAGACGGCGTTGTCGAGGAGGTTGCCGAACACCGACGAGAGAATCGAGGTGGCCCACACGTCGACGACGGGTAGGTCGGCGTCGCCGGTGATCTCGATGCTTTCGGATCGGTAGTCGAAGTTCGATCGGACGCGCTCGATCTCCCCCCGGAGCACGTCGTCGAGCGCGACGGATTCGAGTTCGGGATCGGTCGGCCCGAGGATGCCCGCGAGGTCGCCGACCGCCTCGGTGAGCTCCTTGGTGTGTGTCACGGCGGTCATGACGCGTTCGAAGGCGTCGCTGTCCTCGTCGGGGATACGGTCGGCGAGTTCGCCGCCCCAGCCGAGCGCGACAGTCATGTCGTTGCGGATGTCGTGGCGAACGATCTGGTTGAGCAAGGCGAGGCGGTCGCGTTCGGTTTCGAGTGCCTCCTCGGCTCGCTTGCGGTCGGTCACGTCCTGCTGGAAGCCGACGTAGTGTGAGGGTTCGCCCCCCTCGTCGTAGATGGGGGCGATGGTCACCTGGTTCCAGAACTCCTCGCCGTTGCGGCGGTAGTTGCGCACTTCCACGGTCACTGGCTCCCAGCTGTCGACGGCGCGGCGCATCCGCGCCACCGTCTCGGGGTCGGTGTTTTCCCCCTGCAGGAACCGGCAGTTCCGGCCGACGACTTCCTCGATCGGATACCCCGTGATGCGTTCGAAGGCGGCGTTGGCGTAGACGACGGGATTGTCCGGCAGCGACGGGTCGGAGATGGTGATTCCGATGGGCGCCTCGTCCATCGCCCGCTCCTTGAGACGGAGGTCCGCGGCCGTCTCGCTACGGGCGGCCCGACCGACGTGAGTTACCACCGCGTAGCGCTCATCCTCGTGGCCGGCGGCGGCGTACCGCACGATCAACGCCTCGCCGTCCGCGTCGGCGTGGTAGGGTACTCCCCGCTCGCCTCGCTCTCGCCCTCGAACAGCGCCTCGAGTCGTCCGGCGAGGGTTACGGCTTGCCCGTTTTGCGACCGCCGGAGCGTGTCGAGATACGGGCGGTCGTCGTCGGTCGGGACGAGCGGATGGTCGTGATCGGCGACGAACGCGCGCCACGCGGCGTTCGACTCGACGATCCGTCCCCGGCCATCGATCACCGCGATGCGGGCCGGGAGCGTATCGAGGACCGTCTCGGTCAGCCCCGATGACATACTGGTGCCGTCACGACCGATCCCTGGCAGGCCACCGTAATAGACCTGTTCGCTCGCGGGCGTCACACACGGTGGCCGACCGCCGCGAATGCCCGGGCTTTTGTCGTGCCGTCCGTTGGAGTCACACGCATGACAGACACGATGCACGCGGCCGTGGTTCCCGAGGCGGGCGCCGACTTCGAACTCGTCGAGCGACCGATTCCGGACCCCGACGCCGACGAGGTTCGGATCGCCGTCGACGCCTGTGGTATCTGCCACAGCGACGTGTTCGTCAAAGAGGGAACGTTCCCCGGCGTCTCGTACCCCCGAGTTCCGGGACACGAGGTGGTCGGCCGGGTCGACGCCGTCGGGGCCGACGTGACCGCCTGGAGCGAGGGCGACCGCGTCGGCGCCGGGTGGCACGGCGGCCACTGTTTCACCTGCGAGCCGTGTCGCCGCGGCGACTTCCTCCTGTGTGAGAACGCCGAGATCACGGGGCTCACGTTCGACGGCGGCTACGCCGAGTACGCGACCGTTCCGACCGAGGCGCTGGCGGCCGTCCCCGACGACCTAGACGCCGTCGATGCCGCGCCCCTCCTCTGTGCGGGCGTGACCACCTACAACGCCCTGCGGAACAGCGACGCGCGTCCCGGTGACGTGGTCGCCGTGGTCGGCGTCGGCGGCCTCGGCCACCTCGGTATCCAGTACGCTCACGCCGCCGGCTTCGAAACCGTCGCAGTCTCGCGGAGCCCGGACAAGCGTGACCTCGCCCTCGACCTCGGCGCCGATCACTTCGTCGACGCGAGCGAGGACGACCCCGCCGAGGCGCTCCAGCAACTCGGTGGCGCTCGGGTCGTCCTCACGACGGCGCCGTCGGCCGACGCGGTCGAGTCCGTGGTGGGTGGCCTCGGCGCCGACGGCGAAGTCGTCGTCGTCGGCATCCCCGGCGACCCCGTCCCGGTCGACGCCCAGCATCTCGTCGGCACGCGCGGCGCCGTCTCCGGTTGGGGCTCCGGCCACGCCCGCGACTCCCAGGACACCCTCGAGTTCAGTGACCTCCGAGATATTACGCCGGTCGTCGAGACGTTCCCCCTCGACGAGGTGAGTGCGGCCTACGACCGGATGCTTGACAACGAAGCGCGCTTCCGGGCCGTCCTCGATCTCACGTAGCGGCCGAAAGCTATCGGCTTTCCGACCGATTTGGTCGTTCGCCGGGTCGCCAAACCGACACCGATCCGGCCCTCACCGTCCGGGAGTACGGTATCAGTCGAGATAATCCGCCCACCAGATATATGTTGGTGACCCCGAGTCTCGGCGGTAGTCACGAGAACCATGACCGTCTCCCAAGAGCCCGGACACCCGGCGGCCGAGTTTCCCCTGTCGTTCGACCGAATCGTCGGCCGTATCGGCGCACCGATCTTCATTCTCGACGCTGACCACGAGGTGGTCCTGTGGAACGAGGCTATCGAGACGTTGACCGGTAGTAGCGAGGCCGACGCCCGGGCGGCGGACTCGGTCGGCGAGGCCTGGTATCAGGACGGTCGCCGAGCGAAGACACTCGCCGACAAGGTGCTCGAAGCCCCCCGCGACGCCCACCGGCAGTTCGACGTCGAGCGCATCGACGACGGCGACCACCCCGAGTACCGCGACCGGAGCACGTTCACCGACACCCGCGGCGACACTCGCCACATCACGTTCAGTGCGTCGCCGCTGTACGACGACGGCGAACTCGCTGGCGTCGTCGAACTCGTCACGGACCGCACCGAGGAGGTTCGGCGCCGCCAGCGCGTCGAGGACCTCGTCGAGGAGGTCACCGCCACGATGCACGCCATCCAGCGCGGTGACCTCGGAGCGCGGGCGGAGTTCGAAGACGACACCGTCGACGACGAGTTGCTCGCGGTCGTCGACTCGTTGAACGAGATGGGGGCAACCCTCGATGGCCTCGTCGCGGACGTGGACGAACAGACCCACGACCTCCGGGAGATCACACGCGAGGTTGCGGACAGCGCCGCCCGGATGGAGGAACTGGCCGACGAACAGGCCGACCGAACCGAGGAGGTGGCGGGCGAGGTGTCGAACCTCAGCGCGACGGTCGAGGAAGTCGCCTCGACGGCCGACTCCGTCGCCGGCACCGGTCGACAGGCCCGCGATCACGCGGAGAACGGGCGCGAACTCAGTCAGAGTGCCCGCGAGACCATGTCCTCGGTCCGGGCGTCGAGTCGCGAGGTGCGATCGGACGTGGACGCACTCAGCGGCACCGTCGACGACATCGACGCGGTGATCGAGGTAATAAACGACATCGCGGACCAGACGAATCTGCTCGCCTTGAACGCCAACATCGAGGCGGCGCGCGCCGACCGCGACAGCGAGGGGTTCGCCGTCGTCGCCAACGAGATCAAATCACTCGCCCAGCAGGCACAGGAGCAGGCCGGCGAAATCGAGTCCATGATCGTCGACGTCCAGCGCCGGACCGAGGGGACGGTCGACAGCCTCGAGACGACCGAAGACGCCATCGACGACGGCGTCGAGGAGGTCGAAGCGGGGATGCGGAAACTCGACGACATCGTCGACGCCGTGGGCGAGGCGGTCGCCGGGATTCAGGAGGTGTCGACGGCGACGGACGAACAGGCCGCGAGCGCCGAGGAGATCGCGGCGATGGTCGACGACGCCCGCGACCGGGCCGACCGGGTCGCCGACGAGGTCACGCAGGTCGCCCGCGCCGCGGAGCGCCAAGCCGAGAAGGTCGAAGAAATCGAACGGAGCGTCGGGCAGTTGCGCGGCGACTCGGCGTGACGCGCCGGGGGACACCCGCGCCCGCCTCGCAGTGATCACTGTAACCGTTTCCCGGTGAGTCGCCGACCGACCTTGACGAACTCCGATACTGACTTACAATACTCACGATCACCGCTGGGCGAGGCCGGATCGAAGCGCCGACACCCGCGCGTTCTCCTTCAACACCTCGCTCACGGTGAGGTCGATGCCGCTCTCGTGGACTTGCGTCGTCTCGTGAAGCAGGCCGCCACGAAACCGTTCCCGGTGTCGCTCATGAGTCGACCGAGCCCCGCGACGGAGAAAAATCCCGGCCGGCGTCAGTGATCGTGGTCGTGGTCGTGATCCGAGTGCCCACCGTCGCCCGCAACTAGGGTGTCGGAGTCGCCGTCGATCATATCCATGTTCTTGAGGTTGTCCCGTTCCTCGAAGTCCTCGACGGCGTCGAGGATGTCCTCCTGGGTGAGCGCCGTGCGCTCCTCGGTGAGCGCTTCGAGCACGGCCTCCCGGAGCACCATCCGGAGGTCGCTCCCGGTGAGCCCCTCGGTGCGTTCGGCTACCGACTGTGGATCGAACTCGGCGATCTCCATGCGGCGGGTGATCACCTCGAGGATCTCCGCTCGCATCTGTACGTCCGGTTTGGGGAAGTTGACGATCTCGTCGAAGCGACGCCACGCCGCGGCGTCGAGCTGATCGGGGTGGTTGGTCGCGCCGATCAGGAGCACTTCGTCCCGGATCAGGCTGATGTCGTCGATGCTCTTGAGCAGGGTGTTGACCGCCCGCTTGAGCGCCGCGTGCTCGTCGGAGCGGCGGGTCTTCGCCACGGAGTCGAACTCGTCGATAAAGAGGATACAGGGCGAGAGACGCTTGGCGACCTCGAAGGTCTTCTCGACGTTTTTGGCCGTCTCGCCGAGATACTGGCTGGTGATCATCGACAGCTTCACCTCGACGAACGGCTGGCCGAGTTCGTGGGCCAGCGCGCGGGAGGCGGTGGTCTTGCCCGTTCCCGGCGGGCCGACGAAGAGCAGTTTCCCGATCTCGCGCAGGCCGATCTCCGCGAGATACTCGCGGTGTTCGATGGCCTTGACGATCTTCTGGATTTCTCCCTCCTGATCCGCGGTGAGCACGAGGTCGTCGAGGGTCATCTCGATCTCTTCGGGCGCCCGAACCTGCACCAGATCGAGCATCTCGGCGTCCTCCTCCTCGTCGAAGTAGGCGTCGAGCAGGCTGTCGATCCAGACGCGGTCGGCGTGGATCGGGCGGGTCTGTTCGCGCGCCTCCGCGAGCGTCACGTCCACGTCGTCGCGGTCGGCGATGACCGACGCGAGCGTGGGGTTGGTCGCGAGGCGGTCGCGGTCGGCGCGTTCGACGACCCAGTCGATCGCCATATCCGCCTGGGTCAGCGAGATGCGGCCGGAGAAGTTCTCCTTCTCGGTAAAGAGGAGATCCGACACCGCGTCCCACGGGTGTTCGACTCCCGTCGCCTGCCGGGCGGTCCGCTCGGTCACGACGAGGGGCCGCTCGATCCCCCCGGTCATCGCGTCACCGGGACCGGGCCGTTCCTCGCCGTCGCCGTCGTCTGCGTCCTCCCCGTCGGCCCAGAACACGCGCCGGTAGCGTGGCGGGAGGTCGTTTTCGTCGAGGCTCCGATCGTCCGTGTAGACGTGGGCCGTCAGCAGGAACTCGACGACTTCGAGAGCCGGGTCACTCATCCCTAACCTGTTCTCGTGGCACGGGTTTAAGATCGTCGGATTACGTCCCCGTTCCGTCCGCCGATCGTACGGATCGCGGTGTCGACCGGACGGGGCAACGGCACAGTCCGTCTCGTACGGATTATCGTAACTGTGTACCGGTGGTTCGGCGGACCGTCCTGGCGAACCACCGGCAATGACTCACGACGAACCGTCTCAGTCCTCGCTGGGATGGGCGAACCCGAGCGCCTGTGTCACCGATTCGCTGTCGCCGATGAAGGTGATGCGGTCGCCGTGTTCGAGCCGACAGCTTCCATCGGGGACGATGGTCTCGCCGTTGCGGGACACGAGCGCGATCAAACACCGCGGCGGGAGCTGTGGGCCGATCTCCGAGATGGTCTTGCCGACGAGGTCCTCGGAGGTGACCTCGATCTCTTGGACCTCGCCCTCGTGGCCGATTTCGCTCATCCAGTTGACGAGCGACGGGCGTTCGATGTAGTCGTCGAAGGCCATCGCGGTGGCGTCGACGGCGGAGATGGCGCGCACGCCGAGATCCTCGAACGCGTCCACGTTGTCCGGGTTGTTGACGCGGGCGAGGATGGTCTCGGGCGAGAACTTCGAGTCCGCGAGCTGGGCGACCAGGAGGTTCACGTCGTCGTCGCCGGTGGTCGTCGCGACGATTTTGGCGTTCTCCGCCCCGGCCGAGCGCAACACTTCGGTGTCGGTGCCGTCGCCGTGGTGGACGGTCAACCCCGCGTTGCGCGCCGTCTCCACGTTGTTCACGTCCTGTTCGATCAGGACGACGTTCTCTCCGCGGTCTTCGAGGCGCCGAGCGAGGGTGCGTCCCACGTTCCCGGCGCCGATGATGATCACACGCATGGGTATCACGTCGAGGAATTCGGCGATCTGTCTGGCGAACCCCGCTTCGAGGGCGACCGTCAGGAAGATGACGAGGAAGACGGTGCCGACGAGGACGTTCGCGACTTCGGGCATCCCCTCGGCACGGAACTCGACGGCAAAGAGCGTCGCGACGGAGGCGGGGATGATCCCCCGTGGGCCGACGAAGCTCATGAACAGCCGTTCCCCTCTGGTGAACCGATCCCCCCGCGTGCTGACGAACACGAGCACTGGACGGATCACGAGGGCGACGAGGGCCGCGACGACGAGGCCGCCAAGCCCCAATCCGAGGAGGTATTCGAACTGGAGCAGTGCGGCGAGCGCGATGAAGACGAAAGAGAGGACGATCAGCGTCACGTCTCCTTTGAAATCGGTGATCTCCTCCTCGTACGGTACGTCGGCGTTGCCGAGCAGGATGCCCGCGGTAGCGACCGCGGCGATGCCGGCCTCGGTGGCGACCGCGTCGGCGGCGCCGTAGGCGACGAGTGCGCCGCCGAGGACGAGCAGACGGGCGTTCTGTGGCGCGTTCCCCGGCGACAGATCGACGTAACGGAGGGCGTAGTAGACGATGCCCGCGACGGCGAGGCCGACGACGATTCCGGTCCCGAGTCGCTGGGTAAAGAGCGCGAACAGTTCCCCCGGCGCCCGGACGTCCTCGATGATCGCCTCGAAGATGACAATCGCGAGAATGGCCGCCGTCACGTCGTTGACGATGCCCTCCGTTTCGAGGGCGGTGCCGACGCGACTCCGAACCGGCACCACCTCCAGAATGGGTGCGATGACGGTCGGGCCGGTGGCGACGAGGAGGGCGCCGATCAGCGACGCGACCAGCCACTCCGTCCCGAGGGCGTAGTGGACGACCACCGTCGTGCCCACGAGGGCGATGACCGCTCCGAGGGTCACGAGTTTGAATGTCGCGGTCGGCGCCTCGCGCAGACGGTCGATACGCAGGTGGAACGCCCCCTCGAAGACGATGACTGCGACGGAGAGGCCGACGATGGCCGACAGCGCGTTTCCAAAGGAGTCGGGTCCGACGACGCCCATCACCTCGGGGCCGAGGATGACTCCGGAGGCCAGCAGAAAGACGACGCTCGGGATCCGGTAGCGATCGGAGAGGATCTGGGCGACCACGCCCACGCCGATCAGTGCCGCGACCAGTGTGATGAGATTCCCGCCGCCGGCGGCCACTTCAGTCCACCCCCATGTGTGGACGACGACGGCGTCGACGCCGATAAAACCAGCCTTTTGCCCGCCGGTCGGCGCCACCCAATCGTCCACTCGCCACCGGGCGGCCGGTCAGTTCTCCTCGTCGAGGTAGCCGAGGACGCCTTTCACGTTGAGGCGGTACTCCGCGCGGGTCTTGCGCTCGCCCCACGGCTCGACCGTCTCGGCCGTCTCGGCGAAGTAGTCGATGACGGCGTCGTCGTCGTCGAGTTCCGCCCGCTTCGTGCGCACCTGCTCGACCCACTCGGTGAGAACCGTCCCGTACTCGTCCATCAGGTCGGGGCTGAAGGGGGCGGCGCCGAAGTGGCCGAAGCAGATGCGGTCGGGGTTCCGCTCGGCGATGGTCTCCGCGTCCGCGATACAGGCCTCCAGATCGAAGTTGACCGGCGGTGAGGTGGGGAAGAGGTCGGCCGCCCCCTCGGGGCGGATGCCACCCGCGTCGCCCGAGAACAGGAGGTCGTCGCCCCGGTCGTGGAAGACGACCTGGTGGGGGGCGTGTCCCGGTGCGTGGATCACGTCGACCGTTCGGTCGCCGAGATAGATCTCGTCGCCGTCGTCGAGCGATTCGATGCGGTCTTGGGGGACCGGCTTCGGATCGACGTAGTACTGCCACTGGTCACCGACGGCGGCTTTCGTCCCCGCGACCAGACGCGAGGGGTCGATCAGGTGGCGAACGCCGATGTCGTGGGTGTACACCGTCGCGTCCGGGAACGCCTCGGCGAGAAAGCCCGCCCCGCCCGCGTGGTCGAGGTGGATGTGTGTCGTCAGGATGGCGTTCAGGTGGTCGATACCCACCTCGTCGATGGCGTCGAGGAGGGTGTCCACGTTCGTCCCGAGGCCGGTGTCGACCACCGCCGGGCGGTCCGCATCGAGGATGTAGACCGAACCGTAGCCTTGTACGTCGTACGCGCCCACGTCGACGTAGTAGAGATCGGTGCCGTCGACCGCAGTGAGATCGCCGATAGCCATGATGGGTGGCCGTCGTGGCTGGTGAAAAGCCTTCGCCCCGGCTGGCCGGTAGTGTTCGGAGACGCGTGTGGCCCATCATCCCTCCCGCTCTCCTCCGAACAGTACCGGCTGGCCGAAACGTTTTGCGCGTCAGACCGTAGGAGGAGGTATGCCGTCTTCCCCGGGAGCGTCGTTCCGTGCTCGGCTCGCGACCGTCGATCACGAGACGGCGACGGCGTTCGTCGCGGCGGTGTTCGCGGCTCGGGGGTGGACGGTCGACCACCGTGGAGACGACCTGCGAGCGACGCCGCCGGGTGCGGATCGGCCCCGTCGACTCGTCGTCGACATCGGGGTTGGGGAGCACGCCCACGCGGAGGCGGACACGAACGCGGCCGACGGCGCCGACCCGATTCGCGTCGACGCCGCGACCCTCCACGAACTGGTCGTGTACGCGCTGTCGACGGCGGAGCGGACGCGTCTCTGTCGGGAGTTCCTCGACAGCGAGTTCGGCGCCTTCGACGCGCCGCCGACGGTCGATCGGGTGGACGTGGGGACGGGCCGGAACGCGCGGGACAGCGACTCGCGTGGGACGGCGGACACGTGGCGGGAACGCGGTGGTGGGGCTCCGGCCTCGGACTCGACCGACGACGCCCGGTCCCGGGACGAGGTCCCCGAACACGACGGGGACGGAGAGTCGAGCGCGAGCGGGGACGCACGAACGATGACGCGGCGGGAGCGACGCGTCCGCGTGGGGGTCGCGGTAGTCGCGCTCTCGCTCGTCCTCGGCGGCATCGTGACCGCGGTGGGACCGGGACTCACGGGGTCCGCGGCGGCGATCCTCGACGGCGGCGTGACGGCCGACGACGGCGGCGGCGGGCAGGCGGACGAAGTGCAGTTGGCGGCCAACGGCTCGTGGCCCCCGGGCCTCGACGGGAGCGGCGTCGGAAACGCACGGCGACTCGCCGATGCACACGAAGCCGCTCTCGACGGCCGGCCGTTCCGGCTCCGGATCGTCTTCCGGGAGTTCGACGACGACGGTATGCGCGGCGTCGCCCACGAACGCGCCGTCGTCGCGGCGTCGGGCCGCTACCGATCCGAAGTGCGACGGATCGGCACGATCGATCACGGGTCGTCGGTGATCGGCGCGGCGGAGACGTACTCGGACGGGGAGCGACGGTACGTGCGTTCGGCGGACGGCGACGGCGACGCTGCGGGTGAGAGCCCGACGCTCCGGCCCTATAGCACGATGGCGACGACGGACCCGAACCGCCTCGTCGACCGGACCGAGCGGTACGTCCGGTGGTATCTGGGTGTGAACGAGTCACGACTCACCGGAACCGTCGATCGGGACGGGACGACGCTGTACGCTATCGACTTCGAGGGGGACCCCTGGCCCGCCGCGACCGACGCATCGGGCCGGGCGCTCGTCAGCGAGACGGGTGTCGTCCGCGAGATTCGCCGGACGTACGTCCCCCGGAGCGACCGGTCGGTGCGGATCGAGATCGTCGTCCAAATCACACCGGAGCCGGTGGCGGTAACGCGGCCGGACTGGGTGCCGACCGACGAGCCGGGACACGGGACGGACCCTCGGCCACCGCGGAACGCGAGCGCCGTCGACGGCCGCGCCGAAGCCGTCCGGGCCGGGGCACGACGCGACGTAACCACCGTCTGATACGGTTTAGTGTAAGTCATTACCGGTGGGCCGCCAGGACGGGTCGGCGACCCACCGGTGAACAGTTACACTAATCCGTATGATACGATCCGCCGCCCGTCGTCCCGACACGGTTTTGTCCCGGCCGCGAGAAGGTCAGCCAAATGCTCAGCAGGCAGTATCTCCGGGAGAATCCCGACGTGGTGCGGCGGAATCTCGACGACCGGGGAATGGCCGACGACGTCGATCTCGACCGACTGGTGGAGATCGACGAGGAGTGGCGATCGCTCAAAAGCGAGGGCGACGACCTCCGCCACGAGCGCAACGAAGTGAGCGACCGGATCGGCCGCCTCAAAGCCGAGGGAAAAGAGGAGGCGGCCCAGGACGCCATCGACCGTTCGGGGGAACTCAAAGAGCGGTTGGAGGACATCGAGGACCGCGCCGACGAACTCGAAGCCGAACTCGAAGCGGGTCTCATGGGGATTCCGAACGTCCCCCACGAGGACGTGCCCGTCGGCGCGGACGAGAGCGACAACGTCGAGGAGCGTCGCCACGGCTTCGACGACCTGCGCGACCTGCCCGACGCGGTGACGCCTCACTACGACCTCGGCGAGGAGTTGGACGTCATCGACGAGGCGCGTGGCGCCAAGACCACTGGCGCCGGCTTCTACTTCCTGAAAGGCGACGGCGCCCGCCTCGAACACGCGCTCGTCCAGTTCATGATGGACGTACACCGCGAGCAGGGCTATGTCGACCTCTTCCCGCCCATCCCCGTCAAGTCCACGTCGATGGAGGGGACGGGTCAGTTGCCCAAGTTCGCGGAGGACGCCTACCGCATCGGCGGTTCGGAGACCGAAGCGTACGACGACGACGACCTGTGGCTCTGCCCCACCGCCGAAGTTCCGGTCACCAACATGTACGCCGACGACATCCTCCTGCGGGAGGATCTGCCCCTGAAACACCAGGCGTACACGCCCAACTTCCGTCGCGAGGCGGGTGAACACGGCACCGAGACGCGGGGCATCGTCCGCGTCCACCAGTTCAACAAGGTGGAACTCGTCAACTTCGTCGACCCCGAGGAGAGCTACGAGCGCCTCGAAGGCCTGGTCGAGGAGGCCGAGGAGGTCCTGCGGCGTCTCGGCCTGCCCTACCGAATCCTCACGCTCTGTACCGGCGACCTCACCTTCGCGTCCGCGAAGACCTACGACATCGAGGTGTGGGCGCCGGGGACGGACGCCGACGACGGCCCGGAACGCGGCGGTCGGTGGCTCGAAGTCTCCAGCGCCTCGAACTTCGAGGACTTCCAGGCCCGTCGCGCGGGCCTTCGCTACCGCCCGGAGCGCCACGAGTCGGCGGAGTATCTCCACACGCTCAACGCCTCCGGCACCGCCGTCGGCCGCGTGATGGTCGCCATCCTCGAATACTACCAGAACGCGGACGGCACGGTGACGGTTCCGGAGGCCCTCCGGCCGTACATGGGCGGCATGGAGGTCATCGAGGGACACGAGAAGGTGGGAGAGAGCGCGGTTGGCGCCGGCGACCGGGAGTGAGAGCGGACGGCCGGCCCACCCGTAGCGACCTCACTTACGCTGGCGGCCCGACAAGCGTCGGCCGCCACGACCGAGACGCCAACGCCCGACGACTACTTCCAATAGGAGTGTCGCGTCGGCGCCGACGCTGGGCTGATCGTCGTCCGACGCGCCGAAACTTGTAGGGCCGCCGGGTCGAACCCACGGCCATGGCCGACTCGTCGCCGGATATCGAGTTCACGACCATCCTCTACGGCGTCGTCGCCTCGAACGCCCTGTTTCGCCTCACGCCCGCGGTCGACATCCGAAACGCCATGTTGCTGTTCGCGTTCGGCATCCTCGCGGCCGACTGGTTCGAATACCGGCTGTCGGCGGCCGCCGTGCCCGACACCGTCGGCGCCGACCTGCGCCAGTTCGGACTCGATATGCTGATCCTGGTCGTGTGGGCGTTCTTGCCGGTGTTGCCGGCGACCGCCCTCCCGACGTATCTCGCCGTCGTCGCCGTCTTCGTCGTTCTACAAGGCGTGTGGGACGCCGCGTTGCTGGAGACGCCGCCCACCCGCGGCATCCACACCCGGGCCGAGTGGGAACTCGCCGTCGGCTACGGCGCCTTGCTCGGTGCGTCCGTGCTCGTCCCCGTTTCGCGGCCCGCCCTGTTCGTGGCCGGTGTGGCCCTCTTTCTCGGTCCGAAGGGACTGGCCTGGCGGACGCTGTACCGCCGGGCGAAACGGGACGGCGCGACGGGCCGGATCTGACGGTCAGTCCGTGTACGTCCGCAACGACTCGATGCCCGCATCGCTCACGCGGTGAACGTCGACGAATCCGAACAGGTCGGTGCCGTCGACGGCTCGCAGTCGGCCCTCGACGAAGACGGCCGACGGGCCGTCGTCTCGCGGCCTCTCGGACACCTCGCCCCCGTTCCGGGACGCCGCCGTCGTCTCCCCCCCGACGCCCACCGCCTTGAGGACGTGTTCGGTGTCGGTTCGTGGCCGCTCCTCGCGCATGAATCGGACGAACGACTCCGGTCCGTCCAGGGTCCGGTCGGGACGGTGCTGGACGAAATCGGGCGCGAGGAGGGCACGCAAGCGGTCGTAGTCGCCGGCGTCGACGGTCTCGTAGTACGCCATCGCTGCGTCGCGACGATCCATACCGCCCCGTTCGTCGGTGGGCGGATGAAGCGTTCGGTCCACATAATGACAACAGTTTACCACGAACGGCGCGTGGAGGGACGTACGAGCGACGGGCCGACGACTTTCTCGCCGATCCCGACGCGCACCGACTGCTCGGACCGGCGTAGCCGAATCCCTTTATTCACTGGCCGCCTGCCCCCGCTGTGGACCTCCACGTTCGCTACGCGGGCGACGACGACCCCGAGAAATGCACCGCCCGCAAACTCGCGCGGTTCGACCTCGCCGAACTCCACCGCTCGGACCGGGGGACGCCGTACGGCGTCGTGCTCAACCCCCACGCGGAGCGGGCGCTCTCCCCCGCGGATGCGACGGAGACGCTCGTTGCTCTCGACTGTTCGTGGGAGTCGGCGGGCGAGGCCCGCTTCTCACTCCCCGGCGAACACCGCGCGCTCCCCTATCTCGTCGCCGCGAACCCGGTCAACTTCGGCAAGCCCTTTCGTCTGACGACGGTGGAGGCGCTGGCCGCAGGGCTGACCATCCTCGGCGACCGATCCCACGCCGAGCGGGTGCTCTCGAAGTTCACGTGGGGCGAGACGTTTCTCGAACTCAACGACGAACCGCTGCGGCGGTACGCCGACTGCGACGACTCGGCGGCCGTGGTGGCGGTGCAAGGCGAGTATCTGGATCGGTAGGTCGGCGGGCGCCGCCCGAAGCTGTAGAATCGTCGGTGTGTGCCGCCTAACGGCGGCGTACGCGGTCCCTCAAGCCCGTTCCCACCACCCTCGCCCTGGCCGGTGCCGCGGTCATCGCCATCGGCGTCCACCAGGGGCTCGTCGGCGTCGGCGCCGTCGCGGCGCGCCGGTGGCGACGCCTCGCCGTCGCCCCAGCCGCGACGGGTTTCGTCGTCCTGTTCTATACGCTCCGGGCAGTCCTGCACTACGCGCTGGAGCCGGGTCTCTACGTCGAAGTCACGACGTACGGGGCGCCGACGCGGTTCGTCCTCGGCGCCGAACCGATACTGCTCGTCGCCGGCGGGTTACTCCTCGTCGGCGCCGGCGTCGTCGGGTGGCGTGGAGCCGACCCCGACGGCGCGGAGGACGGCGAGACGCCGCGCGCGCCGTCGACACGGTAGTTCTCGCCGGTGCGAACGGACGACCTTTTATCCGCCCGTGTCGAAACGTCGACAATGATTTTCGAAGCCCTGCCGACCACGCCCCGGTCGGCGGAACTCATCGACAAGGCGTTCTCTCGGGCCGCGCGCACCGGGCGCGCGAAATCCGGCGTCGAGGCCCAGCAGTCGATGCTACAGACGGCGGGCAACATCCTCTCGGACAATCTGGAGAACGTGGTGACGGAGTGGCCGGATTTCGGCGTCGTCGATCCGTTCTACCGCGAACTCGCCGACGCCGTGTTGCACGGCGAGATGAGCACTCGCACCGCCGACGACGGCACCGAACAGACGGGCGTCGACGCCCTCCGGGCGAGCCTCTCGGAAGTGACGTGGGCGAGCCGTCAGGTCGAGGAGATCCAGCGTGAGTACAACGCGAAACTCCGGAAGACGGACCCCGAGACGGCAAGAAAGCATCGCAAGCAGGCCTTCGCGCGCATGGCGGACGTGGTCGAGGAAGTCGCCGACGACCTGTTGCGGGTGGGCGAGGCCCGCGACGCCCTCCGTGACCTGCCGGATATCCGCCCGGACGAACCCACCATCGTCGTCGCCGGCTACCCGAACGTCGGCAAGTCGTCGTTCGTGAACGCGGTCACGCGCGCCGACAACGAAATCGCCCGGTATCCGTTCACCACCCGCCGCATCGGGATCGGTCACTTCGACCGCGACCACATCCGCTACCAGATCATCGACACGCCGGGGCTGCTGGATCGACCGGAAGACGAGCGCAACGACATCGAGAGCCAGGCGGTGAGCGCGCTGGCTCACCTCGCCGACGCCGTCCTCTTCGTCGTCGACGCGAGCGAGGCGTGTGGCTACCCGCTCGACGCCCAACTCGACCTGCGGGACGCAGTCGTCGACCGTTTCGACGCGCCGGTCCTCACGGTGTGTAACAAGAGCGACCGCTCGCGGGCCGTCGACGCCGACGCCTACATGAGCGTCAGCGAGGGTGACAACGTCGAGAGCGTCCTCGATCTGGCGGTCGAGACGGTGGACTGGGAACCCGACCTCCCCTCGCGCTAGGCGGCGGTGTAGGTCACGTCGACCGTGACGGTGACCGTCACGGGAGCGGGCTGGATGACCGTCCCGCCGCCCTCCGCAGCGTCCTCGAACCGGGCAACGGGGAAGGGCGTGAACTCCGCGCCGGTCGAGGTCTGCCGGACGCCCGTCACCGAGAGGTCCGCCGCGGACGCGATGCCGTCCGCGTCGGTCCGGGCGGTGTCCATCGCCCGCTCGAGCGCCGTCACGCGCAGTTCGGCCCGCCGCTCGTCGCTCAGAGTGAAGCGGACGCCGTCGAAGTGCGTTGCGCCGTTACCGACCGCGAGGTCGACGATTTCGCCGACCCGGTCGGGCGCCGTCTCTATCGCGAGCGCGTGCACCGCGCGGTAGCCGACCACCTCGCGCTCGCCTCGTGAGTAGTTGTAGACGGGCGCGATGCCAAACGTCGTCGTCGTCACGTTCGCGTCGGCCACCCCGCCGTCGGCGAGGGCGCCCCGAACGCGCTCGATGTCGCGGGCCACCTGCGCGCGGGCCGCGTTCGCGCCGTCGGCCGTCGTCTCGACGGCCACGTTCACGACCGCGAGGTCGGGATCGGCGTTCGCCGACCCGGTCGCCGAGACGGAGATGGTCGGTCCGGACGGGGCGTCTCCGGTGTTCGCACCCGCCTGTAGCGGGCCGATACAGCCGGCGAGGAGGACGAGCACGACGAGTGTCAATGAAACAATAGCTTTCATACCTGTGGGGACGGCGGCCGAGCATATGAACTATCTCCCGTGGTGAACGATAGCGTGGCTCGGCGTCCCGACGGGGGGTCGTTCCGGCGTCTCGGGCGCGCCGGACCGAACGGTCGCCGCGGCGGCCGTCCGATCGGCGCTCGTCCCCGTGTTGACGGCGACGTACCGGACTTCGACGGTGATGGGGCCGTCGATCCGGAGGAGGGGATTGTCGAGGGCGTCGATCCGTTCGGCGAGCCGGCCCGCGAGCGCAGGCATCTCCCCTCCGGGCGGGTGGCCGACGGTGATCGTCACGCGTTCCGGACTGGAGAAGGGAAACGTCTCCTCGTAGGCGACGGTGAGCGAGAGGCGCTCCAACTCCTCGTAGTCGTCGAGCACGTCGTCGACGGCGGCACGGGTGTTCTCCTCGAACGTCGCGGTTCGGTAGGTACCGTAGGTGACGCCCGCCAGGAGTGAGGAGAGGGCGAGGAGGGCAACGCCGAGCGTGGCGATGCGTTTCAGCGTCGCCGTCCGTGCCTCCTCGCGTCGGAACCAGTTTTTCGGGCGATAGCCCGTGAGCCAGAGGACCGCCAGCGCCGCGAAGTTGATCGAGAGGAAGTTGACGAGGACGAGGACGAACGCGCCGGAGACGGTTCGGGGCGATCCCCACGCGAGGCCGATGCCGACGACGGCGGTCGGGGGGACGAGCGCCGCGGCGATCATGACGCCCACGAGCGCCGTCGAGACGCCGGTCGAGAGGCTGAGCGCGCCCGCGGCGCCCGCACCGAGCGCGATGACCAGCGAGAGCACGTCCGGAACGAGGCGTTCCCGCACCTCGTCGATGGCGAACACCTCCGCCGCTTCGAGCGGGACGACGTGGGCCGTTCGGAGCAGCGTCGCGAACGCCCCGGCGGCGACGACGGCCAGCACGCCGCCGGCGATCTGGAGTTTCACTCCCCGAAGCAGGAGGTCCCGATCGTCGACGACCGATCCAGTGCTCGTCGCCATCGCGGGGCCGATCAGCGGCGCGATGACCATCGAGCCGACGACGACGGCCGCGGAGTCGAGCAACAGGCCCGCGGTGGCGACCACGGCGCTCACGACCGTCATGATCACGAACGTCCGCCAACTCGGTGCGAGCGAGCGCGCCCGTGCCGCCAGTTCCTCGCGCGCGATCCGGTCGCCGTTCTCCTCGCCTTCCTCGTAGCGTTCGACGAGATCCTCGAATCGCCGCGAGATAACCGTCTCGGCGTCGAGGACGACCGTGTAGGCGTCGCGGTCGAGACCAGCCTCTCGAAGCTCCTCCAAGACCGGCTCCACCGCCGCCTGCGGGAGCGGGAAGGTTACCGACGCGGTGTATTCGCGGTTGCTGGTCTCCTCCGTGACGACGTAGTCGATGCCCTCGTCGTCGAGGGTCCGCAGGATCGACTCACGCTTGCCCGCGGGGACCATGACCTGGACGAGTCGCACGGACGCATATCCACCCGCGTCGGCAAATAGTCTGTGTCGGGTCGCGGTCCCGTTCGGTCCGCTCCGTTCAGCGGCCGTCGGGGTCGGCCGGCGGCGGCGTCTCGGCGACCTGCAGTTCGTGGACCGTCGTCGCCGTCGTCGTGTCGTCGTCGACGAGGCCGAACTCGCGCAGGACCGCGAACTCCAGATCGCTGTACCCCTCGCCTTTCCCGACGCGGGCCCCGTCCTCGGCCACCGCGACGCTGCCGCTGACGATCAGATCCACCGTCTCCATCCCCGCGGGTCCGACGAGGTCGCCGTACTCGTCGATACCGCCGACGGTGGTCGCGGCGTCGTACTCGTCGATAGCGTCGGAGTCGAGACGACGGAAGGCCTGCTCGTCGCGCAGGCGCGGCACCGCCACGTACACCGTCTTCCCGTCCCGGAGCGCCACTCGCCGAACCGGCAACTGCGGAGCGTCGGGATTGGCCTTGATCGTCCCCGCGTCCGCCCACTCGTCGGTCGCGGCGAGCCGGTCGGCCGCCTCGCTCGCGCCCGCGAAATTGGGGATGCGGCCGTGCGGTGGAAACGGGAACCGGGCGTCGCCGCGTTCTTCCAACTCGTCCCGGATTCGGTCGCGGAGGGCCGCCTTGTCCGTACGACCCGTCGTCGCTCGCGGTTCATATACGTCGCCCCGACACGCCGAGTTTAAACCCGTCACCCGTCTATCGACCCTATGTTCGAGGACCGTCCGGACCGCGACGAAGTCGTTCTCGTCGGCCGGTCCAACGTGGGGAAGTCGACGCTGATGCGCGAGCTAACCGGCCACTCGGTGACGACGGGTCGGAAACCGGGCGTCACCCGCCAGCCCAACCACTTCGACTGGGTCTCCGAATCGTTCATGTTCACCGACCTCCCCGGCTTCGGGTTCATGTCCGGGGTGCCGGAGGAGCAACGCGAGCGAATCAAAACCGACGTGGTGCGCTACGTCGAGGACAACGCCGCCGACATCCTCGCGGGCGTCCTCGTCGTCGACGGGAAAAGCGTCGTCGACATCATCGACCGCCACAGCGGCGACGACGAGATTCCACACGACGTGGAGCTGTTTCACTTCCTCCGCGAACTCGGGGTTCCGACCGTCGTCGCCGTCAACAAGATGGACAAGGTCGACGACCGGGACGAACGGCTGGACGACCTCTGTGACCGACTGGGCATCCTCCCGCCGTGGCAGCAGTGGCAGGAGACGGTCGCCCCCATCAGCGCCAAGCGGGGCGACATCGACGCCCTCACCGACGCGCTGGCGACCCACTTCCACGAACAAAAGCGGGACGACCTGCTGAAGTTCCTCTAGACGACGCGATTCGTCAGCGACTCGCCCGCATCGAACCGCCGCAGGTTCTCGCGGACGATGGTCGCGACACGCTCGTAGTACTCCTCGTTGAAACCGGCAGCGTGGGGGGTGACGATGACCTCCTCGCGGTCCCAGAGCGTCGAGTCGGCGGGGAGCGGTTCGGTCTCGAACACGTCGAGACCGGCGCCCGCGAGTTCGTCGGCGTCGAGGGCGTCGACGAGGGCGGCCTGATCCACGACGGGGCCGCGCGCGACGTTGACGAGGTAGGCGTCGTCGCGCATGGTTTCGAACTCGGCTGCCCCCAGCATCCCCTCGGTGTCGTCGGTCAGCGGCACCGCGAGGGCGACGAAGCGGGCGTCTGCGATGGCCTCGTGGAGGTCCTCGGGTGGGTAGACGCGGTCCACGCCGTCGACCGGTGTCGGGGTTCGCTTGACGCCCGTCACCGCCATCCCGAGCGCCGACGCGCGGGAAGCGATGCCCTGACCGAGCGTCCCGAGGCCGACGACGCAGGCCGACTCTCGACGGAGCGGGAAGGCGTCGTCCCACGCGGGTTTGACCCACTCGCCGCGCTCCTGATTCGAGCGGTGGACGTGCAGGCGGCGGGCGAACGCGAGCATCAGTCCGACCCCCGTCTCGCCCACCACGTCGCCGTGGATGCCCGTGCTGTTGGTGAGGGCGACCCCCCGCTCCCGCAGGGCGTCGAACGGGAAGCGATCCACGCCTGCTTGGATCGAGTGGATCCAGTCGAACTCGGCGTCGAGGAAGCGCTCCTCGTAGGTGAAGGTGACGAGGGCGTCGTAGGCGGCGAGATCGTCGTCGCCGACGACGCGGACCGTCGGCCCGCCGTCGCCGTCGACGAGGGCGTCACGAAAGACGGACGGCGGGAACACTTCGGCTACCGAGTCGTGGACCCCGAGGGTCGAAATTTCGGTCATGCCGACGGCTACCGATGCTGGCACGAAAAACCTATAGTCTCGCTCGGAACTGAATGTCACCCGATCCTGGGGCTGCGCGGGATGGGTTTCAACCGATACGATCCGTGAACGGTGGCTCGGGAAAATCCCTCGTCATAAGGGGCTCGGAGGGGGTAACTGTCGTCACGGCCACCGACGGCCGTTCGTCGCGCGGCCTCAAGAACCCCGCGTCTCGGCGGCGTTCAGTCGTCGGCGGGCGTCGCTGCCGTCTCGACCCCGTGTGCCGCGACGCCCGCGTAGCGAACCAGTTCGACACCCAGCGTCAGGAAGGCCGACTCGGGATCGGTCGGGGTGTGGACGCCCTCGTCCATGCCCGTCGACTCGGCGGCGTGACGGATACATTTCGGCGTGGACTGTCGGCTCCGCGCGCCGCCCGCCGGCCACGGCGGCGCCGGGGGCGCCGAACGATCCGGGTTCACCACTCTTGACCGGGATTAATCGTCGTTAAATTCGGTTCAAACCGCCGAAATTCGGGTTGACGGGAATCGGGGTTCAATACCCCCCAGCCACACGGATCGAGCGCAACGATGACCCGAACGAAACTCGTCGCAGTCGCGTTCGCGGCGCTGCTGGTGACCGTCGGTACGGTCGCCGCGGCGCCGGGCAACGCGCCCGTCGACGTCGGTGCGGACGACCAGTACGATGACCACGCGGACGCGGCCGCCGACAACGCCGACGACGCGTCCGAAGACGACGACGCGGCGGCGAACGAGTCGAACGACGGTCAGCCCGCCGACGCGGCCGCCGACAACGCCGACGGCGCGGCACCCGATGCGGCCGCGGAGAGCGCCGACCGTCGCGGCCCGCCCGCGGATCTGCCCGCGCAGGTGCCCGATCACGTCTCGGCGATTCACGACCTGATCCGGTCGTTCCTGGGCGGCGATCACGACGGCTCGCTCGGCGAGTCGGTGAGCGACGCGACGCCCGACGACGGTGGCGAGAACGCCGCGCCGGCGTAATCGTCACGCCCGCTGACGCCGTTACCCTTCCTCGTCCCACGCCGCGTTTTCTTCGTGTTCGGCCGCCACGTCCCGAACTCCCTCGCTGTCCAGCGCGCCGCGCTCGGTGAGCACCGCGTCCACCACTTCGGCGGGCGTCCGATCGAAGATGGGGTTCGAGACGGTCACGGCCGCCGATCCGTCGTAGAGGTCGACGGCGTCGCCCGCCTCGCCGTGGAATCGCTCGTCGGGCCGTATCTTGTCCGCGGCGGCGACGACGTACACCGGCACGCCCTCGCGGGCGGCCGCGAACGCCAGGCCGCGGGTACCGACCTTGTTGACGACGCTCCCGTCCGCGAGCACCGCGTCGGCGCCGACGAGGACGGCCGTTGGCGCCGAGTCGGCGAGTTCGCTCGAAAGCGCCGCGTCGGTCGTCAGCGTCACGTCCAGTCCCGAGTCGGCCAGTTCGGCCGCCACGTCGACGCCCTCGCGGGCGGGGCGGGACTCGCCGATCAGGACCGACGGCTCGGCCGCCCGGAGCGCCGCGAGGACGGTGCCGGAGCGCGAGAGTGTGGCCACCGATGCGCCACACCGCTCGGCGGCGAGCGTCGCCGCCGCGTCGTCGGCGTCGAGGGCGTCGCTAGCGACCGCCTCCGCCCGCTTTCGCACCGCCTCGGGCGTCCGCTCGGCCGTTGCCAGCACCCGGTTCACCCGGTTGGCGACGGCGGCCATGCTCGGCCGGGCGTCCCGGAGTTCGCGCGCGACGGCGACGACCGACGCCATCGAGTCGGCCGTGGCGGCCCGGTCCCGCAGGACGTCGAGTGCCCGCACTGAAATCCAGGCCGAGCCGTGCGTTTCGTCGTCGCGCACCGTCTCGACTGTCGGCGCGACGGCCGCGTAGGCGTCCCAGAGGCCGGGAACGGTGGATCGCTCGCGGATCGCTGGGGGCGACACCCACTCGTGGGCGACTATCTCCTCGTTCGGCTCGACCGTCCGATCTCCGACCTCGAACAGGAACGGGTGGACGGTCCACGTTCGGTCGCCGTCCACGATGTCCAGGGGGTCGCCGGCGCGGACGAGCGTCGCGTCGGTGCGCCCGACTTCCTCGCGAATCTCACGGCGGGCGTCGGCTTCGGCGTCGGCGGGGTCGCCCTCGACGTAGCCCGAGACGCCAGCCCACCGCCCGGCGTAGGTGCCGACGGCGCCGCTCCGGCGACCGAGCAGGACGTGTGTCCGGTGGCGCAGAAAGCAGGTGACGACGTGGGCGTGGGGCATGGCGGTCGTTCGACGGCCAGCCACACGGCTCTTGTGCCGCCGGTGGGACAAGGATTTCACCTCGCGCGACTACGCCAGTGTATGGAGTTGGCGATCATCAGCGACACACACGTTCCCGATCGGGCGAGCGGCATCCCCGACTGGGTCCGTGAGCGGATCGAGGCGGTCGATCACGTCATCCACGCTGGCGACTACGAGACGGCCGCCGTCGTCGACGAGGTTCGATGCCTCGCGGGCGGGTCGTTCACCGGCGTCCGGGGCAACGTCGATCCGGCGAGTGTCGACCTGCCCGAGGTGACGACGGTCGAGTCCGGTGGCGTCGAGTTCGTCGTCACCCACGGCACCGGCGACCGCATCGGCTACGAGGACCGCGTCGCCGCCGCGGTGCGGGAACACGGCGGGCCCGACGCCGTCGGCGTCGCCGGCCACACCCACGAACACCTCGACGGGGTCCACGACGGCGTGCGCATCCTGAACCCCGGCACGGCGACCGGTGCGAATCCGGGCACCGAGACGACGATGTTGACCGCCACCGCCGTCGACGGCAACCTCGACGTGACGCTCCACCGCGGGGACGGCTGGTGACGCCCGTCGCCACTGGAGGCGGCCGATGAAGCTCTCTCCCGTCCCCGACCTCCCCGAGTTCGACGCCGGCGACGACGTCCCCGCCCTCGTCTCCGAACGGGTCGACCTCCGCCCCGACGACGTGGTCTGTGTGGCGAGTACGATCGTCTCCAAAGTCGAGGGGCGCGTGGCCGACCTCGCCGACTTTCCGGCCGGCCCCCGCGCCCGCGAAGTCGCTACCCGCCTCGAACGCGCCACGGGCGAGCGGAAGGACCCGCGGTTCGCGCAGGCGGTCTTAGAGGAGAGTACGGACCTCCTGATGGAGTCACCCTTCCTGCTGACGGAGACGCGATTCGGCCACGTGACGGTCAACGCGGGTATCGACCGCTCGAACGTGCCCGGCGGCGACCTGTTGCTCCTCCCGAAGCGGCCAAGCGAGAGCGCGGCCCGGATCGCGGCCGGCCTCGACGCCGACCGGGTGGTCGTCACCGACACCTGCGGCCGGCCGTTCCGTCACGGCCAGCGTGGCGTCGCCATCGGGTGGGCCGGGACGCCCGCCGCCCGCGACTGGCGGGGGGAGCGCGACCGCGACGGGCGGGAACTCGGCGTCACCGTCCAGGCCGTCGTGGACGAACTCGCGGCCGCCGCCAACCTCGTCGCCGGCGAGGGTGCGGGCGGGACCCCCGTCGTCGTCGTCCGCGACTTCGAGTTCGGCGACCACGACGGCAGCGACGCCCTCTTCCGGGACGTGGAGGGTGACTTCGTCCGGCAGGCACTCCGGGGCTGGTCGTTCGAGGACGGCTGATACTGTCGATCGTAACTGTGTTCCGGCGTGTTGCCGACCCGTTCGACGACACGCCGGTACTGACTCACATGCCCTCCCCCGGCACCCTTTTGTCACCCCCCCGGCCTGCGGGTGGCATGGAGTATACGACGCTCGGATCGACCGGCACGACGGTCAGCCGTCTCTGTCTCGGCTGTATGAGCTTCGGTTCGAGCGACTGGCGCGACTGGGTGCTCGACGAGGCCGAGAGCCGGCCGATCATCGAGCGCGCAATCGATCTCGGAATCAACTTCTTCGACACGGCGAATATGTACTCGCTCGGCGAGTCCGAACGCATCCTCGGGAGCGTCCTCGACGAGTACGACGACGACTGGCCGGTCGTCGCGACGAAGGTGTACAACTCGATGGACGACGACAACCCGAACGCGCAGGGGTTGTCGCGGAAGGCCATCGAGCAGGAACTGCAGAACAGCCTCGACCGCCTCGGCATGGAGACGATCGACCTCTATCAGATCCACCGCTGGGACTACGACACGCCCATCGAGGAGACGCTGCGCGCCCTCGACGACGCGGTGCGTCGGGGCCGGGTTCGTCACCTCGGCGCCAGTTCGATGTGGGCCTACCAGTTCGCGGACGCGCTCCACACGAGCGACGCGTTGGGCCTCGACCGCTTCGTCACCATGCAGAACCACTACAACCTTGCCTACCGCGAGGAGGAACGAGAGATGCTCCCCCTCTGTGCGCGGGAGGGAATCGGCGTGCTCACGTGGTCGCCGCTCGCCCGCGGCTTTCTAGCGCGCCCCCACGAGGCCACCGGCGAGACGACCCGCGGCGAGTTCATGGACAACCACGACCGCATGTCCGAACGGGTCGCCACCTACTACGCCAACGGCGGCGCCGAGATCAACGAACGCGTTGAGGAACTCGCCGCCGAGAAGGGCGTGACGATGGCACAGGTCGCACTCGCGTGGCTCCTCCATCAAGACGAGGTGGACGCCCCCATCGTCGGGACGACGAGCATCGAGCATCTGGAGGCCGCGGTCGAAGCGCTGGAGATCGACCTCTCGGGGAGCGATCTCGACTATCTGGTGGAGCCGTACGGGCCGGTGCCGGTCAACGGGCACACCTAGGATCGGCGGCGTCGCCGTCTGTCCGAGGGGCGTCGCTCCTCGCTATCACCGGACTCCGCCGGTTGTTCGTGGCGCGAGGCGCCACGCTATCACCGACACCGGCAGGTACCGCGTACGACGAACGGTTTTTGAGCGTCGGGGCCAACCGACTGACGGATGACCCAGCCCACGCGCGCCCGACGGAGGAACCGCCGCTGATGTTCGGGATCGAACTCACGCCCGAGCATCCGCTCGATCGACTGGTCGACCTCGGCACCGCGGCCGAGGCCGCCGGCTACGACACGCTGTTCGTCTCCAGTCACTACAACAACCGGTCGCCCTTCGCCGCCCTCTCGCGGCTGGCGGCGGCGACCGACGACATCCGGCTGGGGCCGGGCGTCGTCAACCCCCTCGAACGCCACCCCGTGACGCTCGCGGGCGAGGTGGCGACCGTCGCCGAGGCCAGCGACGGCCGCGCCGTCTTCGGCATCGGTCCCGGCGATCCCTCGACGCTCGGCAATCTCGGCCTCGCCGAGGACCGGGGGCTCCGCCCCGTCCTGGAGGCGTTCAAGATCGCCCGACGGCTCTGGGACGGCGAGCGCGTCAGCCACGACGGCACCTTCACCGCCGAGGACGCCGGTCTCAACTTCGACGTGCCCACGCCCATCCCGACCTACGTCGGCGGCGAGGGGCCACATATGTGCAAGATGGCCGCCAAACACGCCGACGGCCTGCTCTACAACGGCTCTCACCCCGCCGACCTGCGCTGGGCACGCGACCAGGTCGACGACGGACTCGACGACCGCCTCGACGACCTCGGCGAGTTCGACCTCGCCGCCTACGCGAGCGTCAGCGTCGCCGCGGACGGCACGGCGGCCCGCGAGGCGGCCCGCCCGCCGGTCGCCTTCATCGCCGCCGGGTCGCCCCCGCCGGTCCTGAAGCGACACGGCATCGACGCCGACCGCGCCGACGAGGTGGGCAACGCCATCGCAGCCGGCGACTTCACCGACGCCTTCGACCTCGTGACGCCCGCCATGATCGACGCCTTCTGTGCCGCGGGCACGGTCGACGAGGTGGCCGATCGGCTGGCCGACGTACTGGCGTACGCCGACAGCGTCGTCGTCGGCTCGCCGCTCGGACCGGATCTCGACGCCGCGATCGATCTCGCGGCGGAGGCCCACGAGCGGGCACGGGAGTAGGTCAGGAGACGACGGTATCGCGAACCCACGCGAACAGCGCGCCGACCGTCAGCGCGCCGAAGAGGCCGGCGGCGACCGTCGTGAGCGCCGCGCCGACCAGAAAGACCAGCAGGCCGATCGGATCGTGCGGCGCCACCTCGGTGACGAAGACGATCACGAGGTCGACGACGCTCTCCACCAATCGCACAAGTAACTCCGTCACGGTAGCCATATCCCCGGTAGGTGCGCGTCGAACTTGACCGCTCCGGGCCCGTCGCCGTCACGGTTAATGCGCTCGACGCCCGGACGACACGCGTGTCCGACCGTTCACTCGACGAGTTCGCAGTTGCGTCGACGGAGGGTGATCAGGCCGACGTGGCAGACGACGAGGCGTCGACGCCCGCGGCCGACGCCGCCCCCAGCGTCCCGACGATGCGGTGGTCGGCCAACGGCGCCGCCTGCGACGACTGTGACGCCGTCGTCTCGCGTCGCTGGCGCGATGGCGATTCGTTCGTCTGTGCCGACTGCAAGGAGTGGTAGCCGCCGCGTCAGCGACGGTTCGGATGCCGATCGAATCCGCGGGCGAGGTGTGTCTCGTCGATGGCGAGGACCGTCGGCCGGCCGTGCGGGCAGGCGAAAGGCTGGTCGCATGCCCCGAGTCGCTCGATCAGCGCCGCCGCCTCGTCGTCGGTGAGTTCGTCCCCCGCCTTCAGCGACGGGTGACAGGCCAGATCCGCGAGCAGGGCGTCCCGTTCGTCGGCTCCCGACCCGTCACGGAGCGCGGCGAGCGTCGATTCCAGCGCCTCGGGGTCGGCGACCCGCCCGAGCGGCGCCGGGACGGCCCGGAGTCGGACGGTGCCGCCCCCGAACGGCTCGGGGTCGAAGCCGAGACGGGCGAGTTCGTCGGCGTGGGCCTCGACGGCGGCGACGTCGGCGGGCGAGAGCGACAGCGTCGCCGGCGGGTCGAGCGTCGCCGACGGGACGGCCGCCGAGTCGACCGCCTCGCGCAGGCGCTCGTAGTTGATTCGCTCGTGGGCCGCGTGCTGGTCGATCACCAGCAGGTCGCCGTCGGCCGCACAGAGCAGATACAGGTCGCGAAAGCGGCCGACGAACGTCGCGTCGGCGAGCGCCGACTCGTCGGCGTCGACCGGTTCGAGCGCCGCGTCGAGGTCCATCGCCACCTCCGCCGACCGCCGGAGGTCGGCCGTCGAGAGGGCGTCACCGACCGCGTCCTCGACCACACTCGCCACCGCGTCGGCCGCCCGAAGCGCCACTGTCTCTTTCGTCGGGTGGACGTTCGGATCGACGGCCCACGGCGGGAGCGAGACGGCGAGGGCGGCGACGGGATGGCGATCACCCGGCAGGAGCGACCCGTACCCCCGTTCGACCGCCAGGCGGAGCGCCGGCACCGAGACGGGGCGGCCGTTGACCGCGAGGCGGACGTGTCCGGTCGACGCCCGGGTCGTCGACGGGTAGGCGAGCAGGCCGCGGACCGCCACCTCCGTCTCCCGACCGGCAATCTCGACCGGCGCCGCCGCGTCGAGGGTCGTGCTCTCGCGGGCCACCGTCCGGCCGTACACCGAGAGCGCGGCGTCCGCGGCGTCGCCGGTGCCGGGGGTGGCGACGGTCCGCCGGCCGTCGTGATCGAGCGAGAATGCCACCGCGGGACGGAGGAGCGCGTAGTCGGCGACGCGGTCGCTGATCCGCTCGAACTCCGTCGCCGGCGCGGCCAGCGACTCCCGTCGGGCCGGGCGGTTGTGGAACAGGTCGCGAACCTCGACGGTCGTCCCGCGACCACGGCCCGCGGACTCGACGGTCACGTCGTCGCCGTCCACGGTGACCCGCGTTCCCCTCGGCCCCCCATCGTTCGTCGTCAGCGTCAGCCGGGCCACGTCCGCGACGCTGGCGAGCGCCTCGCCCCGGAACCCAAGGGTCTCCACGGCCGTCAGGTCTCCCTCGGGTAACTTGCTCGTCGTGTGGCGCTCGACGGCCAGTTCGGCCGCCTCGGTGCTCATCCCCTCCCCGTCGTCGGCGACGCGGATTCGCTCGGTTCCGTCGCCGTCCACCTCGATTTCGATCCGCTCCGCGCCCGCATCCAGCGCGTTCTCGATGAGTTCGACGACGACCCGCGCCGGACGGGTGACGACTTCCCCGGCCGCGATGCGGTCGACCGTCTCGCGATCCAACCGTCGCATGGTCGGGCTCACGACTCCTCGACCCGATCTTTCAGCGCCGCCAGCAGGTTCAGCGCCTCGATGGGCGTCGTTCGAGCGAGGTCGGTCTCACGGAGGGTGGCGGCGACGCCGTCGTCGGCCTCCGCTCCTCCGCCGGTCGCCCCCACCTCGACGCCGTCACGGTCCACGCCGTCGAGTGTCACCTGTATCCCGTCGTCGTGGCCGTTCGTGCCCCGGTCCGCGTCCTCGACGAGCGCCCGCGACCGCTCGACGACCGGATCGGGAACCCCGGCCATGCGCGCCACCTCGACGCCGTACGACGACGAGGCTGGCCCGTCGGCGACGCGGTGGAGGAAGGTCACGTCGCCGTCCTCGCGTTCGGCCGCGAAATGCAGGTTCCGAACCCCTTCGTACGCCTCGGCCAGCCCCGTCAGATCGTGGTAGTGGGTCGCAAAGAGCGTCGTCGCGCCCACCTCGTCGTGGAGGAACTCGGCGGTGGCGCGGGCGATGGCGCGGCCGTCGGCAGTGCTCGTGCCGCGCCCCACCTCGTCCAGCAAGACGAGGGAGTCGGGCGTCGCCTCGTGCAGGATCGCGGTGAGTTCGGCCATCTCGCGCATGAAGGTGGACTGCCCGCCCGCGATGTCGTCGCTCGCGCCGACGCGGGTGAACACCCGGTCGACCACTGGGAGACGAGCGGCGTCGGCGGGGACGAAACTCCCCATCTGCGCCAGGACGACGATCAGCGCCACCTGTCGCATGTAGGTCGACTTCCCGCTCATGTTCGGGCCGGTGACGAGGCTGACGCTGCCCGGCGGCAGGGCGGCGTCGTTCGGGACGAACCGGTCCTGTGTCGCCTCGACGACCGGATGGCGGCCCGCCTCGATGTCGATGCCCCCGTCGTGGAACGTCGGCCGCGCGTAGTTCCGGTCGACGGCGACGCCCGCGAGCGTCGCCAGGGCGTCGAGTTGGGCGAGAGCGTCGGCGACCGCTTGCAGTCGGTCAGTCTCGGCGGCGACCGACTCGCGCACCTCGCAGAAGCGTTCGTACTCCAGCGTGTCCGCCCGCTCGGCCGCGCCAAGAATCTCGTCCTCGCGGCGTTTCAACGCCGGCGTGTAGAACCGCTCGGCGTTTTTGAGCGTCTGACGCCGCGTGTAGTCGTCGGGCACCCGATCCAGATTGGGGTCGGTCACCTCGATGTAGTAGCCGTGGACCTGGTTGTGCCCGACCGAGAGGGAGTCGATGCCGGTCCGCTCCCGTTCGCGGGCTTCGAGATCCGCCACCCACGCCCGCCCCTCGCGTTCGGTCTCCCGAAGTCGGTCGAGTTCGTCGTCGAACCCCTCACGGATCACGCCGCCCTCGGTCAGTTCGACGGGCGGATCGGGCTGGATCGCCCGCCCGATCAGGTCGCGCACGTCGTCGACGGGGTCGATACGCTCGCGCAACTCGTCCAGCCGGGCCGCGTCGCCGTCGACTCCGTCCACGCCCGCCAGCACGTCGGGGACGGCGTCGAGCGTCGCTTTCAGCGACCGCAGGTCGCGGGCGTCCGCCCGTCCCCGGGAGATACGCCCCGAGAGCCGTTCGAGGTCGTACACCGCGTGGAGGGCGTCACGGATCGTCTCGCGGGCGAGGACGGCGTCGGCGAGGGCGTCGACGGCGTCCAGTCGCGCCTCGATTCGCTCGCGGTCGACGAGCGGTCGGCGGAGCCAGCCGTCGAGTTTCCGCCGGCCGAGCGCGCACGCGGTGTCGTCGAGCACGTCGAACAGCGTCTCGCTCGCGCCGGCGCCCCGATTCTCGAACAGTTCGAGACTGCGGACGGCCGTCGCGTCGAGGCCGAGGGCTGCCCGCGGGTCGTAGCGACGGATGCGCGTGACGTAGTCGAGGGGACCGTCGTCCCCCTGTGTCCACTCGGCGTAGGCGAGGGCGGCGCCACAGGCCCGGCGTTCGGCGTCGCCCTCGACCACCGCATCGGGGCGTGAGACGTACGCCGAGAGGGTTTCGGCCGCCGCTTCGACATCCAGATCGGCCGCCTCGTGGTCGGTCATCATCGGCGCGACGGCGAGCGTCTCGGTGTCGACGCTCGCGTCGGGACCGACGAGCAGTTCCGCGGGCGCGAGGCGGTCGAGTTCCGCGTACAGGCCGGCTTCGTCGTCGACGCTCGTCACCAGACACTCGCCGGTGGCGGCGTCGACGGCGCCGACGGCGCGGGTCCGACCCTCGCGGGTCACCGCCGCGACGTAGTTTTTCGTCCCTGCCCCCAGCAACTCGTCGTCGATGACGGTTCCCGGAGTGATCACCTGCGTGACCGCGCGGTCGACGAGCCCCGACGCCGCCTCGGGCCGTTCGACCTGTTCCGCGACGGCGATTCGGTAGCCGGCCTCCAGCAGGCGTTCGACGTACGTCGCGGCGTTGTCGACGGGGATGCCCGCCATCGGGTAGGTGCCCGTGCTGTCTTCACGCTGGGTGAGCGTGAGTTCGCACACCCGCGCCACCTCCTCGGCGGCGTCACAGTAAGTCTGGTAGAAGTCGCCGTTCTGGAAGAGGAGGAGGGCGTCCTCGTACTCGGCACAGCGGTCGAAGTACTGACTCAACATCGGCGTCAGGTCGTCGCGGGCGTCGACCATGCCGTCCGGAGGGCCAGTGACGGCGTCCGCGTCGGCCTCCGTGCCGGCGTCCGCGTTCATACCCGCTACCGGGCGGTCGAAGAATAAAAACCGTCAGGTTAGCCGAACAGCCGTTCGATCAGCCCGCGGTCCCGTTTCCGCTCGGCCAGCAGGACCGAACACTCCACGTCGTTGACCACGTCGAGGACGAGCGTTCCGCGGACCAGCCGGGAGAGCAGGCCACGCTCCGTCGCGCCGATGACGAGCATCGTCGCGTCCGCGGCCTCCGCCTCGATGGCCGCCTCCACGTCGCCGGAGCGGACGACGAGTTCGGCGTCCGAGAGGCCGTTTTCGGCCGCCCACTCCTCCAAGAACGCCTCGCCCGCGTCCACGTCATCGGCGACGTGGAGCACCCGCACCTCGGCGTCGTTGGTGAGGCGGAGGAGCGCCGCCACCTCCGCCGCGAGTTCGGAGTCCGGCCCGCCCGCGGTGGGGACGACGATCCGCGAGGGGTCGAACCCGCGGTCGTTCAACACCAGCATGTCGCAGGGCAGGCTGTGGACGAGTTCGTCCATCGTGCCTTCGACGCGGCCGGGGGCGCCGTGGGCGCCCGGATTCCAGCCCATCACCACGAGGTCGGCGTCGTGGGTCCGCGCCGCGTCGAAAATCTCCTCGTAGGAGCGATGCGAGAGGATGGTGTGGGTCTCCACCTCGACGCCGAAGGTTTCGGCGTCCTCGCGCGCCCGGTCGAGCAGGAACTTCGAGGTTTCGTCTATCTCGTCGGCCCGCCCTTTGGCGCGTTCCAGGGCCGTCTGGTCCGGCACCGTGATGATGTGGGTGGCGACGACGGTCCCGCCGCGTTCCTTCGCGATGGTGCTCGCTAGTTCGATCAGTTCCCGTTCGTGTTCGGGATTGGCCAGCGGCACCATCACCCGATACTCGCCGCCGTCCGGCTGGACGCTCGCGGCGGCGTCGACTGCGGCGTCGGGGAGTTCGTCGGCCCGATCGACGATATACTCCGAGAGGATCCCCTGTTTGGTTGCGCGGGTGCGGGCGTACGCGAAGTACCAGATGATCGCTCCGGCGACGAGGAGGGCGCTCAGCCCGATGACCAGCGGCGTGATGAAGACGATCAGCCCGAGCGCCGTGAGCGCGCCGAGGATCGGAACGACCGGGTAGAGCGGGATCGTGTAGTCCGGGTCGTACTCCGCCGGCTTCGCCTCCCGCATCACGATCAACGCGACGTTGAGGAGGGCGTAGATGACCAGGTGGAGGACACTCCCCATCGCCGCTAGCGTCTCGACGGTTCCCGCGGCGATGAACGCGAGGATGAGCGCGCCGGTGATGGCGATGGCACGGTAGGGGGTGGCGAATCGGGGGTGGATCTCGTTGAGCGACTCGCTGACGATGCCGTCCCGGCCCATCGCGAAGTTGATTCGCGAGGACGCGAGGATCGAGGCGTTGGCGCTAGAGGCCGTCGCCAGCAGACCGCCGAGCAACATGGCGATGGCGCCCGCGGGGCCGAGGAGGAGTCGCGCCACCTCGACGACGGCGATCCGTTCGGTCGGGAGGGCGTTGATGAATCCCTGCTCCACCGCGGCGGCCATCGTCACCAGTACGAGCGCGTAGATCACCGTCACGAGGAGGACGCTTCCGATGACCGCCCGTGGCAGGTTCCGGCCGGGGTCTTTGATCTCCTCGGCGACGCTCGTGATCTGGACGAAGCCCAGATAGGAGACGAAGATGATGCCGGTCACGGCCATCGTATCGCCGAACCCGGCGGCCGGCGGCAGGTTCGCGGGGTCGGCCCGGAGCGCGCCGTAGGCGGTGAAGACGGCGAGAATCCCGACCAAGACGATCACGATGACGTTCTGGAGGCGTCCCGTCTCCTTGGCGCCCACGTAGTTGACGCCGACGAAGAACGCACCGCCCGCGAGGGCGATGAGCTTCACCGGGTCGAGCCCGATAGGGCCGAGGCCGACCGTTCCCGTGATCCCGAATATCTGCTGGATGTACTGGCCGAACCCGACCATATAAAATGCGGAGGCGAAGGCGAGGCCGAGCCAGTTGGCCCAGCCGGCGATCGATCCAAAGAGCGGCCCGAGCGCGTGGTTGACGTAGTAGTACGCGCCGCCGGATTTCGGCATCGCCGTCCCGAGTTCGCTCGCCGAGAACGCCGTCAGGAGCGCGATGGCGCCCCCGAGGACGAACGCGACGACGGCGAAGGAGCCGGCCTGACTGATCGCCGTCCGCGGGAGCACGAAGATGCCCGCGCCGATCATCGTCCCGACGCCGATGGTGAGGGCGGCCAGCGGACCGAGGTCCTTCGCGAGTTCCTCGTCGCTCACTGGTCGGCCTCCGCGTCCGTGCCGTCGCTCGCAGCGTCCGGCAACACCACGACCGGTCGGTCGCTCTCGGCGATCAGCGTATCGCGTACGTCGCCGGTCAGGAGGTCGAGCAGCCACGACCCGCCACGGGGGTGGAAGACGATCGCGCTAGCGTCGAGATCCGCGGCCGCGTCGAGGATGGCATCGACCACGTCGGTGCCGTACCGGATCTCAGTCTCGACGTCGACCCCCGCCTCGGCGGCGCAGTCGCGAACGGCCGAAAACGCCGCTTTGGCCGCCTCCTCGCGCCCTTCGACCGAGGCCTTATCGGGCGCGCCTCCCGCCTTCTCTATCACGTGGACGACCACGGCCCGGCCGTCCGCGGCGGCGATACGCGGGAACGCCGTGTGACAGGTTTCGACCGCGTCGTCCTCGCTCGCCACTGGTATTAGCGGCCGCGATAGGAGGGCTGGCGGGGGAGTCGCGTCACTCACGGCCCCGCTCCTCCGATCTCCACGAGACGTTCATAATTCAGTATCCCGTTCGCCACGAGTATCACGCTTCCCCTCCGGTCGTACGGATCGTCGTCCGTCGGACCCGTCCGTCACCGACGCGGGACGGCGACTCACCGGCACCCAGTTACGGCCCCCGTCTCACACCTGCGTCACCCACGCCCGGTAGCCGTCGTCGAGGCCGTAGGTGGCCTGCAGGGCGCGGTCGGCGAACTGTCCCAGCCGGTTCGCGTCCGAGCGCGCGGTGACCCGAACGTTCGCCCCCTCGGCCTCGTCGGGTCGTTCGATCCGGTCGATACGACATTCGGGAAATTCGGCCAGCACGTCCTTCAGGCGGTCGAGCTCCGCGTCGGTGCAGTCGAGGTTGAACGTCTTTTCGGCGAACTGGACCCAGGGCACGGGCGCGGGGTCGTCGTCGCCGTCGTCGGGATCGACGCCCGGTGCGTCCGCGGGGTCGACCTCGATGGTCAGAAACTGGCTGCCACGGTTGCGGTGGGCGAGTACCGCCTCCGCGAACAGTTTGCGTCGCCCGGCCGTGTCGGCCGCGTCGAAGCGAGTCATGTCTCGACACTTGGTGGCCGACGGGAAAAAGCCGCGCGGGTTCGGTCGGCGGCGAGGAGACGCCCGAAGCGTGGTGATCGTATCCGAACGCCTTTTGCCGTCGCGGCCTTGCCTCGGGTAGATGAACACGCTGCTGTGGGTGCTCGTCGGCGTCCTCGTCTACTCCCTCGTGGCGAAGGCCCTCCAGATCCGCGGCTACCTCCCGAGTGCCGTGCGATTACAGGGTCCAATCGCGACGATTCACACCCGCCGTGGACGCGCCCTCCTCACCCGTCTCGCGCAGCCGAGGCGCTTCTGGCGCGCGTACAGCAACGTCGGCGTCGGCGTCGCGCTGGTCATCATGGCCGGTATGTTCCTCCTCCTGCTCTTTCAGGCGCTGACGATCCTCCGAAACCCGCCGCCGCCGTCGGCGGTCAACCAGCCCCAGAACTTCCTCGTCGTCCCCGGCGTCAACGACTTCCTCCCGCTCGCCGTCGCGCCCGAAATCGTCTTCGGCCTGCTGGTCGGCCTCGTCGTCCACGAAGGGGGACACGGCCTCCTCTGTCGCGTCGAGGACATCGACATCGAGTCGATGGGCGTGGTCTTTCTGGCCTTTATCCCCATCGGCGCCTTCGTCGAACCCGACGAGGAGAGCCAGGGGGCGGCCAACCGCGGCGCCCGCACCCGGATGTTCGCGGCGGGCGTGACCAACAACTTCGTGCTCACCGCCGTTGCCTTCGCGCTCCTTTTCGGTCCCGTCATCGGCGCGGTGGGCGTCGCTCCCGGCGTCGCCGTCGACGGCGCGTACGAGGGGTCGCCGGCATCGGCCGCCGGCATCGGCCACGGTGACCGGGTGACGGCCGTCGCCGGCACCGAGGTGACGACCGAGCGCGACCTGGACGACGCCCTCCTCGCCGCGGATAACCGGACCGTCGCCGTCGAAATCGATGGCGAGCGGACGATTCGGGTCGAGCGCTCGCTGACCGTCGTCGGGAGCGTCGGCGGCAACCCCGCGAACCTCTCGGTCGGGGACGAACCGATCCGCGTGACGGCGGTCAACGGCACGCCGGTCACCACCCGCGGCGAGTTCCGGGCCGCGGTGGCGAACGACACGTTCGCCGAGATCGAGACGACCGCCGGCACGCGCACCATCCCCGTCGGGGCGTACATCACCGGGGTCGCCCCCGACGGGCCGCTCGCCAACGCCAGCGCCCCGACGAACGCCACGCTGATCATCACGAGCATCGGCGGCGAACGGGTCACCTCCTCGGACGACCTGTCGCGGGTGCTGGACGGCTACGAGGAGGGCGACCGCGTCCCCGTCCGCGCCTACGTCGACGGCGAGTTCCGAACCTACGACGTGCGCCTCGGCGAGAACCCGCGAGACGGCAACGGCTTCATTGGCGTCGACATCTTCCCCGGCACGAGCGGGCTCCTCATCACCGACTTCGGCGTCCGCACCTACCCCGCGGGCACCTACCTCGAACTGCTCGGCGGGTCGGGTGGCGCCGGCGGCTCGGCCGTCGCCGGCCTGACAGACTCGCCCTTTGCCCTCGTCTACGTCGCCCTCGTCCTTCCGCTCGCCTCCGTCGTGCTTGGCATCCCCAACTTCCCCGGTTTCACGCCCTCGGTGACGAACTTCTTCGTCGTCGAGGGGCCGCTTGCCCCCCTCGGTGACGGGGTGTTCGTCCTCGCCAACACCCTCTTCTGGGCGGCGTGGGTGAACCTCCAGCTCGGCCTGTTCAACTGCATTCCCGGCTACCCGCTCGACGGTGGGCGCATCCTGCGCATGGGCGCCGAGTCGGTGGTGTCGCGGCTACCCGTCTCCGACCCCGCGAGGCTCGTACGCACCATCACCACTAGCATCGGGCTGACGATGCTCGCCTCGCTCGTGTTGATGATCTTCGGGCCGCAGTTGCTCTAAAACGCTCACCTTTTATTGCGCTCGGTCGCTTATAAAAGCTGGACCAAAAGCCTGCGGACCGCCTTACAGTCGGTCCTTGGCCCGCGCTCCGGTCGCAACCCTCCTCACAGCGACCGCACCGCCTCCGCCGCCGCATCGGCTCCCCTTCCCATCGCCTGGCGACGACACACAACTCCCATACCCCCCCAGTCCCAACGGACTCCTATGCGCGAACCACCCCAGACGGACGAAGGCTGGTACGCACTGCACGACTTCCGTCGGATCGACTGGGCGGCGTGGCGTGACGCCCCCGAGCGGGAGCGAGAGTCGGCCATCGAGGAGGGCGTCGCGTATCTCGACGCTCACGAGGCCGTCGAGGACGCCGAGGACGGCGTCTCGGCCGTCTTCGCGATGGTCGGGCACAAGGCGGACCTGATGATCGTCCACCTGCGTCCGACCCTCGACGCGCTGTCGACGGCCGAACGGCGGTTCGACCGCACGGCCCTCGGCGCGTTCACCGAGCAGTCCACCTCTTACGTCTCCGTCACCGAAGTGAGCGGCTACGTCTCGGACGCCTACTTCACCGACGACGAGGAGGAGACCGACGAGGGTCTCAAACGCTACATCGAGGGGAAACTCGAACCCGACATTCCCGAGGGCCAGTACGCCTGTTTCTACCCCATGAGCCGGAAACGGGGCGAGCAGGACAACTGGTACGACCTGCCCTTCGAGCGCCGGCGGGAGATGATGGAAGAGCACGGCGAACACGGCCGCGAGTTCGGTGGGCGGGTGAAACAGATCGTCTGCTCGTCGGTCGGCCTCGACGACTGGGAGTGGGGTGTGACGCTCTTCTCCGAGGACCCGACGAATCTGAAGGATATCGTCTACGAACTCCGGTACGACGAGGCGAGTGCCCGCTACAGCGAGTTCGGGCCGTTCTACGTCGGGCGCCGGTTCCCACCGAGTGATCTGCCCGCGTTTCTGGCGGGCGAGTCGGTGCCGACCGGCGACGACGCGCACGCCCACGACGAGGCCGACGCGGACCACCACGGTGACGACGAACACGACGAGGCCGACGCGGACGACATCCGCGGCGAACTCGAAGACCTGGACATCTACGCCGGCAAGCCCCACGGCGAGGACGTGTACGCGACGGTGCTCTACTCGGAAGCCGACGCCGACGGCCTCTTCGACGAGGTGGACGGCCTACGATCCAACTTCGACCACTACGACACACACGTCAAGACGGCGGTGTACGACGCCCTCGAACGGGACCGGCGGGCGGTCGTGAGCATCTGGGACACCGCGAGCGCCGCCGACACCGCCGCGGGCTTTCTCTCGGAACTCCCCGGCATCGTCAGCCGGGCGGGCGAGGAGTCCGGCTTCGGCACGATGGGTATGTTCTATACGGTCAAGCCGGACCACCGCGAGGAGTTCGTCGAGAAGTTCGAGACGGTCGGCGGCGTACTCGCGGACATGGCGGGCCACGGCGAGACGGACCTGATGATCAACCTCGAAGACGAGAACGACATGTTCATCGCCAGCCAGTGGCGCTCGAAGGAAGACGCCATGAACTTCTTCCGTTCCGACGCGTTCACCGACACCGTCTCTTGGGGGCGCGACGTGCTCGCAGACCGGCCGCGCCACGTCTTCCTCGCCTGACCGCGGACCGTGCACACCCGAACCCCTTTGAGTACCCGTTGCTTACCGGGGCTGCATGACGAAGCGACACGTCTCTCTCCCCGCCGATGCCGAGGACGGCGTCGGGGAGTTTATCGACTACGTCGACGAGCGACTCTCCTCCGACGAGGATACGTGCAGGGTAGTACGGGACGTACTGGTCGACCTGTTCGGGGACCGCGAGGCGTACGAACGGTGGCAGGACGGCGGCGACGTGTCCCCCGCCGAGCGCGTCCGCCTGCAGGGATACGACCCGTGTAACGCCACGCTCGAGAGCGAGTACTACGCGGAGAAAGACGAAGAGCAGTTCAGGGAGTCGAAGTACCTCCAGTGGCTCTGGCGCCAGTTCGACGCCACGCCGATGGCCGACAACGTCGAGTTCGCGCTCCGGTTCCGGCGGATGCTCGCCAACCACCTCTTCGCCGACTGCGGCGACGACTGTCGCTTCTTCAAGGGTATCACGTTCACCTACGGCCACAACATCGCCGTCGGCGACAATGTCGTCGTCCACGACGACGTCCACCTCGACGACCGGGGGCGACTGACGGTCGGCGACCGGGTCTCTATCTCCGACGGCGTCCACGTCTACAGCCACGACCACGACATCGTCGACCAGACCGAGGTGCGTAACTACCACACGATCATCGAGGACGACGCCCGCGTCACCTACGACTCGATGGTCAGCGCCGGCACGCGCGTCGGCCCGAACGCCGTCGTCGGCGCCCGGGCGGTCGTGCAAGGCGACGTACCGGCCCATCACATCGCAGTCGGGATGCCCGCCAAGAGCGTCCGCGTCAAACCCGGCTGGGACGAGGTGGCCGAACCGCTCGACGCCGGCGGCGAGAACCGCACGGAGGAGCGCCGCATCGACTACGACCTGCCCGACGACCTCGATGTCTTCGACGAGTTCGGCCGGAATCTCTCCCCCCCGAAGTAGTTTATCGCTCCAGTCCTACCGGCCGATATGGACCGACGACGCTACCTCGCGACCCTCGGGGCTACCGCGGTGCTCGGGGGCTGTGCCGAGCGGTCGGAGACGGGCAGTGGCTCGGCCGGGAGCGACGACACTGCCACCACCGACGGCGTCGCTACCGAAACTCTCGCTACCGGCCTGGAGATTCCGTGGGGCGTCGGCTACCGCGACGGCACCCTCTACCTCACCGAGCGGCCGGGGCGGATCGTCCGGCTGATCGACGGCTCGGTCGAACCCGTCGTCGAGTCCGTCGACGGCGTGCGCCACGTCGGCGAAGGGGGCCTGCTAGGGCTTGCTTTCCACCCCTCGGAGCCCTACGCCTACACCCACCAGACCTACGAGGCGGACGGCGGACTGGCCAACCGCCTCGTCCGTCACGATCTGACCGACGGCTGGGCGGCCGAACCGCTTCTCACGGGGATTCCGGGGGCACACATCCACGACGGCGGGCGCCTCCTCGTCCACGACGACGCCCTCTATATGACGTGTGGCGACGCGTCGGCCGCCCCGAGCGCCCAGGACTCCGACGTTCTCGCGGGCTCGGTGCTCCGCGTGACCCTCGACGGTGAGCCCCACCCCGACAACCCCTTCGACTCCCCCGTGTTCAGCTACGGCCACCGCAACCCCCAAGGGCTCGCCGTCCGCGACGGCCGACTCTACAGCACGGAACACGGCCCCTCCGTCGCGGACGAAATCAACGTCCTCCGGGCCGGCGAGAACTACGGCTGGCCCGAAGCCAGGGGGCCGAGCGACGACGACCGGTTCACCGACCCGCTCGCCCACTACTCCCCCACCATCGCGCCCGCGAGTGCGACGTTCTACGACGGCCCCATCGAGGCGTGGCGGGGGGATTTCTTCTTCGGGACGCTCAAGGCCGAACACGTCCGCCGGGTTCGGTTCGGGGGGAGCGAGTCGAGACGCGACTCGAACGGATCGGACGACGAGCCGCGAGGCCGCGACGCGGTGGTCGAACAGGAACGGCTCTTCGAGGGGGCGTACGGCCGGATTCGGACGGTGTTCACCGGCCCCGACGGCCACCTCCACGCCGTGACGAGCAACCGCGACGGTCGGGGGTCGCCCGTCGGAGCGGACGACCGCCTGCTCCGATTCACCCCAGCGTGAGCGACATGCCCCGAGCCATCGCCATCAACGTCGGCGCCAACACCACGCTCCCGGGGTTCCGTGGCCCCGTCACCCCGGACGGCCGGTTCGCGTACGTCCCGATTCCCGAACGCGAGCCGACGGGCGAGGCGGTGCCGACGTACGGTGATCTCTCCTTTCGGCTCCCCGTCGACACGAGCGACGTGGCCGACCGGCGGGTCCACCTCGACCCCGAGTTCGCGGGCGTCCACGGCTCGACGACCCACACCTACGGCGACGAACACGGCGTGAAGGCGGGGCCGCTCTCGACGCTCGATCCCGGCGACTCCCTCCTCTTTTACGCGACGCTGTCGCTCCGCGGCGACCCCGCCGGGGCGCCCGCGTTCCCGCCCGAGTGGGGCGCCTACCTGATCGGCGAGTTTCGGGTCGAACGCGCGGTGACGGGCGAGACGTACCGTGAACTCGACGACGCGGCACGGGCGCCGTTCACGAGCAACGCCCACCTCAAACGCGCGGCGTTCGACGCGAAGGTGCTGGTCGCCGGCGGCGAGGGCTCCCGCCTGCTGGATCGGGCGGTGCCGTTGAGTGCGCCCGATGCGGGCGCGACGGCCGGTCGCCTCGTCACCGAACTGTCGAGCGACTCGGGGAAGGGGCCGTGGTGGCGGCGGGTGCTTCGGTACGACGAGGGGGCGACGGCCGAACTCCGACGCGTCGTCGACGACGCCCAGCCTTAGCGCCCGCGCAAGCGGTCGATCCGGTCTCCGAGGGCGACGTTCACCGACAGCGGATTCGGCACGCGCCGCCGCGTCGGTTCCAGCGCGTGCACCTCGGCGTAGCGCTCGAACGCGTCGGCGACGGCGTCGTTCCCGACGGTTCCTGCCGCCACGTCGTCGGCCGCCCGGACGCCGCGTCGGGCGAGCCAGAATCCGACGAGGACGACGCCGACGGCGCTCCCGAGTAGCGGCCACCGTGGCCCCCATCCGGCCACCGCCGCGACGAGCGGTATCGCCGCGAGGGTGGCGCTGCCGGCCCGCCGGACGAGGAGGCGCGTTCGGACGCGGCCGGCCTGCACCGCGAGCAGGGCCGCCGCCGTCTCGTCGTCGAACCGGTCGAGGAACGTGGTCGTGACGAACAGCCGGCGGTAGCCCGGCGGGCCGCGGACGTAGGCGGCCGCCGTCTCCTCGTCGTCGGTGTCGAGGACGAGCGTGTCCCGGACGTCGAGTCCCGCCCGGTTCCGGAGCGTCGCCAGTCGGTCCCGAACCGACTCGTCCGGCGAGGTGGTCGAGCGAAGCGCGGCGACGATCCACGGCGAAGCGCCGACCCCGACGAGAAGCAGGACGGCGACGACGATAGTCAGTCCGAGCGGCGACACGCCCGACCCGACTCGAAGCGGGAGCATGACCACGGCGACGGCGACGCTCACCCCGACGACGTATCGCGCCATCCGGGCGACCGCCGTGGTCGTCGAGAGATCGATGTCGCGGACGGCCCGCACGCCGCGGATCGTGGCCGCGTATGCCGCCAGCCACACGACGCCGGCGCCGAGCAGCCCCGTCGCGTCCGCGACCAGCGAGCCGAGTGGGCCGGCCGTGCCGACCGTCGCCGCAACGGCGCTCCCGAACTCGAGGAGGGCGAGGACGCCGTACGACAGCAGCGCGAACGGCACGAGAACGCCGAGATACAGGAGTCGATACTTGCCGACGGGGTTCGATAGGCGGCGCGCGACGGCGCTTCCGAGCGCACCGAGACCGACGCCGCCGACGACGAGGACGACGAGAAACGCCAGCGGCGGGCCGAGTGAGGGCGGAGCGGACTGGAGGGGGACCATGGGCACGGTACGAGCGTGGTCGCACAAAAATCGTGTGTGACTGCGCCATTCGGGACGTGGGAGGGCAAACGACCACAGGGAGTGCGCCGTCCGGGAATCGAACCACGGTCGTTCCGCTCGCGTTCGCTCGCTTCACTTCCTGATTCGATTCCGTGGCGATTTCGCCTCACTTCGGTCGCAGAAATGCGCCGTCCGGGAATTGAACCCGGGCTAGTGGCTTGGGAAGCCACTGTCCTACCACTGGACCAACGGCGCGCGTCGGCCATCCGGACAATGGCCGATGAGTCGTATAAATACATCGGATGCGGGAGCGTGGGCACCGCTACTGATATGTGAGCTGATATTTCACTGGGCGGTATGGAGCTCCGACGATGGACGCCGTTCACCTTCCTCGTCCCCGATCAGTACGTCGATAACGACGCCCGGTGGCGGACGTTCGACTTCGAGAGGTGGTCGCGGTCGACCTACGAGTGGACCGCCGACGGCGACCCCTTGCACGTCGACGCCGTCGACTTCTACGACTCCGGGGTCTGGGTGACCCACGCCGGCGGCCGCGACTTCTTCCCGTACGAGCGCGTGCTCCGCATCCGGGAGGAGGCCACGGGCGGCGAGGCGGAGACGGCGGGCGAGCGACGCGACGCGGCCAGCGGGACGACCGGCGCCGTCGACGAGACGACACTCGACGTGGAGTGACGAACTGTCCGTCCGGTCGATTTCGGGATCGCTGTTCGGACGCACGTCCACCGCATTCCGTGAATGGGAGAGTATTTCAAACCGGCACCCGTACACCGAGTCGATGAGCGACGAATCCGTCATTCTGGAGGAGTCGGCCCCGCTCGACCTCCGCCTCTCGGAGGCGGAACTGGCGGCGACGCGCGACCATATCACCGCGTTCGTCGCGGATGTCGTCGACCGTGCCGGCGCCGACGGGGCCGTCCTCGGCCTCTCCGGCGGTATCGACAGCACGCTGACGGCGTTTCTCGCGGTCGAGGCCCTCGGTGCCGACCGCCTCCACGGTCTCGTGATGCCCAGCGAGGTGAACGCCGCGGACAACATGAGCGACGCCGAACGCGTCGCCCGCGATCTCGGCATCGAGTACGATGTCATCGACATCGAGCCCATCTTCGACGCCTTCGTCGACGCCTTCCCGGAGCAGGGGACAGGGGAGCGAATCGACACCGACCCGCTCCGGACGGCCGCGGGGAACGTCCGCGTTCGGGTTCGGGCTGTCCTCAACTACTTCGTCGCCAACGCGGAAAACCGGGTCGTCCTCGGGACGGGCAACCGGAGCGAGGCGCTCACGGGCTACTTCACGAAATACGGCGATCAGGCGGTCGACTGCAACCCCATCGGCAATCTCTACAAACAGCAGGTACGGCAGATGGCTGCCCACGTCGGCGTCGACGACGATCTGGTGACGAAGACGCCGTCGGCCGAGATGTGGACCGGCCAGACCGACGAGGCGGAGATGGGGCTCGGCTACGACACGCTCGATGCCATCCTCGCGTTACACATCGACGGCCCGCTCTCGAAGTCCGGGACGGTTCGGCATCTCGACGTGACCCCCGATCAGGTCGACCGCGTCGTCGATCTGTACGAACGGAGCGCGCACAAACGCGAGATGCCACCCGCGCCCGATCCGATTCACCTGTAAGGCTCCCGTCGTGCCGTCGGCGCCTCGGACACCGTTTCCAAAGGTCTTTGGCTCTCCCAGTGCTACCGCTTTGTAATGGACAACGCCGTACGGGCCCGGCGTGCCGCCCGCGACGCGCTCGCCGACATCGAACCCGAACGGCTCCGCGAAGTGCTTCGCGACCGTCTCGCGGACGCCTCGATGGCGCCCAGCGTCCTGACGTTGCTGAGCGCCCGCGCGCTCGACCCGGCGGTCGATACCGCTCCCCTCGCCGAACGCGCCGCTGGCGTCCAACTCATCTACGAGGGGCTTCGACTCACCCGGACGCTCGCCCACGATGAACCCTGGGCCGACGGTGAGAGCGAGGCCGCTCGGCAGGCCGATCTCGACATCCTCGCTGCCGACGTGTTCGTCTCCCGGGGGTTCTACCTCCTCGCGCGCACGGAGACGGCCGACCGCGCCGTCGAAGTGGTTCGGGCGTTCGGCCGGGACCAGACCCGGCGCCACGGAACCGGTGCCGACGCCGACCACGCGGCCCTGGATCGCAATCTCGAAGCCGACGTGTTCGCTCTCGCCGTCGCCGCCGGAACGACCGGCGTCGGCGTCACGCCCGGGTCGGACCTCCTCGAATACGCCGCCGGCCTCGCCAGGGAGTTCGACGGCGACCTTCCGCCCCCCGACGCCGCGCTCCCGGACGCGACTGCCGACCGTATCCTCACGCTCGCCGACGGCGACGCCGCGCCCTCGGCCGCCGACCCGTAAATCGAAACGCCTAAAGACGGCTCCGGCCAACCGGAATACGCGCGCCTGGGTAGCTTAGCGGTAAAGCGCGTCCTTGGTAAGGACGAGACCCCGGGTTCAAATCCCGGCCTAGGCTTGCGCCCGCGGCGCAGACTGCCCTCGTTTCTACTGCCCGTCGTCGAGTAACTCTGTCACGCTCTCGACCGGCGCGTAGTACCCTCGGCGTTTGCGCCACCTATCGAGCCACTCGTCAGCCGTTTTGCTGTCGATCCGCTCGCGTTCGATACCGAGCACGAGCAGTCCGATCGATCCCGTGACGGGAAGATCTCTGCTCTCGGCGACCCGGCGAGCGGCCAGGTCGTCCGTCGCCACCGTTCCGCCGTGGGAGAGTACTCCCAGTATCGATTCCGCTTCACCGGCATCGAGTCGGTCGCGGATCTCCGAATCGTCCGCTTCGGACGGTACCTCTCGAATCGGTAGCGACTCACCGATCGCATCGACTGCGACGCCGAGATACTCGTATCCGGCACGCTCTCCGCGTTCGATCTCTTCGCGAACGGCAGGCACGACGACTGGCGATTCGAGCAACGTCGAGAGAAATCCGATTCCGTCCGTGCTGGCGAAGTTGCTGACGACGGTCGTGTCGAGAAACACCGGTTGCGGATGCCCTTCCGCCATTTACTCGCCGAGGTTCCGAGCGGTGTCGATTTCCGCTTCCAGCTGGTCGTCCGTTCGTGGCCCGTACAGTGACTCGAAGCCGGCGTCCCGAAGTACTTCCTCGAACTCCCAGCGGGTCATCCCCGCCGCTTCGGCGGCCTTCCCGAGGGATATCTCGCCGAGGACGTACTGACCGACGGCAGTCGCCAACTCGTCGGTGGGTTCGGAACTGGTGGACGATGCCATTACATCTCTATGTCGGGCCTCTCGACGTAAGAATGTTCCCTCGGGAGCGTTGGAGCCGAGACTGGACTTCGAGCGGCCATCTTCTCACTTGGTGTAGTCTGCTAAACAGCCGCGTGTAACCGCCAGCGCGGTGACGAGAGTCCCGGGTTCAAATCCTGGCCTAGGCTCTTTCTGCCGTACACTCCTTGTACGCACACTTTAACGGCCACACACCTCTGAACGAAACCCGTTCAAGATTGACTCCTCTCGCTAAACGGGGCATCCCTCGCCGTAATGCGATTCGATGATGTGTCAGGACACACAGACTAATTCATAGACAGCGGCGGGATAGACCCGAAATCGACCGAGGCGCGTCCCCTCAGGGACACCACGGATTTCGCTAATCCACACTCACAGGACGGACGATGAACCGTAGTCAGGAATGTGATAGAATGGCCTCGATGCGGCCATCCACGACGGTTACGTGGCGAGTGGGATTCCGGCGAAACGACTATTGGTAAGACCAGCGTATTACGTCTATATGTCCGAAGCGGATACAAACGACGGCGGGGACGACATCGCCACGGTGAATTTCAAACTCACCGAATCGTTCCTCGAACAGATAGACGATACGTGGCAGGGGCGCGGGTTCAACAGTCGGAGCGAGTTCATCCGGTACACGCTTCGGGACGCTGTCGAGTTCCCGACGTTCGACCGCGACGAACTCGTCGCCCTGCTCGAAGCCGAGGAGGACATCCGCGAGGGACGGACGACGAGCGCAGAGGAGGCCCGCGAGCGGTTCGGCACGAGCGATGAGTGACGACGGGTGGACGTGGGAACTCTCCTCGACAGCCGAAGACGACCTCGACGGACTCTCCCCCGCCGACCAAGACCGGATACTGGACAAGCTCGATGAAATCGTCTCCTCACCGTGGCGCGACCCGCCGGACTACGGGGAACCGCTCCAGAACAGTCCCTACAAGAAGATACGAATCGGGGAGTTCCGGCTCTCCGTGACCTTCCGCCCGAACGACGGGCGGCTGGTCGTCGCACGCATCAAGCGTCGTAGCGGCGCGTACACCGCTGACGACGACTAGTACTCTCGATGGTGAGACGCGAGAGAGATACGTCGAATTCGCTCCGGTCGTAATCGGTCAGTAGCCGCCTCACCGCGGCTGGTTGCTTTTTCCCTCCTCGGTGTGTGGAGCGTTTGAGAGATACTGGAGATTTATTTGTGTATGCGGGAAGTTGCTAGCGTGAAGTGATTCATTCTCCAGCTGCTAAGCGATAGAAGACGTATATCAGGGCGGTCAGAACCAGAAAAGCGACGAACACATCCGCCCAATTGATCATATAAGGGAATGGGCCACCGGGATGTGCTTGTAGCATCATACACGCGTAATTATTCATCGAATATCAACCATCTACCAATTCTCTCAGAGGGCTCAGCTACCGGAACTACGCATCCAAAATAAAATGTAATTCGACCAAACCACCGCACCGGCAATTGCCACCAAGATAGCGATTCCGAGGAGAGTCATTTCGGCGGAGGTGTTCGGGTTGTGGGCCGTGCCAGTACGGCCCCCGGCCGGGATAGTGGGCTTCATCTACCTCCGCGCGGAGTGCGTATCCGTACCCCGGACTCGGCATCACAACCGACGAGCGCCGGTACAATCAACGTTTTGCCGGCTGTCGGCTTCATCCCACGACTGAACTCGTGGGCTTTCGCCTCGAAACTCCGTAACCGCCGGAGCGGCGACGGGAGACCCGGCGTTCCAAATCCCGGCCTAGGCTCTTTCTGCTGGACAGTCCTCATACCAATTAGTGTAACTGTTCACCGGTGGGTCGCCAGGACGGGTCGGCGACCCACCGGTAATGACTTACACTAAACCGTATCACACACAAGCGTCGCTTCGTGCGCATCCCGGACACCCGCCACCGGGCGGACCGCCTGTTCGATTCCACCCTCCAACGACACGCTTCGGACCGTACCGGGATACTCGTATCCAGCACGCTCGCGGTGTCGGCGCCCACGGCAAACCTCAATCAAAATTAAGTTGACGCAGTGACAAGAGCTACACATGGCGTAGACAGTATATCTGAGCTCTAGAACGTCTGTTTTCGCGCCGCACGTGATTTGCTATCACGCTGATACCAGAAAACATTTAATACAGGATGGGTATGTTTCGACTACCCCTACCGGTGGCTGGCGCGACGCCGGACCACAAATTCGACACGAAAGAGGGTCGACCTCGGGACTGTCACTGCAGACAACAACGAAAAACATGACAGACTATAATAAGAAAGTCCGCGCAGTCATCCTGGCCGCGCTCATGGTGTTCAGCGTCTTCGCTGGCACCGTGGCGCTGTCTGGGAGTGCTGCGGCAGCAGCCGGTACTCCAGTGCTCCAAAACGAGAGCCTGAGTCCGACTAGTGTTGCACAAACCACTGTGACACACGATGTATCGTTCGATGTGGATAATTACTCGGCAACTGGCGACAGTACGACCGAAATCAGTATCAGTGCCGGTTCATTTGCTGATGCCGATCTCGAAGTCACAGACGTAGACAACACTACTACCCTTTCCGGGAAAGCTGTTTCAACTGCGTCTGGATCTTCGATTGACATCACAACTAATGGGAAACAAAATGTTTCCATTAGCGGGACCGTCACTATCGACTGGAGTGGAACCACTTCGGGAGATAAAACTGTCAATATCAACGCTTACGACGGTTCAGCAACCGCCACTGGGACTGTTGACGCCAACACACCTGTCACCGTCACCGTCTCCTCCAGCACCACCCGGTCCAACCCGGGCGCTGGTGACGCGGACAGTCAGGTCTACAACGGATCGACCGTCTTCCAGGGTGAGGAAGACATCACGTTCGTCGATTCCAGCGGGAATCAGCTCGACTCCCTGACCGGCACCAGCGGTGATGCCGAGGGGCAGACGCTCACGATCCCGATCGACGACGACCAGGCGACCGGCCAGTACGACGAGAACGGTCCCGACCAGTTCCAGGACAGCGTCTACGGCGTGACGGTCCTGCAGCCCCAGATCGAGGACCTCGAAATCCTCAACACGAACGGCGAGGACATCGCTGGCGGCTCCGTCCGCGAGGGCGAGGGTGGCGCTAGCGGTCCCAACACCGGAACCGGTTCCGGTGACCTCGACGTCGTGGCCGACTACAACTACGAGGAGTCCGAGAACATCGAACTGACCGTCGAGGACGACACCGGCCTCGACGTGACCGGCGACGCGCTCACCCAGAACGGTGGCCCCGCGGTCAAGGGCGCCAACACCGACGGTGAGGACGTCACCTGGAACCTCGACCTGACCGACCTCGGGACGGGGACCTACACGGTCACCGTCGCTGGGAGCGACGACCTCGACTTCGGGTCGGCGACCGAGTCGACGACAATCACCGTCACCGGTGACGACGACATCACCAACGACCTCGACATGGAAACGGCCACGCGCGGGGTGAGGACGTGACCTTCACGCTCCGTGGGTCGGACGCTGGTGACAACCACTACGTGGTCATCGACGCCGAAGACTTCCGTGACACCAACAGCAACCTCGACTCGGCGCGCATCTTCCGCCAGGTCGGTGACACGAACGATGTCGGCCTGATCAACGCTTCCAACAGCGTGCTCACCCGGACGGAGATCAGCAACGGTGACACCGTCGGCACCGTGGAGTACGCCTACGCCAACGTCACCATCGACGACGACACGGGCGTCGGTGTCGGTCAGATCGAGACGCAGTACCTCGATACGACCGACGTCGATGTCGACCTCCACGCGTCGGGCACGACTCCGACGCAGATCGTCAACGGGCAGGAGCCCGAAGACGACCCGACGCTCACCGTCGAAGAAGGTGAGGTCTCCCTCGAGACTCCGGACAACACCTACGTGGTCGGCAGTGAAGTGACCATCAATGGTTCCGCGAGTCAGGGCATCGACGATGTCTCGCTCTACATCCGGCGCCAGGGCGACTACCAGCTTCTGGACGTCGACGGTACCGAAACCGGTAACGACGGTGCCAGCAGCGGTCCGGTCGACGGGTCGATCAGCGTCGACGCTGACGACACGTTCGAAGTCGAAGACGTCATCCTCTCGGAGGGTGACGGCGGAGGTAACGAGATCCTCTCGCTGCCCGGCAGCTACCGCATCGGCGTGATCGACACGGCCGACGCGGGTGGTACGGGTAACCCCGACTCGTCGCTCAACGTCTCGGCGTTCAACACGGGGACGAGCAGTCAGAAGTCCCTCCGTGTGGTCGACACCGAACTGAGCGCAACCGTCCAGACGGTCGGTGGCCAGGTGGCCATCGAGGACGACGAAGTGAACGTCACCGGGACGGCTCTGGGTAACCAGAACGTCGACGTGATCTTCGTCGGCGAGCGTGGGAACGCGAACTACGAGTCCATCTCGGTGGACGACGACAACACGTTCGAGGAAGACGAACTCAGCGTCTCCGGCGGTCAGGGCCTCCAAGAGGGTCAGGTCAGCGTGCACGTCCTGATCCCGGGCCGTGACGGCGACTACGGTGACGGTAACTTCCCGACCGGTGTCAACGATCTCCAAGACTTCGCCGAGAACGAACTCGACGGTGCGGGCCTGACGGGTGACCAGATCCGTGCGCGCATCCTCGATCAGACGACCGAGGAAGTCGCGAGCGACGACCGGATGGTGACCCAGCAGTTCCGCTACGCTGACGCGCAGACGACGATCCAGAACGTCTACCCCGAAGGCGCCGAGGCCTCGGGTGTCAACCCGATCGCCGTCGACGACACGATGGTCGTCGAGGGCAGTACGAACCTCGTGCCGGACGACAACGCGATCACCGTGGAGCTGCTGACCCAGGAGGGTGACTCCGTCGCCCTGACCACTACGGACAGTTGGTCGATGGACGGAACCTACCAGGTCTCGCTGGCACTCGAGGACGTGCAGACGGGCACGTACACGCTCGAGTCCGACGACAGCTACAACACGGACACCGAGACCGTGGAGATCGTCCAGAACCGCCAGACTGCGACGCCGGAACCGACGGCGACGCCGGAGCCGACTCCGACGGAGACGCCGGAGCCGACGCCGGAGCCGACGCCGGAACCGACGCCGGAGCCGACGCCGACGGCAACGGCAACGGCCACCGACACGACTAGCGGTGGCGGTCCCGGCTTCGGTGCCATCGTTGCAGTCATCGCGCTCATCGCGGCTGCGCTGCTGGCCGCCCGGCGCGACAACTAAGATAACCACGACTGACCGCCGAAAGCGGTCACCCGGTGCGGATTCTTTTATCGGCGCCACCCGGTCAGCGACGGCTGTTTCGACACGAAACGGGGGTCGCTGTCACCGTCTTGAGTCGCTGCTGCGACGGCGGACAGCACGGGCGTCCTCCACGTCCGAGTCCGACAATGTTGACACGCCCGTGAGCCGTTCGCTGATGCGACGACGGCTTCCTTGGACGTAGCCGCCGGATGCTCCGTCCGAGCCTCCCGCCTTGGAGCCGGCTCCGGAGCGATGACGCGGGCACGACTCGTCGCCGGCTTCGACGGGGAAACGGCGAATCGAGCGATAACGGGTGTAGATCCGCTCGTCGGCGCTCACGGCAGCGTTCCGGGGAACGAGATTCACATGGGTGAGACGCGGACGACGGTCGCCGTTCTCGGAACGGACCTCTACGGGCCCCGAGAACTCGACGATCCGCGAGGTGTTCGTCGACGCCGCTGGGCGGCCCCGCGCCCCGCCGACGGGTCGTCGTAACTGGGTATCGGCCGTCGTTGTCCCGTGGAACTGATTACAACGCGTGTCACGCGGTCCAGATGACCTTCACGTCGCCGTTCGAGAGCGACGCCTCCCACCAGCAGGTGAGGTCGCTCGCCTGCGTCCCCGTGGGGACGGCGTAGACGAGGTCACCGCGCCGAATCGTCCGTTCGTCGAGTTCGGTTCCTTCGTACGGATCGTCGCTCACGGCTTGGAACTGTGGACGGCGCTCGCCGTTGACTTCCAGAACGAACGTCGACGCTGCTGGCGTGTCCTGTGGCTCCTGCAGACGGTTTCGGACCTCGAGGCGCATGACTGCCCACTTCTCACCGTCGGGCGCGGCGGTCGACGTCCCGTTCGTCGCGGTCGATGCTGCCGTTTCGAACGATCCGCCGAGGAGGCTGAAACGGAGTCCAGTCGGGACGTTGTACGAGTCGCCGAAGCCGAGCGTCCTCGGCGTGACCTGGGTCGACCACTGCTCGTCGAACGCCACGATACGAAAACGGATCGGGTCGAGATACCGGGGCACGAACCGGGCGCTTTGCCACTCCCTCGTCTCGCCGGCGGGCACCGATACCGAAAGCTCGCCGGCAGTCCGCCACTCCGCGTCGCCGATTTTGATTCGAATCGGCGACGTGAACGTCCCGTCGGCCGACCCGACGTTTCGAACGGTGACGGTGAACGACTCGGGAACGTTCAGCTGGACGGAGTCGGGCGCCTGCACTCCGACGAACTCGAACGCCGCCGAACCACGCCCGCCGTTCGTGCTCGTCGACGGAGTGGGCGTCGGCGTGGCGGTTGGATCGGTCTCCGACCCGTCGTTGCCCGCGCAGCCACCGACCACGGTGGCTCCGAGCGTCCCGAGGAAGGCGCGGCGTTGCATACGCCGTGCGTTGTGGTGACGACTACAAATTCCGTTCGATGTCGACGGTGACTCCCATCCGCCACCAGCGCCCGTCGCCAGATGGGTCCGGTACCGAACGGTGCCGCCCCGAAAACAAAAATTTTTTATAGAACCGCGAACAAGGATCGGATGGAATCGAGGTGATCAGCAATGGCTCTGCAACCGAGCCCGTCCAGTTCGTGGATGAGTGGTCTCGATTTCCCGAACCGACTCTTCGAGATGGGATCGGACGACTACGAACTGTACGAGGAGGACGACGAGTTCGTCCTGAGCGTCGAGATGCCGGGGTTCGATCCCCAGGACATCCAAGTGACCTGGGACGACGGGGTCCTCAATATCGCCGGCGAACACGCCGACGAGTCGCGGAACCAACGGCGGACGTATCACCGCCGGTTCCGGTTCCCGAAGACCATCGACGACGATGACATCTCGGCCCGATATCGTAACGGTATCCTCGAAATCCGGCTGCCGGTTCTGGAGGGGGCCGCCACGCAGGGGACCACGATCGACATCCAGCAGTAACCGGCGCCGATCTCCGGTCTTCCGATCGGTGTCGCGCGGTCACCGCCGTCCGTGAACGGCGCGGTGAGACGGTTTCAAGTCGACGGGCTGAGAACGACCGGACGATACGTCGTGTCGTCGGTTCCCGAATCGCTGTGGCGCGAAGCCTGGCCGCTGGGAGCCGCGACCGTGCCGATCTTCGAGGGCACGGCCGCCGCCCTCGTGTCGAGCGCGGCCGGTCTCGTCGCCTGCGGGGCGTTCGTCCACCTGTCCGGCGGCCTCGTCGCTCGGCGTGACATGGCCGGCGGACAGCCGGTGTCGCCGACGACGCTCGCCCGCGCCGTCCGTGCCGCGATACACCTCCTCGCGTCGCCGCTTCTGGTCGGGGCGTGGAGCCTCGCCGTCGCTGCGGGCGCCCTCGTCCTCGCTCCCGATCTCGACGCCGTCGCCACGGCGCTGGCGGCGCTCGCGATCGCCGTTGCCGTCCGGGCGGCCGCGTACTACAGCGAGGACTTCTCCCGGACGCTGGCGACGATGCTCCCGTTCTCGTTGCTCGGTCTCGCCGTTCTGGACGGCGTAGTGACGCGCTCGCCGGCGACCGCCGCCGACGTGGTCGTGCGCCTGCTCGCCCACTGGCCAGTGGCCGTCTACGGGCCGTCGGCGCTGTTGCTCGTCGAGGCGATACTCGGAACGATCGACGTCGTGCGCCGTCGGTGACGCGTTTCTCGCACCCCGGCTCGGTACCCGGCCCCGCGAGCGTGTAGGGAGCTCCGGCTACCCGTCGCCGAAGACGGCGCCGTGGGGGAACGGCGCCGAGCACCGAGGTGCCAGTGGGGTGTGCCGGGCGCGCGGGTGGGGAGGATGGGAACTGAAGCCGGTGGTGCGCGCCCAGTGGTATGCTGTCCATGCCCGATTATAAATATGCGTCAGACAGGGGTCTGCCGTCACGCGATACGGGGCGGGCAAGGCTCTTTAGGCGGCCCCGCTCACACCCGACTATGACTTGGGCCGACCTCTTCGCGCGCGCGGACCGCTACGACCGGACCGAGGAGGACGTGACCGACACGCTCCGCCGGCACCGCGCGGACGACGATGACGACTAACGTAACTGCCGTATCCGCGTCCCCATGCGCCACCGGAACGGGACGACGGAGCCCCGATCGTGACCGATAGCGACCCCTCACCCGCCCGCGTCGTCGCCGACGCCGACGTTCTCGCGGCGGACCTCCTCGTCGGCGGCCCTGCCCGCGCGGCACTGGATCACGTCCGCGAGCACTCGTGGGTCACGCTCGTCGCCAGCGACCCCCTCCTCGACGACGCCGTGGCCGTCGTCGAGACCCTCGGCGACGCCGACCTGGCGCGGGACTGGCGCACCCGGATCGAGCGGGCGTGTGAACTGGTGTCCCATCCCGCCGAGGACCATCCGGCGCTCGCGAGCGCCTACCGCGGCGGCGCGATGCACCTGCTGACCCTCGACGACTCGCTGCTGTCGGCGTCGGCGGGCGCCGCCCTCCGGGGACGCGTCGAGACCAGCCCTCGCCATCCGCGCGCGTTCGCGACGCTGTTCGACGCCGCGAGCCTCCATCGCGAGGTGGTGGGCAGCGAGTATCCCGGGCCGGACCGAGACCCACGTGGGTAGGCGTCGAACACGGGAGCGCCGTGCGAGCCGTGTCGAGTCGGGTCGCGGCGCTACCGCGTCGCGTACCACTCCGCGAACTTCCCGAGCGCGCGGCCGCGATGGGAGACGGCGTTCTTTTTGACCGGTCCCATCTCCGCGAACGTCGTCCCCTCGTGTTCGAACACCGGATCGTAGCCGAACCCGGCGTCGCCACGCGGGTTGACGAGGCGCCCGCGGACGACGCCCTCGAAGAGTTTGACGGGGAGTGTGGCGTCGTCGTCGTCCTCGTCGACGGCCGCGGCGGCGGCCCGGTCGCCCCGGTCGATGGGGTCGGGGCTGGCGTCGAAGGAGTCGCCGTCACAGTAGGCGAGCACGCAGCGGAAGGCGGCGCGTGCCGGGTCGGGATCGGCAACATCGCGGGCGAGCGCGCTCACCCGTTCGATGCCCAGTTTCTCCTCGGCGTACGCGGTGTACGGCCCGGGGAAGCCGTCGAGACCGTCGACGAACAGGCCGGCGTCGTCGACGAGAACGGGTTCGCCGGCGTGGCGGTAGGCCTCGCGGGCGCCGCGGGCGGCGATCGGGTCGAGCGTCGGCGCCTGAATCTCGGTGTAGTCGAAATCGAGCTGTGAGACCGAGCCGTCGGCGAGATACTCCTCGGCCTCGCGCACCTTCCCGGCGTTGGTCGTGACGTAGCGAAGCATAGCGGGCGTGGGGCCGGTCGGGGCAAAGAGGCGTCGGTACCGGTCCCCGCTCTGTGCGTCGGCAAACAGCAAGTTTATCACCGCCAGGGGGCGAAAATCCTCCAAGATTACTCTCAATGGCGACGGAAACACACCAGCAACCGGAGGTGAACATCGGCCTCGTCGGCCACGTCGATCACGGAAAGACGACGCTGGTCCAGGCTCTCAGTGGGTCGTGGACCGACCAGCACTCCGAGGAGATGAAACGCGGTATCTCCATCCGACTCGGGTACGCGGACGCGACCTTCCGCAAGTGCCCCGGCGTCGAGGAACCGGAGGCGTTCACCGTCGACGAGACCTGCCCCGACGGCTCCGAGAGCGACGTACTCCGGACGGTCTCCTTTGTCGACGCGCCGGGTCACGAGACACTGATGGCGACGATGCTCTCCGGGGCCGCGCTCATGGACGGCGCGGTGCTGGTCGTGAGCGCGACCGAGGGGGTCCCGCAGGCCCAGACCGAAGAACACCTGATGGCACTCGACATCATCGGCGTCGAGAACATCGTCATCGCCCAGAACAAGATCGACCTCGTCGACCGTGACCAGGCGGTCCGGAACTACGAGGGGATCGAGGAGTTCGTCGAGGGCACCGTCGCCGAGGACGCGCCGATCGTCCCCATCAGCGCCCAACAGGAGGTGAACATGGACCTCCTCATCGCCGCCATCGAGGAAGAGATTCCGACGCCGAAGCGCGACGAGGGCGAGGCGGCCCGGATGTTCGCCGCCCGCAGTTTCGACATCAACCGCCCGGGGACGACCTGGCAGGATCTCAACGGCGGCGTCGTCGGCGGGAGTCTCGTCGACGGCACGCTGGAGGTCGGCGACGAACTCGAACTCCGTCCCGGCCGCGAGGTCGAGGAGGGTGGCCAGACCGAGTGGCGCCCGATCACGACCGAGGTGCGATCGCTCCAGGCCGGCGGCCGGTCGGTCGAGGTGGCCAGCCCCGGCGGGTTGCTCGGCGTCGGCACCGGTCTCGATCCGTCGCTCACGAAAGGCGACGCGCTGGCGGGGCAGGTCGCCGGCGACCCCGGGACGCTCCCGCCGACCTACGAGTCCTTCGAGATGGACGTGGAACTCCTCGACCGCGTCGTCGGTGAGGAAGAAGAAGAGATCGAGGAGATTTCGACGGGTGAGCCGCTGATGCTCACTGTCGGTACCGCGACGACGGTCGGTGCGGTGACCAGCGCGCGCGCCGGCGAGTGCGAAGTATCGCTCAAACGCCCGGTCTGTGCGGAGTCGGGCGACCAGATAGCCATCAACCGCCGTGTCGGCGCGCGCTGGCGACTCATCGGTATCGGCACGCTCAAGTGACAGAACCACCCGTCGCAATGGACACCAGCGCGCTCATGATGCCGGTCGAATGCGACGTGCGGCTGTTCGACGAACTCGACCGCCTCCTCGGCGACTGCGAGTTCGTGACGCCGGCCGCCGTGATCGCCGAACTGGAGTCCCTGGCGACGGGTGCGGGTGCTGAGGCCACCGCAGCGAGCGTGGGCCGGGACCTCGCCGAGCGATGCCGTGTGGTTGAGACCGACGCGTCGTACGCCGACGACGCCCTCGTCGAACTCGCCGAGGGCGGCGAGTGTGCGTGCGTCGTGACGAACGACCGTCCCCTTCGGGACCGACTGCTCGAACGCGGCGTTCGGGTAATCGGTTTAAGGGGTCGGAACACACTGAACATAACACAACCTTAGCATGTACAAACGGGTACGACTCAAGGACACGGTCGAAGTGCCGCCCAGGCACCTCGCCGACGTGACGCCCGAGCGGGTGAAGCGCCTGCTCCAAGACAAGCTCGAAGGACGGATGGACGAGGAGGTGGGGAGCGTCGTGAGTGTCATCGAAGTCCACGACATCGGTGACGGCGCGGTGTTGCCCAACCGACCCGGCGTCTACTACGAGGCCGATTTCGACGCCATCACCTTCGATCCACAGATGCAGGAGGTCGTCGACGGGACGGTCGTCGAAGTCGTGGAGTTCGGTGCCTTCGTCGGGATCGGTCCCGTCGACGGCCTGCTCCACGTCTCTCAGATCTCCGATGAATATCTCGCCTACGATGGCGAGAACCAGCAGCTCGCCTCGACGCAGACGAACCGGACCCTCGGCGTCGGCGACGAGATTCGGGTGCGCATCGTCACCAAGAGCGTCGACGAGCGCAACCCCCGTGACAGCAAGATCGGGTTGACGGCCAAACAGCCCGGGCTTGGCAAGCACGGCTGGCTCGAAGAGGAACGCCAGAAACGCGAGGCGCAGATGGAGGGTAACTGATGGCCGAGGACCGCCTCGCCTGCCGTGAGTGTCACTTCATCAACGATCCCGACACGCAGACGTGTGCGAACTGCGGATCGTCGAGCCTCACGGAGGACTGGGCGGGCTACGTCATCATCACCCACCCCGAACGCTCGGCGGTCGCCGAGGAGATGAACGTCTCCGCGCCGGGCGGCTACGCACTCAAGGTCCGCTGACCGTGCTGGAACTCCCCGACGACCTGCGGGGAGCCTTCAAAGACCCGCTGGGTCCCGTCTTCACCGATCCGGAGACGCTTCTGGCGGCCGACGACGCCGGCACCCCGCTCGTCGCCGTCGGCGACGTGGTCACGGCCCACCTCCGCGACGCCGGTCACCCGCCAGACGTGGCGGTGATCGACGGGAAGACCGAGCGCCACGCCGTCGACGACTCCATCGGACGCTCGCTTCCCCACCCCGACATCGAGGTGACGAACCCGCCGGCCACTCTCTCCCGCGCGCTTCTCGATGCGCTCGTCGAGGCGCTTGCCCGTGACGCCCCGACGACTATCGGCGTCGACGGCGAGGAGGATCTGGCGGCGCTGCCGGCCATCCTCGCGACGCCACTCGGCGGCTGTGTCGTCTACGGCCAGCCCGGCGAGGGAATGGTGCTCGTGCCCGTGACCGCCGAAACGCGAACGCTCGCTCGCGACTTGCTCTCGCGGATGGCCGGCGACGTCGATGCCGCGCTCGCCGGTCTCGACGGCTGATCGGCCGCTGTGAACGCCTCGCCGACCGCTTCGTAATCCTTTTGTCCAGTTCGGGACCACGTATGGGTAACTGAACGATGGATATCGACATCATCGAGGAAGACGAGAACCCCATGTTGCATCGAACGGACGTGCGTTTCGAGATCACTCACGAGGAGGCGACGCCCTCGCGCCTCTCCGTCCGCGACAGCCTCGCGGCCAAGCTGAACAAGGACTCCGCCGAAGTGGTCGTTCACAAACTCGACACGAAGTTCGGGATGCGAAAGACCGTCGGCTACGCCAAAGTGTACGAAAGCCCGGACCACGCCCGCGACGTGGAACAGGAGCATATGCTCGACCGGAACAAGATCAGTCCGGACGGCGAGGACGCCGACGAGGCCGACGCGGAAGCCGAAGAAGCGTAACGCTGGATGCGCATTCTCGGCATCGAGGGCACCGCGTGGGCGGCAAGTGCCGCCGTCTTCGACTACGACCCCGACGACCCCGCGCCCCTCGACGCCGACCCACCGGTTATCGAAACCGACGCCTACCAGCCACGTAGCGGCGGCATTCACCCGCGCGAGGCCGCCGAACACATGGGCGAGGCCATCCCCACGGTGATCGAATCGGCGCTCGACGCCGCCGACGGCCCCATCGACGCCGTCGCCTTCTCTCGTGGACCGGGACTCGGCCCCTGCCTGCGTATCGTCGGCACCGCCGCCCGCGCCCTCGCGGGCAGCCTCGACGTACCCCTGATCGGCGTCAACCACATGGTCGCCCACCTCGAAATCGGGCGATACGGCGCCGGGTTCGACGCCCCCGTCTGTCTGAACGCCAGTGGCGCCAACGCCCACCTGCTTGGCTACCACGGCGGCCGATACCGCGTCCTCGGCGAGACGATGGACACCGGCGTGGGCAACGCCATCGACAAGTTCACGCGACACGTCGGCTGGTCACACCCGGGCGGCCCAAAAGTCGAGGCGTCCGCCGAGGACGGCGAGTACGTCGACCTCCCCTACGTCGTCAAGGGGATGGACTTCTCGTTTTCGGGGCTCATGAGCGCCGCCAAGGACGCCTACGACAGTGACACGCCCGTCGAGGACGTGTGCTTTGCGCTACAGGAGACGATTTTCGCCATGCTGACCGAGGTGGCCGAACGCGCCCTGTCGCTCACGGGGGCGGACGAACTCGTCCTCGGCGGCGGTGTCGGGCAAAACGAGCGCCTGCGGGAGATGCTGGCGACGATGTGTGCCGACCGCGGCGCGCGGTTTTACGCGCCCGACCCCCGCTACCTCCGCGACAACGCGGGCATGATCGCCGTCCTCGGCGCGAAGATGCTCGCCGCAGGCGACACCGTCGCTATCGAGGAGTCGGCGGTCGATCCGAACTTCCGCCCCGATCAGGTCGACGTGACGTGGCGGGCCGATGAGGGGTCCGTCGCCGTCGCCCCCACGGAGACGCCCGAACGACGCGGCGCGGAGGCGGTCGTCACCGTGGCCGACGACCGCGTGACAAAGCGCCGGATTCCGAAGCCGTACCGCCACCCCGAACTCGATGCTCGCCTGCGTCGGGAGCGGACGGTCGCCGAGGCCCGCCTCACCAGCGACGCGCGCCGGGTGGGCGTACCGACGCCAGTCGTCCGCGACGTGGACGTAGCCGAGGCGACGCTCACGTTCGACCCGGTGGGCGACCGTGACCTCGGCGCCGCGCTCACCCCCAACCGCGCCCGGACCGTCGGCGAACACCTCGCCCGCCTCCACCGGGCGGGCATCGTCCACGGCGACCCCACGGTTCGGAACGTCCGGGTCGGGGGGCGCATCTACCTCATCGACTTCGGCCTCGGCTACCACAGCGGCCACGTCGAGGATCACGCGATGGACTGTCACGTCTTCGGCGGGAGCGTCCGCGGGACGGCCACCGACGTGGACGCGACGCTCGCGGCGTTCGAGGCGGGCTACGCCGACACCGGCGACGACGCGGTACTGGGTCGCTTACGGAAGATAGAGGAGCGGGGCCGGTACACCTAGCAGTCCGCACGCGGCCTGAACAGCGCCGTCCACGCCGACCAGTAGTCGCCGACGGCGTCGACGTAGCGTCGGAGCGGTCCCTCGGGAGTGGGTTCGCGGACACGTCGGTCGTCGACGACGCTCCGGCAGTCCGGACAGCGAAGCCGCTGCCGTTCGCCGACGGTCCGGACGGTCCAGTCGCCGTCGACCGGACTGGCGTGGCCGCAGTCCTGACAGAACAGGGTCGCCTTGTGGTCGCTCGTGTCGGCGCCCGACGGCGACGAAACGTGGGTCGAACTCATCGGTTCAACTACGAGCCTGAGTCGGATAATGTTGGCGGCAGACGGTCTGAATCGGTAGATAATGATGAATACGGGTTGGCGAGTCGCACCCGAACCACCCCGAAGACCTATGTACGAACGCCCCCTGGCCGACGGCGTGACCGAACCGATGGACGTCGAGACGGCGGCGGGCGTCTGTAGCGACATCGTCGACCGGGTGGGCGAAGCCGTCATCGCCGATCGAACCTTTCTGGAGACGGTGTTGACCGGCCTGCTCGCCCGTGGGCACGTCCTCGTCGAGGACGTTCCCGGTACCGGCAAGACGCTGACCGCCATCGCGTTCGCGGACGCCCTCGGCCTGGAGTTCAACCGCATCCAGTTCACGCCGGACCTCCTCCCGAGCGACATCACGGGCACGCACGTCTACGACGAACACGAGGGAACCTTCCGCTTCCAGCGCGGCCCCGTGTTCGCGAACGTCGTCCTCGCCGACGAAATCAACCGCGCGCCGCCGAAGACCCAGTCCGCCCTGCTGGAGGCGATGGACGAAGGGCAGGTAAGCGCCGACGGCGAAACGTTCTCGCTCCCCGACCCGTTTTTCGTCATCGCGACACAGAACCCCGTCGAACAGGAGGGCACCTTCCGCCTGCCCGAAGCCCAGCGCGACCGGTTCGTCGTCGAAGTCTCGATGGGGTATCCGGATCGTGACGGCGAACTCGAACTCCTCGAACGGCGGAGCAACCGGACGACGACGAAACCCCGCGTCGACTCCGTCTTCGACTCCGGAGCCGCGAGCGACCGGCCCAGCGCCGACCGCGTACGCACCCTCCGACAGGTGCCCGAGACGGTGACCGTCGAACGCGGGGTGTGCGAGTATCTCGTCGACCTGGCGCGGGCGACCCGCGAGGACGACCGGGTGGCGGTGGGCGTCTCCCCCCGTGGCATCCAGCGGTTCTACGAGGCGGCCCGCGCCCACGCGGTCGTCGCCGGCCGGTCGTACGTCGCGCCCGACGACGTGAAGGCCATCGCGTCCGCGGTGTTGACCCACCGGCTCGTGCTCACCTCCGAGGCGTCCATCCGCGACGTGGACCCTTCGACTATCGTCTCGGCCGTCTTGGATAGCGTGGCCGTGCCAGCGGCGACGGCGGACTAAGCCCGCAGGACACCTAGCAGGATCACCGCCGCCGCGACGGCGGCCACCGCGCCGAGTAGCGCGCCGTCCGGGAGCGCCACCGCACCGACGAGGCCGAGCGACACCCACGCCACGCCGACGCCGACGGCAGCGACGGCGACGCTCCCGACGACGTGGACGGCTTCGATGCTCGTCGCCGACCGCGGGCCGAGATCCGCCCGCGCCGCCACGCCCCGGTCGCTCACGTCCCACGCGACGACCCCGAGGCCGACGAGGACGAACGTCGCCAGCGCGGGCGCTGCCCCGAGGCCGAGGACGACCGCACACGCCGCCAGCCCCGTTCCGGCGAGGGCGCCGCCGCTCCCCCGAGTCGGCACGAGGTCGACGGCCAGAAGGACGACGAATGCAGTCAGCGCGGCGATCAGCGCCCCCAGCGCGCCGACGACGACGCCGAGCACGAGTCCCGTCGGCGAGAGCGCGTCGAGCAACCCGACCGCGACGGGCCGCACCGCCGACGGTAGCCCGTCCACGACGCCCCGGACGGCATCCTCCGTGCCGACGGCGACGACGACGACACCGACTCCGCCGACCGTCGCGGGCAGTATCCGGCCGAGCGCAGCCGCCGTGTCCCCCGCGGCGGCCTGCAGGAGGCGTCCGGCGAGCGCGAGCGTCGCCGCAGCGGCTGCCAACGAGAGGAGGACGACCCGCGGCCCCGTCGACGCCACGAACGCGGCCACCGCCACGACCGGGAGCGCCTCGCGGACGACCGGGAGCGCCGTCGGGAGGCTCGCGCTCGCGGCCACCACGCCGTATTTCACCGCCACACGGCAGTCGGCGTCGAGGCGGTCGACTACCTGTCCGACCGCCTCGCGTCGCGCCCGCGGCGCCAGTTCGACCACCGGCAGGACCGACAGCGCCCACCGGCCGGCGAGCGCCGCGGCGACGACGAGGCCGAAAAACGACACCAGCGACATCGTCGGCCCACCCGGCGACAGCACGGGGTCGAGAAGCGCACCCGGCGCGAACGCCGGCGTTGAAAGCCCGTCGAGCGCGTCGAATCGGGCGACCAACACGGCGCCGAAAGCCAGTCCGATCACCGTCGCCGTCACGATGGCGGAGCGATACACCTGCCGGAGCGCCACCTCACCGATCCCGTCCCCGAGCGTCCCGGTCGCGCCGAAGGCCGCCACGCCGGCACCGACCGCCAGGGCGACTGCGGGGAGTACCGCCGCGAACTCGCCGCCGAGAAGTCCGTCCAGACCTCCACGCTCCGCGGCGACGCGGACGACGCCCGCGACACCGACGAGGGCGACGACGGGCGTCAGCGCCGAACCGACGGCCGTGGCCGCCGGGCCGTCGTGGGCGCGACAGAGCGTCGCGACCCCCAGCCCGACGCCCGCCGCTGCCGTCGCCGCGACGCCCGCCGCCGCCCCACCCGTCACGCCCGCGACGATCAAGCCGACGCCGACGGCGAGTGCCACCGTCAGGCTCGCCGGTCGGGACGCGCCGGCGCCGAGAGACGAGTCGTGGCTCACGGCTGTCCCCCCGCCCGGAGCGCCCGGGCCAACGCCATCGGCAACTGTTCGTCTCGATCCCAGTCGACGACGGCCGCCCCGACCGGCGCGCCCGTCGACACCCTGCACATCACCGCACCCCCGCCCGGAGCGCCCGGGCCAACGCCATCGGCAACTGTTCGTCTCGATCCCAGTCGACGACGGCCGCCCCGACCCCTCGCATCCGGTCGAGCCGAACCGCACGCTCCAGTGCGAGCACCCGCCCACCCACGGACGCCGGCGTCACCGACGGCGAGAGGACGGTCACCGCGTGGCCGCGGCCCCGGAGCGACTCCACCGTCGACACCGCCGCGTCGTCGAGAGCGGGCGTACAGTGGATCACCTGGGCCGACGCGGGGAGGCGGCCAAGCAGTTCGCGGCTGTCGCCGCCGGCCCCGTCGGCCCGCACCGCGTCGGTGACCCCGTCGTCGGCGCCGGTCGCGGCGGCGTTGCAGACGGCGGCGGCGTGGGTCGCGAAGGCGTCGGCGTCCGGCGGCACCCACGCCGGTCGGCGGTCGGTGATCGGATCTGCGGTGCCGAGGGCGCCGACGCCGACGTGGTGGCCCTCGTCGCGAAGCGTTCGGACCGCGAGGGTGGCGGCGTACGCACACAGCGTCGCCCCGGTCGGGCGCGACGCCTCGCCTGCGACGTGGTTCGGCTCGCGGCCGTCGATCAGTACCGCCACCCGTGCGGCGCGCTGTTCGCGGTACTCGACCGTCGATAGCTCGCCGGTCTTGGCGTAGCGCCGCCAGTTGATGCGGTTGACCGGGTCGCCCGCGCGATAGTCACGGGTGGCGTGAAACTCGACGCCGACGCCGCCCGTGTCGGTCGCCATCGACCCGGTGAAGGCCGCGGTCCGCCGGCAGAGGGGTACGTCCTCGGCATCGATTCGACACTCGAACGCCGCGGCGCCGTCGGCCTCGCGGGTCGCCTCGTCGACGACCGTTCCGCTCACGCTCGACGCCCGGAGTCGGACCGGCTCGAACGCGTAGCGCCCGCGGTTCGCGGTCAGCGTATACGTCGCCGTCGTCGACTCGCTGCTCCGAAGCGCCGCGCCCGTGCTCTCCGACCCGTCCCGGACGGCGAGTTCCTCGGGCACGCCGTCCCGGACGCGCAGGTCCGGCACGACCGACTCGCCGACGTTCGTGGCCGTCAGCGTCACCTCGACAGGCTGACCCGGGAGCGGCGCCTCCGGCCGAATCTCGCGTTCGATCCGCACCCGGCCGTCGAGGGGCGCGAGCGTCGACAGCGCGCCCTGGATGACGAACGCGAGGGGGACGACCCCCGCGACCAGGAGCGTCGGCGTCCCCGTGCCGACGCCGACGGCGACGAGGAGGACCGTCGCCGCGGCCAACCCCCCGTACCGCCGGACGCGACGGGTCACGACGACCCCTCCAGCGCCGCACGGAGGGCACGGAGTCGGCTCCGCGGCGACGACACGTCCGGCGCCTCGTACCCGGACGACCGTTCCTCGTACGCTCGCTCGGTGGCGGCGAGCGCCCGACGTACCCGTCGGTCGTAGGCGCGACCGGGATAGAGCCACGCGTACAGCCGGTGATACCACGGGTAGTCCACGTCGGCGGTCGTCGAGAGGAAGGCGGCCGCGTATCGGTCGTCGGTCCACGTCCCCCGGTCGACGGACGCCGCGGCGTCGCCGTCGACGCTCGCGACGACCACGTCCCGGAGTCGCCGCCGGATGGGGTCGCGCGCCGCGTCGTCGGGACCGTCCTCGACCGCCCGCTCGTGGTACGTCGAGAGGTCGGTCCCGGCGACGGCCGGCGTCGAGGGAGCTCCCTTGCGCTCCGACATCGGCGTCGTGACGTCCGGTTCGGTGAGCCACGAGTACAGGAGGCCGATCACGCCGGCGACTGCGCCGGCGAACACCAGCGCCAAGCCGCGGTCGACACCGGTCCGTATCGACGCCGGAACCGACCCCGGCGCGTAGCCGTACCAGACCGCGAACCCGACGCTAGCGAGGGCGAGGCCGACCCCGCCCCGACGCAACGTGAGGTGGCTCATCCCTCTCCCCGAACCGCCTCACGAACCGCCCGAAGCGCCTCGCGGGCGCGGGAGAGGCGGTCCGCATCGGGCGCGAAGCGGCCGTACTCGGCGTCTCGATACGCCTCGGTCAGTGCGTGGATCGGCGCCGCCGGCAACCCCCGGTCGACGGCGTAGCGCGCGATCTCCCCCGGCGTCCGGGTGGTCGCCCGCGGCGGCGCGACGAGGCCGACGAACTCGCGCCAGAGGTCACGGAGCGTCGCCGTCCCGTCGTCGCCGTCCTCGGCGTCGAGCCCCGAGACCGTCGTCACGCGACCGCCCCCACCGTTCGACTTCGATTCGGCCGACACGCTCCGCGACAGCACCGCCGCCAGCCACCGGCGGAGCAGCCGGACGAATCGACGCGGATCGAGCGCCGCGAGTGCGGCCAGCCCCTGCGTCGCGAGTCGTCCCGGGAACGCTACGAGACGCCCCAGCCCGCGACGGAGCGTCCTCCCCGCGGCGACGAGACGGTCGGCGGCCCGGACGCAGGCGCTCGCCGCCCACGCGACGATCCGAGGCAGTCGCGCCGCCACCGCCCGGCCCGCGCGCCGCGCGGTGACGTTTCGCCGCCGGAGCGCCCGGCCGACGAGTGCGAGGCCGACCAGTCCGGCGGCGCCGACGACGGCGGCGTTGCGGGCGAGCGGAAGGGACACCCGCGCTTCCCCACCGCCCGGGCCGCGGGCGACGACGCTGGCGCCTCCGGCGACCGGGAGCGAGACGCCGAGCGTGCCGTTTTCGGTCGTCGTGCCCGCCTCGCGTCCGTCGACGGTCACCGCGGCGCCGCCGACCGGCGTCCCGTTCCGCGTCGTCGTCACCGTCGCCGAACCGCCCGGGAACACGAGAAGCGGCGCCGACACCGAGAGATTCAGCGGCGGCGGCTCGGCTCGTGGCGCCTCGCCGGCGGCGTACACCCGAACCGTCGTCGTCGCCCCGCTCGCCGTCGAGGGTCACTGTCGCCCCGCGGACGGGCACGTCACGGATCACCGCCCAGACCGTCATTCCACCGCCCGAGACGGGCGTCCCTTCGACGGTGATCGTGACGTTCGTGTCGCTCCGGTAGGTCCGCGAAGATCCGTTCGGCGCCGGCGCGGCCCGCTGTGTGGCTATCGGCAGTCCGTCTGTCACCGCCCCGCCACCGGCCGGAAGCGCCGCGCCGCCGGCCCACAGGTCGGCCGCCGTCCCGCCGTCAGCCCCTGTCCGATTTCCCGAGGACCGTGCCCCTTCGTATTTGCTCGCCCCGTCCGGCGGCCGCGCGGTCACGGTTAGCTCGGCCGCGTAGGGGAGTCGCGTCCGAACCGTCCCGTTCGCGCCCGTCCAGCCGACCCGCTCCCCGTTGATTTCGACCGGTGCGCCGACGACCGGCGACCCGTTCTTGGCGACGCTGACCGTGACGGGCGCACCCGCCACTGCCGAGCGGTTCAACGAGATGTCGTACGGCGGCTGGGGGTTCTGCACCGGCAGTCGTCCCGAAGCCGTCGGATCGAATCGTACCCACCCGGTCCCGGGGAAGAAGGCTTCGACCCACGCGTGCCCCCGGTCGGCGGTGACGAGATACTGCTTTTCGCCCACCCGCTCGCCCGGCGCGTAGCCGACGACGTACCGCGCCGGGATACCCTGCGTGCGCAGCATGACCACCATCGACGTGGCGTAGTACTGGCAGTAGCCCGACTCCATCTCGAAGATGAACTGGTCGGCGACGGGTTCGCCCGGTTCGTGGCTGGCGTTCAGCGAGTAGGGCTTCCCCTTGAGCCAGTCGCGGATCGTCACGGCCCGATCGTACGCCGTCTCGTCGCCGGCGGTCAACTCGTCGGTGAACGCGCCCACCCGATCGGGGGTCGACTCCGGCAGTTGCGTGTACCGCTCCTCGATCCCTTGGGGGTAGTCGGTGCCCGCCGCTCGGAGCGTCGACGGGTCCGCCGGCGGCGCCGCGCTTCGGGCCAGATACGTCGTCTCCGCGGGGAGCCGGCGTGTCGCGCGAACCCCCCCGACGCTCGACGCCTCGACGCTCGCGCTCCCGTTCGGCACGCTGACCGCGCTCGGCTGCCAGGCGGTCGGGAGCGACGACGAGGGGACCAGCAGGGTCACCTCGTAGTCCATCGCTCGCCCGTCGACCGTCCGCGCGTCGTTGGGAACGCCGTCGGCGATGGATCGCCACTGCGGCGAACTCGACCACGCCGACCCCGTGTACGTCGCGTACGCCGTCTGTCGCCAGTAGGTGTTCTCGCCACCCTCGACGACGAACTGTGGCGTCTGGGGGAGTTCGCCCTCGAACCCCCGTGTCGAGCCGATTCGCGTCCGATCGGGCGGCTGCGAGAGCGGGACGCCACTCGGCGATCCGCCACGTAACGCCTCCATCGGGGCCGTGGACGCCGGTCGCTCCCCACCGGCCTCGGCCGTCGCCGTCGCTGCCGGCGTCCCACGGTCGCTCGGTTCGCTCGCGCCGCCACCGAGTCCGGCCGCGGGAAGCAGCGCCGCCGCGACGACGAGCGCCGCGACGGCCGCCAGTGCGAGCGCGGCTTCGCCGTACTCGACCCCCGTTTCGTCGGGGCCGTCGGACCCCTCACCACTCATTGCGGATAGCGTCACTCGGCCGCCGTCGACAATAACCCTGTTCCCGCTCGGCGTCGAGCCGAAACGATTTATCCCGGGGAACCGTACGACTCGGCTATGGCAGACAAGCCGCAGTCAGGATCGATTCTCGGCATCCCGTACAACTTCGAACGTCCGAGCCTCGGGCGCCTGCTCTCCGCGCACTGGAAGCCCGGTGAGGGGATGATCGTCGAGAAACCCTTCGGCATCGGCTACACGCTGAATCTGGCGAACTGGCGGTCGTGGATCGTCGTCCTCGTCGCCGGCGTCCTGCTCTGGCAGGAGCGCGGCGGCGCCGACGACTTCGACGAGAGCGACGACGGCGACGAACCCGTCGAAGTCGTCGTCGACGACTGAGACGGTTTATCGTCACTATTCACCGGTCAGCCGCCGTGACGTGTCGGCGCCGTACCGGCAAACGGTTACGACACCTCCGATGACCGCCCGTCACCGCCGTCCCGACTCCGCCACATCATGAACGCCGACGAGCACGCGGGGTCGGAGTACGCCTTCGAACTCGCGCTGTGTGCCCACCTCGAACGCACCCGAGACTGGGTGCTCGGCCGCCAGATCGGCGCGTCGGTCGCCGACCCCGGCGCCCGCATCGTCGATGTCTGTGCGGTCGTCCCCGGCCCCGAGTTCGACCGCCGGGCCGCGATCACGAGCGAGACCATCCCGCCTCGTGCCGTCGAGAGCGACGTGGGACCGGGCCGCGCCGTCGACCCCGCTTCGGCGTTCGACTGCTCGCCCGACCACGCCCGGAGCGTCGCCGACCGCGCCGTCGACGTGGGCTACTTCGAGGCCGAACACCGTGGGAGTCGCCGGCACGTCCGCGCGACGGCGCGCTACCCCGACTGGATCGGCCGCCTCGTCGGCATCGAGAACAAACCCGACCTCGGCCGCCCCGGCGACCTCGAACGCCAGTTGCGCCGCGACGCCTCGCTCGGCCTCTTCGACACCGTCGTCCTCGCCACCGAGAGCTACGTGACCGGCGCGCATCTGAACCGTATTCCCGACGCGGTGGGCGTCTGGCGGTTTGGCGAGGCCTCGGAGACGCCTCGGGGCGGCGACGCCGCCGACCTCACCGTGATCCGGGACCCGACGCCGCTCGATCCGGCCGCGCCGGGGATCGAACCCCTCGCCGACCGACCGCTCCGGACGGACGTGGCCGTCGTCTCGCCGGACGCGAAGGCACGCAAACGCCGCGCCGTCGCCGAGCGCGCCTACGGCAAAGGGTGGCGTCCTCGCGAGTTTCCGGGCTGTGCGTCGATGTGCCCGACCGACGACGGCCGGCCGTACTGCGCCGCCTTCGAGCGCGTCGTCGACCCCGCGAGCGACTGCGGCGAGTCGTGTCCGGCCGTCGACCCCGCCGACCCGCCGACGGTCGACCGCGAGGCGTTGCGCGACGCGCGGACGCCGTGGGTCGCGGAGCCGGCGGGGGTGGCGCGGCGACAGGCCGGGCTGGATCGGTTCAGGTGAGGCGGGCGACGGCCGTCACGGCCGCAACGAGGGCGGCGAGTGCGAGGCCGGCGACGGCCGCTCGCTGGGGGTCGGGCGTGCCGAGGAAGAGCACCGAGGCGGCGACCCAGGCGAACGCGCCCGCGAGGCCGCTGGCGGCGCCGCGGCCGAGCGTCGAGGCGACGGTCATGGTGGGTGTGTGAGGTCGGGGCCCATTATACTTACAGATCGTACTGCTCGCCGTCGACGGCCAGTGGCTCTTCGAACGCCTCGTCGGCCGGGTAGTAGTGGGCGAGATGGACAAGCCGCGTCCAGTCGGCACCCAGTTCGGCGGCCAGATCTAACGCCCCCTCGCGGGTCATGTGTTTCGTCCCGAAGGTCCGCGGGACGCCGTCGGAATCGTGGTGTTTCCCGCCGAGTGGGTGGTGTACCGCCGACGACGCGGGGACGATACCGTCCGCGAGCAGGAGGTCGGGGTCGGACAGTGCTGCCCGCGAGTCCCCGGGAATCCCGTAGCTCGTATCGCCGGTGAGCGAGCATTTCGCGCCCGTCTCGGGGTCCTCGACGACGACGCCATAACACAGGAGCGGGGGGTGGTCGACGGGGACGAGACGCACGTCCAGCCCGCAGGTGCGAAACCACTCGCTCGGCGTGTGGTCGCGGACGCTCACGCGGTCGAGATAGTCGTATTTCCGGCGGATGGTGTCGGCGACGCTCTCCCCGGTTACGGGGTCCACCTCGTTGGCCGCGTGGACGGGCAGGTCGTCGAACAGGCGGTAGGCGTTGCCGAGGCCGTCGAGGTGGTCGAAGTGGATGTGGGTCACCAGCGCGGCGTCCGGGAGCGACACGTCGTGTGTGAGAAACTGGTAACGGAAGTCGGGGCTCAGATCGATCAGTAGCGACTCGCCGGTCCGCCCGTTCTCGACGTGGACCGAGAAACGCGAGCGCTCGACGCCCAGTTCGCGGGCGCGTTCGCAGGTGTCGCAGTCACAGCCGACCGTCGGCGTGCCCGTCGTATCACCCGTCCCCAGTAGCGTCACCCGCATTCGGTCGCCGATTGCCGCCCGCCCGTCTTATACTGTCGGATGTTCCCGGGCCGAAGCGGTGGTGTCCGTCCCCACCGTCAGCGCCCGCGATTCACGCGGTCGGACGCGTAGCCGTGACCGACGACGAGCGCCGCGGCGTTGCAGGCGAGGAGGACCCCGATCCACGTGAGCGGGACATTGAGTGCCAGCAAGCCGATGACTGCGAACGGGAGGGCAACGGCGCTCCAGAAGGCGGCGGCGCGGACGGCGGAGCCGGTGCGCGCGGCGGCGGACCGAGCGCGGTGGGTGGCGACGGATGGGACCATACGTGGTTCTCGAACGGGCGATGCAAAAGGGTGTGTAAGACGAAAGCGGGCGTTTGAGTGACGGTCAGATACCGATGTGTTTCCTGATGAGGCCGTCGTTTTGTAACCGTTCTACGTCGCCTTCCTCGACGATGCGACCGTTCTCGATGATGTAGCCCCGATCCGCCACGGCGAACACGAGTTCGATGTTCTGCTCGACGACGATGACCGGTACGTCCTCGTTGCGGTGGATCTCGGGAAGGATTTCGCCGATCTGTTCGACGATGGACGGCTGGATTCCTTCGGACGGTTCGTCGAGAAGGATGAGTTCGGGATTGGTCACGAGGCCGCGAGCGATTGCCAGCATCTGCTGTTGGCCGCCACTGAGCGTCCCACCTTTCTGTTCGAGTCGCTCCTCCAGAATGGGGAAGTACTCATACACGCGTTCGCGGTCCAGCGGCGTCCGATCACCGGCCGCGTACGTCCCCATCTGCAGATTCTCGTCGACGGTCAGATCCGGGAATATCTCCCGTCCCTGCGGGATCAGCGTGATTCCGCGGCGTGCTCGCTCGTGTGACGACCCGAGTCGGCGACTTGGAGGGGAACCGCGAGAAATCCTGTGAGTTCATCGAGGACGCCGCCGAACGCGGCGCGGATTTCATCGTCCTCCCCGAACTCGCCAACTCGGGCTACGTGTTCAACTCCCGCGAGGAGGCGCGGTCGCTCGCCGAGCCCATCCCCGAGGGGAAGACGGCACAGCGATGGATCGACCTCGCCGAGGAGTACGGCGCCTACATCGTCGGCGGCTACTCCGAACGGGACGGCGACCTGCTGTACAACTCCTCGATTCTCGTCGGCCCCGACGGGTACGTCGGCACGCACCGGAAGGTCCACCTCTGGAACGAGGAGAAACTCTGGTTCGAACCCGGCGACGAGGTAGCGGTGTTCGAGACGAAGATCGGTCGGATCGGCATGCAGATCTGTTACGACCAGTGGTTCCCCGAACTGACCCGGATTCAAGCGGGCAAGGGCGCCGACATCATCGCCGAACCGACCAACTGGGTGCCGATCAACGAGTACGAGCAGTCGGGACGGATGGACGAGGACGAACTCGCCCGCGCGAACTACCTCGCGGTGTCGAACGCCCACGTCAACACGGTGTGGTTCGCCTGTGCCGACCGCGTCGGCACCGAACGGGGCCAGCCCTTCCTCGGCCGCAGCCTCGTCGTCGACCCCGCGGGCAACCCCATCGCCGGTCCCGCGAGTCAGGAGGACGAGGAACTGCTCCTCGTGGAGGACTGTAACCTCATGGACGCCCGCAAGATGAAGACCTGGAACGACCACAACGTCATCCCGCGGGACCGCCGAACCGATCTCTACGACGAACTCTGTGGATACGAGGACGACCCACACGCCTTTTAACGCGCCTCGGACCCACCGTCGGCGACCGTCGCAGCCGGCTCCGGCGTCCCGTCCGGGGATGACGCCGTCGTGGGCGACGACTCCGCGTCACGCTCCCCCGTCCCCAGCCCCCGCGCCGAGTTCCCGACCACCAGCAGGCTGCTCGTCGCCATCGCGACGGCCGCGACGAGGGGATTGAGAACGCCGAGTGCGGCCGCCGGCACGGCGAGGACGTTGTAGAGGAACGCCCACCCGAGGTTCTCGTGGAGACGGCGCTTCGTCGCCGCGGTCAGGTCGAACACGGCCGGAACGGTCGTCAGGTCGTCCGTCGTGACGACGGCGTCGGCGGCGTCGGCGGCGAGGCGGGTGCCGCTCGAAAGCGAGATGCCCAGGTCGGCGGCCGCCAGCGCGGGGGCGTCGTTGCTCCCGTCGCCGACCATCACCGTCGTCCCCTCCGCGCGGAGTCGATCGATCACCTCGGCTTTCGCCTCGGGAGGCACGCCGGCGAAGGTGTCGTCCACGTCGGGATGGTCGCGGAAGCGGGCGGCCGCCGGCTCCCCGTCGCCCGTGATGACGACCACGCGATCCACCGCCGCCGCGACGGCCGAGACGACCGACTCCCACTCCGGACGGGGTTCGTCGCCGGCGACGAGCACTCCCCGGACCCTGCCGTCCCAGCCGACGTAGGCGGCGATACGCCCGGCGTCGACGGCGCGGTCGTAGCGCTCGCGGTAGGCGTCGGGAATTTCACAGTTCTGGAACAGATCGGCGCGGCCGACGGTTACGCGGTCGCCGGCGATACGGCCGCTCACGCCCCGTCCGGGGTGGTGCTCGAAGTCGTCGACGGCGAAGTCGGGGATATCGACCGCGTCGGTCACCGCCGTCCCCATCGGGTGATCCGCGAACGTCTCGACGGCGGCGGCGCGGGCGATGGCGTCGCTTTCGGCGGACTGCGTCCGGCGCTTCGAGGAGTGTGGCTCCTCGCTGTCACCGACCGCGTCGTACAGTCGCATCTCGCCCGTCGTCAGCGTCCCCGTCTTGTCGAAGGCGACGATGTCGGCCTCGGTCGCGCGCTCGAACACGTCGCCGTCGGTGATGACGACTCCCGAATCGAGCGCCTCGCGGACGCCCGCGGCGACGGCGAGCGGCGTCGCCAGCCCCAGCGCACAGGGACAGGAGACGACGAGGACGGTCAGCCCGGTCAGAAACGCCGTCGTCGGCGCCGCCCCGAGGGCGAGGTGGACGGCGAAGGCCGCCACGGCCAGCAGGACGACGACGGGGACGAACACCGCCGCGATGCGGTCGGCGAGGCGCTGGACGCCCGAGCGCGAACTCCGGACGTTCCAGAGGTGGGTGACGAGGCGGTCGAGCGTACTCGTCGCGGCGTCGTCGGCTTCGATCACGAACCCGCCCTCGGCGACGAGGCCGCCGCCGATCACCTCGTCACCGACCTCCCGCCGGACGGGCACCGACTCGCCGGTCACGAGCGACTCGTCGACCGCGGCAGTCCCCTCGATCACCGTGCCGTCGACGGGCACGCGGTCGCCCGTGCCGACGACGAGTTCGTCGCCCGCGGCCACGTCCTCGACGGCGACTGTCTCCTCGCCCTCGTTCGTCCGCCGTCGGGCCACCTCGACCCGGCTCTCGGTGAGTTCGGTCAGTCGCCCCGCCGCGCGCGCTTTCAGGCGCGTCTCGTAGTAGCCGCCGAGCGTCACGACGATGACGACCACCGTCGTGATGTCGAAGTAGACCTCCGTCCCGCCGAGAAGGATCGTCGCCGTGGAGTAGACGTAGGCGGTGCCGGCCGCCAGCGCGACCAGGAGGTCCATGTTCGGCCTGCCGGCCCGGAGGCTGACGTATGCCCCCCGGAGGATGGGGTAGCCGGTGTACCCGAGGACGATACTCGTCATCAGCCAGACGTTCCAGAGGAGATACGTCCCCGCGATACCCGTCACGTCGAGGAGGCTCACGTCGAGGCCGAGGTAGGTCGGGTAGAGAAAGAGGACGTACCACGCCATCGTCATCATGCCGAAGAAGCCGCCGATGATCAGGCGACCGATCGTCTCGGTGGTGTCGTCCTCCCCGTCGGCATCGACGGGGCGGGCGCGGTAGCCCGCGCCGTCCAGAATCGAGGGGAGGTCGGCCTCGTCGAGGCGGTCCGGGTCGTAGACGAGTCGAACCAGGTTCGAGGGGTACGACGCCTCCGCCTCGACGACGCCCTCGTCGTCCGTCGCCCGCGCTTCGAGAAACGCCTCACAGGTCGCACAGTGCATCCCGTTGACGGCGACGAAGGCCGCCTCGGTGTCCCCCGTCTCGGCGGCGGCCGACGCGTCGTCGGCGCCGAGGGCCGCCCGCACGTCGCCGGGGCCGTCCACCTCCGCGGCAGCCGACGCGTCGTCGGCGTCGAGGGCCCGTGCCACCTCCAGACAGCCCCGACAGCAGAAACGCCCGTCGACGGCCTCGTCCGTGACCGGCGGATCGGGCGTCGGCAGGTCACAGAGCGTACAGGACATCATCCGAGCGGTTGGTAGACGGGGATCATCGGGTGGGGGATGTGGATGCCGACGAGCATCAGCCCGTGCGCCAGCGGCAGGTAGCCGAGGACGACGAAGGCGACGCCGAGGACCCGGTGGAGCCCGACCCGCGTTCCCGTATCGAGCGATTGGAAGACGGTACCGTAAGCGAGCAGCGTCGGCACGGTGCCGATACCGAGAACGGCGAGCGACAGCGCCCCGCGAAGCGGGGAGCCGACGGCGAACGCATAGAGGAAGGCGGGGTAGAGCAACGGACAGGGCAAGAAGCCGTGGAGTGCGCCGAGTGCGGCGATTCGTGGGCCGCCGACCCACCGATCGACGCGGGCCGTGACCGCGCCGTAGAGCCGTGCGAACGCGTCCCCGACGACCGGGAGCGAGCCGCCGTGTCCGACCGAGCCCCGGACGACGTAGCCCGCGCCGGTGAGGACGATGAAACCGCCGGCCACGATGCCCGTGATGGCGCGCACGTCGGTCGCGACGGCGGCGACGGCCGCGGCGTCGAAGAGGACGGCGCCGAGCGCCCCCATCAGTCCGCCGATGAGCGCGTAACTGGCGGTCCGTCCGGCGTTGAAGAGGAGATGCTGGCGAACGTCGATGGGGCGCACGCGGTCGGCGTCGGCACCCATCCGGTTCGCGTACAGCGTCACGAGCGGCCCACACATTCCGAGACAGTGGGCGCCGCCGAGCACCCCGATCGCGAGGAAGACGAGCAGCCCAACGTCACCCTGTACGGCGGGGAGTACGCTCGACACGCCGGCGAGTGACAGCATAGCCTACGCGGAGGCGGCCTTGACCGTCGACTCGCTGGGCAGGAACATAACGTACACGCTCGCCGCGATGAGAACGACGTTGACCAGCGCGACGGCGACGACGGTGCTGATCGAGAACGCGTACGCCGCGACAGGCAGCAGTGCGAGCAGTCCGACGACCGGCACCTGGTGTACGGAAATCATACTGGGATTCTCGGGGAGTCGTCCTAATAACTACCTCCGCCATTCCAGCGAAGCGAAAATCGCCGGTTCGTATTATATGTGCAAGGTGGTGAGGTGGCACGTATGGTGGTAGACGACGGCAGTGAACGACTCGTCGGGACGTGGGATGGACCCCACGTCGGGAGGCGACGACGATGAACCGGGACCCCGACGGTGGGCCACGGACGCTCACTCGACGGGCGGCACTCCGGACGGCTGCGGGGACCGTCGCCGCCGGCGTCGCCGGAACGGGCGTCGCCGGCACCGCCGCCGCCCAGGGCGGCGTCGACTACGGCGGCTGGTTCGGGAACGCCACCGGCGGCGAGACGGGGAACTTCGACGGCACCGTCGACCGGACCGGTCAGGACTCGGTGACGGTCGACGTCGGCGCCGAGGGCAACGGCGGGCCGTACGCGTTCGGTCCGGCTGCCGTCCGCGTCGATCCCGGTACGACGATAACCTTCGAGTGGGTGTCGAACACCCACAACATCCTGATCGAGAGCCAGCCGTCCGGCGCTAGCTGGGGCGGCGTCGAGGCCATCGAAAACTCCGGATTCAGCCACGAACACACCTTCGAGACCGAAGGCATCTACAAGTACTACTGTCAGCCACACCTCGCGCTCGGGATGAAAGGCGCCATCGTCGTCGGTGGCGGTGGTGGTGGCGGCAGCAGCAGTGGCGGCGTCGCCGCCGACTACGGCGACTGGTTCGGGAACGCCACCGGCGGCGAGACGGGGAACTTCGACGGCACCGTCGACCGGACCGGCCGGGATTCGGTGACGGTCGACGTCGGCGCCGAGGGCAACGGCGGCCCGTACGCGTTCGGGCCCGCCGCCGTTCGGATCGATCCCGGCACGACAGTCACGTTCGAGTGGGTCTCCGACACCCACAACGTCCTGATTCAGGAACAGCCGTCCGGCGCCGGCTGGAGCGGCCACGAGACGATAGAGAACTCCGGGTTCACCTACGAACACACGTTCGAAACCGAAGGCGTCTACAAGTACTACTGTCAGCCCCACCTCGCGCTCGGGATGAAAGGCGCCATCGTCGTCGGCGCGGCACCGTCCGGGGGCGGCGGTGGTGGTGGTGAGACCCCTGCCGGCGGTGGTGAAGCCGGTGGTGCCGGGAGTTCGCCCGCTCTCACGCTCGCGTTCCGGCTGGTCGGCGGCGCCGTCGCGGCGGCGCTGGCCGTCGTCCTCGGCGTCACCGCGTGGGTGTTCATCAACTACGACGAGTTCACGACCGGCGGCGGAACGGCGGGCGCCGTCAAATCCGTCGCCGAACGGACGCCGGCCGAGTCGGTGTTCGAGTCGGGGGTCGTCCGCGAACTCGGCCACGACGACTTCGATCCGTACGGCACTGCGACGCTCATCGCTATTTACGTCGGTCTCATCAGCCTGCTGTGGGTGTTCATGTACTTCGTCGAGTTCCTCGGCGGCGGACCGACGGTGATCGGATAGGAGGGCACGCACATGGAAATTCACCGATACGAGAAGATCTGGACTGCCGCTGCACTGCTACTCATCGTCGGGCTTATCGCCACCGTGACCTACGGTGCGCTCGGCCCGGGTGTGAAGATGGTCGACGACTCCGGCGGGACGGTCGATCCCGGATCGCTCGGCGAGACCGAGTTCGCCGACCCCGGCGTGACACGGACCGGCGAGAACCAGTACGAGGTGCACGTGGTCGCCCGGCAGTTCCTCTTCCAGCCGGGCACTACCTCGCCGATCCGCGTCCCGGCGAACTCGAAGGTAACGTTCTACATCACCAGCGCCGACGTGGTCCACGGCTTCGAGGTCGCCGGCACCAACGTCAACGTGATGGTGGTCCCCGGACAGGTCAGCGAAATCACGGTCCGATTCGACGAGCCAGCACAGTACGGTATCGTCTGTCACGAGTACTGTGGCGCCGGCCACCACACGATGGCCGGACAGCTCGTCGTCGTCCCCGAAGACGAGTACGACGGAGGTAACTAGCATGGCATACGTCGACGACTTTCCGACCGACGCACGCATCGTTCGCTGGAATATGGGGGTCGCCTTCCTCGCGCTCGGGGTCGGCGGCCTCTTCGGGATGATTCAGGCGCTCCACCGGACGGGCATCTTCCGCGGCTTCGTGAGCTCCGCCGATTACTACACGGTGCTTACGGGTCACGGCGTCCTGCTCGCCCTGGTGTTCACCACGTTCGCCCTCGCGGGCCTGTTCACCTGGGGCGTCACCCGGAGTCTCGACCGGCCGCTCCCGAGTCCACGCTTCACGATGTCGTGGTTCGTGCTGATGCTCGTGGGCGCCGTCCTCGCGGCCGTCACCATCCTCGGGGGTCTGGTCCCCCAGATGCCGCTGAAGGCCGACGTGCTCTATACGTTCTACGCCCCGATGCAGGCACACCCGCTTTTTTACATCGGGCTCGTGCTGTTTATCGTCGGGTCGTGGCTCGCCGGCTTCGACTGGTTCCGTACCTACTGGCAGTGGCGCGGTGACAACCCCGACCGGCGCATCCCGCTGCAGACGTTCATGGTCCTCACGACCATGCTGATGTGGTATATCTCCTCGGCCGGCGTCGCGGTGGAGGTCCTCGTGTTCCTCCTGCCGTGGTCGCTCGGCCTGATCGAGAGCGTCGACCCCCTGCTCACCCGGACGCTGTTCTGGTACTTCGGCCACCCGGTCGTCTACTTCTGGCTCATGCCGGCCTACTTCATCTGGTACACCGTTCTGCCGAAGCTCTCCGGTGGCCGCCTGTTCAGCGACCCGCTCGCCCGCGTCGTCTTCGTCCTCTTTCTCCTGCTTTCGACGCCGGTCGGCTTCCACCACCAGTACACCGACCCCGGCATCCCCGAGGGCTTCAAATTCATCGCGATGACGAACACGATGTTCCTCCTGTTGCCCAGCTTACTCACCGCCTTCACCGTCGTCGCCAGCATCGAACACGGCGCGCGACAGCGCGGCGGTGAAGGGCGTCTCGGCTGGCTCCGCTCGCTCCCCTGGGACGAACCCGCCTTCGCCGGCTGCGTGCTCGCCGGCCTCATGTTCGCCGCCGGCGGCTTCTCCGGCATGATCAACGCGGGCATGAACATCAACTACCTCGTCCACAACACGCTGTGGGTGCCGGGTCACTTCCACCTCACCGTCGGCACCGCCTCGGCCCTGACGTTCATGGCCGCCGGCTACTGGCTGTTCCCACAGATCACCGGCAACCGCCTGCGCTTTCGCTCGCTCGCGACCGTCCAGCCATACGTCTGGTTCATCGGCATGACGCTGATGTCGAACGCGATGCACCGGGCCGGCCTCGCGGGCGTCCCGCGCCGGACCGCCGAACCCCAGTACGACGCCGTGACGTTCCAGGGTGTCGTCGGCGGGATCAGCGAGATGCGTCTCCAAATCGCCATCGGCGGCACGATCCTCTTCGTGGGGCTCGTGCTCTTCCTCGTCGTCATCTTCGGCACGTGGCTCGCCGGCAGCGGCAGCGACTCCCTCCGGGTCAACGGGACGATCCCAACACCACTCTCCGGCCCCGAACACAGCCCGAAGATTCTCGACAACCTGAAGCTCTGGACGGCCATCGCCGTCGTGCTGATCGTGCTCGCCTACGGGCTGCCGCTGTCGGCGCTGCTCGCCGACGGCCTGTTCGCACCGGGTAGCCCGCCGATCCCCGTCTAACCTCCCTATTCGTGACCGACACACCCGACGACGGCGACGACACGCCAGGCGGCCTCTCGAAGCGGACGCTGATCCGCCTGCTGGTGGGGTTCGGTATCGGCATCCCGATCCTCGTCGAGGCGATCACCTTCCTCGGCCTGCTCGACCAGCAGTTCGGCGGCGGGGAGGACCCCGACACGGGGTCGACTGCGACCACGACGGCCACGCCGAGTGTCGCCGTCGGCGACGACCTCCTCCCGGAGACCGACCGATCCGAGACGCTCGCCTCGGCCGTCCTGCGGGAGGTCAGTGGCGACCGCTGGCCCCTCACGCTTACCGTCGAGGTCACCAATTCCGGCGACACTGATTACGAGTTCCAACTCCTCACCATCCATCTCGACGACGGTCGGACCGTGAGCGGGCGCACGAGTACCGACCGCCTCGAACCCGGCGAGCGGCGGGCCATCACCGGCGAGTGGTCCATCCCCGCCGGATCGACGCCGCGTTCCGTTGAGGTGGTCGCGCTCGTCTATCCCGGCGACGACGGCGCAGTCGAGACTATCGAACGCCGCGTCGAACTGGCGAAAATCCCCGTCCGAGGCGGCTAATTCTCCTCGGCGTCGCCGAAGGCCGTCGGTTCGATGCGGATATACTCGTCACCGTTCACGTCGCCGCGCTGGAAGCGTAGCCACCGCTCGTACGGTCGAACGGGACGGTCGGATCGGCTGCCCTCGAGACCGCGGTTTCGCATATCGCCCGCCGACCCTCCCCAGCGGTAGCCCCGAGCGGTCAGTTTGAGCGTCCCCGCGCGGTTCTCCGCGCAGTTGTACTCGAACGCGCGTGACCGTCGCGCTCCCCCGCTATCGGCGTCGGAGAGGCGCCGTTACTGGACGGGCAACCGAGCCGCCGTCGCTCGCTCCGCGACGGGGTGGCCCCAGCCGAGTCCTCGTAGACGCCCACCCTTTCGGGTCGCCCCGGACTCTCATCTTCGACGGGAGGACGGCCGGAGAAAAGATTCCGGGCGGTTTGCCGGGTCGCCGGACGTGCCGCCCGAGAGTTCCGCTCAGTACCGCGAGGGCAGGTACGCCATCCCGAGCAGCATGATCGCCGTGCTGAAACTGACGATCGAGACGCCCCAGAGACCGTTGACGTGGTCGCGGTAGCTGTCGATTTCGTTCACCTGTTCCTGGTAGACGTTGTAGTCGCTCTCGAGGACGAGCGTGCTGTTATCGGGGAAGTACGCGAAGTACTGTTGCCCGTTCACCGTCACGTTCGCCTCGTTGCTCACGCTGACGGTGTTGGTCCGCGGCGCGGTCCACGCCAGGGTCGCGCCCTCGCCCGTCACGTCGGCGACGGTCGTCGCGTTCCCCTGGAACTGGAGGGTGTCGTCTTCCGCGTACTGTGTCGTGGACGGCGTCGGGAAATACTCGCTTGCGGGGATCAGCGTCCGGTTGTCGCCCGCCTCGCGGACGACGTACTCCGTGCCGTTCACCGTCACCGTCTCGTCGTTGACGGCCGTGTCCGCCTGCAGGACGGCGCTCCGGTTGATCTCCTCGACCAGCTGGAACGAGGTGGGGTCGTCCGCGTCTTCGACGAGGACGCGGTACTCCTCGTCTTGATACGTGATGGTCGCGTTGTGCTCCCATGTCTGTGTGTACCGAGCCGAGTCGTTGGTCCAGGAGAGCTCCCCGGAGCGGGTGACGCTCGGGGCACCGCCGTGGCCGCCGCCGCCGGACGTCTCGGCGGAAATCGACGAGACGGTGTACTGGCGGTTATCGACCGAGAACTGGTCCCCTTCTGCGAGCCTGTGATCGGGATTCTCGAACCCGATCGTCGGCGCCGTGGCCGTCGCGATCACCGAGTACGACGCCGCGCCGAGCACGATAAAGAACGCGACGTAGATGGCTGCAGCGCGTCGTTGCATACGTCGAATCTAGTCCACCCGGCGTATAACGATTACTAAGTCGCGTTTGGTCCGCCCCTGGCAACGGCTCGACCGCCGGACCGCACTCAGGTGTCCGAACGACTCCACGGCACCCGTAGCCCGACCGCCCGGCACTCACTCCTCGAGTGCCTTGACGAGTTGGAGCGCCTGTCTGAGGTGAAAGCGCGTCTCAGGCGACTGCGACGCGTCGAGTGCCTCGGTAAGCTGGCGCTCGATGGCCTCACTCGCCGAAGCGACAGTCGGTCCGGCGTCGGTGTCGGCTCCCCGCTGATCGGTTTTCGAACCGGAGCTCATACCTCATCATTCGTCGTCATCCGGAATAGGTATCGGTACCATACCGTCCGTCTGTGCGCCGTTGAATCCGGTTCGAGCGTCCGATCAGAATCCGCATTTCGTCGGGTTTTGAACCGGTTCAAACCGGAGAAATGTATGCCTACGGGGGTGTTCGGGGGCGTCGACGAGACGATCCAAACGCTCTACTTGCCACCCTTCGTATGCGGGGTCGTGACACGGGAACTTCACGGGGACGGCGCGGGGCGGCGGACGACCACCGGTCGCCGACGCTTCCTCCGACTGGCAGCCGGCGGGGTCCTCGCCGGACTCGCCGGCTGTGGAGGCGACAAGAGCGGGCCGGGTGCGACGCGGACGCCGACGGAGGCGGTGACGCCCACGGCCGCTCCCGACCGCGCCAGCGTCGGCGCCGACCCCGTCGCCGACGGCTTCACCGCCCCGACCGACGTGGCCTTTCCGACGGGCATCGACCGCGCGTTCGTCGGCGACCAGCCGGGGCAGGTGTACGCGACGGACCGCCCCGACGGGCCCGTTCTCGACCTCTCGGAGCGCGTCGTCGACCTCCGATCCGGGCCCGACGAGCGGGGGCTCCTCGGCCTCGCCCCACACCCCGACTTCGCGTCCAACGGCCGCCTGTTCGTCCGGTACAGCGCGCCCGTGCGCTCGTCGACGCCACCCGGCTACTCACACACGTTCGTCCTCTCCGAGTTCGCCGTCGATCCGGCCGCCGACCGCGCCGCCGCCGAAACCGAGCGGATCGTTCTGGAGATTCCCCAGCCCCAGCCCAACCACAACGCGGGGTCGCTCGCGTTCGACCCCGAGGGCTCCCTTTTCGTCGGCGTCGGCGACGGCGGCGGCGGCGGCGACGTGGGGCGTGGCCACGCCGAGGACTGGTACGAGCGGGTCCGCGGCGGCAACGGGCAGGATCTCACGGAGAATCTGCTGGGGAGTATCCTGCGACTCGACGTGGACGGCGAGCCGACCCGGGCGCCTCGGGGAGGCGGCGATCCCGAGGGGGACGGCGGCTACGCCGTCCCCGACGACAATCCGCTCGTCGGCGCGGACGGCCTCGACGAGCAGTGGGCGTGGGGATTCCGCAACCCCTGGCGGTTCTCGGTCGACGGGGATGCCCTCCTCGTCGCGGACGTGGGGCAGGTGCGGTACGAGGAGGTGAGCCGCGTCGAACGCGGCGGGAACTACGGCTGGAACGTCCACGAGGGGACGAGCTGTTTCGACCCGTCGGCGCCGGCCGAGGGCCCCGCGGGCTGTCCGAGCCACACGCTCGCCGGCGGTCAGTTGCTGGACCCGGTGATCGAGTACCCTCATCCGGGCGTGGAGGACGACCCGACTGCGACGGGTATCGCCGTCGTCGGCGGCTACCGCTACGACGGCCCCATCGAGGCGTTCGACGGCCGGTACGTCTTCGCCGACTGGCGGGCCGACGGGCGGCTGTTTCTGGCCGACCCCGTCGACGACGGCCTCTGGCCGATTTCGACGCTCCCGATCCGCGGCGAGTCGGTCGGATCGTTCGTCCGCGCGTTCGGTCGCGACCCGGACGGCCGCCTCTACGTCCTGTCGAGCCAGCGGGGCGGGGTCGCGGGATCGACGGGTGCGCTCCATCGCTTCGTCGCGTAACTCCCCGTGCCGATACCCACCATCCCGCACCGATCGACAGGTTTTGTACCGACCTGTCCCTAAGGGCGACGCATGACCACCGGAATCGTGTTACTCAACTTCGGCGAGCCGCCGGAGCCGGATCGTGACGTCGTCGTCGACTACCTCGAACGCATCTTCTTCGCCAACATGGACATCGAGGGCGAGGAGACAACCGAGGCGGAGGCGCGAGCGCGGTCACAGGAACTCGCCAAGCGCCGTGCCCCCGGCCTCATGGAGGAGTACGAGGCGATCGGCGGGTCGCCGCTGTACGACCACGCCACCACGCAGGCGACGATGCTCGCCGACGAACTGGAGCGTCGCGGCTACGACGTAAACACCTACTACGGGATGCAGTACACCGAGCCGTTCATCACGGACGCGGTGGGGCAAGCCCGTGAAGACGGCGTCGACCACTTGGTCGGCCTGCCGATCTACCCGCTCTGTGGCCCGTCGACCAACGTCCAGTCGCTGGACGAACTCGACGCGGCCCTCGACGAGGTCGGATGGGACGTTCCCGTCGACGGCCTGACGGGCTGGCACAAACATCCGGCGTACACCCGCCTCCGCATCGACAACATCCGCGAGTTCCTCGACGAGAACGACCTCACGCTCGGCGACGGCACGAAACTCATCTTCTCCGCGCACGGTACGCCCCAGTACTACCTCGACGAGGGGAGTCGGTACGAGCAGTACGTCGAGGAGTTCTGTGGCGTCGTCGCCGCGGCGCTCGACGCGCCGGACTACGCGCTCGGCTACCAGAACCACGAGAACCGCGACGTGGAGTGGACCGAACCCGACGTGGAGGAGGTCATCGAGACCATCGAGGCCGATCGGGTCGTCGTCGAACCGGTGAGCTTCATGCACGAACAGAGCGAGACGCTCTCGGAACTCGACGTGGAACTCCGGGAGGAGGCCGAGGCGGCGGGACTGGAGTTCTACCGCGTTCCCATCCCCTACGACGACGCACGCTTTGCCGGCGCGCTCGCGGACCTCGTGGAGCCGTTCGTCGCGGGCTACGACCCCTCCTACGCCGGCCTCCAGCAGTGTCTGTGCCGGGATACACCGGGAACGATGTGTCTGAACGCCGCCCACCACGACGAATGACGGTCGGCATCGTCGGCGCCGGCATCACGGGCCTCGCGCTCTCTCACTACCTCGGGAAGCGTGGGGTCGACGCCGTCGCCTTCGAGGCGTCGTCCGACCCCGGCGGCGTCATCAGGTCCGAACGGGTCGACGGCCGCGTCCTCGAACACGGCCCCCAGCGCACCCGGCTGACACCGGAGATCGAGGCGCTGATCGACGACTGCGGGCTGGGATCGGCCCTCCGAACCGCCGACACCGACCTGCCGCTGTACGTCTACGTCGACGGCCGCCTCCGACGGGTGCCCTTCTCGGTCGAGGAGTTCCTCTCGACCGACCTGCTCTCGGTGCGGGGGAAGCTCCGCCTGCTCGCGGAGCCGCTGACCGCGGGGGCCCGCGACGGCGAGACGGCCGCCGACTACTTCGTCCGGAAGTTCGGCCCCGAGGCGTACCGGAACCTCGTCGAACCGCTGTTCGGCGGTATCTACGGCTCCGACCCGGCGGAGATGCCGGGCGAGTACGCCTTGCAGACGATCAAGAAGATGGAGCGGTCGGGCAGTCTGATCCGGGCGGCGGTCAATCGTCGGCTTGAGGGCACGGAGCGCCAACCACCCATCTCGTTCGACGAGGGCATGGCCCAACTCCCGCGTGCGCTCTACGAACACAACGCCGACCGGATCGAACTGGAGACGGGAGTCGATCGAATCGTCCCCGAAGGGTCGGGTTACCGGCTGGAGACGGCCGCCCGGGACCGACTCGTCGACCACGTGGTCGTCACGGCGCGGGCGGACGTGGCCGCCGGCTTGCTGGCCGACGTGGACGCCGACAGCGCCCGCGCGCTCCGCCGTCTCTACTACAACCCGCTCGCGTACGTTCACGTCTACTCCGCGGCCGACCCGGACGGCTACGGCTATCAGGTGCGCCACGACGAACCGCTCCGCACCCTCGGCGTGACCTGGAACGCCAGCCTGTTCGACCGCGACGGCGTCTACACCTGCTTTCTCGGGGGCATGGAGAACCCGGGGCTCGTCGACCGCTCCGAGCGCGAACTCGGCCGGATAGCGACCGAGGAGTTCGAGATGGTGATGGGCGCGTCCGCGGAGGTGTTGAACGTCACCCGCCACCCGCGGGGCATCCCCGCCTACGACGGGTCGTGGACGGCGATGGCGGACGTGAATCTCCCCGACGGGATCACGCTGGCCTCGAACTACGCGGGCCGCATGGGCGTTCCGGCACGGATTCGCGAAGCGGACCGGCTGGCCGAGCGGTTCGCGGGCGACGGTGCGGACGCCGACGCCGCGGCCCCCGCCGAAGCTACCGGCTGATCGACTTCGCCGTCTCGACGAACGCTTTCACCGACTCGACGGGCGTGTCGCGGTTGACGCCGTGGCCGAGGTTGAGGATGTGGCCCGCCGGCCCGGCGGCGTCGACGACTTTTTTCGTCTCCTCGCGGACGAACTCGGGTGACCCGAACAGATACTGCGGGTCGAGGTTGCCCTGCACCGGCTGGTCGCCGAGTTCGGCCCGTGCCGCGGCCATGTCGACGGTCCAGTCGAGGCTCACCACGTCCGCCCCCGTCGCCTGCAGGCTGTCGAGGCGGCCGCCCATGTTGCGCACGAAGACGATGGATGGGACCGAGAGGTCGGACAGGATTTCGCGGTGGAGCGGGAGGACGAACTCGCGGTAGTCGGCGGGTGAGAGGACGCCCGCGTAGGTGTCGAACAGCTGGACCACGTCGGCGCCGTGGGCGGCCTGATACTCCAGATACTCGCGCACCACGTCGGCGAACTCGCCGAGGAGGGTTCGGAAGGCCTCGGGGTGGCGGGCGCGGAAGCGACGAACGGGGCCGTGATTGCGGGAGGACCCACCTGCGACGACGTAGGACGCGAGGGTGAATGGGCCGCCGGCGAAGCCGATGACGGCCGTCTCCGATCCGACGCGGTCGACGAGTCTGTCGAGGAGGGCACCGACGAACTCGAGGTCGGTCGCCACGTCGCCGCGGGGGCGTTCGGCGTCGCCGGGGCCGTCGACCGGGTTCTCGACCACAGGACCGACGCCGCTCTCGATGTGGTAGTCGAAGCCGAGCGGTTCAAGCACGGTGAGGATATCGGAGAACATCACGACTCCGTCGGGTTCGTACAGGTCCCACGGAAGGAGGGTGATGCGCTCGGCAACCTCCGGCGTCTCGATGGCTTCGCGAAACGTGTAGTCGGCGCGTATCTCGCGGTATTCGGGGATGTGTCGGCCGGCCTGACGCATCAGCCAGACGGGCGGCCGCTCGGTCCGCTCACCGCGGGCCGCACGGACGAGGAGGTGGGTCATGGACGTGGATTGGGCCGCGGCCGGCTAAGTATGTCGCATCGCGCTCAGCCGGGAGTATATGTGCGTCCGGACCGTAGCTTGTGCGCATGCGATCCCGCCTGATAAATAGTGACAGTACGTCCCCGCTCGACCTGACGCTCCTCGGGATCATCGCGGTCATCGTCGGGTGGTACGGCCGGACGATGTCGGTGCCGGCGACCACGAAGCCGGATCTCATCCGGTTTTTCTCCGTCTCCCCGGATCGAACCTACCCGGCGGTGATGCCCCAGGACAAGGCGTTGCTCCTGTTGAGCGATCCGGCGACCGGGCAGGCGACCGGGGAGGCGACGGCGAGTACCGCCGGCGCCTTGAACGGCGTCTGGGCGCTCGTCGCCCTCGTCGGGTTCATGCTGGTGTTCGCCGGTCCGATGCTCGTGTGGGTCAACCGGGGTAACTAGCTTCCGTCTCGGACGTACTACGCCGTCGACTCCTCCGCGATCCACTCTTTCGCCCAGTCGCCGATGGCGTCGAACACCGGGCAGAGCGACTCCCCCTTGTCGGTCAGGGAGTAGTATGTCGCTACCGGCGCGTCCTCCTCGAGGCGTCGGTCGACGAAGCCCATCTCCTGCAGGTCGTCGACGACCCGTGAGAGCGTCCGCGAACTCGCGCCCGTCGAGCGTTTGAGTTCGTTGAACCGCTTTTCGCCCTCCTGAAGGTCGTGCAACACCGCCAGCCGCCACTGGGAACCGATCTGTTCGAGCGAGTCGATGACGTAACACGTCTCGGCGTCGTCTCCCGTTCCGATGGCCATACCGGCCCAACGTCGCCCGCCGGGTTAGCAGTTTCGTTCGGAATCAGGTGTCGAAATGTTACCGTGATACCGACCGACCCGGTGACACCGACGACACCCGGTGACACCAATGTCAGATAACGTATATATTTGCGGGCGGCGTACGGGGTGTACGATGATCGACCCATCGACTCACGACGTATCGCTCGCACCCACCGCAGTCACGGAGGCCCTCTGATGGCGTTCGACACCGCCGGCGCGGGCCTCGCCTTTCTGCTCGCGCGCGCCCTCTTCGGCGCGGTGTTCGCCTTCACCGGCCTGAACCACTTCCTCGACGCGGAGGGGATGATCGGCTACGCGCAGGCGAAGGGCATCCCGATGGCGTCGCTCGGCGTCCCGGTGTCCGGTGGAATGTTGATCGCCGGCGGCCTGGGCATCGCTCTCGGCGTGTATCCGACGGTCGCCGCGGGCGCCATCGCCGTCTTCCTCGTCGCCGCCACGCCGACGATGCACGACTTCTGGAACGCGCCCGAGGAGCAGCGACAGGGCGAGTTCAACAACTTCCTGAAAAACGTCGCGCTGCTCGGTGCCGCGCTCGCTCTCCTCGCGTTCGCGAGCGAGACGTGGCCGCTCGCGGCGAATGTTGGGCTGTAACTGCACCGAAACCAGTTTTTATCACTCTCGTCCCATTTGTTCAGGAACGATGAGTCTCGACTGGACGCGCCGCGCTCTGGCCGGCACGCTCGTGAGCGTCGCGCTCGCCGCCCGCCCGGCGGCTGCACACGTCGACTACGTGACCGACCCCGGCGGATCGGGGCCCAGTGTCGCCGAGTTCTTCGCGGCTGTCTTCTCCCAGCCGCTCAACGTCGCCCTCCTCGTCGCCGGTGGGGCCGGCGTCACCGTCGCGACGCTCGGATGGCTCCGGTACGGCGACGGCGTCGCGGACGTGACGGTGACACGGCAGGCGCTCCGCTCCTATCAGCCGTATCTGGGCTGGCTGCTGCGGCTCGCGACCGGCCTGCCGCTGATGGGTGCCGGCTTCGGCGGCTACTTCTTCTCGCCCGTCGTGACCGTCGAGGCCCGTCTCGTCCAGATCACCCTCGCCTTCCTGCTCCTGTTCGGCCTGGCGACGCGGTTGGCGGCGCTCGCCGGCCTGCTCACCTACGCCGTCGGCCTCGCCACTCACTTCCCGACGCTCCTGCTCAGTCTGGAGTACGTCGCCGGCTTTCTCGGCATTCTCGTCGTCGGCCCCGGTCAGCCGAGCGCCGACCTCCTGTTCCGGCGGCTGATCCTCACCGACGGCACGATCATGAGCCGCTTCCGGGGCCTGACGACTGTCGGCGACCTGCTCTCCGGCCTCGGCATCGAGAAGCCGGCCGCCGGCCTCGTCATCCGCGTTTTCCTCGGGCTCAACTTCGCCTACCTCGGCGTCACCGAGAAGTGGCTCGACCCCGGCCGGGCGCTCCAAGTGGTCGCGAAATACGACCTTACGGCCGTCGCCCCCCTCTCTCCCGAGATGTGGGTGTTCGCCGCGGGCCTGGGCGAACTCACCGTCGGCGTCCTCATCCTGACCGGCACGTTCACCCGGAGCGCCGCCGGCGCCGGCTTCGTCATCCTCACGACCACCCTCTTTGGGCTCCCCGACGATCCGGTGCTTGCCCACGTCACCCTGTTCGGACTCACCTCCGCCCTGCTGATCACCGGCAGTGGCCCCCTCGCCGCCGACCGGACCGTGATCCCGGCGCTTCGCCAGCGCATCGGTCGGCCGTCGACCGACGGCGACGCCGAAACGGCGACCCCCGCGGACTGATACGGTTTATTGTAAGTCATTACCGGTGGATCGCCGGGACGGGCTGGCGATCCACCAGTGAGCAGTTACAATAATCCGTATGATACGGTACTGGCGTACAACAGCCGTCTGCGCCGGGGCGAGCCCTCGCCGCACCCGATTATCAGACCTTGTACTTGGGGGGGTGCGATTATTAAACGGTAGACAAAATCGGGGCACAAGCATGGGTCTCCCCTTTCTACACCGTATTCGGGAACGGTACGGGCTCAAACTCGCGGTGGCGTTCACCGCGGTTCTCCTCCTGACCGTCGGGGTCGGGACCGTCGTGAGCGCCGACGCATCCGCACAACTGCGCGACGACGTCGAAGGGCACATGATCGAGACGGCCGACGGGCGGGCCGATCGGCTCGACACCTGGTTGACGGGCGTGACGACGCAGGCCCGCGTCGCCGCCGACCATCCGGCGCTCCGTAGCGACGACCGCGGGACGGTCACGGCGTATCTCGACGAACTGGCGAGCGACGAACGCGCCCCGCCCGGCGTCGTCGCCGCCCACTACGTCGACGCCGACTCCGGTAAAATCATCACGAGTTCGAACGCGGATCTCGTGGGCGTCGACGCCCGCGCCCAGGGCGCCCCGTTCGCACAGGAGGAGGTCTCTCTCGCCGGCACGAGCGACGTACTCGTCACCGATCCCTTCCGGCCGTCGGTCGTCGACTTCACGACCGTCGCCGTCGCGACGCCGGTCGACGGGCGGTCCGACCGGCTGCTGGTCTACATGGTCAACTTCGAGCAGCGAGTCGAGGCGTTCGCAGGCGGTGCAAGCGAGAGCGATACCGTCGTCGTCGGTTCGGACGGCACGATCATCGCCCATCCGAACACGGATCTGATCGGCTCGCCGGTCGCGGGGACGTCGACGGTCGTCCCGGCGTCGGCGTTCGAGGGGACTACCTTCCAGCAGACCGGCGGCGAGGCTATCGCGGCGGCGCCGATGGCGACCACCGACTGGGCGGTCGTGGTCTCGCAACCCGCCACAGCGGCCTTCGCCGTCCAGCGATCCGTCGTCTCGGGAATCGTCGGCCTCATCCTCGTCGCCGTCGTCAGCCTCGCCCTGATCGGCGTCACTATCGGGAGCCGGACGACCCTCTCCCTGTGCCGACTCTCCGGGAAGGCCGAGGCGATGGCCGACGGCGACCTCGACGTGGATCTGACGACCGGTCGGACCGACGAAATCGGGGGACTCTACCGGTCGTTCGACGCGATGCGTGACTCGCTCCGCGAGCGTATCACCGAGGCGGAGGAGGCCCTCGCCGACGCCGAATCGGCCCGCACCGAAGCCGAAAACGCCCGTGCCGAGGCGGAAGCGGCCCGTACCGAGGCCGCACGGACCAACGAACGGCTCGAACGCACCGCGGAGGCGTACGGCGAGGTGATGCAGGACGTGGCAGACGGCGACTTCACTCGCCGGATCGACGTGGACGACGCCACCGGCGCGATGGCGACCATCGGGGTCGCGTTCAACGACATGGTGTCCTCGATCGAGTCGACCATCGAGGAGGTGAAAGCCTTCGGGGCGGACGTGGCGAACGCGGCCGAGGCGGTCGACCGAAACGCCACGGACGTGATGGCGGCCGGCGAGGCGATGAACGACTCCGTCGCCGAAATCGCCGACGGCGCGCGCACACAGACCGAGAGCCTCCAGGATATGACCGGCGAGGTGAACGACCTCTCGGCCAGTGCCGAGGAGATCGCGGCGACCGTCGACACGGTCGCGGACACCTCCGAGCGGGCGGCCGACGCCGGTGCGGACGGTCGTGCCGCCGCCGAAGCCGCCGTCGAGGAACTCGACGGGATCGAGGAGACGACCGAGTACACCCAGACCGAAGTCGAGGCGCTCAAAGACGAGATGGCCGAGATCGGCGAGATCGTCGATGTCATCTCGGACATCGCCGAGCAGACGAACCTGCTGGCGCTCAACGCCTCGATCGAGGCCGCCCACGCCAACGGCGAGGCGGGTGACGCCGACGGCTTCGCCGTCGTCGCCGACGAGGTGAAGAACCTCGCCGAGGAGACCAAGGAGTCCGCGAGCGAGATCGAAGCGCGGATCGAGTCGGTCCGCGAACGGACCGAACAGGTGGTCGAGGGCACCCAGGAGACGACCCAGCGCGTCACCGAGGGCGTCGAGACGGTCGAAGGCGCCATCGACGCGCTCGAACGCATCGCCGACTACGTCGAGGACATCGACGCCAGCATCCAGGGTATCGCCGACGCCACCGACGGCCAGGCCGACTCCACGGAGCGGGTGGTCGAGAGCCTCGACGAGGTGGCGGCGATCAGCAAGGGGACGGCCGAACAGGCTACCGACGTGACCGAGACGGCGGACCGACAGGAACGGACCATCGCCGAGGTGGACGACGCGGCGGACGAACTCACCCGCCGGGCCGCCCGCCTGCGCGAACAGCTCGCCGACTTCGACGTCGGCGAGACAGGGCCGGACACGACCACGACGGCCGGCGGACGCGCCGACGCGCTCGGCGACGGCGGCCGCGACACGGGAGGTATCTGAGATGATCTCATCGGCAGCGATCTGGGCGGCGCTCGGCGCCGTCGGCATGGCACTCGGCACCGTCCCCCCGCTCTGGGGGCTGGCCAACGACCCCGAGCGGCGAACCCACTACCTCGTCCTCGCGGGCGTCACCGGCGTCGCCGCCGTGGCGTATACGCTGATGGCGTTCGACATCGGGACGATCACGGCCTCCGGTCGCGTCGTCTCCATCCCCCGCTATGTCGACTGGTTGATCACGACCCCGCTCATCCTCCTCTTTCTCGCGATGCTCGGGCGGACGGGACGGGGATCGCTCGTCCGTCTCGTGGTCGCCGACATCGCTCTGTTGCTCCTGGGTGGCGTCGCCGTCGTCATCTCCGGGCCGATCCGCTGGGCTGCCTTCGCCGCCGGCGTCGCCTGTTTCGGCCTCTTGGCCTACGAACTCTACGTCACCATCCCGCGAAAGGCGACGTTCTCGACCGAGCGGACGCGCATCCTGTTTGTCACCCTGCGCAACCTCACTATCGCGCTGTGGACGCTGTACCCCGTCGCCTGGCTGCTCGCACCCTCCGGCATCGGGCTTCTCAGCCGTGATATGGCGATGCTCGTCGTCGCCTACCTCGACCTGATCAGCAAGGCGGCGTTCGTCGCACTGGCGGTCGACGGGATGGACGCCCTCGCCGACGGCGACACCGGTGCCGTCGCGGTCGACCCCGACGAGTCGACGCCGGCGGCCGACTAATCGATTCACGTTCACCTCCGCAACTCCCCATCGATGCCCCACCCGACATCCACCCCGTCGATCGACGTGCTGTACGTCGGCGACGACGCGTCCACCGCCACCACCGAGGGGATCGCCCACGCCGACGACCGGCTCTCGGTCCGGCGGGTCGCGTCGGTCGACGACGCACTCGCCGCCCTCGACGCCGATCGACCGGTCGACTGCGCCGTGATCGATACCCGCTTCTCGGCCGGCCCCCTCGCCACCCTCGCCGCCCTCGACGACGCCGACGCGTCCCTTCCCGTACTCTTTTATTTCGACTCCGCACACGACGTGACCGTCGGTGACGCGTTCGACGCCGGCGCCACCGACTGTGTCCGTTACGCGCCGGGCGGGGGTCACGGCCTCCTCGCCCATCGCATCCGCGACGCGGTGGCGAGTCACCGAACCGAGCGCCGCCTTCGCACCCAGCGCTCACAGTACCGACAGCTCTTCGACGACGCCCCGGTGATGTTCGCCGTCTTCCGGAGTGTCGACGACGAACCCGTCATCGAGGACTGCAACGACCGGTTTTGCGACCGCCTCGGCTACGACCGCGACGCGCTGGTCGATCGATCGGTCTGGAACCTCTACGCCGACGAGTCGATGGAGCGCGCCGTCGACGGCTTCGACAGCGGGCGACGGGGAACCTTCGGCCAGCAGGAACGGACGCTCGTCGCCGCCGACGGCGAACGCGTCGAGACCATCTTCCGGGCGAGTCCCCGCGTCGACCGGTACGGCGACGTGATCGGTACGGTCGGCTTGTACCTCGACATCACGGAGCGAAAGCGCCGCGAGCGGACGCTCGAACGCCTCCACGATGTTACCCGGAACCTGCTCTACGCGGAGAGTCGCGCGGCGGTCGCCGAGGCCGTCACCGACGCCGTCGGGGACGTGCTCGGCTACCCCCGGAATCTGGTCAGACTCGTCGACGACGGCGAACTCCGCTCCGTCGCCATCACCGATGCGGCCGAACGGATGCTCGGCGACCGCCCCGTCTACGCGGTCGGCGAGGGGACCGCCGGCCGTGCCTTCGCTCGGGGGGAGACGCTGGTCTACGACGACGTTCGCACGGTCGACGACGACTACGACCGGCACGGCGCCCGGGCGTCGATGTTCGTCCCTATCGGCGACCACGGCGTCCTGAGTATCGGCGACACCGAGGTCGGCACGTTCGATCGATCGGATCGCCATCTCGCCGAGGTGTTCGCGGCCAACGCCGCGACCGCCCTGACGCTTCTCGACCGCACCCGGAATCTGGAGCGCCAGAACGACCGCTTAGAGGAGTTCGCGAGCGTCGTTTCACACGACCTCCGCACGCCGCTGACGGTCGTCGACGGCTCGCTCGAACTCGCCCGTGCGCGGTACGACGACGACGACCTCGACCGCGCCGCGCGGTCGCTCGACCGGGCGTTCGATCTGATAGAGGACCTGCTGACCCTCGCCCGGCGGGACGACGCCCCCGACCGCCGGCCGATCGAACTGTCCGCGCTCGCCGAGGCCTGCTGGCGGACCGCCGACACGGCCGACGCGACGCTCGTCGTCGACGGGGAGCCGACGGTCCAGGCCGACGAATCGCGGCTCCGACGACTCCTGGAGAACCTGTTTCGGAACAGCGTCGAGCATGGCTCCACGAGCGACCTCACCGTCGCCCTCGGGTCGCTTCCCGACGGCTTCTACGTCGAAGACGACGGGTCGGGACTCCCCGACGACGACGTGTTCGAGGCGGGGTACACCACCGGCGACGACGGGACGGGCCTGGGGCTCGCCATCGTCGAACGGATCGCGGAAGAACACGGGTGGTCGGTCGACGCCGTCGACGCCGACGGCGGCGGCGCGCGCTTCGAGTTTCGCGGTTAAGGGGCTTCGCCAGTTTCGATGGTGAAGTCGGCCTTGGGGTAGGCGACGCAGGTCAGCGTGTAGCCGTCGTCGAGTTCGTTGTCGTCGAGCATCTGCTGGTCGTCGTGGACGACGTAGTCCTCGGAGTTACCGCCCGAGGTGATCTGCCCGGCACAGGAGACACACTGGCCCTGCCGGCAGGCGTAAGGCAAGTCCCAGCCCTCGTCCTCGCCGGCTTCGAGGACCGTCTCGTTTTCTTTCACCTCGACTGTCGACCCCTCTTTGACGTACTCGATTTCGAAGACTTCGGCCTCGTCGTCAGCCACGTCCCAGGGGCCGGCCTCCTCGGCCGCCTCGGCGCCGCCTTCGAGTTCGGCGCCCTCCTCCTCGCCAGCGACGGCGCCGGCCGCGACGGCCCCGCCGCCGGCGCCGATGGCGCGGTTCATCGGCTCCGGGAAGTCCGTCTCCGGCACCGACTCGGCCCGGCGTTCGAGTACTTCCTGGCTGATGTCGGTGGTGGGGGTCCATCCCGTCCCCTTCGATAGATGGAGCGCGACGGCGGTGAGCGTCAGGAGCGCCCCCATGCTCAGCCCCACCAGATTTACCTCGACCATGACTGTCGGTTTGGATGCGGGGGTTAAGGGGATTGTGATTGTCGCGCCCCGTCCTCACTCCCGGCGTGCGACCTCGTGGCGTCCGAAGCCGTAGCGCAGTCGGTTGGCGAGTCGCCGCGAGAACCGCTCCCGGCGCGACGCGAACCGCTCCGCGAGCGCCTGATGAATCAGCGGTACCGGCACCTCCCGTTCCAGGGCCTCCTGCACCGTCCAGGTGCCCGTCGATCCGCCCGCGACGTGGTCGGCCACGTCGCCCAGATCCGAGCCCTCCTCGCGGAACGCCTCCTCGCAGAGTTCGAGCAGCCACGACCGGATCACGGCGCCGTTGTTCCACGTCCGCGCGACGGCTTCGAGATCGAGGTCGTACCGCCCCTCGTGGAGGAGTTCGAACCCCTCGCCGTACGCCTGCATCAGCGCGTACTCGACCCCGTTGTGGATCATCTTCACGTAGTGGCCCGACCCCGCCGGCCCCATCCGGTCGTGGCCGTCCGGCCCCGTCGCCACCGCGTCGAAGACGGGGACCAGTTCCTCGTAGGCGCTCTCGGGGCCGCCGACCATCAGCGAGAAGCCGAGTTCGGCGCCCGCGGGGCCGCCGGAGGTGCCACAGTCCAGATACGCCGCGTCGGTCGACGCCGCGCGGCGCGTCGAGTCCTCGAAGTGGGAGTTGCCGCCGTCGACGACGATGTCGTCGTCGTCGAGGTGTGGCTCCAGTTCCGCCAGCGCGGCGTCCACCGCGTCGCCCGCGGGCACCATCAGCCAGATCCGTTTCCCCGCGCCCAGCCGATCGACGAGGTCGTCGAGCGAGTCGGCCGGCGTCGCCCCCGCGTCCGCCGCCGCCGCCACCGCCCCGTCGTCGATGTCGAACGCCACCACGTCGTGTCCGGCGTCGAGTACGCGGTCGACGACGATCCGTCCCATCCGCCCCAGTCCGACGACTCCGAGTTGCATACCTCCGGCTCCGCCGCGACGGGAGGTAGTGGTTGTGGTTCGCTCACCCGTCGCGCTTTTTACCGCCGCCCGCCACGGCCGCACATGGACGACCGCATCCGCGCCCACGCCGAGACGCTCGTCGACTGGAGCGCCCGGGTCGAACCGGGCGACGAAGTGGTGATGCGCGTCGCCGAGGGCGCCCATGACCTCGCCGTCGCCGTCGCCGCCGAACTCGGCGCCAGAGGGGCGACACTGCTCGCCACCTACGGCTCCGACGAAGTGCAACGCGCTTACCTCCGCGCCTACGACGGCGACTTCGCCCCCGCCGAGGCCGAACGCGCGCTCTACGACCGCGCCGACGTCTACCTCTCGCTCGGCGGCGGCCGCAATACGACCGCCACGGCCGACGTGCCCGGCGAGACCCAGAGCGCGTACGCCCGCGCCCGAGAAGACGCTCGTGAGGCCCGCTTCGCGACGGACTGGGTGTCGACTGTCCACCCCACCCGCTCGCTCGCGCAGGCAGCCGGTATGTCCTACGAGGCCTACCGGGACTTCGTCTACGACGCCGTCCTCCGCGACTGGGAGGCGCTCGCGGCCGAGATGGGGCAGTTGAAAGAGGTCCTCGACGACGGCCGCGAGGTTCACCTCGTGAACGAGGGGACCGACCTCACCCTCGACATCGGGGGCCGGACCGCCGTCAACAGCGCCGCCAGCGTCACCTACGACTCCCACAACCTCCCCAGCGGCGAGGTGTTCACCGCACCCGCCGGCGCCGAGGGCGAGGTCACCTTCGACGTGCCGATCACGGTCAAGGGCCGTCGTCTCCGCGACGCACATCTCGTCTTCGAGGACGGCTCGGTGGTCGACTTCGCCGCGGTGGAGGGGGGGGACGCCCTCGCGGACCTCCTCGACACCGACGAGGGCGCGACACGACTCGGCGAACTCGGCGTGGGCATGAACCGCGGTATCACCCGCCCCACGGACACCGTGCTCTTCGACGAGAAGATGGCCGGCACCGTCCACCTCGCCCTCGGGCGCGCGTACGACGCCTGCCTGCCCGCAGGCGAGTCGGGCAACGAGAGCGCGATCCACACCGACCTCATCACGCGGATGGACGAGGGCTCGCGCCTCGTCGTCGACGGCGAGACGATCCAGCGGGACGGCCTGTTCCGGTGGGAGGACGGGTTTGCGGGATGACCCGAATCGTCGCCCACCGCGGGTTCGCGGGTGTCACCCCCGAAAACACGGTGGGTGCGGTTCGGGCCGCGGCGGACCGGGCCGACCGGGTCGAACTCGATGTCGTCGCCTGCGCGGACGGCACACCCGTCGTCTTCCACGACACCCACCTCGGTTCGGCGGGCGGGAGCCGTGGCATCACCGACGGTTCGGGCGCCGTCGCCGACCTGTCACCGGACGCCGTGACCGCCGCCGAAGTGCTCGACAGTGGGGAGTGCGTGCCGACCCTCGACCGTCTGCTCGCCGAGACGGACACCCCGCTCAACGTCGAACTCAAACGCCCCGTCGCGGCGCCGGGGCCTCGCGGCGCACTCCCGACTGCCGACCGCGACGCGGCCCGCGAGCGGTGGCAGTCGCTCGTCGACCGGGTGCTCGACTGCCTCGACGACCGCGACATCCTCCTCTCCTCGTTCTACGAGGGCGCGCTGGCCGCGGTCCGACGACGCGACGGGGCGGCCGCGCTCGCCCCCATCTGTACCGACCTCGGCACGGGCCATGACCTCGCTGCCCGGTACGACGCCGGGACGATCCATCCGTCGCTCTCGGCGGTGCAGGATACCGATCCGATGTCGACCGATCGGACCCTCAACGTCTGGACGATTCGGACGTGGCACGAGGCACGCGAGGCGATTCGAGCGGGGGCCGACGGGCTGATCGCCGACTACCCCGGGCTGGTGCGGTGGCTCGAAGCCTGAGCGGCTGAGAGGAGTAAGCCCCCTTCTGTTCGTCCCGGCATTCGGCTGAGCGTCCACCTCCGCGTCCGGACTACCTTGACGAGGCGGACTTGCACCGGTGAGGATTCGCCGTTCCATCCGTTCTCGGCCGTCGCGGGACCCGACGGGTCCCGAAGGCGCGCGGTTCCACCGCGCGCCCGTCGAGACGCGTGGCGCCTCCCTGCTCGCGGCTTCGCCGCTCGGGAGACGCGTGGCGGCTCGCGGTTCGCGGCTGACGCCGCTCACCGTTCGGAGATGCGTGGCATCTCCCTACCCTCGGTGGGTCAACTCCCCTCGCTTGCGCTCGGGTTCGCACACCTCATCGGTCGGGCCGAGTGGTCTCGTTTCTGTTCCAGAGCCAGCCGTCTCCGACTCCGGGCTTGCGCCCGGTCACCCGTCCGGACGGTGGGGGGACTTTCCTCATGCCCTCGCGGGCACGGGAGCCGGGCTCTCTCTGCCGCCGGAACGTAGGTCGGTGGGTCGAATAAGCCGTTCGGTCGGCGGGGATTCATCATGGTTCTCCCCGATGGAAAGGAAGACTTCAAGTCTATTCGGCGTAAGGTTGTCCTATGTCCGAGGCGCAGACGGTACACCTTTCTTACGAAGACGGGGCCCGAGCGGTCGAACTGGCTCGTGAGGCTGTCGAGGCGTACGTGCTCCAGGGCCAGCGGGAACAGCCGGGAAGCATGCGTGATGCGTTCTACGCCCGAACGGGCGCGTTCGTGCGAATCACGTCCACCCGCGGCCGCGGTCGACTCCGTGGCTGTGCCGGCGCGTATCGCGGCTCCGACCAACTCGGCCACGCCATCGTCGACGCGGCCATCACCGCCGCATCCGACGACTCCTGTGGCTCCGAAATCGAACCCCCGGAGCTCCAGACGCTCAACATCTCCGTCTGTGTCGTCTGTAATCACGTCCTCACCAACGATCCGCTCGCCGACCTCGAACTCGGCACACACGGCGTCGCCCTCGATGCAGACGGCCAACACGCCTGGATGTACCCCACGCTTCCGGTCGAGAACGGCTGGAACGAAGAACAGTTCCTCACCCACGCCTGCCGCAAAGCCGGCCTCTCGCCGCTCGCCTGGCAGGACGACGACACCATGATCACCCTCTTCGAGGGACAGGTCTTCCGAGAGCGCCCCGGAGGCGGCTCCGTCGAACAGTTGTAGGTCGCCCTTACGGAAGTGCAAGGAGAAAGCCCCGTGCTTTAGCGCGGGGATGAATCCGACACTACCTTTCACGAACCACCGATGATAGCACGGCCTGATATTCCAATATTTTCTTAAAATAGCGTATACTATTACAAATGTAATGGTCACGGTGACTGTCACCGCGAAGTTCCACAACCCATCCCTCTCACGGCGCAAAGAGTGGCAACGGGGCACTCGCCTCTACCGTGACACCAAGCAGTTCTGTATCGACGGATGGGAGAATGGCGACTTCGGCAAGTCCGTGACCACAGCCAGCATTGACAACGGCCTCTACTCGGCTATTCAGAACCAAGCCATCCGAGAGGCGAAATCCGACCACAACAAGGGCGGAAAGGTTCGCTACCGAGAGAGTCAACCGTTCGCCGTCAACAACCAGAACTGGGAAATCGACACGACCGAGAACGGCACAGTCGTCGTCGGATTCCCATGCATTTCCCAATGGTGGTACACGCCTATCGAAGTGTACGACGACATTGCCGACCCCGTAGACCGACTGGTCGAGGGTGACGCGAAGAAGACGCGATTTCAAGTGTACCGTCGTGGTGACGACTGGTACTGTACGTTCAACGTCAAGTACGACGCCGATACGTCGGGTGAAACTCCCATCGGCGTCGATATTGGGAACGGCACATCCTTGCTGTGACCGCCTACGGTGAAGGCGAGTCGATGCTGGTGTCTGGTGGTGAGGCGAAGTACGTTCGACGCAAATATCGTTCCCTACGCGATTCGCTTTCGGAAGCGGGTGCGCTTCGCGCACGCAACCGTGTGGGTGACAGAGAACAGCGTCGAATCAAAGACCTGAATCACAAACTCTCCCGTCGTCTCATCACATTCGCGGAACAGTTCGAGAACCCCGTCATTCGGATGGAAGACCTCGAAGGTATCCGTGAGAACAGTTCGTGGTCGGGTGTCCACTCGTGGCACTTCCACCAACTCCAACAGTTCATCACGTACAAAGCCAAACGCGCTGGTATCCGTGTTGAGAAGGTCGATGCGTACCATACCAGCCAGCGGTGTTCGGAGTGTGGTTCGGTGGGAACCCGTGATGGCGACCACTTTTCGTGTTCGGAGTGCGACCGTGGACGACACGCCGACCTGAACGCTTCGGAGAACATCGCACAACGGGAGGGGGAACCATGCACGGCGTAACAGTTCGGCTGACGCGAACCGTGCTACCTCGTTGGTTGAATAGCCAACCGTCGTTGACGCCCGCTGTATGCGGGGAGGAAGGCCCCATTGACAGGGCTACACGCGCTGGAAAGCACGTCCTTGGTCACAACTGGACGGCGACCGTTGACGGCCCACGCGAAAGCGTACTTGAGGCCCGAGGAAACGCGCAACCTGAATATCCACTTCGTGGAATCCTCGCCCTTTAGCGCGGGGAGGATGTCAATCCCCGAACCCGACGGCATCCGCGTCAGCCAGCGCCCGCTCGGCCGCCGCGTCCACGTCGAACTCCCTGACCACCTCGCCGTCCCGAATCAGCGGTTCGAGCAGGGGGTCGCCGTCGGCTGGCCCTTCGCGGTCGGCGAGGCCGACGTGATGCCCGCCGTCCGGGGTCCGATAGACCTGCTTCGTCCCCGAGAGCTTCCCGCGCTTGGCCGCCGGCTCCCCGTCCACCTCCACGATGTCCAGCGCGAAGTCCACGGGTTCGGCGTTCGAGATGTGGCTCCCGACTCCGAAGCCGTCGGCCACGTCCCGGAGTCGCCGGAGGGCCGCGGGATCGAGGCCACCGCTCGCGAACACGTCTACGTCCTCGTTCCCTCGGGTGTCGAGTTCCCAGCGCACCTCCCGGAGGATGTGCCGGAAGTCGCCCCGGCGTGATCCCGTGGTGTCGATCCGGACGCTGTCCAGGTCGTCGCCCAGCGTCTCGGCCGCCCGCAACACTTCGTCCACCTCGTCGCTGTAGGTGTCACAGAGCGCCACTCGCGGCACCTCGGACGCCACCGCGTCGTCGAACGCCCGCCACGCCGCCTCCTGTTCCCCGCGGCCGAAACAGATCACGAGGGCGTGGGGCATCGTCCCTCCGGCCTCCCGGCCCAACACCTCGCCCGCGGCGACGTGTGAGAAGCCGTCGACCCCGGCGATCAGCGCGCTCCGCTCGACGACCGCCGCGATGGACGGGTGGACGTGCCGCGCGCCAAAGGAGAGCACCGTCGACTCCGGGGCGGCCCGCCGTACCTCCAGTGCCCCCGTCGCCATCCCGCTGGCGTGCGAGAGGAAGCCGAGCAGCGAGGTTTCGAACCGCGCGAACTCGAGGTAGGGACCTTCGATCCGCATGACTGGCCCGCCGTCGAACAGCCGCCCCTCGCACATTGCGTCCACGTCGATGTCCCGGCCCTCCAGCAGCGCCGCGGCGTCTTTCACGCCCGCGAGGAGTTCGAAGTCGCCGTCGGGGAACTGATCGGCCGTCACCTCCGCGACGACTGTCGGGTTCCGGCCGGCATGTCGCAGCGTCGTCTCCGTCCGCAGAAAGTACGCGTCGGTCGCCGTCCCGTCGCGGATGGCGTCGGAACCAACGATGTCGAACGGTGGCATTGCCGCCGGCTTCGCACCCGCCGGTGAAAAATCCGTTCGTTCGGTCACCGCTGTCGAAGAGGATTCGTCTTCATACGCCCCGTCGTGGATCGTCGTCCGCTTCGGCACCCGACGCGACTACCCGGCTCGACGCGCGTACACGCCGTCGAGCGCCTCCACCGTCGGCGCGTTGACGACGGTGACCGTCGTCCCGTTTCGCGTCACCCGGAACGCGTCGGCGTAGGGGCCGGCGGGCACCACCAGTACGTCGCCCTCGCGACGCTCGGCACCCCGGCGCGTCCGCAACAGGTCGCGGTACGCGATGGCGAACGCGGCGGCGTCGCCCGTCGTCGCCCACTCCGTTCGGAGGACGTAGGCCGTTTCCGTCCCGTTGCGGTAGGGGACGAGTCGGTCGCCGACCCAGCCGGCGGTGGTGGGATGAGTGTAGTTGTACGCCCGGTGTGGGCGCGTGGGGCGTTGCAGGTGGAAGGTCCCCGTCCCACCGTTGGCCCAGACGGTCGCGAACAGCGACGCCTCGCCGACCGTCGTCCCCGGCGGCGACCGATCGAACCGCGTCCAGTTCGCCGCCGACCGGTCCGGAATCCGAACCTCCCGCGCCGACCAGTTCGGGTAGCGGTCGGGGTGGATCACCTGTGCCGAACTCGTCGGGGGGTCGGCGTACGCGGCGTCCACCGCGGCCCAGCCACCGCGCTCGCGGAGCCGGTGGACGAACGCCGGCCCGTCGCTGTACGGCTGGTACGCGGCGACGTAAACGCCCATATCGTCGTCGAGGCTCGCGCCCGGCCCGGCCGGCGGCCGCGGGAGACACGCCCACCCGCTTTCGCACCGTCGCTCGTAGAGGTCCTCGATGTAGCCCGCGTCGCCCTCGATCAACCCCTGTCGCGCCAGCCGCTCGTCACGGGTCAGATTCGCCCGTCCGTCGAACACCGACCCGAAGTGCTGGTCCTGCAGGGCGTGGACCAGTTCGTGGGCGAGCGTCCGCCGATCCAGCATCGGCCGTGGTGTGTCGCTCACCACGACGATCCGATCCTCGCTTGGAACGTACGACCCCTGAACCGACGCGCCGTAGAACGACTCGAACACTGCCTCGACCGACCGATCCTCGCCGACGAGGAGCAATCCCTCCCACACGGCCTCGTCCCACCCCGTCGCCGTCACGTTCTCGTCGGCGAGATACGTCTCGCGGTCGACGACTGTAACGGGCACTGCCGACTCGAACTCCAGGCCCCGAACCCGCTCGACGCGGGCCATCGTCCGCGCGACGACGGCGTTCCGTTCGCTCGCGTTCAGCCCGTCAGTGGCGTTCACGTCGAGTGACTCGTCGAACCAGTAGCCCGCCTCCCAGCCGAGGCGATCCGTGGCCGGGTCGGCGAAGTCGGGGTGGGCGGGCATCGGCGTGGGCGTCGCTGTCGGCGTCTCGGTTTCCGTCCCCGTCGCCGCCGCTTCCGGGCCGACCGCGCCGCCACAGCCCGCGAGGACGACGAGCGCCGCCAGCAGAACCGGCCGGAGAGACATCCCGGTTCAGTGCCGCCGGGTCACCGTGGCCAGCGCCACCGCGGCGATCAGGGCGAGCACAGCCGTAAGCGCCCCGAATCCGGGCGCTTCGAGGCCGGTCGATCCCGATTCGCTCCCGTCACCGCCGGCGGCGGCCGTGGTACCGGCGCTACTCCCGCCGTCGCCGCTCGTCCCCGCCGGCCGCACGTCGCTCAGGTCGTCGGCCGTCGGCGCGTTGACGATGGTGACTCGCGTCCCCTCGCGGTCGATGCGGAAGGCGTCGGCGAACCGTCCCTCGGAGATCACGTACGTGCGCTCGCCCTGTTGGGTCGCGTCGTGTGCGTTCAGGATGGCGCGGTAGGCCCTGAGGAACTGGTCGGCATCCTGTTGGCTATCCCACTCGGTCACCCAGACGTAGCCGTACTTGGCGTCCTCACCGCTTCCCTTGCGATACGGGAACACCCGGTCGTTCCCCCAGCCGGCCGCGGCGCGCGTATCGTAGTTGTACGTATCGAGGCTACTGGTGGGGCGTATCGAGCGCTGCCACGACGTTTCGAGCGTGTTGGCCCCGGTTCTGCGCGCCTGATACCAGAACATCACGTACATCGAGGCCTCGCCGACCGTATCGGAGCCGTTCACGCCCTGGTTCGGGAACGTCTCCCAGCCGTTTCGCGCGCGGTCCTCGTACTCGATGGGGACCGGTTCCTCGTCGTTCAGGTGGATCACCTGCTCCGTCGAGGTGGGGGGGTTCTGAAACGCCTCGTCGACCGCCTGCCAGCCGCCCCGTTCGAGGAGCCAGTCGATGTACACCGGCCCGTCGGAGTAGGGCTGAAGGAGCGTCAGGAGGATGCCGAGGTTCGGTGGCGCTCCCGTCCCGCCGGCGCTCGAACGCGGCGTCTCGACGCAGTCCCACTCCGCGCCGCATCGCTCGGTGTAGCGTTGCTCGATGTAGTTGGCCTCGCCCTCGACGACGCCGTCGGTCGCCAGCCCGGCGTCCTGGGTCTCGGTGCTCGAAATCCGCTCGCCGAGGTCGCCCGTCTGGTCCTGCAGGGCGTGGGTGAGTTCGTGGACGAGCGTCGCGTTGTCGATGGTCGGGCTCCCCGGCGAATCGGTGATGATCCGGATGCGGTCGTCGCTGGGGGCGTAGAAGCCCGCGGTCGACTGCCCGGTCGCCGACTGGAGTTCCTCGTTCGCCCCCGCGTCCTCGCCGATGACGAACAGCGCCTCCCACACCTGGTCGTTCCACGCGTCGAAGTCGGGGGTATCCGTCTCGTTTCGACTGCGCTGGTTCCGGAACTCCTCGCGCGAGATGACCTCGACCGGCACCTCGCTCTCGAACTCCGCCCGTCTGACGTACTCGACGCGCGCCATCGCCCGCGCCACGTACGCGTCGAGTTCGGCGTCGGAGAGCCCGTCGGACTGGTCGACGTCGATGGGTTCGTCGTGCCAGTAGCCACCCTCCCAGCCCATGGCGTCACCGTCCGGATCGGAACGCTGTGGCGCCACGTCCCGGTCGGGGTCGATGGCCGCCGGGGACGCACCCGCAACGACCGCCGGACCGACGGACGCCACGACGATCAGTACCGCGAGACAGACGGAGGCCCGCTTTCGCATACCCCTCGTTGGGATGCGCTACGGAAGTACCTTGCCCGCGGTGTCGTCGTCGCGCCGACGGTCGCTACTGCGATACCTTCGAGGAGGCCACGGCGTGCCGTATCCCGTGTCGGTCGATCACTTCACGCAGTCCTACGCGGGTGCTAAAAGTGAAACGCCGTTAACGCCGGTTTGGAGCGGATTAACGGCAGTGTGGTTCGATTTATGCGTCTTCGAACAGCTCGTCGACGGCGTCCCGAGCCGCGCGTGCGGCTTCGTCCGCCACGGCCTCCGGGTCCGCCTCGTCGTCCGGTGCGTTCAGGTAGACGTCGACATCGAGGACGCCCGCCTCGAAGGTGACCGTCACGTCCAGGTCGCGCACGTCGGACTGGCGGTAGTGAGCGAAGACGACTCCCTCGGCCGCCTCGGCGGCCGTCCGGACGACGGTTTCGTCGTCGGGCTCGGCCACGGCCTTACGCGCCGCCGGCGCCGCCCGGTCCCATCGGGCCGCCGCCAGCGCCGCCAGCGCCGCCCTGCAGCATCTGCTGGAGCTCCTCCTGGAGCGACTCGAACTGCTCGCGGACGCGCTCTTCCTGTTTACCCAGCTGTTCGACGCGAACCTCCAGGCTCTCGACTTTCTCCTCGAGGTTCTCGTAGGCGTCGTCGTACTCCGTCGAGACGAGGAGTTCACCGACCTCGCGGTACATCTCGGTGTCCTCGTCGATGTCCTCGAGCGCGTCGAGCGCCGTCTGGGACTCGTTGAGCGTGGTCTCGGCCTGCTGTTTCTGCGCCGCGACCTGCTGAGCCGTCTCCTGCAGATCCTGCAGTTCCTCGATTTTCTCCTGGGCCTCCGGCGGCAGATTCCCTTGCATGGGCGGACCGTTGGGTCCCGGAGTGAAAAAGCCCCGTATTCCGTCCCGTGCCGGCGTGATCGACCGACTACGGCGGGCTACCTGTCGTCGGATCGCGCGTCGGCGCCGACCGTGACCGCCTCGGCTACGTCCACCAGCCGCAGCCAGGTGTTCGCTCCCGCCCGCAGGGCAACGAGGTCGGCCGCCCCGACCCGTACTCGAACCGTCCGCTCCTTGCGGTCGACGGCCGCCGTCGAGCGGCCGTCGTCTATCTCCCCCACTTCGACCCGGACGCTCCGTTCGACGATCCGGGCGCGTCGCTCGGCGTCGTACTCGAAGCGCAAAGAGAGGGTGTGTGGCGCGTCGTCGACGAGCACGTTAGATGGGCCGTCGTGTACCGGTGGGTCGCCGTGCCGGGTCTACGACCTGCCGGCACCGACCGACGACGAGCACGGTTACTCGATGTCGACTTCCTTGATCGTCGGCGCGCGCTCCTTCAGGAGCACCCGGTGCCCGCAGTACGGACAGCGAACGCCGCCGTACTCGTCGAGTTCCACGTCTCGCTTACACCGGGAACACTTGTAGCTCATGTTATTCGTCGTCGGTGGCGAGTGCCGCGCGGATCGACCGCCGGACGGTACGGCCGCCGGGCGTCTCGGGCCGGTACGCCCCGCCGGTGAAGGTTTCGCCCGTCTCCTCGTTCTTCCAGACGCCAGTTCCGACGCGGGTGACGCTGTCCCCGTCGAGCGTGGCGTTCTGCATCTCTCCTTCGATTTCCTTGACGCGCCGGCGGGCGACACGCCCGTATCGCGCGCCGAATCGGCCCGCGCTCCCGGTGCTGCGTGCCTTGTTCTCGGCCATAGTACCGCTCAATACCGCTAGCGAACGGATAAACCCTGCGAGTTACTCCTGTAGATCGGCGGCCGCCAGCGCCTCGTTCAGGTCGTCGCGAACGCGCTCACCCGTCTCACGGTTCATCGCCGTCGTGACGATCCGGTTTTCCTGCACGCTCGACCCGTCGCGCAGGAGCAGTCGCACGTTGCCGTTGCCGTCCGCACGCGTCACCTTCGCCCGCAGGCCGGACTGTGACCCCGTGCCGCCGGCGTCGATCGGCCCCGGAACGATCTTCTTGACGTGTGGATGCTCCGCCACCGTCGAGATGGCCCGTCTGCCCGTTCGTCCGCCTATCAGCGTCGTGTGCCGGCCACCGAGTTTCTCCTTCGGCGCCGTCTCCACCACCTCCAGCGCCCGCTCGCCCCGGCGATCCAGCACCGCGGCGACGGGGTCCTCGCCCGCGACGCGGTAGAACTCGTAGTGGGTCTCCGCGCGCACCGCCCGGATCGTCTCGCGGTCGCCCGCCGCGAACACCGTCTCCGGGCGCTTTCGGCGCAGTTCGTCCGCGATCAGCCCCGCGAAGTTCCGGCGCTCGATCACCCGCGCCTCCCCCTCCTCCTCCGGTCGCGTGGTGATCGTCGTCTCGCCCAGTACCTCCTCACCGTCGAGCATCGTCAGGTGGGCGCGGTCCTCGGCCACGTCGAGGACGACGGCGTCGCAGTTGGCGGTGTGACAGACCAGACAGTAGTCGCCCGGCCGGTCCAACGGGGATCCACACCGCCCACACTCCATACAGTCGTGGCAGACGGCCGCGCCGGATAAGTCCGTCTTTCGCGCCCGGACGGCACAAAACCCATTTGCACGCGCCGACACGCCCCGCCTATGGTCCGCCGCCTCCTCGTCGCCGCCCTCCTCGTCGGATCGCTCCTCGGGGTCGTGTTCGCGGCCCCCGTGACGGCCAGCCCTCGCCCCGTCGCCGTCTGTGCACCCTGCGAGCGCGGGTTCAGCGCCGCGGCACGGGCCCACGACACCCCCGTTCGGATCGAACACAGCACTGCCACGATGCGCGTCCACCGGAACGGCTCCGCGACGTGGACCGTCGAGAACCGCCTGAACGACACCACCGCCTTCGAGAACGCGTCGCTCCGCAACGCCGTCGCCCGCGACGCCGTCGCGGTCCACGACGCCCGCCTGCTGTCGACGAGCGTCGACGGGGATACGATCCAGATGCGCTACCGCACGCCCGACGCCGCGACCGAGGCGCCCGGTGGCGTCCTCCGGGTGACCCACTTCCGCGACGACCCCGGCGTGACAGTCTACACCGGTCTCGGCGCCGACCGCCTCACCCTCGTCGCGCCCGAGGGGATGGTCGTCGGCATCGGCCTCCCCGGCGCCGACGTATCCGACGACGACCGCCGGCTGACCGTCACGTCCTTCGAGGGCGACGGCGACGGTCCGTTCGTGACGCTCGTCCCCGAGGGTGACCCGCTCGCACCGCTGTGGAGTCTCGTCGCCGTCGCCCTCCCGCTCGCGCCCATCGTCGGGCGCAACCTCCTCCTTCTCGTCGCCGTCCCGACGCTCGTCTTCGCGGGTGGACTCCGAACGGTCGCGTGGGCTGTCGGCGCCGTCGGCCTCGATCCGGGCACCGCCAACCCCGGCCGGCGCGCACTCGCCGTCGTTGCTCTTGGCGTCCTCGCCCTCGCCCACCCGCTCGCACCGGGTTCGTTCGCGCTCGGCGGGACCGAACCCCCCCTCCTCGTCGGCGCGGTCGGTGTCATCGCCCTCGGCGGCGCCCTCGCTCTTCCCGCCGTGCGCGCCCGCCTCTCCTTCCGCTCTCTCGCCGGTCTCGTCGGCCTCACCTTCGCCGTCACCGTCGCCGTCGGCTTCGCCCTCCGAGCGGTACCGGGCTTGCACGTCGACGACGGTGTCGTCCGGCGGATGCTCCTCACGCTCCCCGTCTACACCGCCACGCTCGTGGGCTACGCGGCCGCTCATGGTGGACTTCGGTGCGCGCTCGCGGCCGCCGGCGGCGCGTTCGCCCTCGTCCTCGTCACCACCTTCCCCATCCTCTCGCAGGGCGGGACGCTCTACTTCCTCGGCGTCGTCCTCGCCGTCATCGGTGCCGTCGCCGGCGGCGTCGTCGGAATCCCGCTTTTCGTGCTGGGCCACGGGCTTCCCGGTGGGAGGTCGCGTGCGGAGGGTGGGACCGCCGGCGACGCGCCGGTCTAGAGGTCCCGCGGGTCGACTTTCAGATACTCCCTGAGGACGGCCGTCGCGTACGACCCGCTCGGGAGGGAAAAGGAGAGAGTCAGCGGATCGCGCGCGAGTTCGAGAGCGGTGTCGACGAGGATCGCCCGCCGCGTCCCCGTCGACTCGAAGTTGCCGGGGAGGTCGAAATCCGCGGGGTCGAGATCGAGATCGGCGAGGATTTCGCGCTCGATGTCGCCCGGTTCGCCGTCGCCGAGTTCCGTCTCCGTCCCCACCAGCGGCGCGGTGACGAACGCTCGCCCGCGCTCGCAGTGGCGACGAACCACGTCGACGCGGTCCGCGCTCACCCGCTGGAGCCGGCCGGTGTCGGGGAGGGCCACCCCGTCTGGCGCGTCGGCGTCCGCGAACGCCACCACGTCGCCGGCGACCGGACGGTCGAACGGCAGGCCGCGGCGCAGGCGTTCGGAGAGTATCCGATTGAACGCGTGGGACTGTGCCGCGTTGACGAAGAGGCGCTGGAGGTTCCACGGGACGGTTTCGAGCGCCGCGCGGAAGTCGGCGGGCTCCGCCCCGCCGTTCTCGACCAGCTTACGAAGCATCGACCGCTCGTAGCCGAGATGTCCCGGCATCGCGTCGAGCGCCGCCTGCCAGTCGGGGTCGGCGCTCGCCGCCACGTCGTCGACCGTCTCCCGCGCCGCCTGGGTCCGCTCCGGCTCCGTCTCGGCGGGGTTGCCTGCGTAGACGAGGACGGCCTCGCGCCACTCCTCGCGGACGACGTGGAGACCGACCTCGTGGGTGACGGGGCGCTTGCTGCCGAAGCGCTGGTTGCCGAAGACGTTGGGGACGGCGACGCGTCCGCCGCCGAACTCGCTGAGGTCCTCGGTGACGGCGGCCACCGCGTCGGGCCGGTCCGGATCGCGAACCCGGATCTGGAAGGCGTTGCCGGCGAGGTCACCGAACTCCAGGTTGCGGCCGATGCGGCCCAGGGGGTCGACCTTGGCGGCCGAGAGGGCGGGTAGGTCGGCGGCGTCGACGCCCCGGATCGAAAACAGCTGCGTCGTGACCGCGCGTTTGTCCTTGGTGCCCGCCCACGACACCCGTTCGCGGCTGATGCCCAGCGCGTCCGAGAGCGCGCCCGCGAAGTCGTTGGTGTCCCAGTCGGTGAGCGTCGCGCGGACGAGGAGGTGGGGGTACGCGCCGGGGTCGGCGTCGAGTGGCTCCGGCGCCATCGCCTCGATTTCGCGCACCCGGAAGTCGGCCGGGTCGGCGCGAAGGCGCCCGCCCGTGCCGGGACCGTCGCTCACGTAGTAGTCGATGCCGACCTGCCGTTCGAGTGGGTGTGCCTCGCGCATCTGAGCCGTCGCCTCCGGCTTCGCGGTCCCGACGGGATACGCTGTCGGTTCGGGGTCAGCCGACGAGGCCGACCCACTCGACCAGCAACAGGCAGCCGACGCCGATCCCGAGGGCGCCCGCGAACCCGTGGAGCGCACGTTCCAGCCCCGTTCCCAGCGTTCGCCCCCACAGCGCCGACACCGCCGCCATCGTCAGGACCGAGCAGACGCCGAAGGCGGCGAGAAAGGTGGCTGCCGTCGGGAGACCGGGCGCCGTCGAGACGAGGGCGACGACGAGGGCGCCGCTGCCGGCGACGCCGTGGAGGGCGCCCACGACCGCGGAGTCGCCGTGGAGGTGGACGTGGCCGCCGAGCGACAGTCGCCCCACGTCGACGCGCCCGTGGAGCGGCCGGGACCCGTGGGCGTGTTCGTGGCGACGGCCCACGCCCGCGAGCATCCGGGCGCCGAGGTAGATCAGGACGGCACCGACGGCCGCCTCGAAGAGGCCGACGACCGACTCGGGGAGACGTACGCCGACCAGGAGCAAGGCGAGGCCGAGGACGGCGATTGGGGCGGTGTGCCCGACACCCCACGACGCGCCGACGAGGCTCGGACGCGAAGCGGTGCCGTCCGATTCGTGGGGCTCGACGAGCGTCACCACTGCCGCGAGATGGTCGGTTTCGAGGGCGTGACGGGTGCCGAGGGCACCACCCGCGACGGCCGCGGCGACCAGTGACACGCTCGACACTCGTCGACGGGTGGCTTAATTCGCGCGGTTCGCGGTACGCCCCCAGCGAGTCCCACCGACGCCCACGGATACCCCCGCTCAGTACAGCGAGAGGTCGCCCGTCACCCCGTCGACCTCGTCGTCGTCGCCCGGCCCGACCGCGAGCGCCGTCACCGTTCCCGACTCCAACTGGGTGTGGCCGGCGTCGCGGATGATGGCGTTCGGCAGGCCCGCCCGCTCGGCGGCGTCGGCCAACTCGAAGAGTTCGGATTCGCCGCTCGCCTTCAGGACGACTTTCTTCTGTCCCTCGCCCTTCCACGCCCGGCGGGTGCGCTTGCTGGCGTCCTCGTACGCCGAGAGCGAGGCGTGGGCGACCTGTGCGGCGAGTTTCCCCTGTCCCATGCCGAGGTCGGTCCGCGCGACGATGGCCTGTTTCATACCTCGTCGCTGACGCGGGGGCGCCAAAGCGTCGTCGGTCCGGCGCGGTCACTCCTCGGTCGGTTCGGGGGGTCGAAGGGCACCGTAGCCGAGGCTCCCGACCAGATACAGGAGCGCCCCGGCGAACAGCGGAATCGTGACGAACGTCGCGATGGAGCCTTCGCTCCCGCCGGGGTCGATTTCGTATAGCTGTGCCGAGATGGCGCTCAGTTGCACGAGCAGGACGGCGATGCCGCGGCGGACGGTCCGCTGGAGGGCCGGCGTGTCAATGCGCGGCGTCTCGACGGGGCGGAGAAAGTCGTTTTGACTGGGGCCGGCGTCAGTACGCGTCCGCGTCGACGAGGCGGTCGGCGATGCGCTGGGCGCCGACGGCCGCCGACGTGGCCGGTTCGTCCGGCGCCGTCGCCTCGACCTCCCGCTGGAGTTCCTCGCTCAGCCGCTCCTCGAACTCCTCGACGATGCCGGGGATACAGGCCATCCCGCCGGTGAGGACGACGGGGCGGTCGAGCGCGAGCTGGTACACCTTGATGTAGTCGTTGGCGAGTTCGGGCAGGAAGGCGTTGGCTATCTCCTCAACGGCGTCGTCGACGTACTCGTCGACGGCGTCCATGACGCTGCGCTCGATGGTGAACTCGTGGGAGCCGCCGCCGGGCTGCTGGATCACGTCCGTGAACGGCTCGAAGTCGACGAAGTCGGCGTGGGCCTCCTTGTACTCGCGGGCGGTCGTGTTGTCGATGTTCACGCGGCCCTGAGTCTCCTCCTCGACGTAGTTGGCGATCATGCGGTCGACTTCGTTGCCGGTGACGGCGCCGGTGGTGAAGGGGACGAGCTGCTCGCCGCGGCGGTAGGCGGAGGCTTCGAGGTTCGTCGACCCCAGGTTGACGGTGACGAAGATGTCGTCGACGGCTTCGAGGCCGTCGCCGAGCGCGGGGACGGAGCCACAGAGCGACTCCGGATAGCTTCTGATCAGCGCCTCGCCGATCGAACTCCCTTCGATGACCGACTGGAGGTTCTCCAGCCCGCGTTCGTTGTCGATGGTCGGGATGGCGTAGACGACGGCGCTGTTTTCGGGGACGTCGTTGGCCTCGATCACTTCCTGGAAGAACGTCGACGTCAACTCGGCGCGGGATTCGTCCTCCGGCAGCCCCGAGCGGAGCGTGTACTGTACCCGGTCGGGATACTCGGTCGCCGCCTCCTCCCCGTAGAGTACCTTCTCCTCGCCCGTGATCACGTCCTCGTAGGTGGCGAGGCAGGTCAGTGTCTTGACCGTCCGCAACCCGTCGCCGTCGGGGATGGCGATGACCGTCCGCGTGCTCCCGAGTTTGACGCCGATGGGAATCGGTTCGCCGTCGCCGCCGTCGGCGGCCGTCTCGGCGTCCTCGCTCTCCGAGGACCGTGGCTCCTCGCTCTCCGAGGACCGTGGCTCCTCGCTCTCCCCGTCCGCCCCGCTCTCCGCGTCGGTGTCGCTCATACGGCCGGCGCTACACGGGGGGATGGTAAATAATCACGCCCACGATTCTCAGCGTTGCGAAAGGGAGGCGAGCCGCGCGACGTAGTGGAGGCTCACCCGATGATCGTCGGCGTCGAGGTCGTTCGCCGCGTTGGCTCGCGGATGATCGATCCCCGACAGGTAGCGCTCGAGCATCTCGGCGGCGTCGCGTCCGAGCCAGCCCACACGTTCGTAGAAGTCGAACGCGTCGGCCACCGACTCGCGGCCCGCCTGCATGACGAGAAACTCCAGCCACTCGAAGATCAACGCCTCGGCCGAAAGCGACGCGGGGAGCGTCGACAGATACGGCCGCTCGACGGCGCCCCGGTCCAACGCCGCGAGGTCGCGCGCGATGGCCGTCTCGAAGGCGACGGCGGCGGCCGGCCGGTCCGGGTCGTCGCCATCGTCGTCGCTCGTCTCCGCGGCCTCGTCGTCGTCCGCCGCGTCGACCCACGCCCCCGGCCACTCGTCGCGCCCCCCGAGCGACGGCTGGCCGACGCTGGCCGCCCGGAGTTCGTCGAGGTCGTAGTTTCGGGGGTCGATGGCCATCCGAACGCGAAGGCGTAGGGCCGCCCGGGAATTAAACCTTCGCGCGCGAGCCGGGATGAACGCTTATATCGTCGTCTCCGTGGCCGACGCCCGTCGGACGGACGTTGCACCGGTTCGAGCGACGGCCGGCAGTCACATACGGTTTAGTGTAAATCATTACCGGTGGTTCGCCGACCCGTCCTGGCGAACCGTCGGTAAACAGTTACACTACTCCGTATCAGGCGTCGACGCCCAGGACCCGGTTGGCGACGATGACCGAGACGAGGACGGCGAGCAGGATGCCGACGAGTCCGTAGGCGGCGAGCCAGCCGACCTGCGCGGCGAGTGTCCCGGTCACGCCGCTCCCGAGCGAACTCACGAGCAGGACGACGGTCCGCACGAGGCCGAACCCGGTGCCACGCTCGTCGGCGGCGAGGTGGTCCATGAACCGGGAGTTGAGGACGCCCGGCCACGAGAGGCCGAGGCCGACGAGGAGGGTTCCCGGAACGACGGCGAGGAGGCCGCCGTCACCGAACAGGAAGCAGGCGTAGCCGCCGACGCCGGCGAGAAAGGAGGCGGTCAGGGTCCGGTCCCGTCCCAGCCGATCCGAGAACCAGCCGAGCGACGGCGCGGCGACCAGCGTGACGGCGAAGACGACGCCGAAGACGAAACTCGCCCGCCCCGTCCCGAGGCCGACGTACTCGACGAGGAACGTGGGAAAAAAGGAGGCGAAGGACTGCCAGGTGAAGAAGGCGACCATCGCCAGCAGGGTGGTGAAGGCGATGCTGGGGCGGGCGAGCAGCGCCAGCAACGCCCGCGGGTCGACGTTCCACCCGGCGTCGGGGTTCGTGGGCGGCGTCTCGGGCACCCGCCACGCGAACAGGACGAGGGCAACGGGGGCGACGACGGCGGGGACGAGCAGGCCGGCCCGCCAGCCGAAGCGGACGGCGACGGCGGCGCTCGCGACGGGGGCGATCAGGCCGGCGCCCGACGCGCCGATTTCGTGGACGCCGAGCGCCCGGCCGGTGTTCTCGAACTGATCGGCGAGAAAAGATGTGCCGGCGGTGAAATAGAGCCCGGCGCTGGCGCCGAGGGTGACGGCGCCGACGGCGAACACCGCGATTCCGGGCGCGCTCGCGAGCAGGAGGCTCGTCGACGCGATGCCGCCCATCGCGAAGGTGACGACCCGGCGCTGTCCGATCCGGTCGGCGACGATGCCGCCCGGGAACTGAAAGAGGGCGTAGGCGGCCCACATCCCCGAGAGCGCGAGGCCGACGGTTCCTTTCGAGACGCCGAAGGCGTCGATGAGGTCGGGCACCAGCGGGCTCGGCGCCAGCCGGGCGACCATCGTCACGAAGAAGGCCCCGGTCGTCACGCCGAGCAGGTCCCACCGCTTCATCGGTGACTCCGTCCGCACGCACTCGCTTCGTTCTTGCGTTCCCGACCGACCGGGCGACGTTTTATCCGCTCGGCCGACGGAGGGAGGATATGGACCCTGGGGACGTGGAGTACGAGCCGATAAGCGTCAAGGCCGTCCTCGTCGAGATGAAGGACACGGCCGAACTCCTCATCGACCTCTCGTACTCGGCGGTCCTCCACGGGAGCGACGAGGTGGCCGGCGAGGTGCTCGAACTCGAAGAGCGGATGGACGTGTTGCAGATGCAGGCGCGGATGAGTCTCCTGATGGCGGCCCGGAGTCCCGAGGACGCGGAGGGGTTGGCGCCGGTGCTCGGCGTCGTCGGCGCCGCCGAAAAGATCAGCGACGCCGCGGGCGACATCGCCAAGGTCGTACTGGAGGATATCGGCGTCCCCGAGGCGATGCGGACGGCGATTCCCGAGGCAGTCGAGACGGTGGTGCGGGCACAGGTCGTCCCGGACGCCGACTACCTCGGCGCGTCACTCGGCGACCTCAACCTCGAGACGGAGACGGGTGTCCGCGTCATCGCTATCCGCCGGGCGGGCGAGTGGATCGTCAACCCCGACCGGGAGACCACGTTCGAGGCCGGCGACGTGGTCTTGCTCCGGGGGACGGAGACGGCGCTGTCGGCGGTGTACGAAACCGTCACCGGCGAGGCGTACGACCCGCCGGCTCCCGTCGAATCCTCGATCGACGATCTGGAACGCGCCGTCGACTCCATCGTCCTCATGAAAAACATGAGCGAACTCGCGGTCGATCTGGCCTACGGGGCGGTGTTGTTCGACAGCGAGGGGGTCGCCGAGGAGGTGGTGGAACTCGAAGCCGAGGTGGACGCCCTCAAATCCCGGTTCGAGGCGTGGGTGTTGCGCGCCGCGTCGCGGGTCGAAGACCCCATCTCCCTCCGGGGCCTGGTCCATCTCGCGAGCGCGACGGAGGTGATCAGCGACGCCGCCTTGGAGATCAGCGAGGGGGTCCTCCGGGGACTCGACACCCATCCGGTCGTCGCCGCGGCCGTCGAGGAGTCCGACGAGGTGATCGTTCGGGTGACCGTCGGCGGCGGGAGCCGACTGGCGGACGCCTCTCTCGGCGACCTGCAGGTAAAAACGGAGACGGGGATGCGCGTGATCGCGGTGCGGCGTGGCGACGGCGACTGGGTCATCTCGCCCGGCCCGGAGACGACGGTCCGAGACGGCGACGTCCTCATCGCGAAGGGGACCCGCGCCGGCGCGACCCGCCTCGCGGAGCTCGCGGGCGCGGACGATCCGGTCGACTCGTAGCTACGCGACGCGGTTGCGCAGCGTTTCGCCGGCCTGGTACTGCTCGAAGATCTCCGTCACCAGTTCCGCGATGTCGAGGTGGTAGCGGTTGGTCGCGGAGCCGCGGTGGGGCGAGATGATGACCTCCTCGAAGTCCCAGAGCGGCGAGTCCTCGGGGAGGGGTTCGGTCTCGAACACGTCGAGGCCGGCGCCCGCAATCTCGCTGGCGTCGAGGGCGTCGATCAGGGCGTCCTCGTCGACGATGGGGCCGCGCGCGACGTTGACGAGGTAGGCGTCCTCGCGCATCAGTTCGAGTTCGGCCGTGGAGATCATCCCCTCCGTCTCGGGGGTGTGGGGAACGGCCACGACGACGAAGCGCGCCCCGTCGATGGCCTCGTGGAGGTCGTCGGGGTGGTAGAGTTCGGAGACGCCGGGGACGGGGTCGTCGGAGCGGCGGACGCCGACCACGTCCATCCCGAGGGCGTCGGCGCGTTCGGCGATCCCCCGGCCGAGTGTGCCGAGGCCGATGACACAGAGCCGCTCGTTCTCGACGGTGAAAGGGCGGTCGTACTCGGGTTCCGCGAGCCAGTCGTGGTCGTTCTGGTGGTCGCGGTAGATGTGGAGCATCCGCGCCAGCGACACCATGTAGCCGATGGCGAGTTCGCCGACGGTCGTGTCGTGGATGCCCGTGCTGTTGGTCAGGGGGACGCCTTCGGCCTCGTAGGCGTCGGTGTCGAACTCGTCGTACCCCGCGCGGATACAGTGGGTCCAGCCGGCGTCGAGAAAGGCCTCACGGGGACGGAACGACGCGACGGCGTCCGTCCGATCGAACGATTCGTCGTCGCCGACGACTTCGACCGGCACGTCCAGATCGGCGAACGCGTCGGCGAACGCCTCGATCGGGATTTTCTCGTCGACCGTCTCGTGGATGCAGAGCCGTTCGAGTTGGGGCCTGTCGGACATGTCTCCGACATCCGGACTCTGCGTATTCAAGGTTTCGTCAGATGACGACTGTCCACTAGCTAACTGTCCTCATGATTTCGACGATTGACGATCGCGCATTAGGTATATGTCCTTATCTTTAATAAAAATTAACTTTACAATCCCGGAGATAATGCAGTGAAGTAGGATGAACGTAACAGATGCCATCGCGGAAATCTTGGCCGAAGAAGGTGTAAACCATCTGATTGGATTCCCGAGCAACCCGCTGTTCGACGACAACGCCGCGGCGGAGGCCGGTATTCGGCCCATCGTCGTTCGACAGGAACGGACCGGCGCGCACATACTCGACGGCATCGCCCGGATCACCTCCGGCGATCAAGTGGAGGCGTTCGCGTGTCAACACGGCCCGGGGACGGAGAACTCCGTCGGCGGCATCGCGCAGGCGTACGCCGAGTCGGCGCCCATCGTCGCGCTCCCGGCGGGCTACTCCCGTGCGAAGACGAACACCGACCCCAAGTTCAGTTCGCTCATCAACTACCAGGCGGTCACGAAGACGACGGAGCAGTTGACCGACCCCGACGCGACCGAGGAGACGATCCGGCGCGCGTTCCAGGCCGCCCGTAACGGCCGCCAGCGTCCCGGACTCGTCGAGATTCCGAAAGACGTCTTCTACGAGGAGGCCGGCGACATCGACTACGAGCCCACCACGTCGACGCGCTCGGGTCCGGACCCACACGCCGTCTCGGAGGCCGCCGACGCCCTCCTCGACGCCAACCTGCCGGTCATCAACGCGGGACAGGGCGTCCACTACGCGAAGGCGTGGGAGCCGCTGCAGGAACTCGCGGAACTGCTCGAAGCCCCGGTCGCCACCACGCTCAACGGCAAGAGCGCGTTCCCCGAGGACCACCCGCTCGCGCTCGGCGCGGGCTCGAAGAGCGAACCCCGCCAGCTCAACCACTTCATCAACGAGGCCGACGTGTTCTTCGGCATCGGCTGTTCGTTCACCAAGACGGCGTACGGCATCACGCCGCCGACGGACAACACCCTCATCCACTCGACGAACGACCCCGGCGACGTCGACAAGGACGTGAAATCGGACATCGCGGTCATCGGCGACGCTAAACTCACGCTCGAAGCCCTCGTCGACGAGATCGAGACCCGCGTCGGCGACGACGCCGACTTCGGCCGGTACGACGAGGTCACGTCCGAGATCGCCGAGATCGAGGCGGCGTGGCTCGACGACTGGGCGGACGTGCTCGAATCCGACGAGACGCCGATCAACCCCTACCGCGTCGTCAAGGAACTCGACGAAACCCTCGACAAGGACGAGGTCGTCGCCACCGCCGACGCCGGCAACGCCCGTGACTTCATGGCACCCTTCTTCGAGGTCACCGAACCCCTCTCCTATCTCGGATGGGGGAAGACGACCCAGCTCGGCTACGGCCTCGGCCTCATGATGGGCGCGAAACTCGCCGAACCCGAGAAGACCTGCGTCCACGTCATGGGCGACGGCGCCATCGGTATGACTGGCATGGACTTCGAGACGGCCGTCCGCGAGGACATCCCCATTATCGCCGTCGTGCTCAACAACTTCGAGATGGCGAGCTACGACACGCCGTTTTCCGGCCACTACGCCGACTTCGCCGAATCCATGGGTGGCTACGGCGAGCGGATCGAGGACCCGGAGAACATCTCCGACGCCATCGAGCGCGCCGTCCGCAAAAACGAGGAGGGGACGCCGGTCCTGCTGGAGTTCCTCACCGCCAAGTACACGAAGCTCTCGCGTCCCGATCTCGACTAGCGCGGACCGATATCGCGGCCGCGAAACAACCGTTCGACGTTTCTCCCCCGACATAATGTAACTGATACTAGTTACTTATGTGGCTGGCGGCCCGAACGTTCGCCATGCCACCGAGCGCCGTGACCGGTTCGCCACGGCAGCCGCGTTCGCGCGCCCTCGTCAAGACACTCGGCTACCGGCTGCTGATGATCGTCGTCACCGTCGTCGTCGCGTGGCTCGTTCTCGGTGACCTGCGCGACGCGGCGAGCATCGGCATCGTCGCCAACGCCGTCAAAACGGGGACGTACTACGCTTACGAGCGATTCTGGGACCGGATCGCGTGGGGGCTGTCGGAGCCGTGACTGCTACACGCTCGTGGGAAACGCTAACGAACGTCCAGCACGTATAGGCGCCCATGGCCTTCGAAATCGGCTTCCTCGTCGGGTCGCTCGCACTGCTCGGCGTCGTCCTCTACATCACGCGGATTCGGGGCCCGTCGCTTCCCCACGAGGCGATGGTCGAGGGGGCGAGCGAGGGCGAACGCGCCGACGCCGGGCAGCACGCCGGTCCGGCCGGGCCGCGAGCGCCGACGGTCGAAGCGTGCGAACTCTGCGGCGAGAACCCCGCCACGGAGTCGGTCAACGAGATGGCTGTCTGTGCCCAGTGTAACGACGACCTGTTGTGACGTGCCGGTCGCGCGACCGGCCGGAGCCCGGGATCGACAGTCGTCACGCCGCGTTCAGACCTCTTCTCCGACGCTGTCGCCGAACTGCTGGCGGGTGTGCGGGAGTTTCCCGCCGGCCGCGAGGAGTTCCCGCTGTCGCCCGTTGGCGTCGAGGTGGGCCTCGGCTTCCCACTCGTCGTCGACGCGGATCGTGACCGTCTCTTGGCCGCTCTCGACCGCGTCGACCGCGTCATCGACGATTTCGATCCCGTCGCCCTGTTCGATGCGGTCGTAGGTTTCGGCGTCGATGGTCAGCGGCAGGAGGCCGAAGTTGATGAGGTTGGACTTGTGGATGCGCGCAAAGGACTGTGCGAGGACGCCGTGGATACCGAGATACATCGGACAGAGCGCGGCGTGTTCACGGGAGGAGCCCTGGCCGTAGTTCTCGCCCGCGACGAGGAAGCCCCCGTCGGCTTCGGCCGCCCGCCGGGCGAAGGTTTCGTCGACCCGCTTGAGCGTGAACTCCGATAGCTTGGGGACGTTCGACCGGTAGACCGACACTTCCTGGGTCGCCGGAATCACGTGGTCGGTCGTGATGTTGTCGGGCATTTTCAGAAGCGCCGGGCCGGCGAGGGAGGCGCCAAGCGGGTCTTTCAGCGGCACCTCGTCGATGTTCGGCCCCTTGACGAGGCCGTCGTCGACCGCCTCGTCGGGCATGATGATGTCCGACTCGCTGGCGCCGATGTAGCGGTCGGGGTACTCGAAGCCCGGCGCCGCCAGGTCGTCGAGTTCGTCGGCCAGGTCGCGGGGGTCGGTGATCTCGCCGGTCAGCGCCGTCGCCGCCGCCACCTCGGGCGAACAGAGATAGACCGCGTCGTCTTCCATCCCCGACCGCCCCTCGAAGTTGCGGTTGAAGGTGCGCACGCTCACCGACTCGCTGGCGGGGACGTGGCCCGCGCCGATGCAGGCGCCACACGTCGCCTCGGAGATGTTGACGCCGGCGGCCATCAACTCGGCGGTGAGGCCGTTTCGCGCGGCCATCTCCGCGGCCTGTTTCGACCCCGGCGCGACGATTGTCTCCGTTCGCTTCGCCACCTCGCGGTCCCGAAGCATCTTCGCCACCGGGAGGATATCTTCGTAGGCGCCGTTGGTACAGGAGCCGACGAGCACCTGATCCGTCTCGATGCCCGCCACCTCGCGGACCGGCACCACGTTGTCGGGCATCGACGGGCAGGCGATGAGGGGTTCGATCTCCGAGAGGTCGACGACGATTTCGTCGTCGTACTCCGCGTCGGGATCGGGTTGCACCTCGACGTAATCCTCCGGCCGCCCGAGTCGCTCGAAGAACTCCTTCGTCCGCTCGTCGGTGGGGAAAACCGAGGTGGTCGCGCCGAGTTCCGTCCCCATGTTGGTGACGACGGTGCGTTCGTGCGCCGAGAGGCTCTCGACGCCGGGGCCGGTGTACTCGAATACCTTGCCGACGCCCTCCTTGACCGAGAACCGCCGCAGGAGTTCGAGGATCACGTCCTTCGCGGTCGACCACTCGGGGAGTTCGCCCTCCAGTCGGACGTTCACGACTTCGGGCACGTCGAGGTAGAAGGGGGCACCGCCCATCGCGGTGGCCACGTCGAGGCCGCCGGTACCGATGCCGAGACAGCCCAGGCCGCCGGCGGTGGGGGTGTGTGAGTCGGCGCCGATGAGCGTCTTGCCCGGCGCCGTGAAGTTCTCCTTGTGGACCTGGTGGAGGATACCGGTCCCCGGCCGCGCGAAGTAGGCGCCGTACGTGCCCGCCGCCGACCGGAGAAATCGGTGGTCGTCGGAGACTTTGAAATCGGGCTGGTAGGTCTGGTGGTCGCAGTGCTGGCCGGCCACCTCGACCTGTACCTCGTCGAGGCCGAGCGCCTCGAACTGGAGCCACGCCATCGTCCCCGTCAGGTCGTGAGCGATGGTCTGATCCACCGCGATGCCGACCTCCGACCCCGTTTCGACCTCGCCGTCGACGAGATGATCCGCCAGAATCTTCTCCGTGAGAGTCCGTCCCATAACTACCGGGGCTTGCGCACTGGCTTACATAATCGTTTCCCACCGATGCTACCCCCGCAGCACCTCGACGGGGTTCGCCGTCGACGCCTTCCACGCGGGGTAGATCCCGCTGAGCGTGCTCGCGAGGACGGCGAAGCCGAATCCGAGCGCCAGGAACTCGAGATTGCGGGGCTGGAAGACGAGCATCGGCTGGCCGTTGAGTTGGCCGTTGACGGCCCAGCCGATCACGGTCGAGAGGGCAACGCCGACCGCTCCTCCGAGGACACCGAGGAGGGCGGCCTCCGCGACGATCATCCGCATCACCTCCCGCCGTCGGATGCCGACCGCCCGAAACACCCCGATTTCGGCGCGTCGCTCGACGACGCTCATCAACATGACGTTCAGGATGCTGACGCCGGCGACGACCAGCGAGATCGAGCCGACGCCGAGGAGTGCGGCGTTGAGTGTCGCGAAGAAGCCGCTGACGCTCTCCTGGATGTCCGCAGGGGTAAACGTGCCCACGACCTCCTCGCGCTCGTTCAGTTCGGCCGGAATCTCCTCGGCCAGTCGCTGTGCCTCCTCGCCGTCCGCGGCGACGACGGTCACCTGATCGTAGCCGTCCTGATCGACGTCGTCGAGCGGGATGACGACCGAGACGCCCTGCCCGAACCCACCGGGTTCGTCCAGGATGGCGATGATGCGGTACGAACGGCCGCCGATGGAGACGGTCTGTCCGAGTTCCACTCCGAGTTCCGCCGCGATGTCGGCGTTGAGCAGGGCGCCGCTCCGCATCGGCGACGGAACGGTTCCCTCGGCGACGTCGTAGAGCGCATCGGGGCGGGACACCGCTTGGACGGTCACTCGTCGGCGCTCCGACCGGGAGGCGACCGCCATCGTCTCGGTGCGCTGGGGGGCGACCACGGCGCCGGTGGCCACCCGCTCGATCGAGTCGACCTGCTGATCGGTGATGACGTTGTCCTCGTTTTCGTCGCCGGGGAACACCGTCACGGTGTTCGAGAGCCCGCCAAGTTCCTGGGTCGCGCCGTACTGGAGCGCCGTCCCCGTGATCCCGATCGCGGCGATGGCGACGACGCCGATGACGATACCCAGAGTCGCCAGCCCGGTCCGAAGCCGGTTTCGCTGGAGGTTGAGCCACGCCATCCGTAGCGCCGGCGCGTCGAGGGGATCGATCACTGGATCACCCCGTCGATTAGCTCGACCGTGCGGTCGGTGAACTCCGTCACCAGTTCGTCGTGGGTGACCGCCACCACGCCCACCTCCTCCTCGACGCTGATGCGCTCGAACTCCTCGAGGATGCGACGGCCGGTGTCGCGGTCCAGGTTCCCGGTCGGCTCGTCCGCGAGCACGAGGCGGGGCTCGTTCACCAGCGCCCGGGCGATGGCGACGCGCTGGCGCTGGCCACCGGAGAGTTGGTCCGGTCGGTGGTCGAGTCGATCACCGAGTCCCACCCGCTCCAGCAACTCTCGGGCCCGGCCCGTCCGATCCCCCGAGACGAACATCGTGGGGACGAGGACGTTCTCGACGGCGGTCAGCATGGGAACGAGGTGAAACGACTGGAAGACGAAGCCGATGGTCCGCCGACGCGCCATCGTTCGTGCCTCGTCGTCGTGGTCGGTCACGTCCTCGTCGTCGAGACGCACCGTTCCCGAGGTGGGCACGTCGAGGAGACCGAGGAGGTTGAGGAGCGTGCTCTTCCCGGAGCCGCTGGGTCCGATGACGGCGACCATCTCGCCCGGCTCGACGGCGAAATCGACGTGGGAGAGGGCGGCGATCGTTTCGCCGCCGCTTCGGTACTCCTTGCCCACATCGTCGAGTTCGGCCACCGGGTCGACGCCGGCCACGGCGCCTCCGTCCGGATCGCTCATCCCTCCTCCTCGCCGCGGCGTTGCCACCAGTAGATCACCCCGCCACCTACGGCGACGACGGCGGCGAGGCGGAGCAGAATGCCGAGCACGTCGATACTCCCGAGTCCGAGGAAGCCGCCCCCACCGCTGCCGGGTGGACCGTCCGGCCCGTCGCCTCCGGTCGCCCCGGCCGGGACGCCCCCGACGTCGTTGATCGTCACGTCGACGACTCTGGAGTACTGCTCGCCGTCCGCGATGTAACTGACCCGAACCGGCACCGTGTCCGTCCGGTTGCCCGCCAGGCGTGCCGTCAGTTCGAACGAGGTGAACTCGCCCGCCGGGACGTTCCCGACGAAGTAGTCCTTCGCGGGCGACACCGGCGTCACGCGCTCGGTTCCGACGACGCTGACGACGGCGCCGGTCACGGCCGTCTCGCCGGTGTTCGAGGCGCTGCCGGCGAGCCGGATCGAGCCGCCGGTCGGGATCACCTCGATCCCGGTCAGCGCAATCCGCCCGTCGGTCGTCGGTGCGAAGTCGACGGTCGTCACCGTCTCCCGGCGCTCGCCGGTGGCCTCGTACACCGCCCGCAGGGTGACGAGCCCGGCCGGGAGGCTCGACTCGCTGATCGAGACGCTCCGCGTCGACTCCGTCCGCACGTCCTCGACGAGTTTGCGAGCCACCGTCTCGCCGCCCGATTCGGCGCGCAACCGGACCTCCTCCAGCGGGACGTTGCCGAAGTTGGTGAGCGAGGCGTCGATTCGGGCCGTGCCGTTCTCTCGTACCACCTCCGCGTCGAGTTCGGCGTCGACGTTGGGCGGCTCGATGTCGAACGTTCGTGATTCGGTGACCGTCTTCCGGTCACCGTCGGCGTCGCGGTATTCGAGCGTCGCTGCGAGCGGGTGCCGGCCGGGACCGTCGAAAGTCACGTCGTACTCGACCCGTCGCTCGCTGCCGGCAGCGAGCGACGCGTTCACGCGGGTGGTGTCGTCGACGGTGGCGTTCGGCCCAGAGAGCGTCAGCCGGAGGTTGGAGACGTTGGTATCGGCCCCGTTGGCGGCGGTGACGGTAACCCGGCTCTCCGTCGACGGGCTATCGGTCGGCGTCTTCAGCGACAGTTGTACGTCGCCGTCACCCTCGTTGACCGACACCGTCACCGGATACTGGATGTTGAAGACGCCGCCCTCGGCGCTCTGTCCGTAGACGTAAAGCGTGAGGTCCTTCCGCCCCGGCGTCTCGAAGTCGGTCGTCAGCGGCACGTTGGCCGTGCCGCCGGCTCCGAGCGTCCCCAGATCCTCGGTGGTCGCGATCCTGTCGATGCCCGACCGAAGCGAGACCTGTGTGATCTCTGCGGACGCGGCGCTGCTCTCGAAGTTTTTGATCGTCGCGGTGATGGTTACGTCCTCGCCGACGTTCGGCGCTGACGGCTCGACCGTGACCGACTGGACGATAACCTGACTCTGGGCCGTCGCGACGCCGGCACCGAGCGTGACGGCGCTCGCGGCGAGGACGGCGACGAGCGCGAGCGCGACGGCGGCGGACCGATCAGTCATGGCGTTGCCACCGCGGACCGATCGGCTGGGGAGAGGGCTCGCGGGCGGTTCGAGCGGGGAGGAACATCGGGGACCATCACCGGTCGGTCCGTTCCGATCGGACTTAGATTGTGTGGTGTCATCGTCGGCGTCCCCGGACGCCCCGGCGCAGTCCCGCAACGACTCTCATCGGTCGGTGACGGGCCGTTACCGTGGCTGTTCACTGCTTTGCTTACAACAGCCCTTCCTCGTGCGCGAGCAGGATGCCCTCGATCGTGGCGTCGTTGGTCGGCGGGGTCCGGGCCACGTCGAGTGCCTCCGAGACGGGGACCGTCCGGACCGTCAGGAACTCGTTCGAGTCGAGTTCCCGCGCCCCGGGCGTCAACCCCTCGGCGAAGACGATGCCGCGACGGTGACGCAACAGCCCGGTACAGGTCGGAAACTCCTGGAGCAGCGCCGTCGAGTCGGGGGCAAAGCCCGTCTCCTCCTCGAGTTCCCGCGCCGCGGCCGTCGTGAACGACTCGCCGTCCTCGACGATGCCCGCCGGGAGTTCGAGCTGTGTCTCCCGTATCGTCGGCCGAAACTGCTCGACGAAGAGCACCCGGTCGTCGACGACGGCCACTACCACCGCCGCGGGTGGCAACTCCGCCCAGTAGTAGCGTTTCGTCGAGCCGTCGGGCTGTTCGACCAGGTCGTAGCCGCCGGTGTACCAGCCGGTTTCGTACGCCGTCACCGACTCGATCACCGGCCAGTCGTGGTCTCGTGGGTCGGTCATCCGCGCGTCACCGCCACGACGTACCGCTCGTCGCCGTGAGTCACGAGGACTCCGCTCTCGCGCCGGGCGTCGGGATTCCGGGCGATCAGCCCGTCACGCTCGTCGAACGGCGAGTGGGCGAACGACTCTTTCAGACCGAGCGGTCCCCGCCGGTAGGGCTCGGACCGTCCCGATTCCGATTCGATGGCCGCAGTGAGATACGGGTAGCGACGCTCGGAGAGGTTCGTGACGTTCACCGTCGGGCCGTCCGCCTCGGTGGGCGTGGCCGTCAGGTAGTACGGCTCGCCGGTCCCCAGGAGGGAGGGAAGGGCGCCGAGAGCGAGGAGGGCGAGACAGACGAGCGCGAACCCGAGGAGCGCGCGGCGGGTGATCGGTCGCACGGGGGCCGTTGGCGCGGCCGGCTCAAACGCCTTTCGCCCTACAGTTCGTCGCGGTAGAGCCGTCCGAACGCCCCCCGGCGACACGTCGCGACCGCCGCGTCGCGTTCCTCCTGGAACGTTGCGGCGACGGCGGCGTCCGCGAAGCGGGCGACGTGCCAGACGACGTGGTCGACTGCCTCGCTGCCGAGGAGGGTCACGTCGGCGTCGGCGTCGGCGCGCCAGTCCTCGAACGTTTCACGGTCCCCAACGTGGACGACGAGCAACGAGGCGAAGAGGGCGTCACGGGCCGTCTCCACCACGTCGCTCGTCACGCGGTCGTGGTACTCCTCGCGGTCGAACTCCATCGCCGTCGCCGTCTCGCGAACGACCGTCTGCGCCGCCGGGCCGACCGACTCGTAGGCCTCGCGGGCGTCCGCGAGCGTCTCGGGGTCGAACACGCCTTCGGTCTCCATACGTTGCCTCCTGCCGGCGGCGGCTTAGGAGTTGGTATCGTCGTCGTCGCCGTCCGCGTCGAGCATCGCCTGCGTCATCTCGCGGGCCTCCGCGAGGACGCGCCGAACGTCGCCGTCGGCGGTGTCGGTCGGCCGTCGTCCGTGCGCGTGATTGTGGTCGCCGGCCGCCCCCTCCGGCACCTCGCCGGCCGCCCCCTCCGGCACCCGCTCCTCGAACATCTCGTCGTAGTCGGCGTCCTTGGCGTACTCGACGACGACCGGCGCCAGTTCGTCGACGCCCGCCTCGCCCCACCCCGGCGCGTGTTCGTCCAGCCACGTCTCGTGGGCGTCGCCGTGGAGCATGGCGGTGAAAGCGAGGTGGTTCGCGAGGTGGTCGGCGTCGCGCTGGGGCGTCGCACAGACCGGGCAGGCGTATCCCATGGTCGGCACACGGGGCCTGAGAGGTATTAGGGTTCGGCCTCGCCGTCGCCGTCACGCCACTCGGCCACGCCCAGTACCATCACGAGGGCGTCCTCGCCGTCCCGGTAGTACCGTGGGACGCGCCGGGCGGTTTCGAAGCCAACGTCGCGGTACAGCGTTCGGGCGGCGTCGTTGCTCTCGCGCACCTCCAGTTTCACTACCTCCGCGCCGTCGACTTCGAGGGTGACGAGCGAACGGACGAGCAACGACCGGCCGATGCCGCGATGGCGGGCCGCGTCGGCGACGGCGAGGTCCTTCACGTGTCCGATGTCGCGCCCGAAGTTGGGCGTCACGTCGCCGACGACGTAGCCGACCACTGCGTCCGGCCCGTCGTGTTCCACGCTCGACTCCACCGCGACCAGAAACCCCGGTTCGTCGAGAAACCGCTCGAAGGCCGTGTAGGGCCACGGCTGATCGAAGGCAGCGCGTTCGATGTCGACGATCGATCCTAGATCCGACTGCTCGGCGCCGCGGATGGTCACGCCGGCTGGCGTCGTGGGAGCGGCCACGCGAGACGGTACGACCGACGGCAGCAAAATACCTCGGACGGTCAGGGCGCGGTCCGCTCGGGGGCGCGGGGCGATACGGTCTCCGCGTCCGTTCTGGGCGGTCGATCGGTGGCGCTCGCCGATTCGAGCCGTAGCCGGAACACGGTGCCGTCGGGGCCGGTGGTTTCGAGGCGTAACCGTCCGCCGTACAGTTCGACGAGATGCTGGCTCAAAAACAGGCCGTAGCCGTGATCGCCGGATTCCGGGGGGTCGAACAGCGTCGCCCGCGCCGCGTCGGGGATACCCGGTCCGTCGTCACACACTCGGACGACGACGATGTCGTCGTCGGCCCGGATGCCGATCCGGACGGTCGGGTCGTCGCAGTGCAGGGTCGCGTTCTCGACGAGGTTGACGAACACCCGGTCGAGCAGGTCGCCGGCGGCAGCGTACACCGGACCGGACGCGTCCACGGTCACCGTCGCGCGCCCCTCGTCGACGTTCACCCGCTCGGCCGTCGCCTCGGCGATGGCGGTCACGTCCGTCGGCTGGATGCGCAGGTTCTCGCCGTCGGCGTTCATGATCGCCCGGATCGAGGAGACGAACGTCCCCACCTCGCTACTCGACCGGCCGATGATCCGCGCCCACTCGTTGGCTTCCCCGTTCGTCCGTGCCGCCAGCAGGTCGGCGTAGCCGTCGATCTTGTTGATCTCGTTGAGCACCTCGTGGCGGAGATACTGGTTCAGATACTCCAGGCGCTGTTGCTCGTGTTTCCGGCGACGCGCCTCGACGGCCGCCCGTTCCTGTGCCCGACCGCGGTTGATCGACCGGGCTTCGACGACGCCCGTCACGGTACCCATCGACGCACCGAACCCGGTCGCCATCAACAGCAACAGCAGGTGTTCGCCCCGGTCGTACTGTGGCTCGAGGACGAACAGGGCCGTCGCCACGGCGATCAGAAAGAGTACGGCGACCCCGACAACCCAGACGACGACCCGGTAGTGGAGCGCCCGCTCCACGTCGGACTCCGACATCCAGACGAGGGAGCCAAAGAGGACGACGAGCGGCACGCCCAACAGGACGACTTCGAGGTAGCCGTCCACCTCCGCGTCCGCGATTTCCCGGGCGTCGTTGTAATGATAGAAAAAGAGCAGGTACGCACTCAGAAAGCCCGTCCACAGCACCCACATCCCGACACGTCCCGGATCGCGTCGCAGCCACCGACCGGGGAAGCGAGCACTCATCGGGGTGACCGAGTCGGCGGCCGGTAAAGAACTCTCGTATGTGCTCTATATACCGCTCCCGTGCTGGTCTCTCGATTGATACTCGGGGAGTGAGGTTTTAGTTCGGAGTTGCGAAGCGACGACTAATGGCTGCACAGCGAGCGGAACGGGGCGCGCGCGGTATCGATCCGCTCCACGTGGTCGGCGTCGGCGTACTGAGCGGGCTGTTGTTCACCGTTGGCCTTCTGGTCGCCGAGGCGCCGGGCGAGTTGGCCCTGGACGTGGATCTGAAGCCGTTCTTTCTCCCCTACCTCCTGATCGCGGTCGTCCGATACGGCTTCCTGACGCTCTCGGCGGGCCTGGGCGCCGCGATCGGTGAAGGGGCCCTCGATGTCGCGGAGGGCTACGAACTCGACGATCCCGTCGGCTTCATCGGCTACGTCGTCGGGTTCACGCTTTTCGGCTGGTATCTCCATCGCGTCGCTAACGATCCGACCGCGCGGCGCGCACAGACCGTCGCCGCGATCCTCGGCGCGTTCGGACAGGCCGTCTTCGAGGGGCTGGCGTTTCTGGTGTTCGCGACCGATGCCAGTCCGCTCGATGCCGGCGCGAGCGTCGTGGGCAATACGGTCACACACGGCGTGGTACTCGGCGCGATTCCGCTCGTCGTCCTGTACCCGTGGCTCGAACCGCTAGTTGAAAAAGAATCGGGCGAGAGCGACTGAGTGCGGTCAGTCGTCGGCGGGCGTCGCGCCGCCGGCACCCTCTTCGTACTGCTGTTTCGTGAGGGTGAGTTTGCCGCCGGCCGCGAGGATTTCACGCTCGCGTTCGGAGGCGTCGAACTGGGCGGTCGCCTCCCAGTCGTCGTTGACGCGGATGGTGAACTCCTCCGCGCCCGACGCCACCGCGTCGGCCACGTCGTCGACGACCTCGATGTGGTCGCCCTGTTCGATGCGGTCGTAGGTCGCCTCGTCGATGGTCAGGGGTAGGAGGCCGAAGTTGAACAGGTTCGCCTTGTGGATGCGGGCGAAAGACTGCGCGAGGACGGCCTCGACGCCGAGATACATCGGACACATCGCCGCGTGTTCGCGGGAGGAGCCCTGGCCGTAGTTCTCGCCGGCCACGAGGATGCCGTGATCGGAGGCCCTGGCGCGCTCCGCGAACGTCTCGTCGACACGCGAGAGCGTGAACTCCGAGAGTTTGTCGATGTTCGAGCGGAACTTGAGGATGTCCGAGGTGGCGGGGATGATGTGATCGGTGGTGATGTTGTCCTCCATCTTGAGGAGGGTCTCGCCGCCGATGTCGGCCCCGAGCGGGTCCTTCAGCGGCACGTCACCGATGTTCGGACCCTTGATAAGGTCGTCGTCGACCGCCTCGTCGGGTTCGATGATGTCGGCTTTCGAGCCGTCGTACTGGTCCGGGAGTTCGACGCCGGGTGACTCCAGATCGCCGAGTTCCTCGGCCAGATCGCGCGGATCGACGATTTCGCCGGCCAACGCCGCCGCTGCGGCCACCTGTGGCGAACAGAGGTAGACCGAGTCGTTCTCGATGCCCGACCGACCCTCGAAGTTCCGATTGAAAGTCCGGAGGGAGACGGAGTCGGAGGCGGGGACGTGGCCGATGCCGATACAGGGGCCACACGTCGCTTCGGAGACGTTGACGCCGGCGGCCATCATCTCGGCCGTCCAGCCCTCGCGGGCGAGGAGTTCGCCGGCCTGCTTCGAGCCGGGGGCGACGATCATCTCGAGGTCCTTCTTGATTTCGCGACCCTTGAGCATCTTCGCGGCGGGGAGGATGTCCTCGTAGCCGCCGTTGGTACAGGAGCCGACGATGACCTGCTCCACGTCGGTGCCGGCAACATCGCGGACCGGCACCACGTTGTCGGGCATCGACGGACAGGAGATGAGCGGTTCGAGTTCCGAGAGGTCGACGACGATTTCGTCGGCGTACTCCGCGTCCTCGTCCGCCGAGAGTTCGACGTACTCGTCGCCGCGGCCCTGGCGTTCGAGGTACTCTTTCGTGTGCTCGTCGGTGGGGAAGATGGAGGTGGTCGCGCCGAGTTCCGTCCCCATGTTCGTGATCGTCGTTCGCTCGGGCACCGAGAGGCTCTCCACGCCGGGGCCGGTGTACTCGAACACTTTGCCGACGCCGCCCTTGACCGAGAGGCGACGCAGCATCTCGAGGATGAGGTCCTTCGCGGACGCCCAGTCGGGGAGTTCGCCCTCCAGTCGGACGTTCACGACTTCGGGCATCTCGACGAAGTAGGGGCCGCCGCCCATCGCGACGGCCACGTCGAGGCCACCGGCGCCGATGGCGAGTTCGCCGAGGCCGCCGGGCGTCGGCGTGTGGGAGTCCGACCCGAGCATCGTCTTGCCGGGGGCGGCGAAGTTCTCCTTGTGGACGTTGTGGCAGATGCCGTTGCCCGGGCGGGAGAAGTACGCGCCGTAGGTTCCCGCGGCCGACCGCAGGAACCGGTGGTCGTCGGTGTTTTTAAAGTCGAACTGATACGTCTGGTGATCACAGTACTGCGCGGCGAGTTCCGTCTGCACTTCGTCGAGTTCGAGCGCCTCGAACTGCAGCCAGACCATCGTGCCGGTGGTGTCCTGTGTGAGTACCTGGTCGATCTCGATCCCGATCTCCTCGCCGGGTTCGAGATCCCCCTCGACGAGGTGGTCGTCGAGGATCTTCTCCGTGAGCGTCTGTCCCATAACGTCCGGCCATCGACCGCCGACGGATATAAATCCCGCGTTGAAGCGCGTTAACTCCTCCCGCGGCGGTTTTCACTACGAACGTACCCCGCTTCGACACACGCCGAACGACCGCCACGGTTTTGTCCCGTCTCGGCGACCCCCCGGTATGTTTCGCGCCGGTTCGTTCGTCGCCGATCACGTCTCGCCCGTCGCGCCCGAACAGGTCCAGCCAAACGGCGTCGACCTGACCGTCGACGCCATCTTCGAGACACGAGAGCGTGGACGCATCGGCCGCGACGGCAAGCGGATCGGCGACCGGGCGACGCTCGATCCCGATCCCGACGCCGGTGCCTACGTCCTTCCCGCCGGTGGCTACGTCGCCCAGTACGGGGAGACGATCCGGATCCCCGAGGGCCACGTCGGCTTCGTCTACCCCCGCTCGTCGCTCATGCGAAACGGCTGTATGCTCCACACGGCCGTCTGGGACGCGGGCTACGAGGGCCGCGGCGAGGGGTTGCTCGCCGTCCACCGCGACGTGGAGATCGAACCCGGCGCCCGGATCGCCCAACTCGTCTTCGCCGAGGCGAACCACGACGGCACCTACGACGGCAGCTACCAGGGCGAGCGAATAGACGATTAACCCCCGATTAGCCGCCGATACGCACCGATTACTCAAGGCACTCGGCGGCGAGGACTCCTCCGTGTCACCTCGCCGACCGCGCCCGCCCCGGGCGGTACTCGAACGGCTCGTTGCCCAGTTCCCCCCACGGCTCCGGGACCGTACCCTCGACGCCCCGCCGTCGGATGCGACCGCCGTCCCGCCGCCACGATCCGCCATCGTCGAGGTGGCGTGCTGGGCGCCGGTGGCCGGTCCGGACGGTCCGTCGGCCGACCCCGAGCCGCGGACGACGCTCCTTGCGGACCCCGCGGCGCCGGGTGGAACGGACGCCCCTGTCTCGCACACGCTCGTCCTCGAAGTCGACGCGCCGACGCGCTCCGTCGCCGTTGATTACCGCTCGCTCGACTCCTCGGTAGTGGCGGCACACGGCGTCCGCGTGCGGACCGACGACGGCAACCCCGTCCCCGTCAGCGAGACGCGTACCGACGGCGGCGCGTTCGTCGTGACGCTCGCCGAACCACGGACCGACGGCGCGCTGTTCGTCGAGTACGACGTGACCCGGAATCCGAGCGGCGGTCGCCACACCGTCGGCGTCGTCGTCGACGGCGAACGCGAGACCGAGGCGCGGTTGGTGGTGGTCGGGTAGGGACCCGTCGGTCGCCGGAACACGGACCGGGAGGGAGTTGAACCACGCGACTGCATCGCTACCGCTTGGCGGTCTCTCATTCAACACCCTCGTAACCGCTTCGCTCGTCACGTTCGTTCCTCGCAGAAGCGGGCCGGGAGGGAGTTGAACCACGGTCGGACGTGCTCGCTTCGCTGTGCTCGACCTCTCTGGTTCGACTCCTTCCTGCCGGTTCCCTCACCGCCTCGTTGTCACTCGGCGGTTCAGTGCACGGGCCGGGAGGGAGTTGAACCCCCGACCGTCTGGTCACTTCCGCACCCGCCCGTTCGACCGAGCGACCACGTTAAAAGCCAGACGCTCTGCCTGACTGAGCTACCGGCCCCGAATTGACGAATGTGAGCAGGGGTATAAACGCTTACGATGAGCCGTTATTCGATCGACGAGAGTCAGCAATCGATCCCGAACTTCTCTGCTCATACTGCCGGCTGTAAGTCAATCAAGATATTCGCCATCCTGGGATGGCGAATATCTTGAAACAGTTACAGCCGACAGCATCAGTTGATGTTTGGCGACCGCTTCGCTGAGTTGGCCTCTCCCTCTTTTCGATGGTCTGGTGCACTCATATCGAGTTCGTATCGAACTGTACCGATAAAACCGGAGATATGGCCGACGGAACCGATCCTCACAGCTCCAGATACTCGTCCAGCGCGTCCGCGACCAGCCCGTCGGGGTCGCGGTTCTCGACCGACGCCCGGCGCCGAAGCTCGATGTACTGATCCGGCGGGAGGGTCACGCCGAGGCGGCCGAACGTGAGGTCACGCTCCGACAGCGCGCTCTCGACGTCGGTGCCGTTGCCGACTTCGCTGGCGAGGCGGCGAATCTCACGGACGGTAAGGTCGTGTTCGAGCGTCGCCCACGCCAGCGCGTAGCGGTCGTCGCCGGCGACGCGCGCGATGTGTTTCGCGGCGGTCGGGGCGATGGTGCCGCGCGCGACGTGCCGACGGATGGCCCGCGGCAGGTCGTGGACCCGCGCCCACTTCCGGATGAAGGCGACGGAGACGTCGCCGCCGGCGCGTTCCGCGGCCGTCTTATAGGAGCCGACGCCCCGAACCAGCGCGGCACACGCCGCCGCCCCGCGTAACATGTAGACGTGGTCCTCGGAGCCGACGGTGTTCTCGGCGAAAGAGCGCACGGTGTCGGCGGCGAGCTGGACGCTCTCGGGGTCGTCGGGGTCGAAGCCGACGGCCTCGGTCGCCCGCTCGCCAGTCACCGCCGGGTCGGCCCGGACGACGGGCGCGCCGACCGGCGACTCGCGGTCGGCGGGGCGGTCCGGGACGTCCGGATCCTCGCTCATCGCCCCCTCCTTGGAGAAGGGGATTCAAAAGCCCCCGGTGGGTGTGTGCGGTCGCCACCGGACTAAACAGTTCACTCGGAGGACACCGACACAGTAACGCGATCCCCGACCGCGAAGTCGTGGTCCGGATGGACCAGTTTCGCGCCGAAGTCGGCGTCGCGGGCGACGAACAGCGACAGCCCGGTGATCGACGCCCCGTTCGCCGAGAGCGATACGTCGTCCCACGTCACGTGACGCCCGTCGGCGACGCCGGCGCGCGCGCCGACGACCGACACCGGCCCGTCGGCGCCCGGTAGGACGCCCCCGCCGTCGTAGTGGGGGTAGCCCCCGTCGAGGACGACGCCCCGACCGCCGGCCAGCCCCGCCCACGTCCCCGGCTTCGGATGCACCGGCTCGTCGAGGACGACGTACGTCTCGCCGGCCTCGCGAACGACGCCGGTACCGTCCCAGTCCAGCGGTCGCACGTCGATGTCGATGTCGACGGGGAGCGACCCCGCGGCCCGGTAGGGGTTCGCGCCCGGCTCGCGAAAGCCCAGGTGGACGTGGTTGTCGACCCACGGGGCAAAGAAGCCCGACCGGACCATCTCGCCCAGCGAGTCGCCGACAACGACGGTGTCCCCGGGGATGACGGCCGGATCGACGTGGAGGATTCGCGCGATATGCTCGCCGGTGTCGACCAGGACGAGGTGATCCTCGGGAACGGCGTAGGGTCGCGACGGCGCGCCCACGGTGCGGGTGTCGAGCACCTCGCCGGCGACGGGCGAGATGCCGCGGTTGCTCTCCGGATAGAGGTCGATGGCACACCCCCGGTCGTGGGCGGGGTACGGGGAGTTGTAGCGGGAGAACCGTCGGTAGTGGTCGAGCGTCGACGCCGGAACCGTGACCATACCGGGAGTTGGGCCGGGTGGGCTTATATAGTGGCGCTTGTAAGTCATCTCACATCTGATCCCACGCAGTCTGGCGATCAGGTGTGCAAACAGTTCCAAACGCTACTATACTGACGGTCGTGAGCGTGGGGTGTGCCTATACGTCTCGACGCCCTCCACCGGACTATGCGTGTCCTCAGGGGCCGGGTGGAGACGGTGGCGGCCGACCGGGAGCGAACCCGCGCGATGCTCGACCGGACGGCGGAGACGGGCGAGCCGGCGGTGCGGGTGTGGACGCCACATCGCCAGGTGGCGTTCGGCCGCCGTGACGCGGCGGAGCCGGGCTACGACCGCGCCGCCGATGCCGCTCGCGAACGCGGCTTCGAAGCGGTCGAGCGGTCGGTCGGCGGGCGGGCCGTCGCCTACACGGGCTCGACCGTCGCCTTCGCCCACACGGTGCCCGTCGAGGGCCACCGGACCGGCCTCGACGACCGCTACGACGCAGCGACCGAACGACTCCGGCGGGCGCTCGCGGCCCTCGGCGTCGACGCCACACCCGGCGAACCGCCCGAATCCTTCTGTCCGGGGAGTCACTCGTTGCAGTGTGACGGGAAGGTCGTCGGCGTCGCCCAGCGGGTGCGGACCGACGCCGCGCTGGTCGCCGGCTGTGTCGTCGTCGCCGACCGCGACGGCCTCGCGGGCGTTCTGGCGGCGGTGTACGACGCCCTCGACCACCCCTTCGACCCCGAGAGCGTCGGGAGCGTCGCGGCGGCGGGCGGGCCGAGCGATCCGGCGTCGGTGATCTCGGCGGTCGAACGGGAACTCGTCGGCGACGAGCCGACGACCATCCACCGGCTCGGAAACGGGGGAACTTAGGACGGTACGGGCGAACGGAAAGACATGCTCGTACGGAACGCGACCCTTCCCGACGGTCGCGTGCGCGACGTTCGCATCGAGGGAGAGCGCATCGAGGCGGTCGGCACCGGTCTGGAGTCGGGGAGTGAGGTCGTCGACGCCGCCGACCGACTCCTCCTCCCCGGCGCCGTCGACGCCCACGTCCACTTCCGGGAGCCCGGCGCCCCGCACAAGGAGACGTGGCGAACCGGCTCCCGGAGCGCCGCCGCGGGCGGCGTCACGACCGTCGTCGACCAGCCCAACACCGACCCGCCGACGACGACCGGCGCCGCCTACGACCAGAAGGAACTCTGCGCCCGGCACTCGCTGGTGGATTACGGCATCAACGGCGGCGTCACGCCCGACTGGGACCCCGAGACGCTGTTCGACCGCCCCCTCTTCGCACTCGGGGAGGTCTTTCTCGCCGACTCCACGGGCGAGATGGGTATCGACGGCGACCTGTTCGAGGACGCGGTCCACCGGGCGAGCGAGGCGGGCGTCCCCGTCACCGTCCACGCCGAGGACGCGACGCTGTTCGACGAGCACGCGCGCGACCGAGCGGGCGAGGGGACGGGTCGGGAGGCGAACGCCGACGCCTGGAGCGCCTACCGCGCTGCCGAGGCCGAAATCGCCGCCGTCGAGCGCGCCGTCGAGATCGGCGTCGGCGCCGGCGCACGCCTCCACATCGCCCACACCAGCACGCCCGAGGCGGTCGATATCGTCGCCGACGCGCCCGACACTGTGACCTGCGAGGTGTCGCCGCATCACTGCCTGCTCTCGCGCGACGACCTCGCCGATCTCGGCACGCTCGGACGAATGAACCCGCCGCTCCGGAGCGAGCGGCGCCGGGAAGCGCTCTACGATCGCGTGGTCCGTGGCCGGGTCGACATGCTCGCTACGGACCACGCCCCGCACACGCGCGAGGAGAAGGACGCGACGCTGCTTTCGGCCCCGAGCGGCGTTCCCGGCGTCGAGACGTTGGTGCCGCTCCTCCTTGCCGAGACGCTTTCGGGGCCGCTGACGGTCGAACGCGTCAGGGACCTGACGGCGGCGAACCCGGCGTCGACGTTCGACCTGCCGCGGAAAGGCCGGATCGAGGCCGGGATGGACGCCGATCTGGCGCTGTACGACCTCGATCGGGTGCGACCGATCAGGGGGAACCGACTCCACTCGAAATGTGGGTGGACGCCGTTCGAGGGGCGGACGGGCGTCTTCCCGGAGTGGACGCTGCGACGCGGCGAGCGCGTCTACGACGGGACGATGGATACGTTCGGCTCGGCGAACGGCGAGAACGTGCGGTCGGCATAGGCGCTACAGGTCGTCCCGGAGCGTCTGGCTCGACTCGCGCACCTCGCGCATCACCTCGGAGACCCGATCCTCGGCGTCGAGTTCCTCGGCGACCGAGAGGTCGACCCCCTCGACTTCCAACAGGAACTTCGCCACCTCGGTCACCTCGTACATCATCTCGTCCAGCTCTTCGGCGGTGAAGAAGCCGGACATGGCGCCGTAGAGGAAGGTGGCACCGGCTTTCTGGACTTTCTCCTCGAAGCTCGCCCGCGCCTGGTTGACCGCCTGTGGCGAGTAGGTGTCGGTCATGAAGGGGACGAGTTCGGGCAGGTTCTCGCCGATTTTCGTCATCTCGACCCCGGTCTCGGTGCGGAAGTCGACACAGAGGCGGGCGATGGCCCACTCGCGGGCGGTGACGTACGTCCGGTCCCGGAGGAAGTCGTTGACACGGTCGTACTGGGCGCCGTCCATCTTCTTGAAGCGTTCGTACTTGTGCACGTCGGAGGGCACGGCGTCGCCGTCGGCGTCGGTCGGGGGCGACGGCGAGGTTCCGGTCGCCGACGACCCGGTGGAGGCGGCCGCGGGGTCGTCGTCGGGTCCGTCAGCCTGCGAGTCGTCGCTCATACGCCGGAGTTCCGCGCGGCGGTGGAAAAGGGTTCCGTCGGTGTCTGCCGGCCGTCAGACGGCGTGGCGCGTACCTTTTTCACTCGCGCCCCCGAGCCAACGGGCATGAAGCTACTGCTGGGCATCGGCGGGAGCGACGACTCGATCCGCGCTCTGGAACGGGCGGTCGACCGCGTCGCCGAGACGGGCGACGATCTGACCGTCGCGATCCTCCGAAACCCGGCGACTGAGGCGGAACCGGCGGCCATCGAGGACCGGGTGCAGGCGGTCCTCGACGACGCGGGGGTATCGGCAGCCGTCCGACATCTGGAGGGCGACCCCGGAAGCCAACTGGTGGATCTGGCCGAGCGCGAGTCGTTCGACCGGATCGTCCTCGGCGGCGGCGAGACCAGTCCAATGGGCAAGATCAAACTCGGGGGGATCGCCGAGTTCGTCCTCTTGAACTCCCACGTCTCGGTGACGCTCGTCCGATGAGCAGCGACAAATACCCCGACGAGCCGGCGGGACCGTTCCCCGACCCGCCGACGACGGTCGAGGACCGCGAGGGTCGGTCGATCACGGTTCGCCGCTACGACGAGCAACGGGACCGGGCGGCGCTGGAGGCCATGTACGACGCGTTCGACCCCGCGGACCGGGCCCAGGGCATCCCGCCGACGGGCGCGGACCGCATCGCCGACTGGCTGGACAGCATCACCGACGAGGGGACGGTGAACGTCGTCGCGACCCACCACGAGACGGTGGTGGGCCACGCGACGCTCGTTCCCGACGAACCGGAGGCGACCGCCGAACTCGCCATCTTCGTCCTGCAGGACTACCAGGGCGCGGGCATCGGCACGCACCTCATCGAAACGCTTCTCGGCGTCGGCCGGGCGGCGGGGGTCGAACGCGTCTGGCTCTCGGTCGAGCGCTGGAACGAACCGGCCATCTCCCTGTACGAGAAGGTGGGCTTCGTCCCCAGCGACACCGAGAGCTTCGAACACGAGATGGCGATTCGGTTGTAACCGGCACACCGGCTGGCTTCCGAGACCCTCCTACACCGACAGGACCGGCTGGCTCGCGTAGAGAAGGACGTACTCGGCGGCCTTCGCGAGCACCTCGTCGGGGTCGCCGGAGACGGGTTCGCGCGGGACGACCACGAAGTCGGCGCCGAGTTCCTCCGCGGTGTCGAGGACGACGCTGCCCGGATGCCGGGAGAGCTGTCGGGTCGAGAAGCCGTAGGCCATCGACGTCGAGAGCGGGACACCCGCGCCGTCGACGATATCGACGACGGCCCGGAGGAAGGCCTCGGTGTCGGCGGCGAGGGACGCGTCGTCGACGGCGCCAGTGTCGATGGCGCGGGCGAGGTCCTCGCTGACGACGTAGAGCGCGTGGACCGCGGCGTCGTACTCGGCGGCGATAGCGGCGGCGTACTCGACGGCCGAGAGCGACTCCTCGCTCCCGTCGACGGGGACGAGTACGAGCGAGGGCGAGAGCGGATCGGTCATGCCGGGGCCTGCGCGGGCCACGGTCAAAAACGCTCCCCCATCGGGACGTTTTATACACCGACCGGCCGAACCTCGGGTTATGAACCCCGAGTTCGACACGATCGTCATCGCGACCGACGGTTCGGAGAGCGTCCGCCGGGCCGTGAGCGTCGCCCTCGACCTCGCCGACCGATTCGACGCGACGGTCCACGCGCTCTACGTCGTCGACGAGAGCGAGGTAGCGTCCTCGCCCGAACAGGTGCGCGAGGAGATGCGCGACGCCCTCGACGAGTCGGGTGCGGCGGCGCTGGAGACGGTTGCCGACGCCACCGACCGCCCCGTGACGACCGCCGTCCGCGAGGGACGGCCGGCCACGGTGATCCGGGAGTACGCGGTCGACCACGACGCCGACATGGTTGCGATGGGGACCCGCGGCCGCCACGGCGAGAACCGCTTTCTCATCGGAAGCGTCGCCGAACGCGTCGTCCGAACCTGCCCAGTCCCCGTGCTGACGGTGCGGCAACTCGACGAGAGCGAACGCGACGGGGCCGACGGCGTCGGGGACGCCGCGACCGCCTGATAGTGATTATTGTAAGTCAGTACCGGTGGTTCGCTGACTCGTTCTGGCGACCCACCGGTAACCAGTTACGATAAACACTGTGAGACGGATCGTCCGAAGCCGCGCCCGTGGATCCGGCGAACCGCGGCATACTTCCCACCGGCCCGCTTCCGACCGGTATGGACGACGATCTGATCGATTCGGACGCGCTCTCGCTCTCGCGGAAGTCCCGACTCCCCGGTGCCGGCTTCTTCTACCCCGACTCGCTCGACGAGGAGTACGCCGACCGCCGCGCCCGCGAGGCTATCGAGGGCGCCGACGTGGTGGTCGTGGCCGACGGCGACGCCGACGGCCTCGGCTGTGCGGCGCTGCTCCGCGAGGCTCACGACGCCGCCCTCGACGTGGCGCCGTTCGAGGCGTCGCTCGCGGCACGGACGGACCCGACGCTTTCGGCCGACGACGACGAGGACGAGGACCGCGAGGAGTCGCCCGTCGGCCTCGTCACCGCCAGCCCGCACTCCCTGGCCGACGCCCTCGAACGCGTCGCCGAGTATGCCGACCCCGGCGTCGGCGTCTTCGTCTGTGACCTCTGTCCGGACGACGAGTCGGTCGTCGAGGCCGTCGAGAGCGTGGTCGACCGCGACGGGACCGTCCGCTGGTTCGACCACCACCAGTGGGACGACGACGTGGCGGCGGCGGTCCGCGAGGCCGGCGTCGACCTGGTCGTCGGCGAGTCCGACGAGGAGTGTACGGCCGACGTGACGCTTCGATCCCTCGACTACGACTTCCCGGACGATCTCGTCGACCTCGCGGCGGTCACCCGGGATCACGACCTCTGGATCAAAGAGGACCCCCGGAGCGACGACCTGTCCGACTACGCCCACTGGGCGAGCATCGAGGAGTACGTGACCATGGTGGGACAGTACGGCCCCGACCTCCCCAGCCCGGTCGTCGACTACCTCGAAGACCGCCGCGTCGAGAAAGAGCAGTTGATCGGGGCGGCAGTCGACCGCGCGGAGATGGAGTCGGTCGGCCCGTGGACCGTCGGCGTCACCTACGGCCGGTGCTCACAGAACGAGGTTGCCGAGGCGCTCCGCGAACGGGGCGCCGACGCCGCGGTGATCGTCAAACCCGCCGGGAGCGCCAGCATCCGGGGAACCGAGGGGTTCGAGCGCGCTCACGAGGTGGCGGGACTGGTCAACGGCGGCGGACATCCCCGCGCCGCGGGCTGTAAACCCGACATATACGACGACATGCTCGACTACGCCCACCACTGGACGACGGAGGGGTCGGCGGCGAAACAGGTGATCCTGGCGGCGTTCCAACGCATCGCGGCCGACGAAGCCAAAGCGGACGCCGACTCCGGAACGGACGAGTAGCTACGCCTCGCCGACGATCCACCGATCCGAGAACGCGGTGCCGTCCGGGCAGGCGGCGTAGGCGTGGATCACGTCGCCCTCGGCGTAGATGCCGCCCACGTCCTCGTTCCGTGCTTCCGCGAACGCGAGGACGTAGGCCACGCCCTCGCCGCAGTCGGGGCAGGTTCCACCCCGCAGGTCGCGGTCGATGTCGCCCTCGGTGCCCATCGCCCGCTTGGCGAACTCCATCGCGTCCATGCCCGTCCCGGCCGAGAAGAGCTTTCGACCCGTCTCGCCGGGGACGACGAGGACGACGCCGCCGTCGACGGCGGCGCCGTAGTCGGCGAGTTGTCCCTCGTCGTCGAGGTAGTCGTCGGTGAGAAAGAGGACGACGTGGTCGAGCCGGTCGCCTGCGAGGAACGCGTCGAGGTCGGTGTCGCTCATACCGGGCGATGGCGGTCGAGGGGTAAAGAACGGTCGTTTCCGACGGAGAGCGACGGGGTTTTGCCCCCGGTCGCCGTGTCATCCGGCGTGGATCGAACGCGTTTCACCCGGCTGACGTACGTCGTCTTCGGCCTCGCGTTGCTCGTCAGCAACGCCCTCTCGCTACGATCCTCGGTCGAGGTCCTGCCGGTCGTCGCCGTCGTTCTGAGTTTCCTGGTCGTCGTCGCGGCGATCACAGGGCTCCTGTGGCCCGATGCGACGCCGCTCGGCGTCTCCGTCGACATCGGCGCCCAACCGACGTGGGTGCTGGCCCTGCTGTGGATCGGGAGCGCGCTGTTGCTCGTCGGAACGGCCCTACAGCTTTAGCGGTCGTCCAGACGCTCGGCGATGGCCGACAGCGACGAGTCGGGCGCCTCGGTGACGGTGTAGACGGCCCGCCGGCCGGGGACGCGAAGCCCGTAAAGATAGCCCGGCGTCACCTCGTCGAGGTCGACGCTCTCCCCGGCCTCGCGGTCGGTGTCGCGGACCCACGCGACGAGGCGGTTCTCGCCCTCGCCGTCGGCCCGCGCGAGGCGGCGGTTGTCGTAGGCGCCGCGGACGACCGTGCCGTCGGCGTCGCCCTCGACTGTCGCGTGATACTCGGTGCCGTCGAGAACGAGACGGACGATGTCGCCGGGGGTGACTGCCACGTCCTCGGGGAGGCGGAGACAGGGGCGACGAGTGCCGCCGCTCCGTGCGAGTCGGGCGCGGTACGTGGTCACCGCCTCACCGTCGCTGGCGACGCGGTCGGGCACGGTTACTCGTCGTCGGTCAGGGCGTCGAAGTCGGCGTCGCCGTCGACGACCGTGACGTTGATCTGGGCGACTTCGTCGCTCACCTCTCGGCCGCGGACAGTCACGCGCTTGCGCTCGCCGTCGCGGGAGGGGTCGAAGCCGACGCCGCCTTCGAGGAGGAGTTCCTTCAACGCGGGGCCGGACACGTCGGCGCGCAGGGGGCGCCCGGCGTTGTCGGAGCCACCCGTCAGTTCGAGCGTGGTGCCGTCGAGTCCGACGGCGCCGCCGTCGACCTCGTCACCGAGTTCGCGTCCGAGGAATCGGTTCGCGTCCTGTCCGTCGACCTCGACCTGCGCGGTCCGGCCCGTCTCGGGGTCCGAAACCACGACCTTGAAGTCTGCCATGCCCGGATTCAGACGGCCGCCGATAAAAAGCACGTCGAAACCGAGCGTCGGTAGGGAACGGTTTTTGAGTGCCGGTCACGGAGTGTGGATATGGCGACTCGTCCGCTCGTTCTCGCCGTTCTTCTGGTTCTTGCGGGCTGTACGACACCGTTCGCCCCGACGACGCCGACGGCGGTGCCGGCCGACGCGCCGACGACCGCGACGCCAGCCGACACGACGGGAACGGAGACGCCCCGACACACGACCACCCACCCGCCGCTGGCGACGCCGAGCGCGAACCCCTGGGGGGCAGACCCCATCGTCGTCGCAATCGACTCGACGGCGGCGCCCGACCGCGAGTTCGCCCCGCTCGTCCGCGAGGCGACGGCCTTCTGGGAGGCGAACGGGGAGTATCTCGGGTTCGAAGTGCGCTACGAGGTGCGTCCCGACGCGACGGACCCGGACATCGTGCTCTCGTTCGTCGATCGGGTCCCCGACTGTGGCGACGTGGCCGACGCGGTGGGATGTGCGCCGCTGGTGACCGACCCCAGACAGCTCGACCGCCCGGAGACGGTGTGGGTGAAGACCGGCCTCTCGGACGCCTCGACGACGCTCGTCGTGGAGCACGAACTCGGGCACACGCTGGGGCTGACCCACGACGACCCTCCGCGGTCGGTGATGCGGGCGCGGTCGGTGCTGTACACCGAACCACAGCCGAACGCGACGGAGCGCGCGTTCCCGTGGGACGACGCCGATTTCACCGTGCGCGTCGACGCGACGAACGCCTCGGACCCGACGGGTGCGCGCACACAGACCGACCACGCGCTGACCTACTACGAGGACGGCGCGGCCGGGATGCCGGATACCATCACGTTCGAGCGCGCCGACGGTGACGCCGAGATCCTGGTTCGTTTCGGGGCGACCGACACCTGCCGGGCGTCGAGCGGGTCGTGTATCAGCACCTTCGGCACCGATCCGGACGGCGACGGCGCCATCGAGACGTACAGACGGGTCGAAATCACCCTCGTCGGCCTCGACACCGACGCGGTGGGCTGGCACGTGGGCTACTGGCTGGCACACGCGTTCGGGGCCGAAGCGGACGGCGAGAAACCGCCGCCGTTCCGCGACGCGAGCGGCCGGGAGCGGCGGAGCGAGTGGTGGGCGTAGATGGCCGGTATCGACCGCGAGCGTCTCGATCACGCGCTCGAACGCGCCTTCGGTGGGGGGGAGGGGGAACGCCGCGCCGTGGTCCGGGCAGCGGGCGATCTGGCCGACAGCGGCCGTCTCGCCGCCGATCGGGGGTCCGCACTCACCGTCTCGACGGTGGTAGCGGAACTGGCCGACGCGCCCGACGACTCGTCGGTCTCCGAGCGGTGGAACTGGTGGATCGGCGCCCTGGCGGTCGCCTACGGCGACGCGTACACCCAGTTCGGCGTGCGGCGGTACGAGGAGTGAGCCGCGTGGGATCGTGTCCCGACCGATGTGTCCCGATCAGTCGAGCGGAGCGCCGTTCAGCACCGTCGTGCCGTCGAGGTCGACCGCCTTCGAGAGCGTGCCGTGGACGTAACAGCGGGCTTCGGCGGCCGCGATCAGATCGCGTACGTCGGATTCGGGGGCGTCGGTTCTGAGCGTCGTCGTGTAGGCGATGGACTCGAAGTCGGCGGGGGCGTCGCGGAAGCCGAGGCCGCCGAGACGGTCGATTTCGCTCTCCACGTCGACGGCGAGTTCGTCGAGTTCGATCCCCATGCGGATGGCGTTGCGGACATACTGGGCCTGCAGGCAGAACGCGAAGCCGGCGAGGAAATACCGAAGCGGCCGCGGGGCGACGCCGGTGCCGCCGACCTTCGAAGCGGGTTCGTCGGCGTCGAAGACGAAGCCGTCCGCGTGCGCCCGGGCGTGGTAGTTTCGAAGCGTCTCCGTCTCGACGCTCGGGTGACCCGGCTTGAGTTCGCGCGCCGACCGAAGCCCATCGATTCGGCGGTTCAATCGCGTTTGCAGCGTCGTGTCGACGAGTGACATGGGGCGTGAGAGGACCGTCGCCCAGTTAGGGGTTGTGACGCCGACCGCGGGGGACCGGCCGACGACACAACCGACGTAGTCCCGAGAACAACCGAAGATGACTTAAGACAACTGTATTTTACACTCTCTGCTAGCAACCACAACCGCACCCGGGCTATGGCAAAATTACTTGACTGACCGCCCCGGAGTCGTGACGATGGCAGGGACCGACGACGAGGGCGTCCTCCGGAGCAAGCGCTCGGCGACCCGATATCAGATTCTGGTGGGCATCGCGGAGCGACAGCCGGCGGTCAGTCAACGCGAAATCGCCGACGACATCGGTATCACGGCACAGGCCGTGAGCGACTACCTCCAGGGTCTCATCGAGGAGGGGTACGTCCGGAGTCCCGGACGGGGGCGATACGAGGTGACCAAGGAGGGCGTCGACTGGCTCATCGGTCGTACCGACGAACTCCGGGAGTTCGTGGCCCACGTCTCGGAGGACGTTATCGGGCAGGTCGAGATCGAAACCGCCATCGCGGCCGCCGATATCGACGAGGGCGACGCCGTCTCGCTGTCGATGCAAGACGGCGTGCTCCGCGCCACCCCGGGCACCGCCGGGAGCACAACCGCGATTGCGGTCACCGCCGCCACCGCTGGCCGGGACGTGGGCGTCACCGACTTCGAGGGCGTCCTCGACTACGATTTGGGCCGGGTGACCGCCGTCTCGATCCCCCGGGTCCAGGACGGCGGGAGCGCCGCCGTCGCGAACGGGACGGTCCTCGACGGCGTCGCCGACGCGGATCTGGTGGCGACGGCCGGGACCGAGGCGCTGGTTGCCGCGCGGGCCGCCGGCCTCGATCCGGACGTGCGCTTTGGCACCCCACAGGCCGTGAGCGAGGCGGCAGTCCGCGGCCTCGACGTGCTCTTGCTCGCCGTGGCGGACGAACTCTCGACGCATCTCGACCGCCTCCGCGAGCACAACGTCAACTACGAAGTCGTCGATCCGGCGGAGTGATAGTGTTTATTGTAAGTTATTACCGGTGGGTCGACGGACCGTCTTGACGACCTACCGGTAGCCAGTTACAATAAACAGTATGAGACGGGTCGGTGCATCCGGTGACGACGGACACCGATCGGTACGAATCGACGGACCCAAACCGTCGGGCTGGATATGATCTTCGAATGCAGCTTCGGTTCCTCGGCGGGGCACGCGAGGTCGGACGGAGCGCGATCCTCGTGAACGAACGCCTCCTCCTCGATTTCGGGATGCTGACCGGCAACCCCCCACAGTTCCCGGTGGCGACGCCCACGCCCGAGGCGGTCGTCGTCTCGCACGGCCACCTCGACCACGTCGGCGCGATTCCCTCGTTGCTCTCCGGATCGGCCCGGCCGTCGATCCACTGGACGCCGCCGACAGCCGAACTCGCACACACGCTCGCGACGGACACGCTCAAGCTCCACGGCGGGACGCTTGCGTGTCCGTTCACGGAGAACGACCGCAAGCGCGTGACGGAGGTGTCGGAGACCCACGGCTATCGCGAGCCGTTCGAGGCCGCGGGACACGAGGTCACCTTCTACAACGCCGGCCACATCCCCGGAAGCGCACACGTCCTCGTCGACGACGGCGACACCCGGCTGCTGTATACGGGCGATTTCCACACCGACGATCAGCGCCTCGTCGCGGGGACGACCGCCCGTCCCGACGCCGACGCCGTGCTCTGTGAGAGCACGTACGCCGACGTGGACCACGAGGACCGAAACGAGGTGGAGCGGCGCTTCGTCGAGAGCGTCGAGACGACGCTCTGGGAGGGCGGTACGGTGGTCGTTCCGGCTTTTGCCATCGGCCGGACCCAGGAGATACTCATGATCTGTGCCGCCCACGACGTTCCCTGTTACGTCGATGGGATGGGCAAGCAAGTGACGGAGATGCTGCGGCGGTATCCGTCCTATCTCCGTGATCCCGAGGCGTTCCGCCGGGCGAAATCGCACGCGCGGTTCGTCACCGGCCGGGACGGCCAGCGACGGCGGATCATCGACCAGCGGGCGGCGATCATCACGACCAGCGGGATGCTCTCGGGCGGCCCCGCGATGAGCTACATCCCCGAGATTCGGGCGAACCCGACGAACAAGATCACGATGACGGGGTATCAGGTCGAGGGGACGCCGGGCCGTGACTTACTGGAGACCGGCCGTGCCGACATCGGTGGCCGGATCATGGCGGTCAGCGCGGGTGTCGAGCAGTACGACTTCTCGGCCCACGCCGACGCGGACGGACTCCGTACCTTCCTCGACGACTACGCCGGCTGCGAAGTGCTGGTGAACCACGGCGATCGGTGTGAGTGGTTCGCCGACCGGCTCCGGGCGGACGGCTTCGACGCGCGAGCGCCCGAACGGGCGGCGACGGTAGTCGTCTGATACCGATCGTCGGTCCCGTGTTCCCGGCGAGTCGTCGGGACGGCCCCGCGAACCGTCGGTACTGACGGAGCCTGAACCGTATCGCACGAGGTGGCGTGACCGCGTGCCCGCCGCCTCCGGAGGCGACGGCCAATACCGATCCGGCCACCCGTGGGCGTCACGCCGTCACGTCGAACTCGATCCGTTCGACGCCGTTCTCGGACGACACCGCGGTGATCCGGACCGTCCCGAGTTCGCCGAGGCGATCGACGTGTGTGCCGCCGCAGGGACAGACGTCGAAGTCGTCGATTTCGACGACGCGCATCGGATCGACGTGGTCGGGTATCCGATCGAGCTGCGCCCGTCCCTCGGGAACCGCGTCCTCGACGGCGTCACGCGGCCGTTCGGCCTTGTGAACGGGGAGGTCGCGGTCGACGGCGGCGTTCGTCAGGCGGTCGATCCTCCCCGTGTCCAGATCGGCGCCCTCGAACTCGACCCACCCGCCGTCGAGGGTCAGGCCGTTGCCGACCGTCGCCGCCCCGAACTCGTCGAGGACGATCCGCGAGAGGACGTGCTGGGCGGTGTGGAGGCGGGTGAGTCGGCCGCGTCGCTCGGCGTCGATCCGGCCGTCGACGGTCGTGCCGACCTCGGGAAGCGACGCCGCCCCGTCGACGTAGTGGCGCACGTCGCCGTGGTTCTTCCGCGCATCGACGACGGTCACCTCACCGCCCGACCACGAGAGCGTCCCGCGGTCGGCGGGTTGCCCCCCGCCGCCGGGGTAGAAGTACGTCCCGTCGAGGATCACGTAGTCGTCGCCCGTTCCCGTGACGGTCGCCTCGAACTCGGTCACGTCGTCGTCGTCGGGGAGATAGCGGAGGTCGGTCACACGGGGTCGATGGCGGTGGGCACACAAAAACCGACCGAGGGCCGTTTCGGCGATTCCATGATTCCGGGAGCGCGGGGATGCATTCGTCAGTGCGGACCAATCCGGGAGAAGGTGTGTTATAGTAGCGTTTGGAACTGTTTGCACAGCCGATCGCAAGACTGCGTCCGATCGGCTGTGCAATAACTTACGAACGCTACTGTAGCTATCGTCGTGGCGTAGCCCCCGCTACTCGGGCGACGCGAACGGTCCGAACTCGTCGACCGGCATCACCGAGTAGTCGACGCTGAGGGTGTCTTTCGTCGCCCGAATCTTGCCGACGAACGTCGAGATGCTCTCCAGTTGACCTTCGAGAACGAACAGTTCCATGCAGTAGTGGGTGCCGACGTGGCTGTGGAAGTTGGCGACGACGAGGCCCTCGTAGTCGTGCCGGAGGCCCATCATCCGCTCCTCGACGCTCGTCGTCTCGTAGTCGAAGATGACGGTCACGACGGCCATCAGTTCGCGGTCCTCCAGTCGCTTGTCCTCGAACTCCCCGAGGAGGTTCCGGGACGCCTCGCGGACGACTTCGCTCCGGCCGGTGTAACCGTGCTCCGACGCGAACGCGTCGATTCGCTCGACCAACTCCTCGGGCATCGAGACACTGACGACGGTCATGTATTAATCCATCCGCGTTCGGATATTAATCCTTACTAAACTGATCAACAGGTCGGGAGGAACTCCACCGCGTCCCGGGTCGTCGTCTCCCCGAACAGCCAGTCGGCGTGGTCGAGGGCGTACTCGCGGTCCGCCGTTTCGAGGTAGCCGATGGCGTCCTCGACGAGGACGGGACGGTAGTCACGGAGCCCCGCGCTGCCGGCGGTGTGGAGGACACAGACGTTGGCGAGCGTGCCACAGATGAGCAGGTCGTCGATTCCCCTCGCCGAGAGCCAGCCGTCGAGTTCCGTGTCGTGGAAGGCGTCGTAGGTGTGCTTCTCGACGACGTGGTCGCCCGGTTCGACGGGAAGGTCGTCGACGAGACGGCTCTCCCACGAGCCTTCGAGGACGTGTTCGCCCCACCGATCGAACTCGTCGTAGTAGTGGTTGTTCTCGAACTGCTCGGGTGGGTGGACATCGCGGGTGTAGACGACGCGGGCGCCGGCGTCGTGGGCGCGGTCGACGAGCGTCGCCACGTCGTCGACGGCGGCCTCGCTCGCCGGGGCGTAGAGGCTGCCGTCCGGGTGACAGAACCCGTTCTGCATGTCGACGACGACGAGCGCCGTGGTGTCGGGATCGTACGGCATGGGCGCCGGTATGGGTGCGAGGTAAGTAAACGGTCGCTTCGATCCGTACCGACGGCTTTTCACGCCTCGGGGACGATTTCCCGACAACGAATGATCTCGAAGGGCTGTGAACAGTGCGCCAAGGGTGGCAAGATGGTGCTGTTCGTCTACGGTTACTGTGACCAGCGCGACTGTTTCTACTGCCCGCTCGGCGAGAACCGCAAGAACGTCGACACCGTCTACGCCAACGAGCGAAAGGTCGAGAGCGACGAAGACGTGTTGACGGAGGCCCACCGGATGGACGCGCTGGGCACCTCGATCACCGGCGGCGAACCGCAGGAGGCCCTCGACCGGACCTGTCACTACCTCTCGCTTCTGAAAGAGGAGTTCGGCGAGGACCACCACACTCACCTCTATACGGGCATCACGGGCGGCCGCGAGAACATGCGCCGCCTCTCCGAGGCGGGACTGGACGAGATTCGCTTCCACCCGCCGCTCGATCTGTGGGGCGACCTCCACGGCACCGAGTGGGAAGAGATCCTCCATATCGCCCGTGAAGAGGGGCTGAAACCCGCGTTCGAGATTCCCGGCATCCGCGCCGAACCCGAATTCCTCGAGTTCTTAGACGAGGGCGCCGCCGACTTCTGTAACGTAAACGAGTTCGAGATGTCCGACGGCAACTACCGGCGGATGCAGGCGGAGGGGTACGACCTCCGCGAGGGCCACATGAGCGCGGTGGAGTCGCCCAAAGAGGAGATTCTCTCCGTGATGGGCGACCACGACCGGGTATACTTCTGTACTTCGGTGTTCAAGGACGCCGCCCAGCACCGCCGTCGGCTGAAGCGGATGGCCCGGACGATCCGCCGGGAGTTCGACGAGGTGACCGACGACGGCACGCTCGTCTACGGCAAGACGTGGGTGACCGAGGAGCGTCTGCGCGAACTCGGCGTCCCCGAGGAGTTCTACACCGTCAAGACCGACCACGTCGAACTCGCGTGGTGGCTCTTAGAGGAGATGGTCGACGAGGGCGACGTGGGCGAAGGGGAAATCGTCGAGCAGTACCCCACCGTGGACGGGACGGTGGTGGAGCGGACGCCGTTGGCCTGATGCGGAGTTTTGGTCCAGCTTTTGCGAGCGAGCGAAGCGAGGGAGTAAAAGGTGGGACTGGGACGGTGGTGGAGCGGACGCCGTTGGCGTAAGCTGTGTCCCCGTCGTCCGTTCAGTCCGCCAACTGTCGCCGCACTGCCGCCAGTTTCGGTCGGAACTTGTCGGTGCTCATGAGGTAGGCGAAGTAGAACGCCATCGCGCCCATGAAGCCCATCCACGCTCCGAGTTTGACGTTGCCGCTCTCGATGGTGGCGAGTGCAAACTGTTCGATGTAGATGCCGGCCACGGAGAGGCCAACGCTCCCGACGCCGAACAGCAGTAGCTCGAGGAGTTCGGGCAGGAGGCCGAGGAGTGCGGTGCTCATATCTCGGGACTGGTGGGTGCCCGTTGTGGCTCTTTCGGTCCGTCGAAGCGAAACGCTCTTTGGCCGACTGGGCGGAGTCGGAGTCGATTATGACCGGACGATACGGTGACCTCGACTATCCGACGCTGGCGAAACGCGGGACGCTTCTCGGCCTGTGTCTGTTCGCACTCGGCGCACTCGGCGAACTCGGCACCCACGCCATCGGGATGTCGATTCCGGCGTGGGAGGCGACGCTCCTGTTCGACGCCGAAGTCCTCGGCGTGGCTCTCTTCTTGTTTTCCCCCATCGTGTTCGGTGTCGTCCTCCCGTTGACGGAGTGATGCCGACGGCGGCTCGCAGAGACGGTTCGACGACCTATCGATCCCGGTCGACGATATAGTATAGTGTTTACTGTAAGTCATTACCGGTGGGTCGCCAAGACGGTCCGGCGACTCACCGGTAACCAGTCACAGTAAACACTATAGCGTTTGGAACTGTTTACACACCTGATCGCCAGATTGCGTGCAATCAGGTGTGCTCTGACTTACAAACGCTACGATAGTTCGCGAGAGCCGCCGGCAGCGGCCCCGTTCCGCAAACACCTTATACGCCGATTGCGCACATTCCCAACGATCAGTAGTTATGCCGAGACCAGAGGTTCTCGAACGGATCAAGGCGGCCGAGGAGGAGGCCGAAGAGATCGTCGCGGAGGCGGAGCAGGACCGCGACGATCGGATCGCGGAGGCGCGAGAGCGCGCCGACGAGATTCGCGCCGAGGCCGAGGCGGAGGCCGAGGAGATGGCCGAACGTCGCCTTGCGGAAGCCGAATCGGAGATCGAGGCCGAGGCGACTGAGATTCGGGAGGAGGGCCAGGCGGCCCGCGAGGAACTCATCGCCCAGGCCGACGCACAGATGGACGAGGCGGTCGAGTACGCCATCACACAGTTCGAGGAGGCGGTGCATGCTCAGACCTGAGCAAATGAGCAAGGTCTCGGTGACGGGATCGAAGGGCGTCATGGACGACGTCGTCGAGGCAGTCCACGACTGCAACCTGCTTCACGTCACCGAGTACGACGGGTCCTGGGAGGGGTTCCAACCGGGCAACCCGATCGACGGTGCCGAGGACGCCTCGGAGAAGTTGGTGACGGTCCGCTCCATCGAGAGCATTCTCGACGTCGACGCCGAGGACGCGGGGCCGACCCGCATCGTCACCGACGAAGCCCTCGAGGCGGAGCTCGACGAACTCCGCGAGCGCGTCAACGAACTCGAGGATCGACGCGACGACATTCGGTCGGAGCTCGGGAGCGTCGAGGAGAGCCTCGCAGCTGTCGAGCCCTTCGCCACGCTCGGCATCGACCTCGACTTGCTCTCGGGCTACGACAGTCTCGACGTGATCGTCGGCGAGGGCGATATCGAGGACGTGAAACGTGCGGTCGTCGACGCCGACGGCATCGACGCCGTCGAAACCTTCGCGGAGGGTGACGTCGTCGCCGTGTTCGCGCGCCCGACCGAGGGCGCCGACGACGACGTGCTCACCGACGCGCTGGTCGGCGTCGACTTCACCGCGGTCGAGGTGCCCGACGCCGAAGGCTCTCCCGAGGAGTACGTCTCGGAGCTCGAACACCGGCAACAGCAGCTCGAATCCCGACTCCGGACCGTCGAGGACGAACTGAACGAGGTGAAACTCGACGCGGCCGGCTTCCTGCTGGCCGCCGAGGAGAAACTCTCGATCGACGTCCAGAAGCGGGAGGCGCCGCTCTCTTTCGCGACGACGGACAACGCGTTCGTCGCGGAGGGGTGGATTCCGACCGAGGAGTACACCGACTTCGCGGCGGCGATCACGGACGCCGTCGGCGACCACGCGGAAGTCGAGGAGTTGGAGCGTGCGGCGTTCAAATCCGACGGAACCGAGGTCCACGAGGACGTCGCCGCCGGGACGCCCGAGGGCGCCACGGCCGCCGACGGCGGGGAAGAAGTCCGCGCCGACGGCGGCGGCAACGTGGTCATGCGCGCCGACTCGCCGCCGGTCATCGCGAACAATCCGGGTGTCGTCAAGCCCTTCGAAATCCTCACCCAGGCCGTAAGCCGGCCGAAATACGACGAGTTCGATCCGACGGTCGTCCTTTTTCTCACGTTCCCGGCCTTCTTCGGGTTCATGATCGGTGACCTCGGCTACGGGGCGCTCTATACCCTGATCGGGTACTATCTCTACTCGAACTTCGACAGTGACGCGTTCCAGAGTATGGGCGGAGTCACGATCTTCGCCGGACTGTTTACGATGCTCTTTGGCGTCCTCTACGGCGAGATTTTCGGCCTGCACCTGATCGCGACGTACTTCTGGGAGGGCGCGCTCGGTCTGGCGCACCCGCCGATGGAGAAGGGCCTCTCGCCCGCGGGACAGTCCTACGCCCTGACGTGGCTCGTCGTGAGCATCCTGGTGGGCATCCTCCACCTCAACGTGGGCTACGTCTTCGACTTCGTCGAGAACCTCGAGCACCACGACGCGAAACACGCCCTCTACGAGAGCGGCTCGTGGATTCTGATGCTCAACGGGCTCTGGATCGCCATCCTCTCGCCCGAGGTCATCAGCGCCACGCCCGAGTTCATGTTCACCATCTTCGACGGATCGGGCGTCGCGCCCGAGGGCGCCGAAGCGATTCACGCCACCTACGCGCTCGGGTTCAACGGCTTCCCGGGGATCATCGGGTTCCTGGGCCTCGCAGCCTTCTTCGTGGGGCTCATCCTGCTCGTCGTGGGTGAACCCGTCGAGGCCATCGAGTTCCTGAACGTGCTGGTGAACGCGCTGTCCTATACACGGATCGCGGCCGTGTTGCTGGCGAAGGCGGGGATGGCCTTCACGGTCAACCTGCTTTTTTTCGGCGTGTACGTCACCGGCGAAGGGTCGGAAGCGGCGTTCCACTTCGGACTCGGGCACATGCCTGCGGTCGGTGATATGGCCCACGGTCACGAGGTGACGGAGATCATGTTCGGCGGGCTGGTTCACTCCGGCCCGGCGATGCTGATCGTCGGCCTCCTCGTACTCGTGTTGGGCCACGCGCTCGTTCTCGCACTCGGCGTGACGAGCGCCGGCCTGCAGGCGGTGCGTCTCGAGTACGTGGAGTTCTTCGGGAAGTTCTACGGCGGCGGCGGCAAGGAGTACGAGCCGTTCGGGTACGAGCGGCGGTACACCACGGAGGACTGATAGTGTTTACTGTAACTGGTTACCGGTGAGTCGCCAAGACGGTCCGGCGACCCACCGGTAATGACTCACAGTAAACACTATGAGCGCCACGGGGGTTGCCCCTCTCTCTCCGTGTCACGCTGTAACGGACGACAACCCAATAGAAGCGGGTTTCGCACCGGTATTCGGCAATTTTCGCGGATCGGTTTGGGAAGCTTTATGGCAATCGTAGAGGCAACTACGGGATGTTCGGAGACTAAACGGACTCCACACCACTACACACAATGTACGAACTCGCAACGCAGCTGGCATCCGTCGTACTGCAGGCAGAAGGGGCAGCGGCACCGGCCATTCCGCCCACCGCCGCCGCGGCACTGGCCGTCGGTCTGGCCGCGTTCGGCGCGGGATACGCCGAGCGTGGCATCGGCGCGGCCGCCGTCGGCGCCGTCGCCGAGGACCAGGACCTCTTCGTGCAGGGGCTGATTTTCACAGTCCTGCCGGAGACCCTCGTGATTCTCGCGCTGGTCGTCGTGTTCCTGGTCTGAACACCTCCTCTCGCTTATCATGAGTTTGGACACAGTTGCCGAGGACATTCGAGACGAGGCCCGCGCGCGTGCGGAGGAAATCCGCGAAGAAGGCGAAGCGCGCGCCGAGGAGATCATCGCCGACGCCGAGGCCGACGCGGAGTCGATCCGCGAGGACCGCGAGGCCGAGGTCGAGCGCGAGATTACACAGCGGCGTGAACAGGCGATCTCCAGCGCGAAACTCGAGGCCAAGCAGGCCCGACTGGAGGCTCGCCGCGACGCCCTGGCGGAGGTTCGCGAGGAAGTCGAGGCGGCCATCGAGGACATCGACGGCGAGCGCCGTCGCTCGCTGACCGAGACGCTCCTCGACGTGGCCGCCGAGGAGTTCGAGGACGAGGAGTCGGTTTCCGTCTACGGTCGCGCGGACGATCGAGAACTGCTCGAAGACCTGCTCGAGGCGTACGAGGGCTTCAGCGTCGCCGGGGAACACGACTGCCTCGGCGGCGTCGTCGTCGAGAGCGAGGAGTCGCGGGTCCGTGTGAACAACACCTTCGACTCCCTTCTCGAGACGGTCTGGGAGGACAACTTGAAGGAACTGAGTAACCGACTGTTCGAGCGATGAGCGCGAGCCCCGGCAGTTCGAACCCGGAGTACGTCACCGCCCGTGTGCGGTCACGCCGTGCGGCGCTCTTTAGCGACGACGACTACCGGAAGCTCGTCCGCATGGGGCCGGCCGAAATCGCCCGCTTCATGGAGGAGTCGGAGTACGAACGCGAGATCAACGCACTCGGCGCGCGCCACTCGGGGGTCGACCTCATCGAGTACGCGCTCAACCGGAACCTGGCGAAGCATTTCAACGACCTGCTGGCGTGGGCGGACGGCCGCCTCTACGACCTGATCGCCCGCTATCTCCGAAAGTTCGACGCGTGGAACGTCAAGACGGTCCTGCGCGGGATCTACTCCGACGCGGACCGCGACGACGTGGAGACGGACCTCATCCGCGCGGGCGAACTGGACGACCGTCTGCTCGACCGCCTGCTCGATGCGGGTACCATCGAGGAGGCCATCGACCTGCTCGACCGGACGACCTTCGGGGACCCGCTCCGTGAGGCGTTCGACGACTACGAGGACAGCGGTGTGCTCGTTCCGCTGGAGAACGCGGTCGACCGCGTGTTCTACGAACGACTCCTGTCGGGACTGGTCGTCAACGAGGCGACCGAGACGTACCGCGAGTTCCTGCAGGCGGAGATCGACTTCCGAAACGCCCGGAACGCGCTTCGCCTGGCCCGAAGCGGGGCCGACATCGACCCAGGGGAGTACTTCATCGAGGGCGGTCGGCTCTTTTCGGCGAGCGAGATGAACGCGCTGGCGTCGAGTGTGGACGAACTCGTCGCGGCGATCCGCGAGAGCACGTACGGTGACGCCCTCGACGACGCGCTGGCGGAGTTCGAACGGGCAGACAGCCTCATCTCGTTCGAACGGGCACTCGACGCGGCACTGCTCGAATACTCGGACCGACTCGGCTTCGTCCACCCGCTGTCGGTGGCGCCGGTCATCTCCTACATCCTCGCCAAGGAGCGCGAGGTGGACAACATCCGCGCCATCGCCCGCGGTCGCGAGGCCGGTCTGTCCGAGGAGGAGATCGAGGAGGAACTGGTGATCCTATGAGCCAGGAGATAGCCGTCATCGGCAGCCCGGATTTCACGACGGGCTTCCGACTCGCGGGCGTACGGAAGTTCGAGAACGTACCGGACGAGGAGAAAGAGGAGGCGCTCGACGACGCCGTCATGCGGACGCTCGACGACGACGACGTCGGCATCGTCGTGATGCACGACGATGACATGGCGTATCTCTCCCGGTCGGCCCGGGAGGCCGTCGAGGGTAGCATCGAACCGGTGCTGGTCACCCTCGGTGGCGGCGCCGGCAGCGGCGGCCTGCGCGAGCAGATCAAGCGAGCCATCGGTATCGATCTGATGGAGGAAGACTAATATGAGTCAGGCAGACACGACCGTCCGAGAGGACGGCATCATCGACAGCGTGAGTGGTCCGGTCGTGACCGCCGTCGATCTCGACGCCCGAATGAACGACGTCGTCTACGTGGGCGACGAAGGGCTGATGGGCGAAGTCATCGAGATCGAAGGCGATATCACGACCATTCAGGTGTACGAAGAGACCTCGGGCGTCGGTCCGGGCGAACCCGTCGAGAACACGGGCGACCCGCTGACCGTCGACCTCGGGCCGGGGCTGCTGGACACCATCTACGACGGCGTCCAGCGCCCTCTCGACGTGCTCGAGAGCAAGATGAACAGCCCGTATCTCGACCGCGGGGTCGACGCGCCCGGCATCGACCTCGAAAAAGAGTGGGAGTTCACTCCCGAGGTCGAGGAGGGCAACGAGGTCGGCCGCGGCGACATCATCGGCACCGTCCCCGAGACGGTGACCATCGAGCACAAGGTGCTCGTCCCGCCGGACGCCCTCGAGGAGGGCGAGACGGCGGAAGTCGTCTCGATCGAATCGGGCGAGTTCAACGTCGACGAGACGGTGGCCGAACTCGACAACGGCGAGGAGATCCGGATGCGCCAGGAGTGGCCGGTACGCGAGGCGCGCCCCGCCGGCGATAAGCAGACGCCGACGGAGCCGCTCCTGACCGGCCAGCGGGTGCAGGACGGCCTGTTCCCCATCGCCAAGGGCGGTACGGCGGCGATTCCGGGGCCCTTCGGCTCCGGGAAGACCGTCACCCAACAGCAGTTGGCGAAATGGTCCGACGCGGACATCGTCGTCTACATCGGCTGTGGCGAGCGCGGTAACGAGATGACCGAGGTCATCGAGGACTTCCCGGAACTGCCCGACCCGCAGACCGGGAACCCGCTGATGGCCCGGACGACGCTCATCGCCAACACGTCGAACATGCCCGTCGCGGCACGCGAATCCTGCGTGTATACGGGCATCACCATCGCGGAGTACTACCGCGACATGGGCTACGACGTGGCGCTGATGGCCGACTCCACCTCGCGGTGGGCGGAGGCCATGCGCGAGATCAGTTCGCGTCTGGAGGAGATGCCGGGCGAGGAGGGCTATCCCGCCTACCTCGCCGCGCGGCTCTCCCAGTTCTACGAGCGCGCGGGCTACTTCGCTAACATCAACGGCACGGAGGGCTCCATCTCGGTCGTCGGCGCCGTCTCGCCGCCGGGTGGCGACTTCTCCGAGCCGGTCACGCAGAACACGCTCCGCATCGTGAAATGCTTCTGGGCGCTCGACGCCGACCTGGCCGAACGCCGACACTTCCCCTCGATCAACTGGAACGAGTCGTACTCCCTCTACCGGGACCAGCTCGACCCGTGGTTCGAGGAGAACGTCGCGGAGGACTACGCCGAGGTCCGCCAGTGGGCGATCGACACGCTCGACGAGGAGGGCGAACTGCAGGAGATCGTCCAGCTCGTCGGCAAGGACGCGCTGCCGGAGGATCAACAGCTCACCCTCGAGATCGCGCGGTACATCCGCGAGGCGTGGCTCCAGCAGAACGCGTTCCACGACGTCGACACCTACTGCGAACCCGACAAGACGTATCTCATCCTCACGACGATCAAGACGTTCAACGACGAAGCCTTCGACGCGCTCGAAGCGGGCGTCCCCGTCGAGGAGATCACGGCCGTCGAGGCCCTGCCGCGCATCAACCGCATCGGCGTGCAGGAGGAGTACGAGGCGTACATGGACGAGCTGAAAGACGACATCACCGAGCAGATTCGGGAGCTGTACTGAGATGAAAGAGTACAAAACGATCACCGAGATCAGCGGTCCGCTGGTGTTCGCCGAGGTCGACAAACCCATCGGCTACGACGAGATGGTGGAAATCGAGACGGCCGACGGCGAGATTCGCCGGGGGCAGGTGCTCGAATCCGAGGACGGCCTCGTCGCCATCCAGGTGTTCGAAGGCACCTCGGGAATCGACAAGAACGCGTTCGTCCGCTTCCAGGGCGAGACGCTGAAGATGAAGCTGACCGAGGACCTCCTCGGTCGCGTCCTCTCCGGGTCGGGCGAACCCATCGACGACGGGCCGGCGATCGAACCCGAGAAGCGCGAGGACATCGTCGGCGCGGCGATCAACCCGTACTCCCGCGAGTATCCCGAGGAGTTCATCCAGACCGGCGTCTCCGCCATCGACGGCATGAACACCCTCGTTCGCGGGCAGAAGCTCCCCATCTTCTCCGGATCGGGCCTGCCGCACAACGAACTCGCGCTCCAGATTGCGCGACAGGCGAGTGTCCCCGAGGAAGAGGAGGGCGGTGAGGGCTCCGAGTTCGCCGTCATCTTCGGCGCGATGGGAATCACGGCCGAGGAGGCCAACGAGTTCATGGACGACTTCGAGCGCACCGGCGCGCTAGAGCGGTCGGTCGTCTTCATGAACCTCGCGGACGACCCCGCCGTCGAGCGGACGGTCACGCCGCGGATGGCCCTGACGACCGCCGAATATCTCGCCTTCGAGAAGGATTACCACGTGCTGGTGATCCTGACGGACATGACGAACTACTGCGAGGCGCTGCGTGAGATCGGTGCCGCCCGCGAGGAGGTGCCGGGTCGTCGTGGCTACCCCGGCTACATGTACACCGACCTGGCCCAGCTCTACGAGCGCGCCGGTCGGATTCAGGGTCGTGACGGGTCGGTCACGCAGATTCCGATCCTCACCATGCCCGGCGACGACGACACGCACCCGATTCCGGACCTGACGGGTTACATCACGGAAGGACAGATCTACGTCGACCGCGACCTCAACAGTCAGGGCGTCCAGCCCCCGGTCAACGTGCTTCCCTCCCTCTCCCGTCTGATGGACGACGGGATCGGCGAAGGCCTCACCCGCGAGGACCACGCCGACGTCTCCGACCAGATGTACGCCGCGTACGCGGAGGGTGAGGACCTGCGCGACCTGGTGAACATCGTCGGCCGCGAGGCCCTGTCGGACCGCGACAACAAGTACCTGGACTTCGCCGACGAGTTCGAACGCGAGTTCGTCGACCAGGGCTTCGACACGAATCGCGACATCGACGAGACCCTCGACATCGGCTGGGACCTCCTCTCGAACCTCCCGAAAGAGGAGCTCAACCGGATCGACGAGGAGCTCATCGCGGAGCACTACCGCGAGGACGCGGTCGAAGAAGAGGCGACGGCCGACTAGCTCGGCGCCGGTTTCGGCCACCTCCTTTTTGCGACTGATCTCGCCGTTCGGGCGGACGCGCCCAAACTCATTTGTGGCTTCGCTCCCGCTTACGGTCATGACGGAAGGCCTCTCCCCCGACACCGATCCGGGCGTCGCGTCGGGGGCGGAATCGGCCGAGTCGACCGCGACGGCGGCGAGCACCGACGCCGTCGACGAGGCGCTGAAAACGCGGACGATGGACGAGGCGCCGGTGGGCATCACCATCGCCGACGCGACGATGCCGGATATGCCGCTGGTGTACGCCAACGCCGCCTTCGAACGGATCACGGGGTATCCGCCGGCGTACGCGGTTGGGCGTAACTGCCGGTTTCTACAGGGCGAGGCGACCCGGGAGGAACCGGTGGCGAAGATGCGCGAAGCCATCGAGAACGAGGCGGCGACGACGGTCGAACTCCGCAACTACCGGCGGAACGGCGACCTGTTCTGGAACGAGGTGACCATCGCGCCGCTCCGCGACGACGAGGGGCGTCTCACCCACTACGTCGGGTTCCAGCAGGAGGTGACCCGCCGCAAGCGAGCGGAGCAAGCGGCGGCCCGCCGGTCGGCCCGGGTCGAACAGGAGCGGGCGGCCCAGGAACTGCTGTTGGAGCGACTCGACGGCGTCGTCGCCGAGGTGTCGAGCGCGGTGGCGGAGGCCCGGTCGCGGTCGGATCTCGAACGGAGCGTCGTCGACGGGTTGGCGGCGACGTACGCCGGCGCGTGGATCGGGTCGTACGAACCCGCAGCCGAGGCGGTGATTCGGCGGGCCGCCGCGGGGTGGCCCGGCGACCACGGGGAGGGGACGGCCGACGGGTCGATCCCCGTCGACGGCGACCACGACGACATCCTCGAAACGGCCGTCGCCCGGGCCATCACCGACCGTCGGGTGACGATCCGGGCGTGTGACGACGGGACCTTGCCACCGACGGCCGTCGCCGCGGTGCCGCTTCACTACGGCGACGCGCTCTACGGCGTCGTCGGGGTGTACACCGAGAACAACAGCGAGTTCGATGAACACGAACGCGCCGTCCTGACGGCGTTGGGACGGACGGTCGCGACGGGGCTCAACACCCTCGAGAGCCAGCGGACGCTTCGTGGCGAGGAGACCATCGAACTGCAGTTCACCGTCATGCGACACCCGCTGGTCGATCTGTCCGGCGCGCTCGACTGTCGGCTGTCGTACCGGGGAAGCGTCGCCGACCGCGACCGGCCGACGAGCCTGTTCGAACTGTCGGACGCGACGGGCGAGGCGGTTCGGGCCGCGAGCGACGGGACGCCCGTCGAGATTCACGCCGTGCTCTTCGAGGGCGAGGCGGGCTGTCTCGTCGAACTGTCGGTCACGGACGACGACTTTCGATCCCTGCTCGCGGACTACGGCGCCGAACTCCGGGACGTGCGCGTCGAGGGCGGCGTTGCACGGTTCACCGTCGAGGTGGCCCGGGAGTCGCTGGCGCGGTCGATGACCGACGCCGTGATGGAGCGGTACGAGGGTGGGGATCTGGTCAGCTACCGACACGGCGACAGCCGCGTCGAGACCCGACAGGAGTTCGTCGCCCGCCTGCGCGAGGAGTTGACCGACCGCCAGCATGCGGCGCTGGTGCGGGCGTACACCGGCGGCTTCTTCGAGTGGCCCCACGAGGCGACGGGCGACGACCTCGCCGAGGCGATGGGGGTCTGTCGGTCGACGTTCCACGAGCACCTGCGAGCGGCCCAGCGGAAGCTCATCGGCGCTATTCTGGACCGCTAGCCAAACTAGTTGGGGACGGCGCTTAGGCCGATCGCCCGTCAAATATTGCCTGCATTATGCCACAACCTGGTAGCGAAGGAATTTGGCTGTGGATCGGCACGCTCGGCATGTTCCTGGGGATGTTGTACTTCATCGCTAGGGGCTGGGGCGAAACTGACGAACGGCGACAGGAGTTCTACATCGTCACCATATTCATCACCGCCATCGCGTTCGTGAACTATCTCGCGATGGCGCTTGGATTCGGGTTGACGATGGTGACGGTCGGTGGCGAGGAGCTACCGATCTACTGGGCCCGGTACACGGACTGGTTTTTCACCACGCCGTTGCTGTTGATCGACCTCGGCTTGCTGGCCGGGGCGACCCGGAACGAGCTGTCGTCGCTCGTCGGCCTGGATATGCTGATGATCGGGACGGGCGTCGTGGCGACGCTCTCGGCCGGTCCCGGCGTGCTCACCGAGGGCGCGCGGCGACTGGTCTGGTGGGGCGTCTCGACCGGCTTCCTGCTCGTCCTGCTGTACATGCTGTACGGCTCGCTCGACGAAAAGGCAAGCCGACTCTCGGGTGACGCGGCGTCGACGTTCAGCACCTTGCGGACGCTGATCGTCGTCGTCTGGCTCGTCTACCCGGTGTGGTGGATCGTCGGCACCGAGGGCCTCGGGGTCATCTCGCTGTACATCGAGACGGCCGGGTTCATGGTGCTCGACCTGGTGGCGAAGGTCGGCTTCGGTATCATCCTGCTGTCGAGCCGCGAAGTGCTCGACGCCGCCGGCACGACGTCGCCGACGGCCGAACCGGCCGACGACTGATCGGGAGTATCGGGAGTCTTCAGAGGTCCCCGCCGCCGCGGTGGCGGCACTCGGCGCGCCGCGCTCGACGCCGGCGGCCGGACGGGATCACCAGCCGGGATTCCCGTTCGCGATAACGGGTCCCGGTGGATTTTAGTAACGGACGACGAACCTGCGCTCGACCCCGCGACGACAACAGATACCGATGACCGGACCAACGTACCTGCAGTTCCACCTCGCCTTCCTGCTCCCGGCCGCGATGCTCATGATCGCCACGGCGTTCGTGAGTCGGTCGCGGATGAGCGCCGCCGTCCGCCCCCTCGGCGTCGGGCGGACGTACTGGACGGGCGTCGCCGTCATCACCGCCGTCGCGCTGGCGTACACGATACCCTGGGACAACTACCTCATCGCCCGAGGTGTCTGGTGGTACGGCGACGGGAGCACGCTCGCCAACCTCGGCCACGCGCCGATCGGGGAGTACCTCTTCATCCTCGTCCAGCCCTGGCTGACGGCGCTCTGGCTCTCCCATCTCTCGCTCCCGAGCGAGTGGCCGACGGTCGCCCACCCGATCCGGTCGCGGGTGGCCGCGACGGCGCTCGCCGTCGGCCTCGGCGTCGCCGGCTGGCTCATGCTCGGTACCGACGCCACGTTCTATCTCGGGGCGATCACCGCGTGGGCGGCGCCGGTGCTCGCGCTCCAGTGGGCCGTGGGGGCGCCACAGCTCTGGGCACGGCGGCGACTCGTCGCGCTCGGGACGCTCGTCCCCACGACGTACCTCTGTGTCGCCGACCGGATCGCCATCGAGTACGGCATCTGGATCCTCTCGGAGCAGTACACGACGGGGCTCACCGTCGCTGGCCTCCCCGTCGAGGAGGCGACGTTTTTCCTCGTGACGAACCTCTTTGTCGTGCAGGGACTCGTCCTCTACCGATGGGTGCTCGACCGGTGGACGGTCGACGAACCGGACGTGGTGCCGAAGGGCGCCGATCCGGACACGGCGTAGATGGGTCGAACCGCCCGCGGGACGGCGACGAGCGGCCGCGACGCCGCCCCCGTCGTCGGGGCCGACCCCGAACTGGCGACGCTCGTGCGCGCCGTCGGCTGTCGCCCCGCGTGGCTCACCGTCGCCGCCGTCGGGCTGGGATCGGTCGTCGTGACGGTGACCGGTCTCGCTCCCGACCTCCCGCTGTGGGTTCGGTATCTGCCCTTGGCGGCGAGTCTCCTCCTGTTCGGTCTCCCGCACGGTGCCGTGGACCACCTCGCGCCGACCCGCGCCGCTGGCCGGCCGACCACGCTTCGATCGATGGCGGTCGTCGGCCTCGTCTACCTCACACTCGGTGGCGCGTACGCGGCGCTGTGGGTCGTCGCGCCCGTCGCGTCGGCGGCGTTGTTCGTCGCGCTGACCTGGCTTCACTGGGGGCAAGGTGATCTGTACGCGCTCGACGCGCTGGGGAGTTCACATCTCGATAGCGCGGGCGTGCGCGCGAGCACGGTACTGGTCCGGGGTGGGCTGCCGATGCTCGTCCCGCTCCTGCGGTATCCCGAGCGATACCGGGCCGTCGTCGACGCGTGGGTGGCGCTGTTCGGGCGGGACCTGACCGCGGCATGGCTCGTCGCCCCCGATACCCGTCTGGCGCTGTGTGCGGGTTTTGCGGCGCTGACGGTCGGCACGCTCGCCGCGGGCTACCGCGCCGGCGACGCGGGCTGGCGACTCGACGCCGCCGAGACGCTTCTGCTCTGGGCGTACTTCCTCGTCGTTCCGCCGCTCGTCGCCGTCGGCGTCTACTTTTGTGTCTGGCATTCGCTCCGGCACGTCGGACGGCTGATGGGCGTCGACGGCGGCGCCCGGGCGGCGTTCCGGGACCGGGGGACGCTCGCGGCGCTGCTCCGAACGGGCGCGGACGCGACGCCGCTGACCGCCGTTTCGGTCCTCGTGATCGGGGGCGTCGCCGTCGTCGCCGGCGTCGACACCGCGCCGCGGGTGCTGGCGGCGCTGTATCTCGTCTTCATCGCCGTGTTGACCCTGCCCCACGTCGCGATCGTGACGTGGATGGACCGAGTCGAGGGGGCGGGGCTGGGACGGAAACAGTAAAAGGATAAGAGGCTCGGTCCACAACCCTCCGGCAATGGCCGAGGACGTCAAACCGACCCGCAAGAACCTCATGGCGATCGAGGATCGGATCGAACTCTCCGAGCGGGGGCACGACACGCTGGAACAGAAACGCGACGGCCTCATCATGGAGTTCATGGACATCCTGGATCAGGCCCAGGACATCCGTGCGGACCTCGACGACAACTACCGGACGGCTCAGCGCAAGATCAACATGGCGCGGGCGATGGAGGGCGACGTGGCCGTCCGCGGCGCCGCCGCCGCGCTCAAGGAGCATCCGGAGATCACCACCCAGTCGAAAAACATCATGGGTGTGGTCGTCCCGCAGATCGAGTCCTCCCGGGTCCGGAAGAGCCTCGATCAGCGCGGCTACGGCCTGCTCGGCTCCTCCGGCCGGATCGACGAGGCCGCCGACGCCTACGAGGAACTTCTCGAATCGATCATCCTCGCCGCCGAGGTGGAGACGGCGATGAAGAAGATGCTGACCGAGATCGAGACGACCAAGCGCCGCGTCAACGCCCTCGAGTTCAAGCTCCTCCCCGACCTCAACGAGAACAAGGAGTACATCGAGCAGAAACTGGAGGAACAGGAGCGCGAGGAGATCTTCCGACTGAAGAAGATCAAGGCGAAAAAGGAAGAAGAGGAGAAGGCGGAAGCCGAAGCCGAGCGCGAAGCGGAAGTCGCCACCGCCGACGACTAGTGGTCGCCGTGAACCACGACGGACGTCCGTCGGCTCGTGACCCCGGCCGTTCGTGGGGAGTCGTCCGATGACCTGTCCGGTCTGTGGCGGGCCGACGGTCGCCTTCGCCGTCCCGACCGACCTTCGCGACCACGCCCCCGAAGGGCGCGCGTACGCGACGCTCTGTTCTCACTGTCTTCGCACGCATCCCGCCGGCGGGGGGCCCGCGGACCCGACGTTCGACGCCGTTCACGAGTCGTTTCCGAGCGGCGAGGCGGGCGCGGCACTGGCGCTCGCGCTCGGCCTTCTCGACTCGCTCGCGCTCCGCCGTGACGACATCGACGACTGCTGTTCGTACGCCGAACGGGCGGGCGCGGACGTGTTGTTGACCCTCGATCGGTTGGCGGCGCCCGCCGAGGCCGACGATCTCGACCCGCACGCCGACATCGAGCGCCGCAGACACCAGTTGGCGGAGATGCTCCGCTAGTCGTCGCGGCGGCCGACCGAAACGGCGTCGCGCACGGACCGCTCGCGACCGGCGGCGACGCGGACGCCCGCGAGGCCGACGAGCAGGAGGTTGCCGTAGAGGCCGGGCTGCAGGAGGACGCCCGGCACCCACTCGGGGGCGACCATCCCGATCCAGCGGAGGCCGTACGAGTGGACCTGCAAGAAGAGGAGGCCGACCACTGGCAGCGCCGGCCGGCCGGCCGGGCGGTCGAGTTCGGCGGCGACGAGGAGGACGACGGTAGGGACGGCGGCGGCGAAGTAGTAGGCGTAGGTGAGCGGCGCGAGCAGGGGGACGGCCGCGAAGCCGAGGGCGATCACCTCGCGGACGGCGCCGTCGGCCCGGAGGACGCCGACGACGATGGCGAGGCTGGCGGCGAGTCGGATGACGAGCGAGTGGGGCACGTCGTAGAACGGCCGGTAGTACGGCGGGAGCCAGATTCTCGGCGAGCGGGCGGCGCTCCCCTCGTCGATCCCCCACGCGAGCACGTCGAGGAAGGTACGGTGGGCGTCGACGCCGAACAGAAGGAGGGAACAGAGGAGGAGTGCAACGCCGCCGGCGACGGCGCCGACGAAGCGGTCCCGATCCTCGAGCAGGTGGGCGCCCGCGGGGGCGTACGGGAGTTTGACGACGCCACAGCAGGCGGTGAGCGCTCCGCTCAGATATCCACGACCGCGGAGCGACGCCGACGCGGCGAACGTGAGGAGGGCGCCCAGCGCGGCCGCGGTCTGGCCGAGTTTCACCGAGAGGAGAACGGGGTGAAAGCCGACGACGAGCGGGAGGGCAGCGAGCCGTTCGAGCGGGTGGAGGGTGGCGCCGAGGGCGGTCGCGAGACGCTGGACCGCGAGCCAGAGGAGCCCGAGGGTGACGGCCGTCCACAGGAGGACCGCGGGACGGAAGGGGAGCGTGAGGAGAAACGGGGCGAACGCGAGCAGGGCAACGGGCGGGTAGAGGTAGCTGCCGTGGTAGCCGCCGTCGTCGTTCGGGACGTAGAGCGACTCGCCCGCGGCCCACCGGTCGACGGCAGCGGAGTAGGCGCCGAAGTCCCAGAAGCCAAAGCGGGGGGCGATGTCGGCGGCGCGAAGGTACCAGTCGACGGCGGGGTAGGTGGCGAGGACGAGGCTGGCGAGGAGGGCAACGGCGACGAAGCCGGGACGTTCGTCGCGGGCGGCGAGGAGCCGGCGGATGAGGGCCATAGCGACGTTGACTCCACGACGACGCCCGAAAAAACTATCAGATCAGATTCCGGTCGAGTAGCGCAGGATGCCCGCGACGCCGCCGAAGGCGTCGTAGAGCTGTTCGCCTTTCTCGAAGTCGGTGCTGATGAATTTCGTCTCGGTGCCGCGCTGTTCGGCGATGGTGATGAGGTGTTCGATCACGTCCTCCCGTTCCTGCATCTCGGCTTCGCCCCCGTCCGAACACTGGTGGTCGGGCGTGGCGTGTCGGCGGTCGATTACCTCGAACTCCTCCCCTCCGTCGCAGTCGTAGATCACCACGTCCTTGCGGAGGTCCTCGCTGATGAGCAGGCGGTCGACGGAACCCATGACGAGGTTCCGGCGGGTCTGCTCGAAGCCGTAGGTGGCGAGGTCCCCGGTGTGGAGGTTCTCGAAGAACTCCTCCATCTGCACCTTGTCCTTCATGACCTCTTGGTCCGCGAGCACGTCCTGGGCGGCGTCGACCAGGTCGTAGAGGCCGGATTCGTCGGTGTAGGACACGTCGAACTTGCCGACGACGAGGTCCCTCAGTTCGTGGTGGAGATAGTCACCGTCGAGGAATTCGTCTTTGGTCGGCGAGGGACCACCGACGAGGATGCCGTCCAGATCGTGGCGTTCGGGGACGAACAGGTCGTTTGCCATCTCCGCGACCTCCTGATAGAAGTTGTCGATGGCTTCCAGGCGCAGACGGGCGAACCGCTGGGCGGACTGGCCCCCTTTCCGCTGCTTGCCGGGGACGAGCGACGACGCGGATTTGACGGGTTCGACGCGTTTGCCCTTGAGCCAGCCGACGTTTGCCTCGCGGCGGTCGAGAACGATCAGACCGAACAGCCCCTTATCGGACAGCATCTCCTCCAGTGGCTCGGTGAGGAAGTCGGAGTCACAGTGGTAGCGAAAGGACTGGATGGGGTCGGGCGGGCTCTCAAGCACTTTCGTCACCATGTCGGTTTGTCCGCCGCCGGCGTCGACGGCGCCGCTGAAGACGACGATGCCGTTGTCGGGCGGGTAGGTGTCGTAGTAGCGGAGGCGGTCCTTGATGCTCGTCAGCGCGTCCTGGACGTTCGTCCGGGTCTGCTTGGACTTGATGTTGCTCGCTTCCGAGTGTTCTTGGGTGACGTGGGCGACGACGTCCGAAACCTGCTTGTCCGGCGGGATGTAGATAGTGACGAGTTGGGTGCCGGAGCCCTCGTACTCCTTCAGGTCCTCGATGACCTTCCGGAACTCGTATTTCCGACGGTCGTCGTCGGCGTCCTGCGTGTCGGTACTCATTGGTAGCTCTAGCGCCGGCAGCGCTGAAGTAACCTTTGACTGGCCACGGTTCGGGGAGCAGAGTTATATGCTCCCCGGCGGAGAGTTTTGACGATCCATGCGCGTGTACGCGGTCGCCAGCGGGAAAGGCGGCGTCGGCAAGACCACGACGGTGGCGAACCTCGGCGCCGTCCTCGCCGCGGGCGGACACGAGACGGTCGTCGTCGACGCCGACCTCGGGATGGGCAACCTCGCCGGGGCGCTCGGCGTCGACGCCGACGACGGCCCGACCGTCCACGACGTACTCGCGGGTCGGGTGACGGCCACCGACGCCTGTCGCGAGGGGCCGGTCGGCCTCGAAGTGTTGCCGGCGTCGGACGCCCTCGACGACTTCGGCGCGGCCAACCCGTCGAACCTGGCGGCGCTGCTCGACGGCCTCGACGCGGAGGTGGTCCTCGTCGACACCTCGGCGGGGCTGAGCCACGACAGCGTCGAACCGCTCCGGGTCGCCGACGAAGTGTTGCTCGTGTCGACGCCCGAACGCGGCGCCCTGAACGACACGGCGAAGACCCGCGACGTGACCGGACGCTTCGACACGCCGGTTGCGGGGGCAGTGGTGACACGGGTCACGCCGGATACCGATCCGGATACGGTCGCCGACCACCTCGGCGTCCCCGTCCGGGGGACCATCCCCGACGATCCGGCGGTGTCGGCCGCGGCCGACGCCGGTGACCCGCTCGTCGTCGCGGCCCCCGACGCCCCGGCGACGGACGCTTACCGACGGCTCGCGGCCGATCTGACGGGCGACGAGTCCCTGAAGCCGGCCGACGACGACGCGGATGCGGAGACGGAAGATGAGGGCGACGACGCGGTGGCCGACGACGGGAGCGAGCAGCGAACCGGATTCCTGCGCTGGCTCCTGCGGTGAACGGGAAGTTCTTTGGGGCCTCCCCGACGACGGGGAGTTATGGCCGAGTCGAACGCGGTTCCGCTCTGGTGGATACTGGTGTTTCTGGTGTTGGCACTCGGAATCGGAGCTCTCGCGGTGTCGGCGGTCGGCGGGTCGCTGATCGCCGGGGTCATCCTGCCGGCGTAAGCCCCCGCCGACGCGTTCGGAGACCAGCGTCGCCAGGGCGTTCTCGCCTCTCCCAAGTATAACGATTTTGTTATGCATACCGTATTCGGTATGCTTATAGGCGACGAGTCGTAACTTCGAACATGCCAGAGACCGCAGCGGCGTCGACGGTCGGTCCCGACGAACTCGCCGCCCTGAAGCGGGTGGCGCTCGCCGGCGGCCTCGACGACCGAACGAAGCTATCCTGTTCGAGCCTGGCCGAGCAACTGGACGCGTCGGCACAGACGGCGTCCCGGCGACTCCAGCGCCTCGACGACGCGGGGCTCCTCGACCGAGAGGTGTTGGCCGACGGCCAGCGAGTCACCGTCACCGACGCGGGCGTGGCGTGGCTTCGGCGCGAGTACGCCGACTACCGCCGGCTGTTCGAGGCCGACGCCAGCCTGTCGCTTACCGGCACGGTAACCAGCGGAATGGGCGAGGGAAAACATTACATCTCGCTGTCGGGCTACATGCGACAGTTCCGCGACCGCCTCGGCTACGAACCGTTCGCGGGGACGCTCAACGTCGAACTCACCGCCGAGAGCGTTCGCGCCCGTGCCGAACTCGAGGGGCTCGCGACCGAGGCGACGCCCATCGACGGCTGGGAGGACGGCGACCGGACGTTCGGCCCCGCGACGTGTTATGCGGCCCGCGTCGAGAGCGACGCCGGAACGTACGAGGGCGCACACGTCATCGTCCCCGAGCGAACCCACCACGACGCCACGCAACTCGAACTCATCGCGCCCGTGAAACTCCGGAACGAACTCGCCCTCGGCGACGGCGACGAACTCACCGTCCATCTGGGGGAGCGGTGATGCGGGGGGAATCCACCGGCGCCTTGGAGCGTGCGACCGCTGCCTTCCGGGCCGGCGACCCGGTGCTCGTCCACGACGCCGACGACCGCGAGGGCGAGACCGACATCCTCTATCCCGCCCACGCCGTGACGCCCGCCGCCGTTGCCCGGATGCGAAACGACGGTGGCGGCCTCATCTTCGTCGCGCTGACCGCCGCCGTCGCCGATCGGTTCGACCTCCCTTTCCTCCACGAGTCGGTCGACCACCCGGCGAACGACCACAGTGACCTCGGCTACGACGCCCATCCCTCCTTCTCACTGACGGTGAACCACCGCGACGGCTTCACGGGCGTCACCGACGACGACCGGGCGCTGACCATCCGCCGACTGGGCGAGGTGAGCGGCGACGAGACCTACGGCGTCGACGCCTTCGCCGGCGAGTTCCGAACGCCCGGCCACGTCCACATCCTCCGGGGGGCGCCCGGACTGCTCGACGACCGTCGCGGACACACCGAACTCGGCCTGGCCCTCGCCCACGCGGCCGGCGCCGCCCCCGCCGTCGCTGGCTGTGAGATGCTCGACGACGAGACGGGCGGCGCGCTCTCGACGGCCAGTGCGCAGGCGTACGCTCGCCGGCACGACCTGCCGTTCGTCGAAGGGGCGGCGCTGATCCGGGCGCTGACCGAGTAGCACGGCTCCGACCCCACGAGGGGTCCGCCTGAAAGTACTCTACTGGAGGCCGCCGAGGTCGTCTACTCCCGATACGACTCCACGTCGACCACCGCCCGCGTCTCCGAATGCGTGAGGTCGGCGTCGTTCGTGACGACTCTCATCCGTCGGTCCGCTCGACGGTCTTTCGTGCCCCCGCTCGTGTGTCTCGCGGGCCTCGGCGGCGGCGTCGGAGTCCGACAAGAACCCCATCCCATCCGTGAGATCACGTTCCCCGCCGAGGATGCGCTCCAGCGTGTCGTTGTGAACACGAAGACGGGCGCCGAGGGCCGACCGTTGTCCGGCACGGAAACTGTTAAGACTGGATTGGGCTAAAAAAGAAGCAACTCATGTCGCTCGATACGATGACTTCTACCGACGCGACTCGGACGGGAAGCGCACGCCTCGCTCTGGGGGGTGTGTGAGATGGGCTTCGACGAGATGCGGGAGGCCGGCGACGTCGACACCATCTGGCTCGACGGCGAGTTCGTCGACTGGGACGACGCGCAGATTCACGTCCTCACCCACGGCCTCCACTACGGGACGGGCATCTTCGAGGGCGTCCGCTGTTACGACACCGAGGAGGGCCCGGCCATCTTCCGGTGGGAAGAGCATCTGGATCGGTTCTACCAGTCCGGGAAACCCTACAATTTGGACATCCCCTTCGACCGCGAGGAGCTGACCGAGGCGACCAAGGAGCTCATCCGCCGCCAAGAGATCGAGTCGTGTTACATCCGTCCCATCGCCTACTACGGCTACGACATGCTCGGCCTGAACCCCGAGAGCTGCCCGGTGCAGGTCGCCATCGCCGTCTGGCCGTGGGGGGCGTATCTCGGCGAGGACGCACTGGAGGAGGGCGTCGAAGTCACCATCGCCTCGTGGCAAAAGTACGCCTCCTCGCAGATTCCGACCAACGCGAAGACGACGGGGCCGTACGTCAACAGCGTGCTGGCCAGTCTGGAGGCGAAACGGGAGGGGTACGTCGAGGCGCTGCTCCTGAACCAGGCGGGCAACGTCGCGGAGGGGCCGGGCGAGAACCTCTTTCTCGTCCGCGACGGCGAAATCTACACGCCGGGGCTCGCCGAGGGCATCCTCGACGGCATCACCCGCAACACCGTGATCACGCTCGCCGAAGAACTGGGCTACACCGTCCACGACGACGCGACGATCAGCCGGGGCGAACTCAACACGGCCGACGAACTGTTCTTCTCGGGCACGGCGGCCGAGGTGACCCCGATCCGCAAGGTCGACAACGTCGTCGTCGGCGAAGGGACGCGTGGTCCGGTCACGGCCGACATTCAGGGGGCCTTCTTCGATCTGGTCGAGCGCCGGACCGACGACCACGCCGAGTGGTTCGAGTACGTCGACGTCTGATAGTGTTTATTGTAACTGGTTACCGGTGAGTCGCCGACCAGTTCTGGCGACCCACCGGTACTGAGTTACAATGACCACTATGAGAGAGCCCCTTCGACGGCCTCGTGGATTCTCGCCGGACCGTCCCCGGAGGATGCATCGACCGGGACGATGTGCCCGCTGAACTAGTCGGCCGACTCCTCGCCGCCGGTCGGTACGTCGTCGACGTCGTCGACCTCGATGTCGATGGCGCGCTCGTCCTCGGCGAACCCGGCGCTGAGGATGCGCGTCAGCGCCTCTTCGACGCTCTCGCCGGTTTCCTCGATCCGATCGGGGCTGACCTCGATGACGAACCCCGTGGTGATGTTGGGTGCGGTTGGCATGAATAGGACCTCGTCGCCGTCGGCGGTCTGCTGCCCCGTCTTGAACGCCGTCATGTGGATGCCGGGCCAGGTCTCCAGCCGAACCGGCTTCTGGAGGTCCTCGGTCCCGGTGAGTGCCGTCTCGACGGCGAGTTTCGAGGCGTTGTAAAGCACCCGAATGAGCGGCACGCGGTTCATCGCGCTGTCGAGTCCCGTCTCGAACAGTCGTCCGACCGTCGTCCGCATGAGGTAGCCGACCGACAGCACCAGCATGGCGAAGACCACGAGCGCCACGGGCACGCCGTAGTACGGTGGCAGCGTGTCGACGATGGGAAGGTCGGCTACCCGCGAGTAGAGCCAGTTGAGAACGATCAGGATGACGAGGACGGGCACGACGACCACCAGTCCGCTGGCCACGTCGCGTCTCCACGAGGACATTATCGGATGGTGGGCGGCGGGGGTCTTCAGCGTGTTCCACCGACGGACCGATCACCCGCGTTTAACATCCTTCGGTGACCTACTCGACCGATACCGATGATTTCGCTCGTTGCGGGGGCGCTCTGGGCAATGCTGCCGGCGTACGTGCCGAACAACGCCGCCGTCCTCGCCGGCGGGGGACGCCCCATCGACGGCGGACGGACGCTCGACGGCCGCCGACTACTCGGCGACGGCAAGACGTGGCGGGGCACGGCCGTGGGCACGCTCGTCGGCATCGCCCTCGCCGTCGCGCTCAACGTCGCCCGCCCGACTGTCGTCGCCGCACTCGGGGCCGACCTCCCGGCTTTCCCGCTCCGGGCGGCCGTCGGCCTCGCGCTCGGCGCGATGCTCGGCGATGTCGGCGCCTCGTTTCTGAAACGCCGCCTCGGCCGGCAGCGCGGCGCCGCGGTCCCCGGCCTCGACCAACTCGACTTCGTGGTCGGGGCGCTCGCCCTCGCTGCGCTCCTCGCGCCCGCGTGGACCGTCTCGACGTTCTCGCTTGCCCGCCTCGCCGTCGTCGTCGTCGCCACCCCACTCTTGCATCTGACGACGAACGCCGGGGCGTATCTGCTGGGGCTCAAAACGGAGCCGTGGTAGGCGGCGCCCGCGTCGTGGGCGATTTGTCTCCGACGAACCGCCCCTCGATTCCGGCGGTTCGCCTCCGACGAACCGCCCCGTTTATGTCGGTTCGCGGCCCCGAACACGCCAATGACGAACCAGGCACTCATCGCGGCGCTCCGCGCGGCCGAGGCCGTGAAGTTCGGCGAGTTCGAACTCTCCCACGGCGGCACGAGCGACTACTACGTCGACAAGTACCTCTTCGAGACCGATCCGGAGTGTCTCTCCCTCATCGCCGACGCGTTCGCCGACCGCCTCGGCGACGACGAGAAACTCGCCGGCGTCGCGCTCGGCGCGGTGCCCCTCGTCGCCGTCACGAGCGCCGAAACCGGCCGGCCGTACGTCATCGCGCGCAAGCAGGCCAAGGAGTACGGCACCGGCAACCGGATCGAGGGCCGCCTCGACGAGGGCGACCACGTGGTCGTCCTCGAGGACATCGCCACGACGGGCAAGAGCGCACTCGACGCCGTCGAGGCGCTGCGCGAGGCGGGCGCCGTCGTCGACCGGGTTCTCGTCGTCGTGGACCGGGAAGACGGAGCGAACGACCTGCTGGCGGACCACGGCATCGAACTCGAATCGCTTCTCACGGCGAGCGACCTGCTGGCCGAGGAGTAACCGCCGCTCGCCGTTTTAAAAGAGCGAGAGGTAGACGACCCCACCGAAGCCGAGGGCGATCAGAACGGCACCGGGGATCTGGTAGACCCAGTCGGGGAACATCTCCACGTACTCGCCGTCGTCGGGCTGCGGTCTGGTTTTGGTTGCCATGCTAGGATACGAATCCGCAGCTACATATAAATATATTAATTGTTTATGATATATTTGCACTGACTCCGCCAGCCGCGTCCCTCACCGGTCGAGCAGTGCTCCCGTGCAGCCCCAGCGTACGGATTTTCTGACGGATCGAAACGGGGACCCCGACCAGCATGCCAACTGTTAAGTTCGACATTAGTGATACGACCAGTCGTACATGGGACTCAGCGACTCCCTGGCGAACTACTTCGGATTCGAGGAACACGGCACGACGCTCCGGACGGAGGCGCTCGCGGGACTCACCACCTTCCTCACGATGTCGTACATCGTCGTGGTGAACCCGAGTATCCTCGCCGGGATTCCGGGCGAGAAACCGGGCATCGTCGTGTCGGGGTACGGCCCCGGTGAGGTACAGTCGATGCTCGCCGTCGTCACCATCATCGCGGCGGCGGTGGCGACGCTCATCATGGCACTGTACGCGAACCGGCCGTTCGGACAGGCACCCGGGCTCGGCCTGAACGCCTTCTTCGCGTTCACCGTCGTCGGCGCACTCGGCATCCCGTGGCAGACGGCGCTCGCCGCCGTCGTCGTCGAGGGGATCATCTTCATCGTGCTGACGGCCGTCGGGGCCCGCGAGTACATCATCCGGGCGTTTCCGGAACCGGTCAAGTTCGCCGTCGGCACCGGTATCGGCCTGTTTCTGGCGATCATCGGGCTGCAGGCCATGGGCATCGTCGTCGACGATCCGGCGACGCTGATCACGCTCGGCGCCGTCGCCTCCGATCCGGTCGCTATCGTCTCCGTCGTTGGCCTCCTCTTTACTTTCGCGCTCTATGCCCGTGGCATCCGTGGATCGATCATCGTCGGCATCCTCGCCACGACGGCGCTTGGCTGGGGGGTCGTCGAGGCGGGCCTCGTGAGCGGCGAGGCGGCCAACAGCCTCGTCGCCGGTGCCCCCGGCGCCACCTACGACATCACGCCCCTCGCCGGCGCCTTCGTCACCGGCGTCGCCGACATCGAGGCGTTCACCTTCGCGCTCGTCGTGTTCACCTTCTTTTTCGTCGACTTCTTCGACACCGCGGGGACGCTCACCGGCGTCTCCCAGATCGCGGGCTTTCTCGACGAGGACGGGAACCTCCCCGACATCGACAGGCCGCTGATGGCCGACGCGGTCGGCACCACGGTCGGTGGGATGCTCGGCACCTCGACCGTGACGACCTACATCGAGTCGGCCTCCGGCGTCGAGGAGGGTGGCCGGACGGGTATGACCGCCCTCGTCGTTGCCCTGCTCTTTCTCGCGTCGCTGGCGGTCGTCCCGCTCGCGGCCGCCATCCCGCTGTACGCCTCCCATATCGCTCTCGTCGTCATCGGCGTCGTCATGCTCGGCAACGTCGTCGACATCGCGTGGGACGACCTGAGTTACGCGATTCCGGCCGGCATGACCATCCTCGTAATGCCCCTGACTTACTCCATCGCGACGGGCATCGCGGCGGGCATCGTCACCTACCCCATCGTGAAGGCCGCACGCGGCGAGTGGGACGACGTGCGCCTCGGTCACTGGGTCCTCGCCGGCGCGTTCGTCTTCTACTACGTCGTGCGGACGAACACGCTGGCGGCGTAGCGCCGTCGCGTCCGCGGCACACACGTCCGTCGGCCTCAAGTTCACGGAGCCTGTACTGTCACCGATGCCATCGCTGGAACTCTACGAACTCCCCGGCTGCCCCTACTGCGCGAAGGTAAAGACAAAACTCGACGAACTCGGTCTGGAGTACGTCTCCCACGAGGTACCCCGGTCGCACTCCGAGCGGACGGAAGTGAAGGAGGTGAGCGGCCAGACGGGCGTCCCCGTTCTGATCGACCCCGACCACGACGTCGAGGGAATGGCCGAGAGCGACGACATCGTCGCCTACCTCGACGAGACCTACGGCGCCTGATCCTCGACGACGTACGATCCGAAGCCGTCGACGGTCCCGACCGGCGGCGCGCCGAACGCCAACCAGACGTGTCGCTCCTCAGTGTGGTTACACAGGTTTCTGACCGTCTCCGGCGCAACGCGGACGATTCCGCCGGCCGGCACGTCGTGCACCTCGTCCGCGAGAGATATCTGCCCGCCGTCCATCGAGACGAACACCTCTTCCTGTCCCTCGTGGGTGTGGGGGGTCGTCACCTCGCCGGGGTCGACGATCACCTGGTTCACCCGGAGTTCGGCCGCCCCGAGCGGTTCGGTTAGCTTTCGTACGGCAGTCTCGCAGGTGTTGAACTCCCCGGCCGGCACGTCGTCGGGGTCGACGATGCTGTAGCCGTCCGGCATACCTAGACGAGCGGTCGGTGGGCGGATAGTTTTTCGCCCCGATCCGATCAGCTCTCGACGGGCGACCGCGCGCGTTCGAGAATCAGGTCCCGAAGGTCGTCGGCGTCCCGAAGCGCCGCCAGTTCCTCCTGGCTCACCAGCGCGGTGCCCTCGACGGCGTCGCGCTTCTCGCGTTCCTCGGTGACGTACACCGCGCGGGTGCGGGTCACCTCGCCGAGCGAGGACATAATTCGGGCGCGCTTCTCCGCGCTTCGGGTGAACGCGGAGTGGCCCGTCAGCAGATTCTCGATTTCGCGGTCGCCGTCCTCGCTGACGGCGGTGAACGGCGCTCGGGTCGTCGGGTGGACGGTGAACCCGACGCGGGCGAGGACCGCGAGGACGTGATCTTCCTCCGGGTCGAGCGCGGGGTCCTGTGGCGTTGGATCGGCGTCCCGGACCTCGTCGGCGCCGTCGAGTACGTCGACGGGATTGCTAAACGGCTGGTCGAACAGGTCCTCCAGCTTGATCGCCACGTCGATACTGGCGTTCATGCCGTCCTCGTACTTCGAGACGGTGCGTCGCGAGACGCCGAGTTCGGTCGCCAGACGACCGAGGCTCCAGCCGCGTTCCTCGCGTTCGTCCGCGAGCAGGTCGCCGTCGATGTTGACGTAGAGACCGCCGGGCGCCGCGTAGATGAGCGGCGGGACGTTCTCGACGAACAGGTCGAAGGCGGTGTCGGGGTTGATCGCGGGCACGCCGTGGCGGAAGTAGACCACCTCGGGTTTCAACTCCTCGTCGCGGGTCCGCAAGCCGATGACCAGCGGTGTCGCCGACAGATACGAGCCGAGTCGGCGCATCTCCACGCCCGTCTCGGCGTCGAGGCCGTCCACGTTGGCGAGAATCTTCACCAATAGCAGGTCGTCACCGCGCCGGGCCGCCAGATCGAAGCTCTTCGGGCGGATCGAACACCGGTCGCTCACCGCGAACCCCGCGTCCCCAAGCATCGCAGTGATGTTTCCGACCAGTGCTGACCGTGACATAACGAATGGTAAGCGCTCCGTGACATATATATGTTGTGTCGGGTATCCGGCTCACGTCCGTCGATTGGTTCGCCGACGCGAAACCGCTTTGACCGCCGGCGGCCCTACACAGTCCGTGACCCTCGTCGGCCTCGACGACACCGACTCCCGCGAGCGCGGGATGTGCACGACGTACGTGGCGGCCCGCGTGGCCGACGCCATCGAGGCGGCCGGCGGGTCGGTCGAGCGCCACCTCCTGATCCGACTCAACCCCGCCATCGAGTTCAAGACGCGGGGCAACGCCGCCCTTTGTCTCGACACCGACTGCGATCCGGCCCGCGCGTTCGACTTGGCGACCGCCGAAGTCGACCGCCTCGCCGAAGTCGCGGACCCGCGGACGGACCCGGGGGTCGTCGTCGCTGACACCACGCTCGACGCCATCCCCGACGCAGTCGTCGACTTCGCCGGTCGCGCGCTCCGCGAGCGACTCTCGGTCGAGGAAGCGGGGGGCCTGCTGGACCGCCTCGGCTATCGCCACGACGGCGGCCGGGGGCGGATCGGCGCCCTCGCCGCCCTCGGCGCCCGGCGCGCCTTCGACGACTGGACGCACGAACACATCGCGTACCGACGGCTGGAGCGGTGTGGGACCCCTCGCGATATCGACGCCGAGAGCGTCTTCGCGGCGGCCGAGGCGGCCTATCCCGACGCTTGGGACACGGTGGACCGGGTCGAGGGCGAACTCGTCTGCGTGCCGGCGGCGCCGGGACCCATCCTCTACGGCATCCGCGGCGACGACGCGGAGACGGTCCGCGAGGTGGCAGACGCCATCGAGAGCGAACCCGTCGAGCGGACGGTCACGTACCTGACCAACCAGGGGACGGACGCCCACCTCCGGGGGGGAACGATCGGTGCGGTGCAGGACGGGCGTGCCTACCGCGTCGACGGCGTCGTCGACGACGGCCCCGAGACGCGGCTGGGGGGACACGTCCACCTGACTATCCGGGACGGGGCGGCGACTCTCCCCTGTGTCGCCTTCGAGCCGACGAAACGCTTCCGCGACCGGGTGCGGCGCCTCAGAGCCGGCGACCGCGTCACCGTCTGTGGCGAAGTCGGGGGCGGAACGCTCAAACTCGAGAAGTTCGCTCTCCGGGACCCCGTGACGACCGAACGCGTCGTGCCCCGGTGTCCCGACTGCGGCCGATCGATGGAGAGCGCCGGGCGCGACCAGGGCTATCGGTGCCGGGACTGCGACACGACCGCCCCCGGCCGGGTGGAGCGACCGCTCGACCGCGCCCTCGATCCGGGGTGGTACGAGGTGCCACCCTGTGCCCGCCGTCACGTCGCCAAACCGCTCGTTCGCGGGGGGTTCGACGCGCCGACCCACCCCGAACGGTGATACGGTTTGTTGTCGGTCGGTCTTGGTGGGTCGCCGACCCGTCCTGGCGACCCACCGGAATCCAGTTACAGCAATCCCCATGAGGGTAATCCTCCCTTTCGCCCGTTCAACGGGTCGTTAAGCAACGGTAATCGGTGAATAGCCAAGCCCGATGCGGACCGTCGGTCGACTGTGATGTGTGATCGATCCACAGTTCGGGGTGGACCGCCGTGAGTTCGGTCGACGAGGGTGGGGGACTGCTGGATAGCCCTGCCCTCGACCGCTGGCCGACGTACACGCTCGAACACACCGTCGAGGCCGTCGGGAGCGACGGCGAACAGTGTACGATCTACCCCCCGACGGTCGACGACGACGAGCAACTCACGGCGTGGATCACGGCCGACTGCGACGCGTTCGTCGCGATTGACGAGATTCGGTAAGGAGCTTACTTCCCCCGGCCGGTGAGCGGCACGACGATGTCGTCGCCGTCGAGCGTCCCCCGGTCACGATACCCCCGGAGCCCCGCAACCGCCGCGGCGGCGGTCGGTTCCACGTCGAAGCCACTCGCCCGGAGCGACTCGTGAGCCCGCCGCACCGCCTCGGCCGACACCGCGATAGCGTCGCCGTCGGTCGCCTCGATGGCGTCGACGATGGCCGCGCGGCGGACCGGTTTCCGGACCTGAATGCCGTCCGCGAGATCGTTCGTCCCCGCCGTCTCCCCCGCGATGGGCGCGTAGCCTGCCGCCTGCACCGCGAGCAGTCGGGGGATTCGGTCGATCCATCCCGCCTCGGCGAGCGCCCGGAACCCCCGGTGGGCGCCGAGGAGGAGCGTCCCGTGGCCGAGGGGGACGACCACGGCGTCGGGCACCGACCAGTCGCGCTGGGCGGCGAGTTCGATTCCGAACGTGGCCGTGCCGGCGAAGAAGGCGGGGTTCCAGGCGTGACTGGCGTACCAGCCATCGCCCGCTTCGACGACGTTCCGACACGCGGCGGCCACCGTCTCGCGGTCTCCCGCTATTTCGATCACCCGTGCGCCGACGGCTTCGATGGCCCGCCGTTTCGCCGCCGCGGCGGCCGCCGGGACGTAGATGTCGGCGTCGAGTCCCGCGCGGGCGGCGTAGGCGGCGATGGCCGCGCCGGCGTTGCCCGAGGAGTCCTCGATCACCCGGTCGGCACCGAGTTCGACCGCCCGTGAGACGACCGTCGCCGCGCCACGATCCTTGAAACTCCCCGTCGGCGAGACGTACTCCAGTTTGAACGAGACGTTCGGGTCGGGTGCCTCGACCAGCGGCGTGAACCCCTCGCCGAGCGTGACGCGGCGTTCGACGGGGAGAAAGTCCGAAAACGCCCACAGGCCTCGCCGGGAGTCGAACGCGGCGAACTCCGGCGCCGGCCCGTCCGGCCGCGGCGCCGACGCGAACTCGAGGGGCGCGCCGCAGGAACAGCGCCAGCGGTCGGCGAACGTGCGGCCGCAGTCGGGACAGACGAGGTCGGCGGGGGGCATGATCGTCTTTATCCTCACTGTGTGCCGGTGGGTCGCCAGAACGGATCGGCGACCCACCGGGAACGACGTACAGTACGCACTATCAGTACGTGTCGACGTTTTTCCCCACCGAGCAGACGTACTCGCCGGTGGCGACCTGCGGGAGGCGCCGACTCCGCCAGAATATGCCGTCGTTGTCGGCGGTGATCCGGGCTTTCAACTCGCCGAAGATGTCGGTCACCTCGAACAGCGTCTCGTCGGCGCTCACGCGGTCGCCGAGTTCGTGTTCGAGGTTGACGAGGCCGCCGACCGGCGAGCCGTACTGGTCGAACGCCTTCGCCCGTGTCTGGGCTTCGACCGCCGGATCACCGGGCAGGAAGCCGTACCCCCGAAGGACGTTGAAGACGCCTTGGACGCCCTTGGCGATGCTCCCCTCGTCCCAGCCGACGGCGCCGCCGAGTTCGGGATCGATCGCCGGTACGCCGTCCGAGGGGGCGACGCGGGCGAGTTGACCGTCCGGCCCCTTCTGGTCGAGGACGTAGCCACAGCCGAACGTCTTCGCGAGTTCGAGACACTCGGAGTGGAGACGGTGGCGCCGGCCACACCTGACACGCACCTCGTCGATCATCCGACTGGTCGACCCCTGGTGGAGGTCAAGGACGATGTCGGCGGTCCGGGCCACGTCGTAGGTGGCGGCGGCGATGCGCTCGCTCGACGTGCCGCTCTCGTCGCCGGGGTAGGCCCGGTTCATCTTCGTGTCGTCGATGGGATTGCGGTGTTCGGCCACCTGAAAGGCGTGGTAGTTGACGATGCCGATCAGGATCACGGTCCCCGCGAGTTCGTCGGGATCGATCCGCGGGACGACGCGCTGAATCACGCCGACGCCGTTGAGCTCGTCGCCGTCGCTGGCCGCCTGAACGTAGAGGGTCTGCCCGTCGCGCGCGCCCTCGACGACGGCGACGGGGAGTCCGAACGTGCTGCCATCGCGGGTCTCGCCGACCTCGAGACGGCCCGTATCGACCGTCCCCGGCGACGCGTCCGCGGTTCCCACCGAAGTCATTGTTCGACCCAGGAACTCGTACCCTTTGAGCGATTCGGTCGCGAGCGGCGGCGTATTCGGCCGCGGGCGGGCAATCGGCACACGTGGCGACGCCGGCACAACGACGGGCCTTTGATCGTGGGTGTCTAACTCCCTCCCGTGAGCGACGAGCCCCCAGCGCGGCCGCCGTCGGCCGGACTCATCGACGCCCTGCAGGTGCGACGCAACGCCCTCGTCGGCGTCGCCGCTGGCGTCGCCCTCGCCGTCCTCGTCTACCTCGTGCGTGTGTTCGAACTCGTCGGTCCGGTTCCCGGGACCCAACGGTATCCAGTGCTCGGCCCCGAGGGGTGGTTTCTCGTCCTCGGGTTCGTCCTCGCGTCGGCGACGGCGTTTCTCGTGGCCGGCCTCCTGACGCTCGCGACGGCCTACCGGCTCACCCGAGAGCTGTGAGGAACCCACAACCTCCAAGACGTCCCCACCGTTACGACGCCCGATGGGTGTCCGACCGTTCGACCGACTCGCCGGCACACTGGACCGCGCCGGCGTCATCGACACCCGCCGCTTCCGCGAGACGTTCGATCTGTCGTGGCCCCGGATCGTCACCGGCCTCGCCATCATGTCCAAATCCACGGTCGACCTCGCGATGGTCGGGTGGGACGTGGGGACGGCGGCCGTCGCCGGACTCGCCTTCGCCAACGCCTACTGGCAGGTGGGGAAGTTCCTCGGCATCGGCCTCGCCGGTGGCACCGTCTCGCTCGTCTCGCAGGCCTACGGCGCCCGGAACTCGACGCGGGCGAGCGCCGCCGTCGCCGTCTCCCTGGTCGTCACGCTCCTGATCGCGTCACCGATCGCCCTGCTCTATGCCACCGCCGCGCCCGAACTCGTCGCCGTCCTCGGCTCCGAACCCGACCCCCTCCGTCACGCCGCCACCTACCTCGCCCTGGTTGCCCCCGCGCTCCTGTTCGAGTTTCCGAACCTGATCGCCAGTCGCACCTACGCCGGCGTCGGCGACACCGTGACGCCCATGCTGGTTCGTGCCGGCGGCGCGCTACTGAACGTCGTGTTCTCCGCGGCCCTGATCTTCGGCTACGGCCTCGGCGTCGCCGGCGCCGCCATCGGCACCTCGCTCGCGACGGGGCTCGTCGCCCTCGTCTTCGCGTGGGGCCTGTCCGGTCGGTCGTATCTCGGCCACGGGGCGTGTCCCGTCGCGGTCACCTGTGACACACTCGGATTCGACGGCTTCGTCCCGCTCACTCGGCGGCTTCTGGTCGTCTCCGCGCCGCTGATGGCCCGTCGGACCGCCGAGATGCTCGTCGCCTTCCCCCTCGTCGCCATCGCGGCCACCTTCGGTCCGGCCGTCGTCGCCGCCTACGAGGTGGCTCGTCGCGTTCGCACCCTGACCGACAGCTTCTCATGGGGCTTCTCCATCGCCGCGAGCACGCTCGTCGGCCAGCGACTCGGCGCGGGCGACGACGCCGACGCCGAGGCGTACGCCCTGGCAATCCTCCGCCTCTCCGCGACGGTGTACGTCGTCGCCGCGACGATACTCGTGGCGCTGTCGCCGTGGGTCGCGGGCGCGTTCGTCTCAGACCCCGCCGTCGTCGCCGTCGCCGCACCCTTCGTCGCCGCCGCCGCGGTCAGCGTCGTCTTCCTCGGCATCGACGGCTCCGCGACGGGAACGCTCCGCGGCGCCGGCGACACGCAGTACCCCTTCGTCACGTCGCTCGTCGGCCGCTACGGCTGTGCGCTCCCCCTCGCCGCTCTCGGTCTCGTCACGCCGCTCGGCGCCACCGCGTTGCTGGTGGCGATGGTCACCGAAACCGTCGTTCCCGCCGTGTTGAACGTCCGCCGCGTGCGCTCGAACCGCTGGAAGGCGATCGGTCGGGCACACGTCGCGGCCGGGGAGTAACGCGGCGTTACGTCCTGTGGCCCCCGACAAGCGTATCATCTCACGTACCGTCTGGTCCGTAGGTTTCGTCCGATGAACGTCACAGCCGACCCCATTCACCTCCTGCACGTCGACGACGACCCCCACATCGTCGAGTTGACGGCAACCTTTCTGGAACGCGAGGACGATCGGATCACGGTCACGACGGCGATGGACGCCGACGAAGGACTCGACGTTCTGGCGACCGGCGGTGTCGACTGTGTCGTCTCGGATTACAACATGCCGGGCCTGAACGGCATCGAGTTCCTCGAGACCGTCCGTGCGGACCACCCGAACCTCCCGTTCGTCCTCTTTACCGGCAAGGGGAGCGAGGACGTGGCGAGCGAAGCCATCTCCGCCGGCGTCAGCGACTACCTCCAGAAGGGCGGCGGTGCCGACGCGTACGCCCTGTTGGCGAACCGGGTCGGAAACCTCGTCGAGAAACATCGGGCAGAACGGGCCCGCGAGCGCGATCGGATAATCATCACGGAGGCCACGGACGCCATCCTCGTCGTCGGCCCGGACGCGACCGTCACGTACGCCACGCCGTCGACGGAGGCGGTCTTGGGACGGCGCCCCGACGACCTCCGGGGCACCGACGGCGCGGAACTCATCGTCCCGGAGGATCGCCCGCGGGTGATGGCGGCCTTTGCCGAACTGGTCGCCGATCCCGGCGGCCGTCGGACGGTCGAGTTCCGCCACGAACGGCCCGATGGCTCCCGGATCTGGATCGAAACGCGCGGACACAACCTCCTCGGCCGGGAGTTGATCGACGGCGTCGTCATCTACGGTCGCGACGTGACCGACCGGAAAGAACGGGAGGCTGAACTCGAGCGCCGGTCGCGGATCATGGACGAGGCACCGATCGGCATCACCCTCAGCGACCCGTCCCGCGAGGACAACCCGCTCGTCTACGCGAACGCGGCGTTCGAAGCGATGACCGGCTACGCGTTCGCGGAGGTCGACGGCCGCAACTGTCGGTTCCTGCAGGGCGAGCGGAGCGACCCCGAGGCGGTCGCGTCGATGCGAGAGGCCATCGCCACGCGGACCCCGGCCACGGTCGAGATTTACAACTACCGGAAGGACGGCACCGAGTTCCGAAACCGGGTGACGATCACGCCCGTCGAGAACGACGTGGGCGAAGTCACGAACTTCGTCGGGTTCCAGCAACCGGTCTCCGACGGCCGGGACGACGACCGGAAGTCGGCACCCTGAGACGGACCGCCGTCGTTCCGGCTGGGACCGCTTCGATCACCCGCTCCCGTCCCCGTACGGCGCCTCGAAGAACGCCCGCTCCAGTTCGACCGTCCGCCGGAACAGGGCGTCGAGGCGCCGCCGCCGGCGCGCCGAGACGGCCGTTCCCTCCCGATCCAGTTCCGCTCGGAGCCACGCCACGAAATCGACGAAGGCCGGGTTCGCGTGCAACTCGACCCACTCGTCGAGATAGAACGCGTCGGGACGGGAGTCGATCCCCGTCGCCCACGTCTCGTACACCCACTCGGCGGGCACGAGGACGGCGAGCGTCTCGGCGTAGCCACCCTGTCGACCGGCGCGTTCGAGTAGGTCGATAAAAGCACGCGTCGTGGCGTCCGGTTTTGCTTCCGGGTCGCCGGCCAGCGCCGCGAACGACCGCTCGAAGTAGTCGTTCTCCTCGTTCGTGATCGTACCCAGAAACTCGGCGAGCCGCGCCTTCGCCGCCATCGACGGCGCCTCGCCGAGTGCGTGGCCGAACGTGCCCGTCAACGTCTCGACGAAGGCGTAATCCTGCTCCAGATACCGGCGGAAGACGGCGTCGTCGACGGTTCCGTCGCCGAGTTCGCGGACGAATCGCCCGTCGACCGCCGCCGTCCAGTCCGGTTCGGATCGCTCGCGGAGCCAGTCGGTGAACCGGGCGTCCTCGCGGTCGGCCACGTACGCGTCGAACGTGTCGGGAACGGCGTCGCTCATGTCACCCTCTCGTCGGGCGATGGGCATATGTTCTCGGCCGACGGCCGGCGGAGCGTCCCCGTGTTGTTTTACCCGTCCAGCCGTAGGGTGGGTATGACATCGATCGGAGTCGTCGGCGCCGGCGCCGCGGCCGCCGCGGCCTGTTACGTCGTCGACGGCGCGGTTCCGGACGCCTCGATCACGGTACTCGAGAAGTCGGGTGGTCTCTGTGGCCGGGCGGCGACGCGCCGCCGCGACGGCGTGATCTACGACTACGGCGCCAACTACATCAAAGACGACGACGAGCGGGTACTCGACCTCCTCGACCGCTTCGACGACGGCCTCGTCGAAATCGAGGGCGGCATCGACATCTTCGACCGGACCGGCACGGTGAGCGACGGCCGGGACGATCAGGAACGGAAGTTCACCTACGAGACGGGGCTGACCCGCTTTGCCAAACACCTCTTCGGCGCGACGGACGCGGCGGTCCACCGGCGGACGCGGGTCGAACGGATCGCCCGGACCGACGGCGCGTGGACGCTGACCGACGCCGACGGGACCGAGTGGGGGCCGTTCGACGTCGTCCTCCTGAACCCCCCGGCACCACAGACGGCGACGTTGCTGGAGACGGCCGACTGGGAGGGGTCGCCCCGCGAGAACCTGCTCGACGCCGTCCGCGACGTGGACTACCGGACGGTCTGGACCGCCGTCCTGGGCTATCCCTTCGAACTCGACGTGCCCTACTACGCGCTGGTGAACACGGACAAAGAGCACGCGGTGGGCTGGATATCCCGCGAGGGGTGTAAGCCGGGCCACGTCCCTGACGGCGAGTCGGTCCTGATCGTGCAGGCGAACCACGAGTGGTCGGTTGAGCGCTACGACGCGGCGGCCGAGCGGAACGTGGCCGACCTCGCGGCTCACGCCGCCGACATCGTGGGTGACGACCGCCTGACCGAGCCCGCGTGGACGGACCACCAGGGCTGGCGGTACGCGCTCGCGGAGTCGGGGCTCCGTCGGGGCGTCCGCGACGCTCCGGAGGACGCGGGGCTCTACTGTCTCGGTGACTGGGTCGCCGGCGAGGCACGGGTCCACGCCGCCATCCGGAACGGGCTGGAGACGGGCGAGCGACTGGTGTACAGCCTGTAGCTACGCCCCGTCGATCCGCTCGTGGCCGACGCGGAGCCGCAGGAAGGCGGGGAGGGTCGCCGCCGCGAGGGCGAGTTCGAGGCCGCCGACGAGCAGGAACGCCGTCCCGTAGCCGTAGGCGTCGGCCGCGAACCCACCGACGAGGATGCCGGCGAGAAAGCCGAGGCTGCCGGCGATGTTGAACCCGGCCATCGCGACGCCGCGCTCCGTCCGCGCGGCGAGGTCGGTCACGAGTGCGAGCGTCGCCGGCGCCATGAGCGCGCCGAGGACGCCCACGAGCACCATCGCCGCCTGCGCGGTCCGGAGGTCGGCCACCGACCCGACGAGGATCACCGCGCCGCCGTACAGCGCCGACCCGACGACGATGGGGAGTGTCCGCCCGATACGGTCGGAGACGACGCCGAAGGGGTACTGGAGGAGGGCGAACGGGGCGAAAAACAGCGCGAGCGTCAGTCCGGTCGCACCCGGGCTCAGACCGAAGACGGTGCGGAAATACAGCGTTCCGACCAGGGAGAAAAAGCCGGCAGTCAGCCGGTCGACGAAGCCGAAGGCGTACGGGAGCGCGAGCGCCGGCGTCCGCCGGAGGCCGTCGAACGGTGACGGTCGCTCCCCGCCCGCCGGCGCCCGGTCGACGACGAACGGGACGGCGACGGCGATGCAGAGGAGCACCGCGCTCGCGGCGTACAGCGGGACGAACGGACCGAATTCGTACAGCAGGCCGCCGAGGGGGGCGCCCGTCGCCGTCCCGAGGCCGATGGCGATGCCCGTCGCGCCCATGTTGCGACCGTGCGACCCGTCGAGGTCCATGAGCATCGTCATCGAGAGGGAAAAGGCGCCGACGGTGGCCGCCCCCTGGAACGCCCGGACGGCGAGCGCGACGGCGAAGGAGTCGGTCACGCCCGACACGACGGCGAGGAGGGCGTAGCCGACGGCCCCGAGGAGGGCGCCCGCGGCGACGAAGGGGACCCGACGACCGGCGGCGTCGCTCGCCAGCCCCCACGGGATAGCGAAGACGACGAAGGCGGCGAACTCCGCGGTCAGAAACCACATACTCGCGTCGAGTGCCGTGTCGGCGCCGAGCGCCGCGACGAGCGTATCGACTCCGGGATAGAGCAACACCTGCGCCAACAGCACCGCGTAGACGACGGCGGCGAGTGCGATACGGCTCCGAGTCCGGGACACCGTGTGCTCGTACAGACGGGGCGCTCTACTGTCTTTCGCCATCCGAATTCTAGACGGAGTTTGGTCGAATTTTGAGAAATCCCTTACCTACTGGAGCGCCTCCGATACGGTATGAACCGACAGGCCCTTACCGACTGTCTCGCTCGGGCGACGGTCCCTCTTGCCGGCGGTGCCGCGGCCATCACCGGCTCCTACGCCGTCGTGGGTGGCTCGCCGGCCTTCGTCGCCGCCCCCATCGCCAACGCGACGGTCACGCTCGCACCCGCAGTCCTGGTCACGTTCGCCATCACCGTCCTCGGCGACCTGGGGAGCAAGCTGGCGTACGGGGGCGGACTGGCGGCCGCCGCCGTCGGCCTCGGCGTCGTCGTCGCGGCCGTCCGGGTCGCCGTCAATCGACTGGGGCGACCGCTCGCCGCGCCGGTCGCCGTCGCCGGCGGCGTCGGTATCGCCGCCGCCGCGCTCTCGGGGTCGGCGGCCTCCGCGGTCGGTGCAGCGGTCGGCGCGGCCCTGGTCTCGACCGTCGTCGACCTCGGAGGGACCGGCGACGGGACGGCCGACGACTCGCGGCGGGCGGCACTCTCCGGCGCCGTCGCCGTCCTCTTCGGCTTCCTCGCCCTCGGCGGCCGGCGGGTGCTCGCGACCGACGACAGCGACGACGCCCCCGAGGAACCGGTCCCCGACGACGTGGCGGCGCTGCTCGCCGAGGCCGAAGAGAAGTCCTTCGACGTGGAGTTCCTCGAACCGCTGGTGAGCGATCACTTCTACACGGTCGACATCGCCAACGTCGATCCTCGACCGTCCCGCGAGGACTGGTCGCTACGGATTCACGGCGCCGTCGGCGAGGAGACGACCTACACCCTCGAGGACATCGAGTCGATGGAACACGAGCACCGATTCAACACGCTCCGGTGTGTGGGCGAGTCGCTCAACGGGCGGAAGATGGACACTGCACTCTGGACGGGCGTCCCGCTGATGGACCTGCTCGAACCCGCCGATCTTCAAGGCGAGTACGTCATGCTCCGCGCCGCTGACGGCTTCTACGAGGAGTTCCCGGTGGACGCGCTCGAAACCGGGTTCCTGGCCGTCGGCATGAACGGGCGGGCGCTCCCCCGCGAACACGGCTCCCCGGCGCGGGCGCTCATCCCCGGCCACTGGGGTGAGATCAACGTCAAGTGGCTGACCGAAATCGAGATCCTGGACGAACCGGCGACGGGCTACTGGGAGGAACGCGGCTGGCACGGCACCGGCCCGGTCAACACGGTGGCGAAACTCTGGGCGGAGAACCACCTCGAGGACGGGCGGATCGAAGTCGCCGGCCCGGCCTACGCGGGCACCCGCGGGATCGAGCGCGTCGAGGTGTCGACCGACGGTGGGGCGACGTGGGCCGACGCGGAGCTCTCCGAGCCCCTGCCCGGCGACGACGTGTGGCGCCAGTGGGTGTATCGCTACGACCCCCCGGACCGCGAGCACGAGGTGGTCGTCCGGGCGACGGACGGCCTCGGCACGCTCCAGCCCGAAGACGAACGGCGGGCGTATCCGAACGGCCCGAGCGGCTGGGTATCGAAGACGATCAGTCCGTGAGCGTGACGACTGCGTTCACAACTCGGTTCACCACCATCTCGACATGCTGGAGGAGCACGACGTGATTGAGAACGGCGACCAAGCGTACGGTCGGCTCTACTCCTCACCGACCGTTTCGACCGCCATCGCGAGGAGTTCGAGGGGATCACGGGGCACGTCTAACATGGCGCCAATGACCCCATAGCGAGCGCCCTCGCGGGCCTGAACATCGCGTGCTGGCCGCCCTGCTGGCCGTCTGGTGGCGAACTACTGCGCGTTCGGAACACCGCTCACGCTCGGCCTCGTCGCCTTCGCGTTCGTCCTCGCCGTCGAGAACGTCGTCGCTATCGGCTTTTTCCTCAGTTCGGGGATGCTGTACGCCGCCGATCCGGGCGCTCAGATCGCCGTGCTCGCGATGCGTGCCCTCCAGTTCGTCGCGCTCGCCTCCCTGGCGTACGTGACGATGCGGTGAAACTATGGGGCCGGCACCGTTCCGGCCCGTATGGTCCGTGCGTCCCTCCTCACACCCGACACGAAGATAACGATCGCCTTCGTGTTTCTCGGCCTCACCGGCTGGTATCTGATCCAAGACGTGACCGACAGTGCCGCCGTCGAGTTCGGCGTCCTGATCGGCGTCGGCGTCGTCGTCCCGACGCTCATAACCGAGTGGCGGCGTCGCTCGAGGCCCTAGCGCCGGCCTACTGCGTCGGTTCGACCGTCAGGTCGCTCGCGATCCAGCCGTCGGTGTTGCCGGCCTCGAGAAAGACCGTCCGTCCGGGACACGTCTCACAAACCGACACCGCGGGCGTCTCGGGCGGGGACGGCTCGCCGTCGTCGTCCGTTCCCGACTGCGTACCAGTTGCCATCGGAGCCGTTTAGGGGGACCTAAAATAAAAAGCGTCCGGTTCTCACAGCATCGAGGAGGAAGCCCACGGCTTTAGCCGTGGGAGGAATCCGACACCGATCCTGTTGTACCTCTTTACCGGCGCCGTCGTCGGCTTTCCGGTCGCGTGTGGCGGGCCGGACGGGACGTTCGTCGTCGGCTCGTCGGGGAATGACGCCCTGACACTGTCGTGTGCGGCCGTCCGGACGCTGGTGAAGACGGTCGTCACCGTGGGCGGGAGTGCCGCGACGACGGTCGGCGTCGCCCTCGTCGCCGTCGCGGACCTCACCCATGGCTCGGTCGGACTCGGTCGGTCGGTCGGCAGTCACCGTCGTGTTCGACGACCGGGGCCGGGCCGCCGCTACGTGCGCGGCGGCGCCGACACCGGATGTACTTCCCAGCAGTCCGGACATTCGGCGTGTGACCGTACGCCGTCGTCGCGGGCGACGATTCGCCACCGGGGAATCGCCGTTCCGCAGTTCGGGCAGCGTGACATGAGGGGGTGGGGAGCGTGTGACACGGTCCCCGGTGGAGGACAGTGGCGCCGAAGGCTTAGTTAATCCGCGGTTAAGCGAACCGTCGGCCCGGTCAGCGAGTTCGCCGGAACCCTCCCGTCGACTGCCGATGGCCTCGACGCCTACAGCAGGACGCCACCGATGACGAGGAGGCCAATACCGGCCACCGCGGCCCCGGTGAGAAACGGCGTCGCCGACTGGGCGGGTTCCCGGACCTTCCGTTCGTCGAGGCCGTCGACGAGGCGGCCCGATCCCACCTCGATCAGCCCGGTCATGACGAGCCACAGCACCACCATCGCGACGACGAGGTAGCCACGCGTCGATCCGAGGAGGCTCTCGGCGGTGTAGCGCGTGCCCGCGAGATGGCCGCCGGTGAGAAAGAGCGCGAGGGAGGCGACGCGCGACCCCGTTCGGAACCGACCGATCAGCCCCTGTAGCGGTTCGGCGTCGAGGGTCCCCGCTCGCGCGGCGGGCAACAGTCCCCGCGAGACGAAGAGCACGCTTCCGGCCCACAGCCCGCCAACCAGCAGGTGTACCGCGTTGATCGCCGTATCGACAGTCGCCATGCCCGTGGCTTGGACGCCGCCGACTTGAATCCGCGGGATTCCGGCGGACGGCGAGCGGGACGCTAGCCCGGCTGCTCGTCGGAATTCTAGCGCACGGATCCGCCGGTATCGACGGCCGGCGTCGAATCGAAACCGATTAAACGCCCGCTCCCACACTATTGGGTGAGCCGAGGTAGCCTAGCCCGGCCAAGGCGGTTGCTTCGAGAGCAACTGTCCGTCAGGACTCGTGAGTTCAAATCTCACCCTCGGCGTTCTCCTCGAAGGTCCACTCGGTAGCGACCGCTGGCGACTCCACCAGCGTCCGATACACCACGCAGAACCGCTCGGTCGCGTCCCGGATCGACGCCGCGGTTTCGGGATCGAGGTCACCGGCGAGTGTCACGTCGAGTCGAATCTCCTGAAAGCCGACGGGTACGTCCGCGACGCCCATCGTCCCACGGAGGTCGAGATCACCCTCAACGGTCACCGACACGTCGGCGTCGACGCCGAAGTTCTCGATCACGGCCTGGGCGGTCAGTTGTGAGCAGGCCGCGAGCGCCCCGAGCAGGAGGTCACCCGAACAGGCGGCGGTCCCCGACCCACCCGCCCCCTCGTGGAGCTCCGCCTCGTACATCGCCTCGCCGACTTCGACGCTACAGGTCGTCGCGTCCGCCGCCCCGTCGCCCGTAGCGGTGAGCGTCAGTTGCGCCGCCTCTGGATCGGCTTCGTAGGTCTCTTTCAGCGGTTTCTGCGCCTCGCGGAGATCGTTGGCTGTCATACGTTCACATGGGCCGGTAGGCGGAAAAAGCGTTCCGGGTGTGACGCCGTATCGTCTCCTCTGATCCGCGTTAACCGCCGATTCAGTTCTCGAATGGTGTGATTAACGAAGTACGATCCCCTCGATCGGGCGGCACGATGGCCGGCGGCAACGGGATCACGCTGACGAGACGGCAGGCGCTGAGCGCCCTCGCCGCGACGGGCGCCGTCGCCGGTGGCGTCGGTGCCGGGACCGACGCTCTCTTCAGCGATGCCGAGTCGTTCGACGGGAACCGGATCGCCGCCGGCGAACTCGACCTGAACGTCGCGTGGCACAAGCGCGTCGAGGCGGCGACGACGCGCGTGGCGACGAGCGACGGCTGGCCGACACCGCGAAGCGACGCGACGGCGCCGCTCTGTGATCTTACGGATCTGAAACCCGGCGACTCGGGCCAACTCACGCTCGCGCTCCGCGTCGACGGCCTGTCCGGCTACCTCTCGCTCGTGGGGCGCGAGCGAACCGACGCCGAACGCGGGCAGTCGGCAGCCGAGGCCGACTCGCCCGGAGCGACCGACGAAGGAGAACTCGACGAACTGACCACGACGGCGGTGTCGTATCTCGACCCCGACGATCCGGGGCGGCCGGCGGCGACGGGGACGACGGCCGACGCCTACACCGGGTCGCTCTCGTCGCTCGTCGGTCTCGGCGGCCTCGGCTCCGGTATCCCCCTCGACGGCGACGAGGCGGCGAGCGTCTACGACTGCCTGGTCGACGGCGCGCCTCTCGGGACGTACCGCGGCGGGCGCACCCACTATCTCCGGATCGAGTGGGTGGTGCCGACGTGGATCGGCACCGCCGTCGCGAGCGACGCTTACGCCTTCGACCTCGGCCTCTACGGCGTGCAGGGAGGCGGTGGCTGATGACCGACGACCCCCACCGCCGCCTGCAGGCGGCCTTTCTCCGCCGGCAGCGGGCGGCGCGTCACCAACTCCTCGACTCGGCGTACCGGGTCGACGAGTCGGACGGCGACGACGGCCCGGTGACCAACTACGGGAAGGCGCTGACCCACCGCGACGACGGCGTCCCGACCGCCTCGGCGTACGCGAGCCTCGTCGACGCCCTCGACGCGGGGACGGTAGACGCGTACAACGCCGTCGAACTCGACACTGATCCGGAAGGTCGACGGCTCGCCGAACCCCCCGGCTCCCACGCCTTCGAGGGGATGGGCGCCGATCCGTGGGCGGTCGACATGGCGCCCCCACCCGCCTTCGCCTCGTCGGAGATGGGGGCGGAACTGATCGAACTCTACTGTCGCGCGCTCTGTCGCGACGTGCCCTTCGGCGCGTACGGCGAGGACGGCGCCGTCGTCGACGCGGTCACCGACCTGAACGGTCTGGCGGGCTACGCCGGTCCCGCGGGGACGGCCGATCCCCGCGGCGGGTCGCTCGACACCACGCGTGTCTTCCGGGGTATCGTTCCCGGGGCTGCGACCGGCCCGCACGTCTCGCAGTTGCTCTGGAAGGACGTTCCACGGGGGGCGATTCCACAGAGCCAGCGGGTTCGCGTCCTCGCGAGCGAGGCGGCCGCCGGCACCGGCGACGCAGACGTGGTCGGCACCGGCCCCGACTACCTCACCGACTGGAACGCGTGGCTCCGCGTCCAGCGCGGCATCCCGGTCGGGCGGACGAACCCGCCGCCGACGCTGGTCGACGCGGGCGGCGACCCCGACGAGGCGGTCACGCGACACATCGTCACCGGCCGCGACCTGGCGAACAAGGTTCGCCGACAGGTGCCCTACCTCGCCAGCCGGGACGCCGCCGAAATCCTGCTGGGGATGGGCGTCCCCTTCGACCGGCGGATTCCCTACCAGCAGGGCGGGGAGGCGAGTGCGACGGCCGGCACGTCGGGCATCCGAACCGCCGTCCCGGTCGTCAACTTCGGCGCCCACGACGTGCTCGAATCGGTTGTGAGCGTCTTCGATCCCGCCCAGACCGCTGCCTGGTATCGGAAGTGGCTCGTCCACCGCCGCCTCCGGCCCGAGGAGTACGCGGGGCGACTCGAAGCCGAGCGCCGGGGCGCCGGCGGGCCGTTCGACTTGCCCGACAATCTGCACGAGTCGGCTACACCCTCGCGGGTCGCCGACGCCCACGGCACCGTCCTCCTCCCGCAGGCGTACACCGAGGGGAGTCCCACCCATCCCTCCTACCCCGCCGGCCACAGCGTCGTCGCGGGCGCGACGGTGACGGTGCTGAAAGCGATGTTCGACGGTCGATATCCGTTCCCGGTCGAGGAGATGGTCGTGCCCGTCGCCGACGGGACGGCCACCGGCGAACTGGCCGGCGGCGGAACGACGACGGTCCAGTCGACCCGCCTCGCGCCCGTGACCGAGGTGTCGACGGCGCTCGGCGCGACGGCCGACTCGATCACCGAAGCGCGTTCGGAGACGATAACCGTCACCGACGAACTCAACAAACTCGCGACGAACGTCGCCCTCGGGCGCAACTGGGCCGGCATCCACTACCGCTCCGACGGGATCGAGGGGTTACTGCTGGGCGAACAGGTGGCCGTCCGCTACCTGCAGGACCACCTCCGGTCGACGGATCTACCGTTCGACGGCTACCGTCTCGAACCCTTCTTCGACGCCTATCCGGGGACCGCCGAGGGCGCCGGCCCCAACCGCGGCCGGGACGGCATCCTGCTCACACCCGACCGGATCACGACGCCCGAGGGCGAGTCGAGTGCTATCGACGTGGACGATCCGTCACGGTAGTTCGGACTGCCGTGGTGCCGCTTCGCGTCACCACGTTGTCCCAACAGGAGTATGGGACCGCCGTGGTGCCGCTTCGCGTCACCACGTTGTCCCAACAGGAGTATGGGACCGCCGCGGTCCGAATCACGCCTCGTGGATCGCCTCCCCTCGATTCAGTCGCTCGGCGATCCGGAACGTCTGTTCGCCCTCGCGGCGGGTCGGGGTGTGTGCCGCGAGGTAGCGTGCCGTGGCGATCAGGTGGACGCGGCCGTCCTCGGCCGCGTCGTACCGGCTGAACGCCGCCTCGACGTTCTGCCGGGGATGAAACCCCGCGTCCTCGCGGAGTAAGACCTCGCCGAGTGCACGCTTCAGACGGGTGGGGTCACCGCCGCTCGCCAGATACTCGGCGGCGTGGCGCCCCGCCTTCCCGACCGTCTCGTCGGCCTCGACTTCGAACGTCTCCAGGAGGGCCGTCAGCATCTCGTTGGGGTCACGACCCCCGTCCGGGTCGGGGAGCGGGATCGGCGGCGTGTTGAGGAAGCGATCGAGGTAGACGCTCACGGCGCCGTCGAGTACCGCGCGGTAGAGTTCGACGGCGTCGGTGCGACCCGCCAGCCCGCAGACCGCGTTGGCGTAGGTGTAGGTGTGATGGACGGTGTTCCAGTCACGGAACTCGTTGGCGGTGCCGAACTGTGCGACCCGCCGGGCAGCGGCGTCGGCGACGGCGCCTGCGAGTTGCGCAGTCGTCGCCCCGGCCGCGACGGCGTCGGTCAGGGCGTCGACGATATCGTGTGGATCGTCGCCGAGGAGCCGATCGACGAAGCCGTCCGGTTCGGTCCACGTCTCCCCTTCACCGCGGGCGACGAGGGCCGACAGATCGTCGCTCGCGCCCTCGACCAGCGCGACCACGTCGACCGGCTGGCGCCACGACGAGCGCTCCTCCGCTCGCTCGGCGTCGGCGAGGCCGGGGACGAGGCTCGGCAGGACCGCGTCGGCGTGTTCCCAGCCGATCCGGTCCAGGAGTTCGAACGCCTTGTTCACGAAGTCGAGGCGGTGACCCGAGTCGAGATAGCGGTGATCGGTGGCGGCGGCGACGAACGTGGCCGCGAGGGCGGACTCGTCGAGGCCGGCGTGGATGGCCGCGCGGATCACCCGCTCGGCCCCGTCGGCGTCCCGAACCTCGACGGTATCGCGGAACCACTCGGTGAGACGGTCGGCCGAGACGTGTTCGGTCGAGAGCGGCTCCTGTACGAAGAAGGGCGGTTCGCCCGCGCAGTCGTCGGCGACGGCGCCCAGGCCGACGGCCAGCGCCCGGCGGCGGTCCGCGGGCCGGAGGTCGGGCAACAGGGTCGCCATCGCGGCGAGGGTCGTCAGCCCGGAGCCCCATCCCCCTTCCCTGTACTCCGTGCCGAACGCCGCGCCGATCCGGAGCGACACCGCGGGGTCGACGCCCGCGTCGTCCAGGCCGATCACCGCCTTGTCGATGACGAGCGACAGCGACTCCCGGAGGCCGTGTTCGAGGCGCTCCTGCCAGTGGGCTGCCGGATCGGCGTCGCGTTCGGGGTCGGTATCGACGTACACGTCGCCGTCCCGCATCTCGACGGGGAAGGTGGACACGTCGTCGGCGAAGGGGTCGAACGTGTCGCCGCCGGAGAGTTCGAACCGGGCGTGGTGCCACGGGCAGGTCAGGATACCGTCCTCGACGGAGCCGTCTGAGAGGGGAAACCCCATATGCGGGCATCGGTCGTCGACGGCGTGAAACGACCCCTCGTGGTAGAACAGGACGACCGTCCGGCCGCCGACGCGGACGACCTGCGGGCTCGCCTCACGCACCTCCGCGGCCGACGCCACTCGCTCGAAACTGGTCATGTGTCGTGATAACACGCCGGGCGCGATAAGCTGTCGCTCATACTATCGGCTGTAACTGTTTCAAGAAATCCGTCACCTCGGGGTGGCGAATTTCTTGACTGACTTATACGGATTAGTGTAACTGTTCACCGGTAGGTCGCCGACCCGTCCTGGCGACCCACTGGTAATGACTTACACTAAACCGTATCACAGCCGGCAGTATCAGCTCAGGGTTTCACCAGCACTTTGATCGCCTCGCGCTCGTCCATCAGGCGGTAGCCCTCGGGGACGCCGTCCAGGTCGACGGTGTGGGTGAATATCGGCGACGGATCGAGCGTCCCGCCGAGCACGTCGGCCATCAGGTCTTCGGCGTACGCGCGGACGGGTGCGACGCCGCCCCGGAGCGTCACGTTGTCGCCGAACATCCCGTAGAGGTCGAGTTCGTCGACGCCGTGGGGGACGCCGACGTAGCCCACGGTGCCGCCGGGACGAGCCATCGCGACGGCGCCGTTCATCGACGACGCGGCGCCCACGCACTCGACGACGTGGTTCGCGCCGCCGTAGGTGAGTTCCCGTACCCGATCGATCGCTTCGTCGCCGCGAGCGGCGACCGTCTCGGTCGCGCCGAACGCCTCGGCGACGGCGAGGCGGTCCGTGTGGTGGCCAACGGCGACGATTCGCTCCGCGCCCAGCCGTCGCGCGGCGAGGACGGCACACAGGCCGACGGCGCCGTCGCCGACGACGACGCAGGTCGATCCGGCCTCGACGCCCGCGCTGACGGCGGCGTGGTGGCCCGTTCCCATCACGTCAGTCAGCGCCAGGAGCGCGCGCAGGGTGTCCTCGTCGTCGGCGTGACGCTCCGGCACCCGGACGAGGGTGCCGTCGGCGTGGGTCGCGCGGACGTACTCGCCCTGTCCGCCGCCGTTGTCCCCGCCCCAGCCGTCGCCGTTCACACAGGAGGTGTGCAGGCCCTTCCGGCAGAACTCGCAGGACCCACAGCTGATGCGGAAGGGGGCGAGGACGCGGTCACCTGGTTCGACCGACCGAACGTCGTCGCCGACCGCCTCGACGATTCCCATCGGTTCGTGGCCGACGGGGCTCCCCACCTCGCGGTCGCTCTCGCCGCGGTAGAACCAGAGGTCCGAGCCACAGACCGCGGTGTGGGTGACGCGGACGACGGCGTCGGTCGGGGAGTCGATTTCGGGTCGTGGTCGTTCCTCGATACGGATGTCGCCGGGGCCGTGGTAGGTGGCGGCGCGCATACGGAGTCACGGGGCCGGGGGATCAAAAGCCGCCGGGGAAGGGTTATGCCTCCGCCGGATCGAACGGACAGCATGACACGCGGTATCGTGTTACCACGGCGCGGCGTCGACGGCGCCCGGTCCGTCGCCGTCAGGTGCGAAGACCTCGGCTACGACGCCTGCTGGATCGGCGAACTCTGGGGGCGGGACGCGTTCGTGACACTGACCGCCGTCGCGGACGCGGTTTCGCGGGTCGACCTCGGGACGGCCATCGTCAACGTCTTCTCCCGTTCGCCGGCGACGCTCGCGTCCGCGGCGGCGACGCTGACCGAAGTCGCCCCCGCGGGCGTTCGCCTCGGCATCGGCCCGAGTACGCCCAAAGCCATCGAGGACCTGCACGGACGCGCCTACGACCGCCCGGTGCGCCGCCTCCACGAGACGGCGGAACTGATCGCCGCCTTCACCGCGGGCGAAGGGCGGGTCGAGTACGACGGCGAGACCGTCTCAGTCGCCGACTTCCCCGCCCTCGACGCCGATGTGCCCGTCTACACGGCGGCGCTCGGCCCCGCGGCGCGGCGCGCGACCGGCCGGGTCGCAGACGGGTGGCTTCCCCACAACGTCCCCTTTCCCGAACTATCGGACGCCTTCGAGACGGTGGCGCGGACGGCCCGCGAGTCCGGACGTGACCCGGATGCCATCACGGTCGCGCCGTACGTCCCCGCGGCCGTCGCCGACGACCCCGACGAGGCACGGGCGGCGATCCGCGGGCACCTCGCCTACTACGTCGGCAGCGGCGAGGGGTATCGCCGCGCCGTCGCGACGGCGTTTCCCGACGCGGCGGAGCGGATCGCTGCGGCGTGGCAGGACGGGGAGCGGAACGCTGCCCGGGCGGCCGTCACCGAGGGGATGGTCGACGCCCTCGGGGTCGCGGGGACGCCCGAGACGGCGCGTGAACAGTTCGAGGCCGTAGCGTCACTCGACGCCGTGGATCACCCGATCGTCGTCGTGCCCGACGGCGCGGACGCCGACCTCACCGACCGGACGATAGCGGCGTTGGCGCCGACGGAGGCGTGAGGGCGCCGGACGGGCGAACAGTGGCGTGAGGGCGCCGGACGGGCGAACAGTGGCGTGAGGGCGCCGGACGGGCGCCTCACGCGGGATTCTTCCGCGAGAGGTCACTCCCACAGATGGGACAACGGTCGCGGTGCTCGTCGAACTCGCGGCCACAGCCCTGACACTGGAAGCGCCAGTCGCGCTGTTCGGTGATGCCGTCGCGGGCGATGGCCTCGACGACGACGCCCAGGTGTTCCGCGACGTTTTGCATCGCGTAGTCGTCGGTGACGAGCGTGCCGTCGAGTTCGAACGCGGCGGCGATCAGGCGCACGTCGGTGTCGGAGAGTTCCTCGCCGTCGCCGGTCTCGACAGCCGCACGCTCGATCGTCTCGACCGTGTTGGCGGCGGGGATGTGAATATGCATTCCGGCCCCTTCCATCGCGTCGAAGCGGTAGGCGCTCTCGTCTTCGAGTTCCTCCTCGACCGCCGGCACGGAGGCCATCTCCTCGGAGGTGTGGTACTCGTGGATGAACGCAGAAGCGTCGAGAACGTGCATCTACCGATCGATAACGATGTAATCTTTCACGGCCTGCACGTGGGAGACGGGGACGTGGAGGCGGCCCTGATCGTCCTGTTCGAACCTGGAGTCGCCCGCCGGGAACTCCTCGTTCGGGGAGACGAGGAGGTCGTTCAGCGCCCCCGTCTTCAGGTTCATCGTGATGTTGTACAGCATACCGAGTTCCGTCCCGTCAGAGCCCATGACGGACTTTCCGGAGAGGTTCTCGGCGAGCACGTCGGTCATGCGAGTCACATTCGCGGGGACGACCTTAAACGCCACGGGGTCGCTCGCGTTCGGTCGCCGCATGTTGAAAGACTTAACTTCGGTCCACGGCTCTCTGTCCACACGAAAGCTTCTACCGGGGGACCCTATGTCAGATTCGGACACACGCGACCGACCGGATACGCTTCGCACCCCCATCGTCGCCGTGCTCGGGCACGTCGACCACGGGAAGACCAGCTTGCTCGATAAGATTCGCGGCTCGGCGGTCAGCGAGGGCGAGGCCGGCGCCATCACCCAGCACATCGGGGCCACCGCGGTTCCCCTCGACACCATCTCGGGTATCGCGGGCAGCCTCGTCGATCCCGACGACTTCGACCTGCCCGGTCTCCTCTTCATCGATACGCCCGGCCACCACTCCTTCTCCACCCTCCGCTCCCGCGGCGGCGCCCTCGCCGATATCGCCGTCCTCGTCGTCGACGTCAACGACGGCTTCCAGCCCCAGACCGAGGAGGCCATCGACATCCTCAAACGCACCGGAACGCCGTTCATCGTCGCCGCCAACAAGATCGACACGACGCCCGGCTGGAACCCCCAGGAAGGCGAACCGATCCAGGTCACCTACGACGCCCAGAGCGACCGTGCCCGATCCCGACTCGACGAGAACCTCTACGAGATCATCGGCCAACTCTCCGACTCCGGCTTCTCAGCCGATCTCTACTGGCGCGTACAGGACTTTCAGGCCAACGTCGGCGTCGTCCCCGTCTCCGCGGTCACCGGCGAGGGCGTCCCCGACCTTCTGACCGTCCTGATGGGGCTCTCCCAGCGGTATATGAAAGATCGGATGGCCATCGACGTGGAAGGGCCGGGCGCCGGAACCGTACTGGAGGTAAAAGAGGAGAAGGGCTTCGGCACCACCCTCGACGTGGTGGTGTACGACGGCACGATCCGCGAGGGCGACGAAATCGTCGTCGGCGGGATGCACGAACCCATCGTGACGGAGGTGCGGGCGCTCCTCCAGCCGAAGCCGCTCGCCGAGATCAGAACGGAAAAGCGGTTCGACCGCGTGGACGCCGTCGCCGCCGCGGCCGGGGTGAAGATCGCGGCACCCGACCTGGAGGACGCGATGGCCGGCGCGCCCGTCCGGGTCGTCCGCGGCCGCGAGCGCGAGGCCGTCGTCGCCGACGTGGAGTCCGAACTCGCCGAAATCGAGGTCGAAACCGAGGAGGAAGGCGTCGTCGTCAAGGCCGACACTCTCGGGAGCCTGGAGGCGATGGCCAACGCACTGGTCGAGGCCGAGGTGCCAATCCTCCGTGCCGAAGTCGGCGACGTGGCTCCCCGGGACGTGGCCGTCGCCAGCACCGCCGCCGAAGCCGAACACAAAGTCATCCTCGGGTTCAACGTCGACGTGCTCACAAACGCCCGGCGAGAGCTGGAGGAAACCGACGTGCGCCTGTTCGACGACGACGTGATCTACCAGCTCGTCGAGGATTACGAGGCGTTCGTCGCGGAGCGACAGCGCGCCCAGCAGGAGACGGTCCTCGACAAGATCGTCCGCCCGGCCCGCTTCCGGATCCTCCCCGATCACGTCTTCCGCCAGAACAACCCCGCCGTCGTCGGCGTCGAGGTACTGTCGGGCACGCTGAAGAACAACACCTACGTCGGCCGGTTCGACGGCAACGAGTTCGAACGCGTCGGCCAACTCAGCGGCATCCAGAAACAGGGTGACGACGTCTCCGAGGCCCGCGCGGGCGAACGCGTCAGCGTCGCCATCGACGGCCCCACCGTCGGCCGTCAGATCGACGAAGGTGGCGAACTCTGGGTCGACCTCCCCGAGAAACACGCCAAGATCCTGGAACAGGAACTCACCGACGAGATTCCCGCCGACGAACTGGAGGCGCTACAGGGATTTCTCGACAACCACCGGCGGCGGGACCCGTTCTGGGGGAAGTGACCCCGCGGCCGGGGTCACGCGCTCGTAACCGGTTCATATTATTCACGCCGCCCGTGTCGACGTTCCAACGAGGTGTGTCGTACACCTGAAGAAACTTTTTAGTCCGAAGATTCCACAAGTATCAAACGAGGTGTGTGCCGATGAGCGTTCGAACGACCCGTAGCGACGGTATCGGTCTGCCGACGATGTCCCGTTACGATCTGCTGTTGATACTCTTGCCCCTTCCCTTGCTCCTCGGCGCATGCGCGTCGCTGGTTACGTCGCTTCCGGAGCCGGTCGGTATCGGCGTCGGCAGTCTCCCTTCCGCGCTGTTGTTCGTCTACGCGATAACGGCCGCGGCGCCGACGACTATCGAGCGGTCGGCTTGACGCCGTCGCCGACGGCGTCCATCACCTGTAACGCGGCGCTGGCGGCGAGTCCACGCGCCACCTCGTCGCGCTCGGCGTCTGCCAAGCCGGTTTCGAGGTCGTCGAGGTCGGGGGTGAACCCCGCGCTGACCGGGTGGCCGGCGGGCGGACGGACCGCGACGGTCGCCGTCGGCCCGTTCGATCCGTAGGACAGCTCCGAGCCGACGGTGTAGCTGTCGGGCAGGTAGGACCGGGTCTGCGAGACGATTCCCGCCACGGCCCGCTGAAGGGACTGTCGCTGGTCCCGCGTGAGTTCGATATCCGTCGATGGCTGTCCGGCTTCGGCTACTCCGGGTGCGCCTCCGTACGGCGTGTTTCCATTCATCCGAGTCGCTACCGATAGGCAGAGCGCGGATAAAAAGCCGTCGGAGGCCCTAATATTGGTAGTCGGTAAAAGCCATCACCGGGCCGCCGTCCTCGGCGTCCTCGATTTTGGCCTTGGCGTCCTCGAAGTCCCGCATCCGCACTTCGGTGCGGTCGTCGCGGATGGCGAACATCCCCGCTTCCGTCGCCAGCGAGGCGAGGTCGGCGCCGCTGTAACCGTCGAGGTCGTCGGCCAGTTCGGCGTAGTCCACATCGTCGGCGACGTTCATGTCGCGGGTGTGGATTTCGAGGATGCGGGCCCGTCCCTCTCCGTCCGGCTTGGGCACCTCGATGAGGCGGTCGAACCGGCCGGGCCGCAGGATCGCCTCGTCGAGCATATCGAAGCGGTTGGTCGCGGCCATGATGCGGATATCGCCCCGGTCGTCGAAGCCATCCATCTCCGAGAGTAGCTGCATCATCGTCCGCTGGACCTCGGCGTCGCCGGAGGTCTTCGAATCCGTCCGCTTGGCGGCGACGGCATCGATTTCGTCGATGAAGATGACCGCCGGCTGGCGCTCGGCGGCGAGTTCGAACAGGTCGCGTACGAGCCGCGAGCCTTCGCCGATGAACTTCCGAACCAGCTCCGAGCCGGCCATCTTGATGAAGGTGGCGTCGGTTTCGTTGGCGACTGCTTTGGCGAGCATCGTCTTCCCCGTCCCCGGCGGGCCGTGGAGGAGGACGCCAGCCGGCGGGTCGACGCCAACTTCCTCGAACAGCTCCGGTGTCAGAAGCGGGTCCTCGACGGCCTCACGCACCTCACGCACCTGGTCGTCGATGCCGCCGATGTCGTCGTAGGTGACCGACGGCGACTCCTCGACTTCCATCGCCTGCGCCCGGGAGTCGGTCTCGTCGTCGAGCACCGTCTGGACGCCGAAGGAGTCGTTGACTGCGACGCGGTCGCCCGCCGCGAGTTCCTTGCGGATCCGCGGCGAAGGCTCGGTCAACACTTCCTGGTTGTTGCCGTGCTGTTTGATGATCGTGCCCTCGTCGGCGACTTCCTCGACGGTGGCGACGTAGAGCGACGAGGTCTTCAGCACCTCGTTGCGACGCTTGAGGTGGTCGACCTCCTCCATGAGCTCTTCCCGCCGGTCGTCGGTCTCGTCGAGTCGTTCCGCGAGTTCTTCGTTGACGCGGACCATGCGCTCGTAATGCTGGCGGATGGCGTCGAGACGCTCCGCCTCCGACATCTCGGGATCGAGATCGAGGCGCGGACGGTCCGGTAGCGACGGACTCCGTGACATTCTGTCCGTGCTAAGATGCGGGCGTAAATGTGCCTTTGGGTCGCGGCTCTACTGCCGCCGGCGGTTCGCTCCGCTACCCAACCAGCGTGTCCATCTCGTCCAGATACGTTCCGTACACGTCGAGGGCGTCCTCGATGGGCGCGGCCGTCGTCATGTCGACGCCCGCCGTCTCCAGTACGTCGATGGGGTACTCGCTCCCGCCGAGTCGGAGCGCCTCGCGGTAGTCCGCTGCCGCCGTCTCCCCTTCCTCGCGGATGCGCTCGACGATGGCCGTCGCCGCGCTGATCCCCGTGCTGTACTGGTAGACGTAGTAGCCGTAGTAGAAGTGAGGGATGCGCATCCACTCGCGGGCGATGCGGTCGTCGACGGCCGCGGGCCGGTAATACCGCCGTTTGAGGTCACCGTACAGTTCGTCGAAGCGGTCGGGGGTGAGCGCGCCGCCGTCCTCGACCACTTCGTGAATCCGCTGCTCGAAGTCCGCGAACATCGTCTGCCGGAACAGCGTCGACCGAAAGCGTTCCAGATACTCGTCGAGGACGTGCCGGCGGACCGCCTCGTCCTCGACCGTCTCCAGCAGGTGGTGAGTCAGCAGCGTCTCGTTGACCGTGCTCGCCACCTCCGCGACGAAGATGTCGTAGCTGCTGTACTGCCACGGCTGGGTGTCGTTGGTCAACTCCGAATGCATCGAGTGGCCGAGTTCGTGGGCCAGCGTGAACATCGACGCCACGTCGTCCTGGTAGTTCATCAGGATGAACGGCTGGGTGTCGTAGGTGCCCGCCGAGAACGCACCCGACCGCTTGCCCCGGTTCTCGTAGACGTCGACCCACCGCGAATCCAGTCCCTCGGCCATCCGTTCCTGGTACGCCTCGCCGAGGGGGGCAACCGCCTCGACGACGTGCTCGACCGCCTGCTCGTAGGTGATCTCGGGTGGCTCCCCCCCGGCCATCGAGGCGTAGAGATCCCACATCTGCAGGTCGTCGACGCCAAGCGCCGTCGCTTTCAACTCGGCGTGGCGATGGAGGTAGTCGAGGTTGTCTCCGACCGTCTCAAGCAGGGTGTCGTACACCTCGACGGGGACGTTCGGGCCGTCCAGCGCCGCCTCGCGGGCCGTCTCGTAGTTGCGGGCGCGGGCGAGTTTCACGTCCGCCGTCACGCTCTTTTTCAGCGACGTGCCCACGCTGTTTCGCACGTCCGCCCAGCGGTCGTAGAAGGCCTCGTGGACCGACTGCCGGAACTCGCGGTTCGGCCGCTTCTGGAGTTTGGTGAAGTTGCCGAGCGAGATTTCGACCGGTTCGCCCGCCGGATCGTCGACCGTCGGAAACTCCATGTCCGCGTTCGAGAGCATGCTGTACACCTCGCTCGCGGCGTCGGTCACGTCCGAGAGGTCCGCCAGCAGCTCCTCCACTTCCTTCGAGCGGGTGTGGGGCTTCCCCCTGAGCACGTCGTCGAAGTAATGCTCGTACTCGGCGAGGGCGGGTTCCTCGTCGACGAAGGCGTCGAGGTCCGCCTCGTCGAGCTCCTGCAGTTCGGGCTCGACGTAGCTCGCGGCGCTCCGGGCGTCGGCGGACAGCGACTCCGCCCGCGCCGACATGGCCTGATACTCCTGATTACGCGTGTCCTCGCTGCTCCGCAGGTTGGCGTACGTCGAGACGACTGCCACGTCGCGCAGGAGGTCCTCGCGCAGTTCGAGGAGTTCGAGCAGGGTCGACGGGCTCTCGGTCACCCGGCCCTCGTAGGCCTCGAGCTCCGAGATCCGGTCGCGAACGTCCTCGAAGGCTGCCTCCCAGTCCTCGTCGTTCGCGAAGATGCTCTCCAGAGCCCACTTGTCCTCGGCGTCGATGTCGTTCCGTTCGGGAACCGAACTCATCGGCGGTCGTTGGAAGGGCGTGGCCGTAAGGGTTCGTACTCGATTCCCGTCCCCGGAGGACAAAGCTACGTACTTGCTCTCCGGGAGGCCGTACGTCGTGGATGGCCGGCCAGAACTCCGATTCCACGCCCCCCGAGTCCGCCGCCGACGAGGGACACGACGACGTGCTCGCCGATCAGTTCTCCACCGACGAGGTGAACCAGCGAGTCGTCGCCGAGGCATCCGACGAACACGCCGGCGAGGCGTTCCTCCGGGACTGGGCCGACACGCACGGGCTGGACGACGTGGCGATCACCGTCGACCCCGGCGCCGTCGAACCGGCCATCGACAGGGCGGTGACCGACGGCACGATGCTCATGATGGGTGCCACCGAAGGGGGGTCTGCTCTCCCGTCTGGTTCGGAACTCGTTGCATCTGGACGTGATCCACGACGTGGACTGCTCGGTGCTTTTGGCCGAACGTCCCTCGGAGCGGTCGATCCGCGACCGACTGTTCGGCGCTCCGTCCCGTGATCGCCACCCGGCACGGGCGTTCCGGGACCGCGCCGAAGCGACCGTCGGCGCCGAACCGGCCGGGACTGCCGACGAGTGATCGCCGGAGGGAAGCTTTTCACCGTCCCGTCCAACGGCTGTGTATGGTCTCGTCCTCGCTCCCGTTCGACGATTCGACGACAGATCGCCTCCGGGCGCTCGTCGTCGTCCTGATCGTCTCCAGTCTCGGCCTCGGTGCCGGCGTCGCCCTCGTCGTCGGGCTCTCGCTTCTCCTGGTCGGTGTCGGGCTGAACCCGTCGCCGTTCACCCTCCTCGTGATCTCGCTCGTCTCGATCCAGGGACTCGCGTTCGGCGGCGTTGCCCTCATCTATCTCCGCCTCCGGGATCGCCCCGTCACGAGCGTCGGCCTCCGACTCCCGTCGGTTCGGGAACTCCTGATCGTCGTGGCGGGCTACGCGACGGCATTCGTCGCCGCCATCACCGGCGCCTTTCTCATCAGTATCACCGGCGCCCCGGCGGGTGAGAATCAGGTGGCCGAGTTCGCCAGCGCCGATCCGACCGTCCTCCTCTGGCTGATCCCCGCCTCCTTTCTCCTCATCGGTCCCGGCGAGGAACTGCTCTTTCGCGGCATCGTCCAAGGGCGTCTCCGGGAGACGTTCGACCGCGTCCCCGGTGTCGTCATCGCGAGCGCGCTCTTTGCTGCCGTCCACTTCGTCGCCCTGACCGGCGGCGCCGGCGGCCGCATCGTCACCATCGCCGTCCTCTTTTTCCCCGCACTCGTCTTCGGGAGCGTCTACGAACTCACGGACAACCTCGTCGTCCCCGCCTTGGTTCACGGTGCGTACAACGCGACGCTCTTTGCCCTCGCCTACCTCGCCATTCGGCTCTCGGAGTCGGGGGCGTTCCCGCAGGGCGACGGGGCCGGCCCAGCCACACTCGTCGTCGACGCCGCTGTGCTTCTCCCCCACTGATACTGTTTACTGTAACTGTGTACCGACGGTTCGCCGACCCACCTTGGCGAACCATCGGTACTGACGTACCGCAACCCGCTCGAGCGGAACGGAACCCTTACCGCCGCGCCCGTGAAAGCCGGGGCCATGCGCGAGCATTTCGAACTGCGGCGCGGCGACGCCCTCGGCCGCATCGGGGCGCTGACCGTGCCGCGGGCCGGTCGGACGGTCGAGACGCCGGCGCTTCTCCCCGTCATCAATCCCAACATCCGGACGGTGTCGCCCGCCCGTCTCGAAGCCGAGTTCGGCGCCGACGCCCTGATCACCAACGCCTACATCATCCGCAAGACGGCCGACCTCCGGGACCGTGCGCTCGAAGAGGGCCTGCACGACATGCTCGACTTCTCGGGGGCGATTTTCACCGACTCCGGCTCCTTCCAGCTCGCCGAATACGGCGAAATAAACGTGACGACCGGCGAGATTCTGGAGTTCCAGCGAGCGATCGGCTCCGACGTCGGGACGCCAGTGGACGTGCCGACGCCGCCCGACGCCCCCCGCGAGAGCGCCGAGGCGGACCTGGAGACCACCCGGCGGGCGCTCGCGGACGCCGAAGCCGTCGACACCGGCGAGATGCTGGTCAACGCGCCGATCCAGGGGTCGACCCACCTCGACCTCCGGGAGGCGGCCGCCCGCCACGCCGACGGGACCGACCTCGACGTGTTCCCGGTCGGGGCCGTCGTCCCGTTGATGAACGACTACCGCTACGACGACGTGGTCGACGTGGTGGCGGCGGCAAAGCGGGGGTTGGGCGCCGACTGCCCCGTCCACCTCTTCGGCGCCGGCCACCCAATGATGTTCGCGCTCGCCGTCGCGATGGGCTGTGATCTCTTCGACTCCGCGGCGTACGCCATCTACGCCCGCGACGGTCGCTATCTCACCGTCCGGGGGACCAAACATCTGGCGGACATCGACTACTTCCCCTGTGAGTGTCCGGTCTGCAGCGAGTGGACGCCCGCCGACCTCCGCGCCGCGGCCGACGACGAGCGCGACCGCCTGCTGGCCGAACACAACCTGCACGTCTCCTACGGCGAGTTGCGGCGGATCAAGGCCGCGATCCGCGAGGGCACCCTGCTCGAACTCGTCGAGACGCGCGCCCGCGGTCATCCCGCGATGCTCGACGGCTACCGCACCCTGCTGGATCACGCACGTCAGATCGAACGCCACGACCCCGCCTCCAAGGGCGCGTTCTTCTACTGCTCGGCCGAGGGCGCGCGCCGGCCGGAGGTGGTCCGCCACCACGACCGGATCGGCCGCCTCGACGCGCCCGACCGCCTGCTGGTGACCGAGGGATCGGCCCCCTCCGGCGACCGCTTCGATGCCGCGTGGCGCCTCCTCCCCCCCTTCGGCCCCGTCCCACGCGCGCTCTCGGAGACGTACCCGTTCACCGCCGAACTACCGGAGCGCCTCGACCGGGACGCCCACGAGGCGGCCGCCCACGGCGTCGCCGCCCTCGTCGACGCCAACCCCGCGACCGACGTGACGGTCGCCCACGACGACTGGCCGGCGTCGGCGCTCGCACTCCTCCCCGAGTCGGTCACCGTCGAGCCACTGGGGGCGCGACCGGAGCCGAACGGGACCGAGTGAACGGTCCCCGTCCTTCGTGGTACCGCGACTCTCGCAACGGTTATGAGTGAGCCGGGTGTACGATCGGTTGTAATGGCAAACGGTACGGTTGATTTCTTCAACGACACAGGCGGCTACGGTTTCATCGAGACTGACGACGCGGACGACGACGTGTTCTTCCACATGGAGGACGTTGGCGGTCCGGACCTCGAAGAGGGACAGGACGTAGAGTTCGAAATCGAGGACTCCCCCAAGGGTCCGCGCGCGACCAACGTCGTTCGTAACTAAACTGAACACGCGTCCGATCGGGATTCCCCGATCCGGACGCTCTCGGGCGTTCGTTTCGCGGTGACGCCCACCGACCACGATTTTTGACGTGCCGATCCCTCGCCCGCAGCGACGGCGACAGTGTGTCGTTCGCAACCGTCACACACCCACGTATCATTTAATTACCAACATCCCCTCGGTACGACCGACCGATGTCCAACCGATCCCGCGACGCCGACACGACGGACTGCGACGCGACCGAGCCGACGGACGGCGACCTGCTCGCCGCGAGCGCAGCGGCGGCCCTCCGCAATCTCGCCGATCGGATCGACGAGCGCGCCGAATCGCTCCCTATCGGCCCCGCGCGTCACCACGCTCGGCGCGCCGCCGCGGCCGCGCGGACGACGGCGGACGGCGACGCCCATCTCGGCGCCCGTCGCGTCGCACTCGGCGAACTCGTCACGGAACTCCGGACCGCCGCCGACGAGGCCGAGGCGACGCGGACCCAGTACGAACTGCTCCAACTCCTCTACGAGGAGGCGTTGCCGGTGACCCGCGAGGCGAGCGCCGACGTCTACGGCTGAGCGGACCGTCCTGGTGTGTCGCCGGGCGAGTGTCCAGCACACTCGCTTCCGCCGATTCGTCAGTCCCGGCCGCCGTCCACGTCCCGCATCCGGTCGGAGAAGTCCCACGAGTAACACCGCTCGGGGTCGACGCTGATCGTCACCTCGTCGCGCGCCGGGTCGAGGAGGCGACGGGCGAGCGAGGAGTCGGTGTCGCCGAGATACCGCTCCAACAGAGTTCGGAGGGTTTCCTTGTCGTCGTCCGGGGAAATCGTCGCCGAGCCACAGCCACGAACCCCCCGATACGGTGGGTCGTTCGTCGACACCTCGAACGCGACGCCGTCGTCCGCGCGGAGATAGCGCACCACGTCCGCGTCGGCCGAGGTGGCACATCGGAACACGCCGGCGTCGGCGTCGAAGTCGTACCACAGCGAGAGCATCCAGAGGCCGCCGGCGGGCGTCCGACAGGCCACCCGGATCGGGACGTACGCGTCGGCCAGAAACGCCGCAACCTCGGCCCGGTCCCACTCGCCGGTGTACTCGGTCATGCGCCGCGTTGGGACGCGGGTGGCTAAAATCCGAGGACGACTATCGTAGCGTTTGGAACTGCCTGCACACCCGATCGCACCCCGCCCTGCGATGGGGTGGGCAGTGATCTACCGCGGCTACTACAGCCGCCGAACGCTTTTCTCAGCCGGCCGAGAAGGGCGTGCCGTGCCCCTCCCAGTCCTCCAGGCCGCCGTCCCCGGCGGGATCGAACTCCTGATCGTACTCGTCATCGCGCTGTTTTCCCTCCTTCTCCCCCTCGGCGTCGCCGTTCTGGTCTACCGGGACGCGACGCGCCGGGGCAGTCGTCACGCCCTCGCGTGGGCGGTCGGCGCCTTCCTCGGCAGTATCGTCGTCTGGATCCTCTACTACGTCGTCCGCGACGAGGTGGGGACACGTTCCGTGTAGCCGGCTGGGAACGAAACGTAGTTTGGCGCCGGTCCCGACGACCACCTATGACCGAGTATTTCGAGGTACACGCGCGTGACGGCGCCGCGCGGATCGGCGAACTCCGCCTGCGTGACCCCGTCACGACGCCCACCCTCGCCGACGACGTGGTCGTCGACGCCGGGAGCCTTTGGGCCGCCGACCGCGACGTGCCCGAGGGCGACGAGGGGGCGCTGACGGTCCTTCCCCATCGTGCCTTCCCCGCGGGCACCGATCCGACCGTCCAGGAGTCGTTCGCCGTCGACTACCCCGACGTGGACTACCCGAGTGCCGGCGTCGTCACCGGCGAGACGGCCGGCGACTACGGCTGTGACGCGTACGTCCTCGCCACCGCCGCCGGCGTCGTCGGCCACGGCGAATCCTTCCGCGACGAACTGATCGCCGTCCGCGAGGCGACCCCGCCGGACACCGCGCTCTATCTCGCCGGCGTCGCCACCCCCGCGAACGTCGCCACTCTCGTCGCCGCCGGCGTCGATCTGGTCGACGCCAAACTCGCCCGCGTGAAGGGTCGCCAGGGCGTCTACCTCACGACCGACGGCGAGTACCACCTCGGCGAACTCGACGAACTCCCCGGTGCCTTCCCCTCGGACCCGCCGCTTTCCGAATTCACCCGCGAGGACTGTGTCGCCCACAACGTCGCAGCACTCGAATCGGCGCTGTCGACGGTCCGAATCCGGATTCGACGGGGGCGGCTGCGCGACTACTTGGAGGGACAGGCCCGCCACGAGAACTGGCTGACCGCCACCGTCCGCGAGTTCGACCACGAGTACCGCTATCTCGAGGCGCGGACGCCCGTCCTCCGCGACACCGAACTCAGCGCGGCGAGCGAGGAGACGATGGACCGCGTGGAGATCCAGCGCTTCGCCGACCGCGTGACGACCCGCTACCGCAACCGCTTCGACGGCCCTCTCGTCCTCGTCCCCTGTTCGGCACGGAAACCGTACAGCGACTCCCAGAGCCACGCGCAATTTCACCGCGCCATCAACTACCGCGGCCACCTCGTCTCGATGACCTCCCCCATCGGCGTCGTCCCGCAGGAGTTGGAGTGTACTTACCCCGCCCAGCACTACGACGCCGTCGTCACCGGCGACTGGACCGAAGGGGAGAAGACGTTCGTCGCGGAAGCCCTCCGGCGCTACCTCGACCGGAACGACTACCCCCGCGTCATCGCCCACGTCCCCGGCGAGGGGTACCGCGACATCTGTGAGCGCGTCGCCGAGAACGTGGATGTTCCCTTCGAGTTCACCGTCGCGGACCACCCCACCACCTCGGAGTCGCTGTCGAACCTCTCGGACACCCTCTCGGGCGAACTCAAGTACTCGAAGCGGACGCGCCAGCACAACACGGTGCGGGCCATCGCGGACTACCAGTTCGGTGTGGGCGCGGGCGACGACCTGTTCCCCGACCTGCAAACGACGAGTCGCCACCCGAAACTCCAGATCCGGGACGGCGATGGCACCCAGCTCGCGGCGCAGGTCCCCCAGTACGGCGTCCTCTCCTTTACGCTCGCGGGCGCCCGCCACTGGGCCGAGAGCGCGGCGCCGACCAAGCGGGTCGACATCGACTCCTTCGTCCCACACGGGAGCGTCCTCGCGCCGGGCGTCGTCGACGCGAGCGCCGACGTCCGCGTCGGCGACGAGGTAGTCGTCGAGGGGCCGGCAGCCTTCGGCGTCGGCCGCGCCGCGATGAGCGGGCCGGAGATGCGCGACAGTTCGCGTGGCGTCGCCGTCGAGGTGCGACACGTCGAAGAGCGGTAGCCGACGAGGCGTCGGGACGATGATAACGCTTAACACCGTTTCCCGATTACGTGGGTCGATGTCATCGCCCGGACGGCGCGACGTGATTCGGGTCGACCTTTCGGCGGGCACCGTCGTCCGCGAACGCGTCCCCGACGACTGGCGACGTGACTTTCTGGGGGGCAAGGGCCTCGGCGCCCGCTACCTCTACGACGAGCTCGACGCGGGGATCGACCCGCTCGGCCCCGACAACCGCCTCGCCTTCTTCGTCGGGCCGCTCTCGGGCTATCTCCCCGCCGAGTCGCGCTACGCCGCCGTCACCAAATCGCCGCTGACCGGCGCCTTCCTCGATTCCTACAGCGGCGGCTCCTTCGCGGACGCCCTCGCCGTCGCGCTCCCCGACGCGTTCGGCCTGCTCGTCCAGGGGGCGGCCGACGAACCGGTGCGACTCACCGTCGCGGACGGCGAGGCGGCGCTCCGGCCGGCGGACGATCTGTGGGGGGCCGACGCGGCCGCCGTCGACGACGCCCTCGACGGGGCCGTCGCCTGTATCGGCCCCGCCGGCGAGAACGAGGTGGCGTACGCGACGATCGCTTCCGACGGCGGCGACCACCACGCCGGCCGGGGCGGCGCCGGGGCCGTGATGGGCGCCAAGCGGCTGAAAGCCGTCGTCGTCCACGGCGACTCGCCCGAACCGACGCCGGAACTCGCCGAACTCCGGCAGCGGTACGACGACGCCTACCGCGACGACGACACCGGCCGCTGGCAGGCCGCCGGCGAGACGGTCGAGAGCGTCGACTTCGCCAACGAGGTTGGCGTCCTTTCCACCCGCGGCTGGCAGGCCGGCACGTTCGACGACGCCGCCGATATCGGCGTCGAGGCGGTTCGCGAGGCGTCGACGGGCCGGGAGAACGAGAGCGACGCGGTGCCCGGCGGCTTCCGTGTCGAGGCCGCGGACGGCGAGTCGGAGTCGGTGCCACGGGGCGGCGCCCTCATGTCGCTCGGCGCCGGCCTCGGGGTCGACGACTTCGACGACGTGGCCCGTCTCGGAGCCACCTGTGATCTGCTGGGGATGGACGCCATCAGCGCCGGCAACGCCGTCGCGTGGGCGATGCGGGCGGCGGACGCCGACGCTGTCGACTTCGAGGTCGCTGACCTCGCGTTCGGCGACGCCGACGCCGCCGAGGCGTTGCTGACGGCCATCGCCGCCCGCTCGACGACCCTCGGCGATACGCTCGCCGACGGCGTCGACGCCGCCCGCGAGCGCTACGGCGCCGGGACGGTGCCGACGGTGAAGTCGATGGAGCTTCCGGCCTACGATCCCCGCGGCGCCGCGGGGATGGCGCTCGCGTACGCCACCAGCGACCGTGGCGGCTGTCACCGCCGCGCCCGGCCGGTCGAGCGCGAGGCGTTCGCCCGCGACGAGTGGACGACCGCCGACCGCGTCGCTACCGTCGTGGGCGCACAGAACGTCCGCTCGACGCTCTGGAGCCTCGTCGTCGACGACTTCGCCGGCGAGACCATGTGGGAGGACCTCGGCGCCGAGTGGCTGTCGGCCGTCGGCCTCGACTACGACCGCGACTCGCTGGCGACGCTCGGCGAACGCGTCTGGACGCTCGTCCGCCTGTTCAACGTCCGCGAGGGCTTTGCCCGCGCGGACGACTCCCTGCCCGAACTGTTCGAAGACCCGCTCCCCGACGGCCCGGCCGCCGGCCGCACCGTCGACCGCGAGGCGTTCGATGCCATGCTCGACGCCTACTACGCCGCCCGTGGCTGGTCGCCCGACGGCCGCCCCACGGCCGAGACGGTCGATCGGCTTGGGCTCACCGCGGTCGTCGACGACCAAACGCCACTCGGCGCGGCGGCCGCCCGGACCGATTCCGACTCCGACCACACTCCGTGACCGACCGCGACACGCCCGCTTCGAACCCTTCGCGCCCCCACGACTGTTACCGGTGTGGCGCGACCATCGATCCCGGTCACGTCTACGGCGCCCTCGATCTGCTCGACGCCGACGGCGACCTGCGGGTGCTGCTCTGTCGCTCCTGTTCGGCCGAGTTGCGCGCGTTTCTGGACTGATACGGTTTATCGCCCGTCAGTACCGGTGGTTCGCCGGACTGTCTCGACGAACCAGTGTACACGGTTACGATACTCCGTACGAGACGGATCGCCGTGTCCGGGACGGCGATCCGTCACAGTGCGGGACCCTTTTACCCCTCGCGGGCTACCGGATCGTATGGACGAGTTCGACCTCGGCGTTCCCACGCAGATTCTGGAATCGCTCCCCGACGAGGACGAGGCGGCCCGGCAGGATATGCAGCGAGCTGTCGCCGGCCTCGAAGCGCGGCTGAACGAGGGCGTCGCCGCCGCGGACGACGAACGCGAGGCGGCCCAGACCGTCGTCGGCGCGCTCGAACGCCTCGAAGACCAGCTCGAACAGTACGACGAGTTCGTCCCCGAACTCCGGGCGTGGGGACAGTCGCCCATCTACGCCATCGCGTGGCGCAACCTGCAGGCGGACCTCATCATGCAGATCCAGGAGGTCGGCTGGGTCGCCGAGCGCATCGATCAGGAGCGCAACTACCGGACCGTCGAGGACGGCATCCGACTCCGCGATCGGTAGGGTGCGCTGTCGCGTTCCTTTTTACGCTCGCGCTCCGAACGGGTGGCATGGATCTGCAACTACGATTTTTCGCGACGTTCCGCGAAGCAGTCGGCCAGAAGACCCTCGATCACGAGTTCGAGGACGGTGCGACCGTCGGGGAAATCCTCCGCACCCTCGAATCGAAGTACGACGGGCTCGAAGGACAACTGCTCGACGACCAGGGCGATCTGCAGCCGAATCTAAATATCCTGAAAAACGGTCGGGAAGTACTGCATATGGACGGAACCGAGACGGTGATGGCGGACGGGGACACGCTGTCCATCTTCCCGCCGGTGGCTGGAGGGGCATGACGGCCGACGAGTGGGTCCACCGGGAACGCTCCTTTCGCGGTATCTCCACGCGGCTGGCGGTCAAGTATCTCGAAACCCTCGGTGCCGAGCGAGTCGACGACGACCGGGTCGAAGCCGAGGACTGGGCGGCCGACCTCGCCGAGCAGACGGTGACCGTCGGTCCGTCGGTGTCGCTGACGCAGGTCGATCTGGTCTTCGAGGGCGACCCCGAGACCCTCGACCCGCTCATCGAACGGTTCGCCCGGAAGGCGATGCGCGCCGGGGGCTGATCGTGTCCGGCGTGCCGAACTCACCGATCGACGGTCAGGTGTTCATGCTCGCCGCCGCGAAGGCGAGTGTCGACCCACAGACGCTCACGGAGCTTCTGGGACGCACCCAGGATCATCTCGACGGCCGACGCGACACCTACCGCCGCGAGTTCGAGCGCGTCGCCGAGAGCGACGGCCGCGAGGTGTTTCTCGTCCCGACGGGGCACTGGGAAACCATCGGCGACCGACTCGGGTTCAGCGAGCGCGAACGGAAGGCGGTCGCGCGAACCCACGCGGAACAGCTCCGGCGACTCGGCTCCGAGGCCGGCCGCGACGAGGAGTTCGAGACGGCCCTGGAGATTCGCGAAGCCGTCGTCATCGGCGGCTGATACGGCCGACGGTCCGTCCGATCGTGGGCGACGAACCGGTCCTCGCCGGCCGCCACGCCCCGCCATTTTCAGGCGTGAGAACTGTCCCCAAACGATATTACCCCGCCCTCGAAAGCGCCCGGTGATGGACGGCTCCGAGTCGGGCAGTATTCGCGTGCTTCACGTCGACGACGACCCCCAGTTCTCGGAGTTGACCGCCGCGTTTCTCGGGCGGACGGACGACCGACTGCGCGTCGAGGTGGCGTCGCGCGCCGACGAGGCGCTGGATCGGATCGACGACCGCTCGCCGGACTGCATCGTCTCCGACTACAACATGCCCGGGATGGACGGCATCGAGTTTCTGCGTGCCGTCCGCGACCGATGGCCACAGCGGCCGTTCGTCCTCTTTACCGGCAAAGGAAGCGAGGACGTAGCGAGCGAGGCCATCTCCGCCGGCGTCACCGACTACCTCCAGAAAGGGTCGGGAACGGAGCAGTACGAACTGCTGGCAAACCGGATTACCAACGCCGTCGACGCTCGGCGCGACGCCCGCCGGGCCGCCAGACAGGACGAACTGATGCGGCTCACCGAGTTCGCGGGCGACACCGGCGGCTGGCAACTAGATCCGGCGAGCGACGCCCTCCTGCTCACGGACGGGACACGACGGCTTCTCGACCATCCCGAAGCGGACGAGTTCTCGCTGGACGACGCGCTCGATTTCTACCACCCCGACGACCGGGACGACGTTCGGGCGGCGCTCGACCGGGCCCTCGACTCGGGGACGGAGACCCGAGGGACGTGGCGGGTCCGAACCGCCGAGGGACACGAACGCCTCGTCGACGTAACCATCATCCCCGTCTCGGACGACGGCGACGAGGTGTCACTGCTCCGTGGCTCGGTGCATGACATCACGGAGCGCCGCGAACGCGAGCAACGGTTCCGGGCGTTCGTCGAGCGATCCACCGACGTCATCTCCGTCGTCGATGCGGACGGTCGATTCACGTACCAGAGCCCGTCGCTCGAACGCGTTCTGGGGTACGATCCCGAGGAGACGCTCGGCGACCTGGCGTTCGAGTACATGCATCCGGACGACCGTACGGCCATCGCCGAGCAGTTCGAGCGGTTGGTCGCCGAGACGGACGCTACGCCGGTGCTGGAGTACCGCGCCCGCCACGCCGACGGGTCGTGGCGCTGGATCGAAGCCCGCGGCAACAACCAACTGTCGAACCCCGCCGTCCAGGGCTACGTCGTCAACAGCCGCGACATCACCGACCGAAAGGAGCGCGAGGAAGAACTCGGGCGGATCGGGGCCAGATACCGGGCCCTCGTCGAGAACGTGCCCGCCGTCTTCCTCCTGTTCGACGAGACGCTTCGATACCGGGTCGCCGGCGGCACCGACCTCGCCGACCTCCATCACACACCGTCGGAGATTGAGGGTTCGACGTCCCACGACCTGTTTCCGGCGGCGGTCGCGGACGAGGTCACGGCCGCCTACCGCGCGGCGCTCGACGGTATCCCGCAAACGTTCGAACGAACACACGGCGGCCGGCAGTATCGCGTTCGGACGGTTCCGGTCCGCGACGACGACGGCGCCGTCGTCTCGGGGCTCGACATCTCACGGCGCGTCTCCAAGTGAGAGGATGTCGGTCCGCGGTCATCTGCCGACCGACGCGCGATGGTGACGATCCGCGGACATCGAACCGAAACGCCGTTGGGCGATCGCTGCGGACGGCTACCCGTGCTTCCCGACGACCTCCTCGCCGGTGTCCGGGCGACGCTGCCGCTCCTCCTCGGCCTGGTTCCGTTCGGCCTCGTCGCCGGCATCGCCGCGGTAAACGCCGGGCTCTCGCCCGCACAGGCCGTTGGCCTGTCGACCATCGTCTTCGCCGGCGCCGCACAGCTCGCCGCCATCGATCTGCTCGGTCGCGACGCCTCGCTCGCCGTCGTCGTCCTCACCGCCGTCGTCATCAATCTCCGGATGATGATGTACTCCGCATCCATCGCCCCCTACTTCGAGTCGTTCCGTCGTCGGTGGGCCGTGGTGTCTTCTTACCTGCTGACGGACATGTCCTACGCCCTCGCGATAACCGAGTTCCGGAACGACTCGGAGACCGACAGACGGTGGTACTACCTCGGTGCCGCGGTGGCCATGTACGTCGTCTGGCAGGTGGCGACTGCCGTCGGCGCCCTCCTCGGGACGGGTGTGCCGTCGGAGTGGGAGGTCGGTTTCGCCGTCCCGCTGGTCTTTCTCTCCCTTCTCGTCTCGGACGTGTCGGATCGGCCGCGATTGGTCGCCGCCGTCGTCGGCGGGGGAGTCGCCGTCCTTGGGGGTGCGTGGCCGCTGAACCTCGGCCTCGTCGGTGGGGCGCTCGCGGGCGTCGCTGCCGGTGCCGCCGTCGACAACTGGGGGCGTGACGCGTGACGACGACGTACGGCCCGCTCGCCATCTGGGCGGTCGTTCTCGTCGTCGGCGCCGCCACCTTCGCCATCCGGTACTCCTTCGTCTACCTGTTCGGCCGGATCGACGGGGTGCCACCGCGGGTCGAAGCGGCGCTTCGGTTCGTCCCCGCGGCGGTGCTGGCGGCGCTCGTCGCGCCCGCGATGATCGATCCGGGGCCGACGCTCGTGGCGACGGTACTCGACGACCGCTTCGTCGCCGGTGCGCTCGCGGCCGTCGTGGCGTGGTACACCGACAACATGTTCGCTACGATCGTCGTCGGGTTGGGTGCGCTGTGGGCGGCGGGCACGGTGGTATAAAAACGGGGACGACGGTCAGCGATCCGATCAGTCGTCGTCGTTCGTCGGCGCCGTCTCGGTCTCCTCCGAGGAGGAGATGGGGTCGCTCTCGTCTTCGCTGAAGCCCGCGGAGGACTCCATCCGTCGCTTCGCCTCGGGGTCGAACTGCGCCTCGATGTCCTGGTACTTGCCCACGAAGGAGAGTTCGTGGTGGCTCTCCGTCGGGTGTCCCAGGTAGCGATCCTCGAGGTCGAACTGTGCTTTCTCGTCGTCTTCGGCCAGGCGCTTGAAGTCCTCGTAGACGGCGTGGGCGCCCGAGTGGAGGCCGAAGAGGGTGATGAAGATGTACTTGTAGCCGAGGTCGCCGAGTTCGGCGAACGTCAGCGGGTCCTCCTCCTCGGACCACGCAAAGGAGGAGGAGTAGTTGAAGGCGAGGTCGAGATCCGGGTGGGTCTCGTGGATTGTCTCGGCGTAGTTGATCGCGTCCTCGCGGGAGGGGTCGGGCATCTCGGGCCAGACGAGGTCGACGCCGGCGTCGGCGTAGATGCGCCCGCGTTCGAGGTGTTCCTCCCAGTCGCCGTTGGCGGAGCCGTAAGCGTCGGTGCGGGCGATGATCACGGTGTCGTCGCACTGCTTGGCGTCGACGGCGGCGCTGAACCGCGCCTTCGCGTCCTCGCGGGAGACGATCTGTTTGCCCGCGATGTGGCCACAGCGTTTGGGCGTCGTCTGGTCCTCGATGTGGACCGCGGCGACGCCGGCCTTCTCGTACTCGCGGACCGCCCGGCGGACGTTGTGGATGCCACCGTAGCCGGTGTCGCAGTCGGCGATCACCGGGAGCGTGGTGGCCTCCGCGATGCGCTTTGCGTTCTCGACCATCTCGGTCATCGTCACCATCTCCAGGTCGGGGAAGCCGAACTGGCCGAGGACGGTCGAGTAGCCGCTCATGTAGACGGCGTCGTGACCCGTCATCTCCGCCAGCCGGGCGTCGAGGGCGTGGTAGAGGCCGGGCGCGAACACGAACTGCTGGTCGGCCAGTTGCTCGCGGAACTGTTCGGCTGCGGGGTTGTCGATGTCTCTGGTGACCGTGTCGGTGTCGAGGTCTTCGGGCGTCATTTAGGTGTCCGTGGTGTCGTCGGTTCGGGAGCGATCCGGGCGGCCGAGATAGGGGACGACCGGCGCCTCCTGCGCCAGTTCGTCGTCGTACGCCTGTCGATCCGTAGAATCAGTCGGGGGCGTCCGCATCGTCGGACGTGGTCGACCCGTCCGTTCCCGGCCACCGTCCGTGCGGGGACCGTCCGCGCGGCCGATGTCGGGAACGAGGGGGGCTTGCTGTGCTAGTTCGTCGTCGCGTCGGGCCGTGGGTTCCATGATGTGGGTTGGGTGTCGGTGGTCGGTCGTCTGCCGGTTCGACTCGCCTCGAAGCGGTGATCGCGTACGTGCATTGCGTCCGACCGAATGCCCGGGGAGCTAATAAACTTAATGATCTATAATGATAATATTCGTTAATCATCCTTAATTGTGGCGTGGTACCGATCCACGAACGCACTTCACGGGGCTTAATTCCGTCCGGCGCCGATATCGGTCAGATGGTAGCCGCGATAGAGACCGACGACCTCAGGAAGGAGTACGGCGACGTGACGGCGCTGGACGGCGTCTCGCTGACCGTGCCCGAAGGGAGCTTCTTCGGGCTGCTCGGCCCGAACGGCGCCGGCAAGACGACGTTCATCAACGTCCTCGTCGGCCTCGTCCGCAAGAGCGGGGGGACGGCCCGGGTGTTCGGCCACGACGTGGAAGCGGACTACTGCGCCGCGCGGGACTGCATCGGTCTCGCGCCCCAGGAGTTCAACGTCGACCGATTCTTTCCGATTCGCGAGGTGCTCGAACACAAGGCGGGCTATCACGGTATCCCCGCGAGCGAGGCACGGGAGCGGGCCGACGAGGTGCTCAAACAGGTCGGTATCTACGAGAAACGCGACACGCGCTTCGACTGGCTCTCCGGCGGTATGAAGCGCCGCTTCCTCATCGCGCGGGCGCTGGTCACCGATCCGGACCTGCTCATCCTCGACGAGCCGACCGCCGGCGTCGATGTCCAGCTCCGGCACGACCTCTGGGACCTCATCACCGACCTCAACGCGAACGGGACGACGATCCTCCTCACGACCCACTATATCGAGGAGGCCGAACGGCTCTGCGACGAGGTGGCGATTCTCGATTCGGGCCGCGTCGCCACGGTGAGCACACCCGACGACCTCATGGATCGTGGAACCGACCACATCACCGTCACCTTTCGCGAGCCGATCCGGTCGACACCGGATATCGCGGCCGGCAACGGACAGGTCGAGGCAGTCGAGGTGCAGGACGGCCGCCTCGTCGTCTCCGCGTCGCGGGGTGGCCTCGTCGCCCCCGAACTGGTGCGCGAACTCGACGACGCGGGCTACGAAATCGTCGACCTCGACGTGTCGCGCACGTCGCTCGAAGAGGTGTTCGTCGAGATGACCCGCACCGGCTCCGCGGTGGCCGACGGGGGGCAGTCGTGAGCCGGAGCACGGTCCAACTGAAGACGCTGGTGCGGCGGGAGATCCTCCGATTCGTCCGGCGTCCGTACAACACGTTCCTGCCGCCGATCATCACGAACACGCTCTACTTTGCCGTCTTCGGCGTCATCCTGGGGAGTCGGATCGGCTCCATCGCCGGCGTGAGCTACATCCAGTTCGTCCTGCCCGGCCTCGTCGTCCTCGGCGCTATCTCCGACGCCTTCGAGAACGCCTCCTTTTCGATCTTCCACGGTCGGTGGAACAACTACATCGACGCCGTCGTCGTCACGCCCATGTCGAATTTCAACATGGTCGCGTCGTACGTCCTCGCGAGCGCGACACGCGGCGTGCTCACGGCCCTGCTCATCGTGGGCGTCGGCCTGGTGTTCACCGCCGTCCCGCTCTCGCATCCCCTCTATCTCGTCGCTTTCATCCTCGTCATCACGACCCTCTTCGGGAGCCTCGGCATCGTCGGCGGCCTGTGGGCCGACGACTTCGATTACCTCACCGTGATGAACCAGTTCATCCTCCGTCCGCTGGTGTTTTTCGGCGCGGTGTTTTACTCGCTCGACATCCTGCCGCCGCTGTGGCGGAGCGTCTCCCTCCTGAACCCGATGGTGTACATGGTCAACGGCGTCCGCTACGGGATGATCGGCGTCTCCGAAATCGACCCGAACACGTCGCTTGCCGTGCTGTCCGCGGCGACTGCTGTCGTGCTTTTGGTCGACTATCTGCTGTTCAAGCGTGGCTACGGCCTCACCGAGTGAAGAGTTCCCAAGGTACAATCGGCGTTTTCGCCAAGCCAGCTTATTACGGGACGGCCCACCGACGCCAGGATGCACTATGTCGAACAGCCCCGACGGCTCGGGACTGACGCGGGTACAGTCGTACGCCCTCGTCGTCGCCGCGGCCGTCCTGTTGAGTGCGGTCCTCGCCCCGGTCGCCTACGACCGGGCGACGGCTCCGGACGGCACCGTCGCCGTCATCTCCGTCGAGGGATTCATCTCCTCCAACTCCGTCACGTCGGTGCAGGAGGACCTCCGTGAGGCCCGCGAGAACGAATCGATCGACGCGGTCGTCCTGAACGTCGACAGCCCCGGCGGGTCGGCGGCCGCGAGCGAACAGCTCTACCTCTCCGTCCAGCGCACCGCGCAGGTGATGCCCGTGGTCGCGAGCGTCAAATCCACGGGCGCGTCCGGCGCGTACTACGCGATGCTCCCCGCGCGTGACATCTACGTCACCCCGGCATCCATCGTCGGGAGCGTCGGCGTCCGCGGTGCTGCGCCCGGCCCCTCGCTCCCCGGCGAGATCAAGAGCGGCCCGGATAAGGCCAGCGCGACGGCCGACCAGCGCCGCGCACAGATCGAGACGCTCAAAAACGCGTTCGTCGGCACCGTCATGAAACACCGGGGCGACGAACTCTCGCTCTCGCGCACCGAAGTCGCGCACGCGAAAGTGTACACCGGCGCCCGTGCCGTCGAAAACGGCATGGCCGACCGGATCGGTTCGACGCCCGAAGCCATCGAACGCGCCGCCTCCGCGGCCGGCCTCGAGGACTACGACGTCGTCCGCAAGGAACCGCCCCGGCTCGGCGGACTCTTCCTCCTCAGCACCGAGGACGGCGGCGCAGTCGTCGTTGAGGAGAGCCCCGCCGGCTACGACGCCGTCGACACCCCGACGTTCCTGATGGTGTACGGCGACGTGCAGACCCAAGACGAGGTGATCGGCAATGTCAGCGCCTAACTCCAGACTCGCAGTCGTCTTCGTCGTCATCGTCGCAGCCATCGTCGGCGGCGCGGCCGTCGCCCCGTACGCCCTCGGTTCGAGCGACGACAGCGCCGACCCCCCCGCGGTCGAGAACCAGCAGTTCCAGCCCGGGACGATCCTCCCCGACGAGACGCCCGAAAAGGGCAAGATTACGATGGAGAGCGACGCGTCCGGCAAGACGGTCCTCGTCGACGTGGGCCACCAGAACGGCGTCACGGAGAGGGAGCTCGAACCCCTGGTGTCGACGCTCGTCGAGAACGGCCACCAGGTCCGGTTCTATCGCGGCCAGCGGGCGAGTCTCAACGAGTCGCTCCGCTCGGCCGACGCCTTCATCGTCGCCAGCCCCCGACAGCGCTTCACGAACGACGAACTCGCCGGCGTCGAGGCCTTCACCGACGCCGGCGGGCGGGTGCTCGTGATGGGTGACCCGGCGTCGATCCGGATCTCCGGTGGCATCCTGTTCGGCCTCGGCGGCCTCCAGCCCACCGGCCCACGGACGACGGCGCTCGGCTCGACCTACGGCGTCACCTACGGCTCGGGCTATCTCTACAACATGGAGACGAACGACAACAACTACAAGAGCATCTTCGCCGAATCGGCGTCGAGCGGCGGTCTCGCGGCCGGCGTCGACCGCGTCGTGATGCGTGAAGCCGCGCCCATCCGGACGGCCGACGCGACGCGCGTCCTCGTCGGTACGGACGGCACGCACCTATCGAAGACCCGTGACTCCGGCCAGTACGCCGTCCTCGCCCGCAGCGGCAACGTCTCCGCCGTCGGTGATACGGACTTCGTCAGCCGCGAAAACGCCTACGACGCCGACAACGAGGTACTGATCGGTAACCTCGCCGACTTCCTCGTCGACGGCGAGAAGGAACCGGGCGCGCCGACGCCGCCCGGCGCGGACCGGCCCCAGCGACCCCCGACCGGCGGGAGTGGCGGGGTGCCCACCCAGCCACCGAGGCCGACGCCGGTGCCCGCCTGACCGGTCCGTAGTCACCCCCGTTCGGCGATACACGGGGACGACACCCCCCACGTCCGCCGTCGGTCTCGGTCCCCGAAGTGTTCCTCCAACCGTAGCATATTTCGGCGTCGCCCGTCGGACTGGTAGTATACTATGCCATCGCTCCCCACATCTCGCCGCCGACTGCTGCGATGGGTGGGGGCGGCGAGCGCCGCCGGGGTCGCCGGCTGTGCCGGCGGCTCGGACGCCGTCTCGGAACTCGTCGCGACGCTCGGCGCCGACGTGAGCACGTACGATCCGACGCTGGCGAACGACACCACGTCACAGAAAGCGTTCGGCCTCGTCTACGAACCTCTCGTCTCCGTCGACTTCGAGGGGTCCGTCCGTCCGACCCTCGCGACCGCCCTCGACCGGCGGGACGACCTCACTTGGCGTCTCTCCCTCCGCGAGGGTGTTACCTTCCACGACGGCAGCGACTTCACCGCCGCCGACGTGCAGGCGACGTTCGAGCGCTACGAGGGCACGCCCCGCGAGTCCGACGTGTACCTCTGGTACGACGACTCGACGATCCGCGACGACTACACGCTCGACGTGACGCTCTCGGAGCCGTACGCCCCGTTTCGACTCACCCTCGGCGGCATCCCCATCGTCCCCGAGGCGGCGGCGAACGGTGGGCTCGACCTCTCTACCGGCCCCGTCGGGACCGGCCCTTACGCCTTCGACACCCACGAACCCGACCGGCTCTACCGGCTCGTCCGCGCGGACGACCACTGGTACGAGGGCGGGGAGCTTGGCGACCTCTCGGGGAACGGCACCGTCGACGCCGGCGAGGTGCCCGCCGACCCACCCATCGAGACGGTCACGTTCCGCATCATCGTCGAACAGTCCTCGCAGCTGGCGGCTCTGCAGGGTGGCGACATCGACCTCGCCAACAACCCACCGGCCGACGCCGTGTCCGACCTCCGCGACGACGACACCATCACGGTCACCGACCACCTCGCCGGCGGCTTCGATATGCTCGTCTTCCCGCTCGCCACGCCCCCCTTCTCGAACCGCGACGTTCGCGAGGGCATCGCACGGTCGATCCCCCGGGAGGAGATCATCGAATCGGTGTACGGCGGCATCGGCCAGCCCGCCTACGCCCCCGTCTCCCCGCTGCTCGACGACTACACCTCGGAATCGTTTCTGGCCGAGATGGCCGAGGAGTACATGGGCCACGACCCCGAACGCGCCCGCGAACTGTTCGAGACTGGCTTCGCGACCCTCGACATCGAACCGCCGTACGAGACAGCTATCGTCACCAACCAGACGGCCGACCGGGTGCGCTGGGCACAGCTCGTCCGCGACGAGTTGAACGCCACCGACTTCTTCGACGTATCGATCGAGCAGTTCGAGTGGAACACCTACATCGAACGCGTGCTCTCGGGTGACTCCCACCAATCCGAGGAGATGATGGCGCTCGGCTGGTCCGGCGGCTGGGACCCCGACACCTACCTCCGCAACCTCTTTTACAGCGGGCAGGCGACTCCATCCTGCTGTAACGCCGCCCACTACGCGAACGACGAGGTGGATCGGCTGCTCGACGAGGCGCTCACCACCTACGACACCGCCGAGCGCCGCGACCACTACGAGCAGGCTCAGCGCCGCATCGTCGCCGACGCCCCCGTCGCGTTCGTCCGCTTCGGGACGCGCATCGAGGCGTTCCGATCCGACGCCGTCGAGGGCTTTCGAACCTACCCGCTCGACTCCGGCGAGTTCACCTCGATCTACGCCCCGTGGGCGGGTGCGTACACCGCGTCCGGAGGCGGGTAACCGGTGTCACTCCGTCGCTACGTCCTCCGGCGGACGCTACTCACCCTCCCGATCCTCCTCGGCGTCTCGGCGCTCACCTTCGGCCTCGTGAAGCTCCTGCCGGGGACACCGGTCGACTACGTCCTCCAGTTCCAGGAGGCGACGCCCGAGCTCCGGGCGTCGCTTCGCGCCCAGTACCACCTCGACGAACCGATCTGGAGACAGTACCTCCTGTGGCTGTCGGACGTGCTTCGCCTCGATTTCGGGGAGCGGGTGATCTCCGACCGGAGCGTGAGCGCCGCCATCGCCGAACGCCTGCCCGAGACGCTCGCCCTCGGGAGTATCGCCTTCCTCATCGCCCTGCTCGTCGGGATTCCGACAGGCGTCGTCGCCGCCGTCCGCCGTGGGACGTTCCTCGACGAGGGGAGCCGCGTCGTCGCCCTCGCTGGCATCGCCACGCCGAACTTCTGGCTCGGCCTCCTGCTCATCCTCGTTTTCGGCGTCCACCTCAACGTCGTTCCCGTCATCCCGCCGGTCGCCCCGCTGTTTGCCCCCGAATCGCTCGCCTTCCTCGTGCTCCCCGCGATCACCCTTGGCACCGCCTCGGCCGCCCTCTTCACCCGGCTCACCCGCTCGGCGGTCACCGAACAGCTTCGCAAGGAGTACGTCCGCGCCGCCCGCGCGAAGGGGTTGCCCGAACGGACCGTGATCGTCAAACACGTCCTCCGGAACTCGCTCATCTCCGTCGTCACCGTCGCCGCCGTCCAGGTCGCCTTTCTCGTCGACGGCGCCGTCGTCGTCGAGCGGGTGTTCTCCTGGCCTGGCCTCGGCCGCCTCCTCGTCCGTGCGATCCTCCAGCGCGACTTCCCCGTCGTGCAGGCGGTGGTGTTGCTCGTCGCTACGGCAGTCGTCGTCGCCAACCTGCTCGCGGACATCGTGTACGCGTGGCTCGACCCCCGCATCACCTACTAACCATGCCCCGAAACCCGCTCGACGGCCGTGGCCGCCTGCGAGTCCGGGGGTTCGCCGGCGACGCCGATAGCGCGACCGACGACGCGGGGCCGACCACCACCGCCACCGCCCGTCGGTCGCGCGCCTGGGACCGCTTCCGCCGTGACCGGGCCGCCCGTGCCGGTCTCGCCATCATCGCCGTCATGGCCCTGCTGGCGGTCTTCGCCCGACCCATCGAGATCGGTGGCGTCGTCGTCCAACCGATCGCGCTCGCGCCCTACGATCCCATGGCCTCCGGTGTCGCCCCCGCCTACCGTCCGCCTTCCCTTGCTCACCCCTTCGGCACCGACTGGGCCGGCCGAGACGTGTTCTCCCGCGTGCTCTACGGCGGCCGCTACAGCCTCTCCATCGGCGTCGTCGCTGTCTCCCTCGCGCTCGTCGTCGGCGTCCCCCTCGGCGCCGTCGCGGGCTACGTCGGCGGCTGGGTCGACGAAACGATCATGCGGCTGGTGGACGTGCTCTATGCCTTCCCCTTTCTCGTCCTCGCTATCGCCCTCGTCGCCGTCTTCGGTCAGGGCTTCTGGAAACTCGTCGGCGCCCTCGTCGCCGTCGGCTGGATCGGCTACGCCCGCCTCATCCGCGGCGAGGTGTTGAGCGTCGTCGAGCGCGACTACGTGCTCGCGGCGCGGGCAGTCGGCGCGGGTGACCGGCGCATCCTCGCTCGACACGTCGTCCCCAACGCTATCGCGCCCGTCGTCGTGCAGGCGACGCTCAACGTCGGCACCGTCGTCCTCTCGGCGGCGGCGCTTGGCTTCCTCGGCCTCGGCCTCCAGCCCGGGACCGCCGAGTGGGGCTCCATGCTCTCCGCCGGCCGTGACACCCTCGTCGGCGGCGAGTGGTGGGTCACCGTTTTCCCCGGCCTCGCCATCTTCCTCTTTGTCCTCTCGATCAACCTCGTCGGCGACGGCGTTCGCGACGCGCTCGACCCCGACGCCGGGGCCGGAACCTACCGCTCCCGGGAGGCGCGCTAGTGGCGCTGCTCGAAGTCGAGGACCTCGACGTGCGTTTCTACACCGAGGGCGGCGTCGTGCAGGCGGTCGACGGCCTCTCCTACACCCTCGACCGTGGCGAACGCCTCGGCGTCGTCGGCGAGAGCGGCGCCGGCAAGACCGTCACCGCGCTCGCGCTTCTCGACTTGCTCGACGACCCCGGCCGCATCGAGAGCGGGTCGATCCGGTTCGACGGCGAGGAGGTCGTCGGCGCCCCGCCCGACCGCCTCCGTCGCCTCCGTGGCGGCCGGATCGGGCTGGTGTTTCAGGACCCCGAGACGGCGCTCGACCCGGTGTACACCGTCGGCGAACAGGTCGCCGAGGCGGTTCGCGTCCACACCGACCGCGACGGCGACGCCGCGGACGACCGCGCCGTTGCCCTGCTGGATCGGGTGGGGATTCCCGACCCCGCCGCTCGCGCGACCCAGTACCCCCACGAGTTCTCTGGCGGCATGGCCCAGCGGGCGGTCGTCGCCATCGCCCTCGCCGGCGACCCCGACCTCCTCGTCGCCGACGAACCCACCGCCGCGCTCGACGTGACGATCCAGGCCCAACTGCTCGATCTGTTCGACGACCTCGCGGCCGACGACCTCGCGGTCCAACTGATCACCCACGACCTCGGCGTCGTCGCCGAGTTCTGTGACCGCGCCCTCGTGATGTACGCCGGCCAGGCCGTCGAACGCGCGTCCGTCGACGACCTGTTTTACGACCCCAAACACCCCTACACCGCCGGCCTCCTGAGCGCGGTGCCGCGGATCGGCGACGACCGTGACCGGCTGCCCACCGTCCCCGGCACCACACCCGACCTCGCCTCGCCGCCCCCGGGCTGTCGGTTCCACCCCCGCTGTCCCTACGCCGAGGATGCGTGTACGAAACGCGACCCGCCGCTCGCCGACGACGGCGATGCCCACCGCGCCGCCTGCCTCGCCTACGTCGACGACGCCGACTTCGAGGGCGAACTCGACTTCTACGTCGAAACGGAGGGCGAGTCGTGACCGATCCGCTCGTCAGCGCCGAGGGCCTCGTCAAACGGTACCCGACCGAAGAATCCTTCCTCGCGCGCCTGCTCGGCCGGCGCCGGTGGGTGCACGCCGTCGACGGCGTGGACCTCCGGATTCGACCGGGCGAGACGCTGGCGCTCGTCGGCGAATCCGGCTGTGGCAAGAGCACGCTCGGCCGTGCCTTGGTCCACCTGGAGGAACCCACCGCCGGCACCGTCCGCCACCGCGGCGACGACCTCTCGGCCCTGTCGGCGGCCGACCTGCGGGACCGCCGGCGCGACCTCCAGTACGTCTTCCAGAATCCGACTGCCAGCCTCGATCCTCGATTCACCGTCGGCGATGCGGTTCGGGAGGCCCTCGATGTCCACGACATCGGCCCGGTCGGCGAGCGTGACCGCCGCGTCGTTTCCCTGCTGGAGACGGTCGGTCTCCGCCCCGCCCATGCCGCCCGCTACCCGCGCGAACTCTCCGGCGGCCAGCGCCAGCGCGTCGGCATCGCCCGCGCCCTCGCCGTCGACCCCGAGTTCGTCGTCTGTGACGAACCCGTCAGCGCCCTCGACGTGAGCGTGCAGGCGGGCGTGCTCAACCTCCTGTCCGACCTCCAGGACGAGTTCGGTCTCACCTACCTGCTCGTCGCCCACGACCTCTCGGTCGTCGGGCATCTCGCCGACCGGGTGGCGGTGATGTATCTCGGCGAACTCGTCGAAGTCGGGACCGTCGAGGACGTGTTCTCGCCGCCGTACCACCCCTACACCTACTCGCTGCTCTCGGCGGTCCCCGAACCCGACCCGCGGTGGGAGGGCGACCGAGTCGTCCTCGACGGCGCCGTCCCCTCCGCCACCGACCCGCCCGATGGCTGCAAGTTCCACACCCGCTGTCCGATCGCACAGGCCGACTGCGGCGAGTGGGACGCCCACCCCGATCTGGAGGCGGTCGACGGCGACGCCGACCACGCCATCGCCTGTCCGTACCACGACCGACTGGACGCGGAACTGGCGGCCGACCGATGACCCGACCGCCGCGCCGCGCCGAACGGGGCGACGCCCTCGCACGCGACGACCACCCGGGCACGCCGGTCCCGCGCCCGACGGCCACCCGATCGTTCGACGCCGCGAAGGCGAGTCACGTGCTTCTCCCGCGATCGCTCCGCCGACGCGCCCTCGACGTCGACTGCACGACCGACCGCGCACGCTACGCCCCGGACGAGCCCATCCGCCTCCGCGTCACCGTCCGCAACCGACTCCCCCTCCCGCTTCGCCTGCGCACGACCGCCCCCGTCCCGTGGACGTGGTCGGTCAACGGCGTCGACCGTGCCTCCGAACGCGACGCGCTTCCCGACGACGACGGCACTCTCCGCCTCGCCGGACGCGAGACGAAGACGTTCGCGGCCGTCTGGTACCAGCGAATCCGCGTCGCGCCCGACGAGTGGGTCGCCGCCGACACTGGCGAGCACCGACTCGAAGGCCGCCTCCTCGTCCCCGATCCGTCGCCCCGTCTCGCCGCGTCGACGACGGTCCACATCGAATAGGCCAAGGCCGCCCGGCTCCCAGTCCCGCCATGCGCCAGTTCGTCGTCGTCGGTCACGACGCCCCCACGACCCCTGACTTCTCGCTCGACGACCTCGCCGGCGCCGCCGGCCGTCTCGACGTGCTCTGTCGGTGTGTCAACTCCGCCTTTTTCTTCTCACACGCCATTCGCGAGGACGTTCGCGTCCATCTCGTCCTCGCCGATACGTTCACGGTCACCTTCGAGGGGAGCGACCTCCGCCGGCTCAACCCCGACGAGCGGAGCACGGCCGCACTGATCCGCACGGCCCTCGACCGCCGCGACGACGCCATCGGTCACCAGCCGGTCGAATCCAGCCCCGGCGTCGCCATCCGCCGTCGGGGGTTCGAGGCGACGCCCGACGCCCTCGACGGGACGCTGATCCACCTCCACGAGGACGGCTCGCCGGTCGTCGACTACGATCCGCCGACCGATCCGGTGTTCGTTCTGTCCGATCACCACGACTTCACGGCCGACGAGCGCGAGCTGCTGGCCGACCGCGCCGACGCCCGCATCCGCCTCGGGCCGACGGCGCTCCACGCCGACCACGCCATCACCGTCGCGCACAACTACCTCGACACCGACGGATTCCGGTCGTACTGACCCGGCCGAATCACAACTGTTAAAGTCGCCGCTGGCGTTCGTTCGGGCGCGGGCCGGTGGGGTAGCTTGGTATCCTTCGGCCTTCGGGTGGCCGTAACCACGATTCAAATTCGTGCCGGCCCACTGGGTACATACCCGTTTTCCCGCATTTCCTGACAGGTAGCGCCCGCTCTACGGGGTGGTCCGCGTGAGCGTCGAGGACCCGGTCGACGTCTCTGTCGGCCTGGACATCGACGACAACTCCCTCCGAGCGGTCGTCACGAAGCGCCACGAACTCGATGTCGACGAACAGGTCGCGCTCCTGTGGGGCGGGTGGGCCGACCTCGAAACGTTCCTCGATCACTACCACGGGGAGGCCTCGCCGAAGGCGCAGCGCCGGGAGCGCGAAGGGGTGGCTGTGACTCAGTACGTGACGACGTCGAGTCCGTCGACGTCCTGAAAGTCCTTGTCGTTCGATATAACTGGCTCGCCAAGTGCGAGTCCGTGGGCTGCAACGAACGAATCTGCGCCATCGAGGTTCCGTAACCGATCCGAGACGCTGTGTTTCCCTCGAAGCGTCCCCGCCCGGCGCGCGATATGTTCGTCGACGTCCTCGACGGTCCGTGTATTGATGAGGTGTTCGTACCGCCGCTGAAGTTCCACAGGGACGCCGTCCTGTGTCGTATCATTTGCGAGGCCGTAGAGTATCTCCCAGATAACACTCGTCGGGAGACGTATCAGAACCGGCTCACCCTCGAACTCTCTTGCCAACGCGCGTGCATCAGGGTCCTGCGTCGCCAAGTCGCCGACGAAGTTCGTATCGAGTATCACGGAAGCTCCTCGTCCAGTTGCTCAAGATGCTCCTCGTCGTCGGCTTCCAGCTGCTCCTCGAATTCATCCGGGTCCCAGTGTTCGTCGGCTACCTCCGCCATCTCCTCAGCCCACTCGTACAGACTAAAATCTCGTCCCAGTCGCTCGGCCGTCTCACCGAGCGTTTCACCCGCTCGCTGTTTGCTCTTGAGATACGCGTGGTAGGACTCACTCACGCGAATCTGCTTCGTACCCATATCCGCTTGTTGACGCTGTCGACAAATTAAGCTGACGCCGACCGATCGGGTTGGCGATTGTCTACTTCTTCGTCTTGGCGCGAAGTAATCCGCCGGAAAATATAAAAACCCGCAAAAAGACGGGCGTATCCGGATGATTCCAAAAATTCTGGAACGACTGCACGGTTTGTAATCCTTCGAGCGGAATGAGCCGATGGGGGAGTCAAAGAGCGTGTGATCATGTGTGTGTTCCCTCGAATCCCCCCCTTCCATCACGTTCGAGGACGCTGACCGAGCCACTCGGACCGGCGAGCGACGGCGCTCGCGGGCGATCCGTTCTTTTATTCCCCTCACGCCCTACCTCTATTCGTGGACGATCCGTTCGAGGTTTTGGGTGTCGATCCGGATGCCGGTGACGCCGACATCGACGAGGCCTACCGCCGTCGCGTTATGCAGACGCATCCGGATCAGGGCGGGTCGGCGCGTGCGTTCCAGCGGGTGAAAGACGCCTACGAACGGATTCTGGCGATGGAGAACGGCGGGGCGGGTGACCGCGACGACGCCGAGGCGGTCGACCACCACCACGACGCCGGGTCCCGCGTCGAGTATCTGAACTACGAGGTGATCGCGGACCGTGGGTGGTCGATCGATGACGACGACCTGTTCGCTATCGCGGCCGACGCCGACCTCGATTCCGAAGATTACGGCGAGTTCCTAGTCGCTCCCGGGGAGACGCTGCTCGAAGCCGCGGAAAACAGGGGATTCGCGTGGCCGTACGCCTGCCGGGGTGGCGCGTGTGCGAACTGCGCCGTCGCCGTCGTCGAGGGCGAGATGACGGTGCCGATCGATCACGTGCTCTCGACCGAGATGACCGAGCGCGGCATCCAGCTATCCTGCATCGGCGCGCCGGCGACGGCCGAGATGAAGGTCGTCTACAACGTCAAACATATGCCCGAACTCGACGAACTCCGCCTTCCCGCGTACCGCTTCGAGCGGACGCGCTCGGTCGACTAACGCCGACCGAGGAGCGCGATAGCCAGGAGCGCGAGGAGGGCGGCGACGACGCCGAAACCGGGACCGTCACCGACGGTCGTCCCGGTGAACGGCGTCGGACTCGCCGTGACGGTGGGTGTCGCCGTCGGCGTCGCGGTGGGCGTGGGCGTGGCCGTCGCGGTGGGCGTGGGCGTGGGCGTGGCCGTCGCGGTGGGCGTGGGCGTGGGCGTGGCCGTCGCAGTCGGCGTGGCCGTCGCCACCTCGCCGCGGACCCGAACGGTCGCCGTCGCGTTGCCGGCGTCGATGTCGCTCCCGACGGCGGTGACGGTGTAGGTGCCCGGCGTCGGCGTTCCGAGGTCGACGGTGATGCGTTCGCCACTCGTCGTGATACGGCTGGTGGCGACTTCGTCGCCCGACGGCCCCACGACGGTGATGTCGAGTCTGTCCGCGTCGTCGAAGTTGTATCGAGCCAGGATCGTCAGCCGGTTCAGATCTTCGGGGTCACCCTGACCGTCGGTGACGGCGACCGACCGCTCGTCGCGGAGTTCGAGCGTGGAGACCTCCGGTCGACTGACTCGAACGTCCGCCTGCACGTCGCTGTCGTTTTCGGCGTAGTAGGCGCCCGAACTGACGCCGTCGAAGTCGGCGTTCGCCGGGTCGACGGTGAACGACTCCCCGCCCCCGACGGCGACGAACGTCGTGGAGGCGTTTCCGATCGTTCCACCGCCGGAGAGTCGGACCGACGAGATATCCAGCGTCTCGCTGGCGTACACCTGAACCGGCGGGTCCGTCGCCGCCGGTTCGTCGCGGGGTTCGCTCACGGCGACGACCGGCAGGGCAACCGCACCGACGAGGAGGGCGACGACGGCGGCGACCGTGGTGAGTTTCGTGTGGAGTAGCACTGCTCCGATATTCGTCCAACTGACATATAAATGTGGACCACGGGGGCCGTGTTCGCGGCGGTGATGTCGTCACGCGGGGGGAAGGCTAAATAGGTGGGGCGGAAATCCGGAGGTATGGACTGCCCGCAGTGTGAGGGGACACTCGCCACGTACGCCCTGGGCGGCCGGGAGGCGTCCGTCTGCGAGGACTGCGGCTACGTCGGTATCGCGGCCGAACACCGCGGCGACCCCCGGTCGGTCGAGTCGTGGGACGACGCACTCCGCCGATTCTACCGCGCCCACGGGGGCGACGGCGCGCCGAGTGTCGAACTCGAACCGCCGCTCTCGCGGCCCGCCCGCTCGGCAAACGAGTCGTGGGACGACGCGCTCAGACGGTTTTACGCCCGGCAGGGGGCGCCGTTGCCCGACGCCGTCGACGAATCGGACGACGAATCGGACGACGGTACCGTCGACGACGGCGACGGCGTCGAGGCAGACGCCGGCGGTCGATAATCAGTCCTCCGCGGGCGACTCCTGGGCCTGCCGGCCGCCGCTACCGCCCTCGCCGTCTTCCTGTTCCTCGTCGGATCGGGCGGCCACGAGGGCGCCGCGGGCGACGCTGTAGAGCGGTTCGTCGACGCTTTTCACTTCGCTGATCGAGAACGGAATCGAGGCGTCGCGCAGGTGGTCCTCGAACAGTTTCTCGAAGCCGCGGGGGCTGGAGGTGCCGCCGGTGACGACGACGGGCACGTCCAGGTCCTCCTCCACGTCCTCCTCGTCGACTTCGCGGGCGATGTTCTCGATGACGTAGTCGAGCAGGTTTTCGTAGTAGATGGCCAGCGCACCCTCGACGCCGCCCACGTCGGTTCGGAAGTCGAGTTCGAAGTCGTCCTCTTTGATCGAGGTGACCTTGTCGACGGGCGTTCCGGTGGCCTGCGCGGCCTGTTCGTCGATCCAGTCGCCGCCGCGGGCGATAGAGAACTTCATAACCGGGACGGCGTAGTACGACAGGCAGACGTTGGTCATGCCCGCGCCGAAGGAGACGCCGAGACCCGTGAAGTTGTGGTTGGCGAGTTCGGAGTAGATGACCGCCATCCCCTCGTTGATCGGCTCCGTCTCGTAGCCCATGTCACCGAGCATGGATTCGAGGGTCTTCTCGTGATAGAGCGTGGAGAGGTTGGAGTCGATGGGGTCGGCGGGCGAGGAGAAGTAGAGGCGCTCGCCGGGGTGGTTGGGCTGGCCCACGACCTGTTCGGTGATGAGCTTGATCATCGGAATCGCCGAGGACTCCTCGGAGGAGAGGATGCCGTGTTGCATCGGGCGGCGCGTCTCCTCGTTGAAGATGTTCGCGAAGTTGAGGGCGTCGTCGCCGACGACGTACACCTTGTCGTCCTTCCGGATGTGGAGGACGTCGCTCCGCGAGAGCATCTGCTCCGCCATGTCGGAGTACTCGATTTCGACGAAGGAGTTGCGCTGTTGGACGAATACAGTCTCCGCACCCTCCTGCTGTGCCGAGATGAGATTCATAGTGCCGACGTCTAGGCCTTTAGCCATACGCGTGTCATGCGCCGTAGCCATCATAAACGTTCGCCCAAGTGTTCGACCGCTTACCTAGGTCTGACGGGCGTCAGACGGTCGAATTCGGCGAGTTCCGGGATCGAGTGACGGGGAGCAGTCACGACGAAAATAGCCGTTTCGCCCGGTCGATGAGGCCCGCCTCGTCCTCGGTTGCGACCTCTTCGGCCTCCTGCTGTTTCCGGAGTTCGGTCAGCGCTGCCGTCTGGTCGTCGACGCCCGTCGACGAGTCCGTGTCCTGCTCGCGTCCCTGCAGTTTCCGCAGGTTCGACAGCGCGTCGTCGACGTTGCTCCCCGAGGAGCGGACGGTCGTCGCCTCCGCGTTCTCGAACGCCTCGCGGTCGACCTCCACGCCCGGCGTGTTGAGTTCGAGGCGCTTGGTGTTTTTCCGGTTGACGCCGCCCCACGACAGGTCGGCGTCGGCCATCGCTTCGTCGATGTCGCGGCGCACCTGCTCGTCCGATACCGTCTCGCCCGGCCCGTTCGCACCGCCCGCGCCGTCTGTCCCCCCGGCGTCACCGGCGCCGGCGCTCACCTCGGTCGCGCGCTCTCCCGGCGTCGCGCGTTCGACCTGATGACCGACCAGCGCTGCCCCCGTCGCGCCGACGACGGCCACCAGGCCGACCGCGTAGATGGCGACGCCCTGCGCGCTGTAGTCCGGCGTCCGCGCCACGTTCCAGTTCATCGGGTACGTGGCGACGAACAGTCCGACCGCGACGAGACAGACCGCCAGCCCGCCGACCGCGGCGTACGTCATCCGCTGGTCGGCGGGAAGGAGGACGACCATCCCGAGCAGGATGACGGGAAAGCCCACCGACGCGGCCACCATCGCCACCTCGCGGATCGCCCACGCCGGCGTCCCGCCGCCGCTCATCGCCGCCGACAGCAGGAAGACGGCGATACCCACGGCGCCGAGGGCGATGCCGCCAAAAAAGAGCGCGAACCCGAGATAGACGTCCGTCTCCGTCTCGGGATCGCCGATGTACCGCTCGTACCACTCGAAAAGGACGTTGTCGGGGGTACCGTCCGTCATTGGGTGGCTCTACAGGCTCGACCCACATGACTGTTGGCGCCCCGTCTGACGCGGGTCTGACGGCGGTCACTCGCTGACCGTCGGTGCCGGCGCCGCCACTCGTCCGGCGTCACGCCGGTCATCGGGGATGGGGGACCGCGTATCCGAAGGCTTATCATCGCCACTCGACACCCGGCCACTAGATGCCCTCCCGGTTCGGAATCGGCGACCTCCTCGTCGCCATCGGCTGTTGCTGTCTCCTCGCGACGGTCGTCGTCGGGGCGGCGCTCTCGCCCACGACGACCGGCGCCTCGTCGCCAGACGCCGACAGCTCCCGCACCCTCCTCGGCGTCCAGGGTGTCGGCAGCTACCACGAGGGCGGCTCCGTCCGCTTGCTCGACGGGGACGAAGAGCAGTGGCGGGTGTCGACGGGTCTCGTCTACTTCGACGTGACCCGACTCGACAACGGCTCCGTCCTTGCGAGCTACATGGACGACGGTTACGAGGACTGCGGCCCCTATCCGTCGACCTGTCACCGGACCGGCTTCCGGATCATCGATCCCGACGCCAGTCCGTCGCCCGAAGTCGTCTACGAGTGGTCGTTCCCGGTGCGCAACCGGGTCGCGAGCGAAGTTCACGACGTGGAGCCCCTCCCCGATGGCGGGTTCGTCGTCGCCGACATGGAGTACGAACGCGTGTTCGTCGTCGAGGACGGCGAAGTGGCGTGGCAGTGGAACGCCAGCACTCGCTACGACGGCCCCGACGACCCGACGACACGGGACTGGCTCCACATCAACGACGTGGATCGGATCGGTCAGGGACGCTTTCTCGTCTCCGTGCGCAACGCGAACCAACTGGTCGTCCTCGAACGCGGCGAGGGGGTCGTCGAGGTGATCAACGCCGACCGCGACGACGACACCGACGACGACGGCCTGGTCGGCGATCCGTCCGTCCTCCACCGCCAGCACAACCCCCAGTGGCTCGGCGACGGTGCCGTCCTCGTCGCCGACAGCGAGAACCACCGCGTGGTCGAACTTCACCGGAACGACGAGGGGGTCTGGGAGCCCGTCTGGGTGCTCGACGGCGCCGCCGGCCAGAAGTTCGACTGGCCGCGCGACGCCGACCGCCTCCCCAACGGTAACACGCTGATCACCGACACGCGCAACGCCCGCCTCGTCGAGATCAACGCCACCGGGGGCGTCGTCTGGACCCACCAGCTCGACTACCGCGCCCTGCCGTACGAGGCCGACCGCCTGCCTCAGGGCGAACCCGTCGGCGCCCCCACTTACGGCGACACGCCGGCCGACGGCGTCGAGACGGGCGCCAGCGTGCCGATCCTCACCCCCCTGCTCCGCCTGATCAGCGCCGGCGTTCGGCTTCCGCTGTGGGTCGGCGAGATTCACCTCCTCGCGACGCTCGTCTCCCTCGGCCTCGTCGGGACCGGCCTGCTCGTTCGGCGGCGGAACTAGCTTTTTCCGCCGCCGTCTCTCACCCGAGGTATGGACGAGGATATCCGGTGGGAGACGACCGACTCGGCCGTCGACTACACCTGTCCCGGCTTCGACGTGCGCCGCGACGAGGTGACCCTCCCCGACGGCACCGAAACCGACTATCATTACGTCGACGAGCCCGAAGCGGTGGTGATCCTCCCTGTTACCCCCGACGGCGACGTGGTGCTCATCGAGGAGTGGCGACAGGCGGTCGGGCGGGTGAACCGCGGCCTCCCCGCGGGCTCCGTCGAGGACGAGGACGGCGATTTGGCGGCCGCCGCACGGCGCGAACTCCGCGAGGAGACGGGCTACGAGGCCGCGGAGGTGTCCCCGCTGTGCTCGGCGGAGCCGACGAACGGCATCGCCAATGCCGTCCACCACCACTTCGTCGCGCTCGGCTGTACCCCCACCGCCGAGCGCGACCTGGATTTCAACGAGAGCATCCGCGTCGAGACGGCCGACTACGACGCGGTGCTCGCGGCGGCACTGGGCAATGCGGCGCCACGCGCCGCTGGTAGTCGGCCACAGACCGACGACGACGCGGAACGCATCCCCGGTCGATCACAGGCCGACGGCGTGTCCCTCCGCGACGGTCGGGCGATGCTCGCGCTGTTGCAGTACGAACTGCGGTACGGCGTCAGTTCGGGGCCGTAGCTACCGGATCGGAAAAAATGAAGGAATCGTGGGCTGATCGCCGGGTTAGTCGTCGGCCGGAGCCTGACCGCCGGAGCCGGAGACGCCCGTGCCCGGACCCGCGGTGATGTCGAGGTCCTCGAGCGTCTCGTCGGTGACGACGCCGTCGACCCAGCCACGGTGGCTGTAGTACTCCGCTTTCATCTCGGCGAGTTCGCAGAGTTCACCCTCGGAGCCGCGCTGGCCCGGGATGGCTTCCTCGTCGCCCTCGACGAAGCGACCCGGGAGCGAGTCGTCCGAGCCGTCGAAGCCGGCGAGGTTGTTGTAGTAGCGTTCGAGGTTGTACACGCGCTCACCGGCCGTCATGAGCTCCTCCTCGGAGAGGTCACGGCCGGTCATGCCGTTGTACTGCTTGATGTACTCCTCGATGCCTTCCGCGAACGCGTTGAACTTGCAGATGTCAAAGGAGTCCGAGATGGCGTGGAGGTCCTGGAAGGTCGCACAGAGTTCGCCCTTGCCCTCCCACTCGTAGGGATCGACCTTCTCCGGGATGCCGAGAATCTCGGCGGCCGGCGTGTAGCCGCGCAGGTGGCAGGCGCCACGGTTCGAGGTGGCGTAGCCGATGCCCATACCCTTCATGCAGCGCGGGTCGTAGGCGGCGATGGTCTGGCCCTTGACGTCGAGACGGCAGTCGTGAGCGTCCATCTCCTCGGCGGCGCGTTCCGCGCCCATGGCGAGCAGGTCGCCCAGGTCGCTGGAGCGGCGGCCGGTCTCCTCGATGAGGTCGATCATGTGCTCCTCGTCGCCCCAGTCGATGTCGTCGTCGAGGTCGTCGAGGTAGCCCTTCTCGGTCATCTCCATCGCCATGGCGAACATATTCCCCATGTCGATGGTGTCGAGACCGACGTCGTTACAGCGGTCGATCATGACCGCGATGGAGTCGCGGTCGTCGTTGCTGGAGTTGGTGCCGAGGGCCCACGCGCTCTCGTACTCGTAGGACTCCATCCGGACGTTCATGTCCTCGCCCTTGTGCTGGTAGTTGACCTCGACTTCCTTCTTACAGGCGACGGGGCAGGAGTGACAGGTCGGCTCGTCGACAAGGATGTTCTCGCGAACGTTCTCGCCGCTGATCTTCTCGGCCTCGACGTCGGTGCCTTCGACCTCGTTCATCGCGAAGGAGGACGTGTACTGCCCGTTTTTCGTCGGGTGACCGTCCATCTCCTCCGTGATGTTCATGAGGACGTTCGTACCGTACATCGAAAGCGCACCCTCGTTGGGCGCGGTCACGTCTGACTCCTGGATGACCTGCATCGCCTGCCGGGCACCCTCGCCGAACGTGTCGGAGTCCGCGGGCTTGGGCATCTTGGTGCCGGATTTGACGACGACGGCCTTGAGGCCCTTGTTGCCCATCACACAGCCGGTACCGCCACGGCCCGAGGACCGGTCGTCCTCGTTCATGATGCAGGCGTAGCGAGCCTCGTTCTCGCCGGCCGGACCGATGGCCATACAGGAGAGGTTCTTCCCGTAGGACCCGTCGATCTCTTCTTCGAGGATCTCCTGGGTCTCGTGGACGCCCTTACCCCAGAGGTGAGAGGCGTCACGGAGTTCGACCTCGCCGTCCTCGACGACGGCGTAGACCGGCTCCTCGGACTGCCCGTCGAAGAGGAGGCCGTCGAAGCCCGACCACTTGAGGCGGGCCCCCGACCAGCCGCCGTGGTGGGAGTCGGTGACGGTCCCCGTGAGCGGGGATTTCGTACAGACCGCGATCCGGCCGCTCATGACGGCCTGCGACCCGGTCAGTGGCCCGGTCATGAACGCGAGTCGGTTGTCGGGACCCAGCGGGTCGACATCCGGTCCGGCGTCGAAGACGTATTTTACGCCGAGACCGCGTCCGCCGATGTATTTTTTCGCGTCCTCGTCGTCGATGCTCCGATAGGACACATCGCCGGACCCGAGGTCCACCTGTGCTACGTGATCTCTGAAACCGCCTAAGTCTGTCATGGTAACGTACGTTAGTTTATTACGTCTCCAAGAGGTTAGTCGTTGCTTCGGGGATGTAATTACATCCAGTTACGTGACCCGTTCAGGGCGGCTCCGTGTGGCGAAAAGTAGCCACGACTCCCCTTATCGTTCCGGACAGTCCGGGCACCACGCCGTGCCGGCCCCGAAGCCGCTTTACGCGTCGGCGGGCTACCCCCGACAATGAGCGAGCCGAGCCCCGACGTGTACGAACGGGGAAAGGGCATGGACGCCCACAATCAGGTGATGCGGGAGATTCGGTCCCGCAAGGAGAAACGCTACGACCCACACGAGCCGACGCGGGTGTGGATCGACGAGGATCGGACGCCCGACGGTGTTTACCAGTCGCTGACGATCATCCTCAACACCGGTGGCTGTCGCTGGGCGCGGGCCGGCGGCTGTACCATGTGTGGCTACGTCGCCGAATCCGTCGAGGGTGGGTCGGTCACCCACGACGCCCTGATGGATCAGATCGACGCCTGTCTCGCCCACGAGGCGGAGAACGCCGCCGACGAATCCGACTTGATCAAAATCTACACCTCGGGCTCCTTCCTCGACGAACGCGAAGTCGGCGCCGAGACGCGCCGGGCCATCGCCGACACCTTCGCCGACCGCGAGCGAATCGTCGTCGAATCACTCCCCGACTTCGTCGACCGCGGGAAACTCGTGGACTTCACGGATCGGGGCCTCGCGACCGACGTGGCGATCGGTCTCGAAACCGCCACCGATCGCGTCCGTCACGACTGTGTGAACAAGTACTTCGATTTCGAGGACTTCGTCGTGGCGACCGACGAGGCGGCGGCCGCCGGCGCGGGCGTGAAGGCCTACCTCCTCATGAAGCCGCCCTTCCTCTCGGAGGCGGAGGCCGTCGAGGACATGGTCGCTTCGATCCGACGCTGTGCGGAGTACTGTCACACCGTCTCGATGAACCCCTGTAACGTCCAGCGGTACACGATGGTCGACGACCTCTACTTCCAGGGGGGCTATCGGCCGCCGTGGCTCTGGTCGGTCGCCAAGGTGCTCGAACGCACCGCGGACGCCGACGCCATCGTCGTCTCCGACCCCGTCGGCGGCGGGAGCGACCGCGGTCCCCACAACTGCGGCGAGTGTGACGAGCAGGTCGAACGCGCGATCAAGGACTTCAGCCTCCGCGGCGACCCCGCCGTGTTCGAGCAGGTGTCCTGTGACTGCGAGGCGACGTGGGAGACGGTCGTCGGCGAGGAGACGGGGTACGCGATGCCGCTGGCGCGGTAGCCCCAAAACATTTCGTTCGGCACCCGCAGTAGCCAGTATGTCACGAATCGCGCCGTCGACGGTCGTCCCGCGCCGCCCCACACCCCCCGACGCAACCGATGGTCGATTCTGACGACGCCGGCCTCCGCCGCCGGTCGCTCCTCGGCGCCCTCGCCGGGACGAGCACCGCGGCCCTCGCCGGCTGTCCGAGTGGCGGTGGTCCGAGTACCGATACGCCGGACGGCCACGGCAACGCCGTCGACACCGACACCGACACGCCGACCCAAACACCCTCCGCCGAGCGTGCTCTCGAGTTGGCCGAACGGTTCGCCCCCGCGCTCACGTTCGACACTGCCGAGCGGTGGTTCCCGACCGATCCCCGTCCGTACACGAGCGGCCGCGATGGCGAGACGGTCGTCGACGGCTTCGACGCCTTCGACGGCTACACGGCGGCGTTCGCGGAGTCGGGCGAGCCGCCGGCGCCGACGGTGTTTTACCACGTCGTCGAGTACGCCGAGTCGCCGCTCGCCGCCGTCCAGTTCTGGTACTACTCGGCGTTCGACCAGTTCACGACCAACTTCCACTGGCACGACTGGGAGGTGTTACACGTCTTCGTCGACACCGACTCCGACGAGCCCCAGCTGTTCGTCGCGAGTTCACACTCCACTCGCGTCCCCAACAACGAGTTCCTCGACCCGGACCCCGACCGCGTCCCCCGCATCCTCTCCGAACTCGGTTCACACTCTAGCGCACTGTCGCTGAACAACCGGCCCAACAGCTTCCAGCGGCTCCCCCTCGACGACCTGCCCGCAGACATCACGAACCGTGCGGTGGGCGCCGTCGAGGCGCTGGCCGAACTCCCGGCGGCCTACGGCCTCCCCCGCGACGAGGGGCTCCGCCTTCCCTACGTCGTCCCCGAACTCGACGGCGTGCCCATCTACGACCACGAGCGACTCCCCACCGTCACCCGCGAGTCGCTCGTTCCCGAGGCGCTGACGATTCGGTCGTTCGACGCCCTCTCCGAACCGCCCACGGACCTCCCGGCGCGGGAGACGGGTATCGTCTTCGGCTACGAGGGGCGACCGACCCCGGACGCCGACATCGACGTGACCTACGACCTCGTGCCGACGGCGGAACTGGAGGACATCTCGACGTTCACCGGCCCGCAGTTGAGCTTCGAGTTCGCCGTCCCCCAGTTCGCGGAGGACGCCATCGCGAGCCACATCACCACGGCCGGCACGCCGTGGGCCCAGGAGCGGTACGCCGATCCGGCGGTCGACATCACCGAACCGGCCCATCGAGCGGCGCTCTCCGACCGCTACGACGCCATCGACCCGCCCGGCCCGATCAACGACGTGATCGCGACGGTTAGCCAGGTGATCCAGTCGCCGGACGCCCCCGACAGCGCGGGCGTGACGACGACGGAGACGGCCGTCGAAGCCATCGCTCTCCTCCGGAGCGACCCGGTCGCCGCCCCGACGTTCCGTGGCGTGTCGGTGTTCCGCGGCGTCGAATCCGGTTCCCACCGCCTGACGGTCAACGCCCCCGGACTCGCGCCCCACGAGGAACCGGTCGAGGTGGGTGACGGGGGCGCGAACACCGACACCGACACCACCGCCACCGCGACGGCGCCCGAGTCCGACACCGTCCGAACGACGGCTCTCGCCGGCGTCGACGGCGAGATTCCCCTCGTCGCGAGCGCGGACGCCGCCAGACTCGAACTGAACGCCGACGGGACGGAGGCGGAGTTGACCGCCGTCACCGTCGCCGACGACTTCGGTGGCCGGCTGTACGAGGCGACCCTCGACGGCAACGACGCCGTCTACGTCCACCGCGCCGGGGCGTACACGACGGAGGTCAGGGATACCGACGGTGCGATCGGTGCCTTCCGCGTCAACCCGGCCGAGGCCGCGCCGGTGCGGATCGAGCGCCCGCGGACGGGCAAGGCGTCGCTCGCGTCCTTTGTCGCCGACATCACGGGCGAGACGGCGGATCGTCTCGCGTCCATCGGCAGCGACGACGAGGAGGACGGCGACGCGTCGGCCCCCGGGGACGCCGCCCCCGGCGCCGCTAGCACGACCAACACCCTCGGTGGCCTGCTCCGCGCGCTGGAGGCGGTCAGCGGCGCGGCGGAGCGGGCGGCCGAACGGGCCGAGGGAGGTGACCGGCGCGGAACCGATCGGGCGCTGGAGACGCTCGCCTCGAACCTCCAGCGCGCCGTCGAACGGTTCGACGGCCTGCGCGATACGCTCCCCGACCCCGAGGCCGCCTCGGCCGACCGCGGGTTCCGGCAGGCACAACGCCGTACCAACCAGGCCATCGCCTCGGAGAAACTGTAGGTAGGGTCACCCTGACGGCCGGATGCGCGCCGGTCGATCCGACCGAGACGGAGATGCGGGCTGCGGTTCGAATCAGACCTCCGCCAGCGCCGCCTCGAACCCGCGAAGCAGGCCGGCGCCGTCCGTCCCGCCGAGATCCGGGAGCGTCGCGCGTTCCGGGTGAGGCATCATCACGGCCACCGTCTCCCGGTCGCCGAGGACGCCCGCCACCGATCCCCGTGAACCGTTGGGGTTGGCGTCGTCGGTGACGGCGCCCTCAGAATCGCAGTAGCGAAGCAGGATCCGATCCTCGTTCACGAGGCGGTCGTACGTCTCGTCGTTCGCCTCGAAGCGCCCTTCGCCGTGGGCGATGGGGAGTTCGAGTACGTCGCCCTCGTCGTACGCGCGGGTCCACGGCGTGTCGGCGTTCTCGATGCGGACGTGGACGCGCTCACACTGGAAGCGTGCGCTCTCGTTGATCGTGAACGCGCCGGGCGTGAGGCCGGCTTCACAGCCGATCTGGGCACCGTTACAGACACCGAGGACGGGGACGCCACGGCTTGCGGCCTCGCGCACGTCTTCGAGGATCGGGGTCCGGGCCGCCATCACGCCCGCGCGGAGGTAGTCGCCGTAGGAGAAACCGCCGGGGAGCATCACGCCCGTCGCGTCGGCGGGCAGGCCGTCCTCGTACCAGACGCGTTCGGCGTCGATACCGAGATGCGTGAGCGCGCGCACTGAGTCACGGTCGCAGTTGCTCCCGCCGAACTGGATCACCGCGACCGTCATCGCTCCGTGACCCCAACCTCGTAGTCGTGGATGGTCGGGTTCGCGAGCAGTCGCTCCGCCATCTCGTCGGCGCGTTCCTCGGCCGCGGCGACTGATTCGGCGTCGAGGTCGATCTCGAACCGGTCGGCCGACCGGAGGTCCTCGAGTTCGAACCCGAGTCGTTCGAGCGCGCGCTGGGTCGTCTCCGCCTCCGGATCGAGGACGCCCCGCTTGAGTCGCACCGTGACCGTCGCGGTGTATGCCGTCATCGCCCGACCGTCGGTGGCCGGGCGCAAAAGCCGTTTTGGAGTCGTCGTCCTACAGGTTTCGCACCGCGTCCACCGCGTCCCCGATGTCCGGCGCGTCGAACCACGCGCTGCCCGTGTAAGCGTTCGCCCCCGCCGCGTACATATCGGCGACGGCGGTGATCACGCTTTCGGGAAGCGGGTTGGGTGCCACGTCACACAGCGGTCGCCAGTCGGCCACGCCCTGTCGGTCGGCCGCCGCCTTCGCCTCGCCCACCGCCTCGACCCACTCGGGGTGGGCCCGCTTGTAGTACTGACGCACCACCTCTTTCGACACCTCCTGTCCCGCGTAGGCGAAGCGGTTCTCGTCGAACGTCCCCACCACGTCCGCCACCCGAACCTCGCCGTCGACGTAGCAACACTCGATCTTGCCATCCTCGTGGACGAAGCCCGTTTCGGCCGCTCGGTCGGTGACGACGCGGTTCACCTCGCGCGCCAGGTCGTCGAGGGCGTCGACGTCGGCGGCGCCCGCGATGCGTTCGGCCTCGCTTCGGTCGAGATACCGGTCCTGCTCCTCGTATTTCGTCGAGAACTCGACGACCGGCTCCGGCAGGTCGACCGGCCCGTCCGGCCACGAGTCGTGGTCGAGGCCGTAGTTGCTCGGCTCGCCACGGGTCCGGAGACTCGACCCCACGGGCACCGTGTTTCGGAAGACGATTTCCAGGGGGATCAGGTAGTTCGTGCCCGCCGCGCCGTGGTAGGCGTCGTAGTCGTACGCGCCCGCGGAAAAGGGCAGGTCCGGCACCTGCACGAGTTCGATGGCGAGTTCGCGCGGCGCCGCCTCGGCGTCGTCGAGGGGCACGGCGTCGGGGCCGACGCCACGGTAGTGGGTGGGGACGCCCGCGGCCTCCAGCCGTTCGAAGTTGAACGCGCCCATCGTACAGAGGCTGCGGCCCTTCTCCGGAATCCGGTCGGGCATCGCCCCCCAGTCGAAGACGGAGTAGTCGTCGGTGAAGGCGAAGCGCCCGCGCCCCGTCGCCGCCGCCGTGGGTTCGTGCTCGACGCGGAACTCCTTGACGCTGGTCATACTGAGGGACGCGGCGCCCGCCGGCAAAAGCGATTCGACCCGTCCGGCTCGGCGGACCCCCGATGCTTTTACCCCGGCGCCCGTCGGCTGACCCGTGCCCGGCGCCTCGCCCGACACCTCGGATGTCGACGCGTCCGGCGTCACCGTCGATTCCGACCCCGTGACCGATGTCGACCTCCGGCGCCTCCGCGACCTGAGCTACCTGCTCGACGACTCGATCCGGCTCCCCGGCGGCTACCGGATCGGCATCGAACCGCTGATCGGCCTCCTGCCCGTCGTCGGCGACGGCGTCGGCCTCGCCATCTCGGCGTACGTCTTCGCCGTCGCCGCCCGCGCCGGCGTCCCGCGGGCGACGCTCGGCCGCGTCGCCGTCATCCTCTGGCTCGACGCCGTCGTCGGGAGCGTCCCCCTCCTCGGCGACCTGTTCGACGCCTACTGGAAGGCGAACCTGCGGACGGCGAACCTGCTCGACGCCCGCGTCGCCGACCCCGCGAGCGCGGTCGCCGACCGCCGGTATCTGCGCCGGGTAGCCGTCGTCGCCCTCGCTCTCACGCTCGTCGTCGTCGCCGTCGTCGTCGCCCTCGCGTGGTGGGCCGCGACCCGGGTCGGCGTGATCGGATAGCAAGACAGTTACGCGCGCCGACCCCGACTCCGGTATGAGCCTCCTCGACGACGCCCGCCGCCTCGCCGCGACCGGCCCGGTGTGTGATGCGTGTCTGGGGCGCGTCTTCGCCGACCGGAGCTTCGGGTTGACCAACGCCGAGCGTGGCCGGTCGCTCCGCGTCGCCGCCGCCATCGACGACGACGAGCCGTTCGACCCCGTCGACCGTACGGACTGCTGGGTCTGTGAGGGCCGCTGTGCCGACTTCGACGACTGGGCCGAACGTGCCGCCGAGTCCGTCGACGGCATCGAGTTCGACACCTACCAGGTCGGCACCCGCACGCCGCCCCTGATCGAGGAGAACGAGCGCCTGCTCCGCGAGGAGGTCGGCGCCGATCCCGACGCCGGCGAGGCGTTCAAGTCGGAGTTCAACCGCGAAGTCGGCAAGCGCGTCGGCCGCCGCACCGGCACCGAGGTGGACTTCGAGCGCCCGGACGTGCAGTTCGTCCTCGATTTGGACGCCAATCGCGTGGAGACGACGATCAACTCCGCGTTCGTCTACGGTCGCTACCGCAAGCTCGAACGCGACATCCCCCAGACGGAGTGGCCGTGTCGGGAGTGCGACGGGAGCGGACGGCAGGGGAGCCAGCCCTGCGATCACTGCGGCGGGTCGGGCTATCTCTACGACCGGAGCGTCGAGGGGCTGACCGCGCCCCTCGTCGAGGACGTGATGGACGGCGTCGACGCCACCTTCCACGGCGCCGGCCGCGAGGACGTGGACGCCCGGATGCTCGGCACCGGCCGGCCGTTCGTCGTCGAGGTGAAAGAGCCCCGGCGCCGCGATATCGACGTGGCGCGGCTCGAATCCGACATCAACGCCTTCGCCGACGGCGCCGTCGAGGTGGAGGGGCTTCGCCTCGCCACCTACGAGATGGTCGAACGGGTCAAGCGACTGGACGCGAGCAAGACCTACCGCGCCGCCGTCGAGTTCGACGACCCGGTCGACGCCGACGCCCTCGCCGACGCCGTGGCGGCACTCGACGGCGCGACGGTCGAGCAGTACACGCCCCGGCGGGTCGACCACCGCCGGGCGAACCTGACCCGCACTCGCGAGGTGTACGACATCTCGGGCGACCTCGACGATCCGACCCACGCCACGGTCGAGATTCACGGCGCCGGCGGCCTCTACGTGAAGGAACTCGTCTCCGGCGACGACGGGCGGACGGAGCCCAGCCTCGCCGGACTGCTGGGCGTCGGCGCGCGCGTCACTGCCCTCGACGTGCTCGCCGTGGCGGGCGAAGACGAACCGTTCGAGGACGAGGCGTACTTCGCGGAGCCGCCGGGTACATAGTCGTCCGGTGCCTACAAGCCTGCATGACGGACGATCACGCACTCGCGACGCTCGCGGGCGGCTGTTTCTGGTGTCTCGAAGCACCGTTTCAGGAACTTCGCGGCGTCCACGCCGTCACCTCCGGCTACGCCGGCGGCGACACGCCCGATCCGACCTACGAGGCGGTGTGTTCCGGGTCGACCGGCCACGCCGAAGTCGTCCAGGTCGAATACGACCCCGACCGCATCTCCTACGCCGACCTGCTGGCGGTCTTTTTCGCGCTCCACAACCCGACCACGAAGGACCGACAGGGGCCGGACGTGGGCTCGCAGTACCGCTCGGCTATCTTCACCCACGACGACGACCAGCGGGTGGTTGCGGAGGCGACGGTCGAACGCCTCGCCGACGACTACGACGACCCCATCGTCACCGAAGTCGAGCCACTGGAGACGTTCTATCCCGCCGAGGACTACCACCAGGACTACTACGCCAACAACCCCCAGCGGGCGTACTGTCAGGTGCAGGTCCGGCCGAAGCTACAGAAGGTTCGCGAGCAGTTCGCGGCACAGGTGGCCGAGGACTGATAGAGAGTACTGTCAGTCATCGCCGGTGGGTCGGAACGGGTCGGCGAACCACCGGTAACCAGTTACAGTAAACAGTATGAGACAATCCGTCGTCACTCCGCCGGGCGCCGTCCTCGATGGCGATGGCGTTTCGGACGGGCTCCCGTGCCGTCGACTTCGACCCAAACGGCTTTGATGCGGTCCGCACACCAGCCGGTATGCAGATCGGTGCCGACGAGGCGGGCAAGGGGCCGGTGCTCGGGCCGATGGTCGCGGCGGCGGTCCGGGCGCCGGCCGACGCGGTTCCCGACGCTGTCGACGACTCGAAACGGCTCGCGCCGGCCCGTCGAGCGACGCTGGCCGACAGGCTCCGGAGCGACACTGCCGTCGATGTCGGCGTCGCCGTCGTCCCGCCGGCCCGCATCGACGATCCGGAGACGGACATGAACTCGTTGACCGTCGCGGCACAGGCCGAGGCGGTCGCGGCGGTGGCGGCCGAGGGCGACGCCGTGACCGTCGACGCGGGCGACGTGGACGCCGAACGGTTCGGGCGGCGGGTCGCCGAGGGCGTCGACGCCGCAGTGACGATGCGGTCCGAGCATCGCGCCGACGAGACACACGCCCACGTCGCGGCGGCGAGCATCGTCGCCAAAGTCGAGCGTGACGCCCGTATCGATGCGCTCGCGGACGCCTACGGCGAGGTGGGCAGCGGCTATCCGAGCGACGAGCGGACCCGGGCGTTTCTGGCCGCGTACGTTCGCGAGAACGGATCGTTGCCCGACTGCGCGCGGGCGTCGTGGTCGACCTGCGACGACGTGCTCGCGGCCGCCGAGCAGTCGTCGCTCGCGGACTTCTAACTGTCCCGCGTCAGCAGCGCCCGCAGGATGTCACCGTACGCCGGGCGCGTGAGCAAAACGCCCACGACGACCCCGAGGATGGTGAAGATGGCAAAGCCCTGCAGGTCGCCGAGCGAGAGGACCGCGAGCGGACTCATCGCGATGATGGTCGTCGCGGCGGCGGCGCCGATGACCCAGAACGCCTTCTTGAACCGGGACTGGAAGACGCGGCGACTGTTCACGTCGCCCTCGGCCATCACCTCGTCGGCGATGATGATGAGGTCGTCCACCCCCGTCCCGATGACGGCGATGAAGCCGGCGATGACCGAGAGGTCGAGCGGGTAGCCGATGCCGGCCGCGAACCCGAGGAGGATCACCACCTCCGAGAGCGCGGTGACGACCATCGGCAGGGCCACCTCGAGTTCACCGTAGCGGACGAAGACGACGCCCGAGACGGCGAACACCGCGATGATCCCGGTCAACAGCGAATCGGTTCGGAACTGCTGGCCCTGACTCGGGGAGACAAACGAGGAGGTCCCCGCACCGTCCGGCCCGATGTCGAGGGGCGCGGGGAGCGCGCCGGCGCGCAGGTTGATCGCCACCTGTCGCGCCGCGCTGAAGTTCCGGGTCTGCAGGATGAACCGGGGGTCCTGTGCCCACTCGCCGGAACGCATCCCGGACGCCAGCCCCGGGCTCATCCCGAAGGAGTTGACGACCTGTCCGTCGACGATCAGCAGGAGACAGGCGTCGGTGCCGTTGGGGTTCGTCGTGTAGGAACATCGCGAGCCGCCCTGGCTTGCGAGGCCCGTCCGAATCATCGCCTGCTGGAACTCGGGGGCGACGCTCTCGCGCACCACGACCGGGACGTTCGGCAACTGACCCTCGCCGCCCTGCTGGGCGTTACCGATGCTCTGGAAGTCGTCCTGTTCGAGCACAGTCCGCTGTTCGTATCCGCTGTCGGTCGGGTAGTAGGCGTCGACGCGGACGCTCCCGCGCTGGTTCACCAGGTCGACCACGCGCTGACGGTTCTCGTCCGGCACCTCGATGAGGATGTAGTTCTCACCCGTCGGCGTCTGAATCTGCTGGACGGTCCCGCCGGAGAGGCCCGCCTCGTTGATCTTGTTCGAGAGGATGTCGACGGCCTGGGCGCGCGTCTGCTCGGTGACGCCCTCCCGCGTCTCCTCGTAAGTATACCCCGCGGCTTCGAGGGCGTTCCCGAGGTCCTGTGGGCTCACGCCGTCGATGGTCACCTCGACCGTGCCCCCCGTCTGGGATGTCGGGCGGACGATGACGTCGGCGACGGTCACGCCGTCGAGTTCGCCGGCCACGGCCTGCTCTATCGCCGGCGGCTGATCGCCGCCGAACTCGACGCCCTCGGCGGTGACGCCCACCAGCGGCGCGCGGATGCGCGTCCCGCCGGAGAGCTGCAGGCCGTACTGGAGATTCGTCACCCCGCTACTCGCGAGGCCCGCCGCGTCGCTGCCGTCCTCGGCCATCGTGGGCGAAAATAGCGCGAAGAGGCTGCCCACGAGCACGAGGATCAGGAGGATGACCCGCCAGTTCTCACGGACCGTACCCATCAGTTCCCCACCCCCTCGTATTTGTACCAGCGAAGGAGGCTCAGGTTGAGCATGTAGGTGTTCAGGAGGTCAGTCGTGAGTCCGAACACGAGGACGGTCCCGATGGCGGCGAGGAGTTGGATGCCGAACAGCGTCGCCACGATGGTCATGACGACCATCGCCGCGAGCGACGTGAGCGTCATGGTGACGCCGGTCCGCATCGCCCGGTACGTCGACTCGTAGAACCCGCCCGACCGCCTGAGGATGTGGTTGTTGAGCAGGATGTCGGAGTCGACGCTGTACCCGATGATCATGAGGAGCGCAGCGACGGTCCCCAGCGTGAGTTCGATGCCGAGGACGTTCATCAGCGCCACCGGGATCACGATGTCGGAAAACGCCGAGATGACGACTGCTATCGAAGGCACGAACGTCCGGAACATGAGGAAAACGAGCGCGCTCATGCCCAGGAAGGCGAAGGCGACGCCGCCGAGGGCGAGCAGTTGCGTCCGCGACCCGAAGGAGGGCGAGACGGTGTAGCTCGACGCCACCTCGAAGCCGGCCGCTCGCGCCTGCTCTTCGAGCGCCGAGACGCCCACCTCCTCGGTCTGGAAGGTCAGAATGTAGGTGTTGTCGGAGGGCACGCCCCGGATCGACTCGGGTGCGGGATCGAACGCCGCCCGTATCTGCTCGCGTGCCTGCCCGTCCGGTGCGTCGACGGCGACCCGAAGCTCGGCGCCGCCGGTGAATTCGAGGCCGGGATTGACCGGCACGCCGGTCGCGACGTACCACCCTGCGATGATCAGGAGGGCGATGGCGAGCACCGCGAGTGGCACCGCCGCGAGCTGGCGATTCGTGTACCGGGTGTAATCGATCTCCGGTACTTCGAACGCTACCATGTCCGCCGGTCCAGCCCGACGCCTACTAAGCCTTCTTATGTCCGCCGGAACGGACGGTCCCGGCGGCGCGTCCGCGTGTCCATCGACACGCCCATTATCGCCGCCGTTCGTCGGACGCGTATGGGACTTGTCGCCGAGTACGCGATCCCATGTGACGGCCTGCCGCTCGTCGGCGTCGCGGCCGCCGTCCCCGACGCGACGCTGGAGGTGGAGATTCAGTTCAACCACGGCGCCCGCCCCCCGTTTCTCGTCTACGCGACCCACGACGACCACGCCCCGATCGAACGGGCGTTCGAGCCGTCGGACTTCGTCGACCAATATGTGCTGGTAGGGCAGGCGGGCGAGACGCGGCGCTATCAGGTGCGGCCGGCAGTCAGCATGAAGGCCCAGCTGGGCGACCATCTCGACGACCTCGACGACCTCCGGGCGCTGGCGACGGCCGAGGCGATCGTCGAACGGATTCGAGTGACCCCGACGGGCTGGGTGCAGACCGGCTGGTTCGCCGACCGAGCGGCGTTCGACGAGTTTCGGACGTTCTGGGTGCGCAACGACTGCTTCGCGCTCCGGCGACTCACCCGCGACGGCGACCCCGAGCCACCGGGCAACGGCCTCACCGACCGCCAGCGCGAGGCGCTCCGCATCGCCTACGAGATGGGCTATTTCGAGGTTCCACGGCGCGCGTCGCTCGACGACGTGGCCACCGAACTCGGCATCTCCGCCTCGGCGCTCTCCGAACGCCTCCGCCGAGCCCAGACGCGGGTGATCGAGACGACCGTCGCCTCGACGTGGCCGCCGTTACCCGACGGGACATAAACGGCCTCACGACTGAGAGTGAGACGTAGGCCGCCGGGCGACGAACCCGGAGTCGCCGATGCCAACTGTAACGTCCCCGGACGGTACACGGATCGCGTACGAACGACACGGCGACGGCCCGCCGCTCGTCTGCCTCCACGGCGGGCTGACCCGGCGCTACTGGGACCCGCTCGTCCCGCAGTTCGCCGACGACTACACCGTGATCAGGCCGGATCGACGTGGCCGCGGCGAGAGCGAGGACGCGGACGCCTACAGCATCGAGCGCGAAGTCGCGGACGCCCGCGCCGTCATAGAGGCGGTGGACGGCACGCCCGTGCTGTTAGGCCACTCCTTCGGCGGCCTGCAGGCAATCGAGACGGCCCGCGACACCGCCGTCGCGGGCGTCGTCGCCTACGAACCGGCCTATCTCGTCGACGACTACCGCGCCGAAGCCGACCTGGCGGCGCGGATGCAGGCCCGTCTCGACGCCGGCGACCCGCACGGCGCAACGAAGCTCCACCTCCGCGAAGTCCTCCACGGCGACGATGTCGACGACCTGGACGCGTGGCTCGACGACTGGCCGGTCTGGCCCGCACCCGTCGACCACGTCGAGAACACGATCCGAATGAACCGCGCGCTCGAAGATCACCCGCTGCCCGAGACGCTCGACGTGGACGCACCCGTCCTCCTGTTGACCGGGAGCGAGGGGCCTGCCCACCTCCGCGAGAGCGTCCGCGCCGTTCACGACGCCCTTCCCGACAGTCGCCTCGTCGAGTTCGCGGGCGTGGGACACAGCGGGCCGACCGAAGCCCCCGACCGCACCGCCGAAGCGGTGGGTGACTTCGCCGACGGCGTGACGCCGACGCCGCCCCGAACGTAACCCCTACGGCAGGTATCGAACGCTCACCACGCCCGGCTCCGAGCGCACGACCACGCGCTCGACGCCGAGACGCGCCGCCCGCGACCGGAGGCCGTCTTCGTCGTCCAGTACGTCCGCGACGGCTGCTTCCGTCTCCGACTCCGGGACCGTCAGCACGTGAATCTCGCCCGTTCCCGCCCGTTCCCGTTTCGTGAGTTCCCCCACGGCCCCCTCGGCCGCAATCTCACGTTCGTGTGTCGTCGGGGCCTCGGAACTTTCCTCGACGCTGATCGACCACTGCTCGGCCACGTCGACGAGTCGCCATGCGACTTCGAGCGGCGGTTCCGGCGCGACCGTACCCTCGACGGCGTCGCCGGTTTCGACCCCCGGATTCGTCGCCAGCGTGTGTACCTGTCCGTCGTCCACGTCCGCGAGGACGGCCGAATCGTCGTCGGCCGCCGTGACGAGGAAGGTCCCCGTCTTCTCGTCGTCGGTCATAGGTGCGGGTAGGGGGGCGGGGGGCTTCGGGCTTTCGTCACGCTAGCGGCGTCAGCGAAGCGACCGATGCGCCAGCAGGATGACCGCCGCGGCGAGAAGCGGCGGTACCACTCCCACGAGTTGCGGCAGGCCGTACAGCCCGGCGATCAGGGGCGCGAGCGCCCCCGTCGGCGTCGTCTGCTGGGCGGGCGGCACCGAGATGACGAGGCCCACGTAGAGCGCGAAGACGAACAGGTACCCCCCGGCGGCGAGGGCGGCGTCGTACGGTCCCGCGACGGCGTCGCCCCGCTCTCGCGCCCGACGGTGCCGGCGCGCGACGAACAGGACGGGTGCCACCAGCGGCACCACCACGAACAGGCCGACGACGGCGAAAAAGGACCGCGAGAGCGTCAGGCTCCCCCCGCGGCCGCCGGTCGTCCCCGCGATGACGCCGACGACGGCAGCGATAAAGAGGAGGCTCACCGCGACGGTCAGCAGGCCGCCGAGGGCGACGTAGCTCCGGAACAGGAGCGAATCGCTCGCCCGGAAGGCGTAGGGGAAGGCGCCGACGACACCACGGTAGTCGTCTGCCATCGACGGCCGTAGGCGTCGCGGCGAGTTAACGGCCGTGGATTCGTCCGGTTCGTCACAAGCCATCGTCAAAGCGTTCCGACGATCCGGCGCAGTCACGCGAATCGATACCGGGGGGCTCCGTCGCCACCGGTGCGTGCCGCCGCGTCCAGCAGGACCAGCCAGTCGAGCAGGTCGGCCACCCGCTCGCGCCACGCGTCCGTCCACTCGGTGTCGCGGTGGCGCTCCCACGCCGGCACGCGTTCACGGACCGCCTCGAACGCGGCGTCGGCCGTCAGTGGCCCCTCGGCCGCCAGCGCGTCGCGGACGGCGTCGGCGGCGAACACCCGATTCAGGAACGCCTCGCGACAGCCCGCGACCCCCGGTTCCCTGTCGGTCCGCCGGTAGCCCGACGGCGTCTCCTCGGCGAGTTCGAGCGCCCGCAGGAAAGTGAGCCACGTCCGGGCGGCGTCGCGACTCGGCAGGTCGAGTCGGTTCATGAGGCGGGCACAGCAGTCGTCCTCGGTGCCGGGGACGAGGGGTACCGCCCGCTGGACGCGGGTGACGTACCCGAATTCGTCGGGTGCGGGCGGGACGGGCTTGAACTTCACAGCCCGAACGACTCGGCCAGCAGGTCGTGGTTCGTCTCGCCCAGCGCGTACGTCGGCCCGTCGATCACGTCGACTGTCACCTGCGCGGGCGCGAACACCGACTCGGGCACCTCGTAGAAGTCCCAGTCGGCGTCCTCGAACACCTGCTCGAAGGGCGTGTCGTACTCCGCGGCGGCGGTGGAGGGCACCTCGTCGAAGCGGTCGAAGTCCTCGCGCACCTGCACGTACACTTGCCCGCCGTAGGCCAACGCGTCGTTCGTCCGGCCCATCGCCACCCCTTCGTCGTGGCTGACGGGGGCGACGGGCGCGCTGCCGGCCGCCGACACCACGTCCGTCGGATCGTAGCCGAGTTCGAACAGGCGAAAGAGGGCGAGTTCGGGGGCGCGTGCGGCGGCGCTGACGCTCCCGGCCATCGATCCCGTGGCGTACGTGGGGAGGAAGACGCCGCTCGGGGCGACGCCGGCGCGGTCGGCCACCTGCTCCGCCGTCGGATCGCCGGGGAGGCTGTCGGCCTCGACGGTCAAGACGGTCAGGTCGAACTCGTCGTAGTAGCCCACCACTTCGAACTCGTACTCCTCGCCCACGAGCGCTCGGGCCGGCCCGGAGCCGAGGCCGTCGACGCCCTCCGAGACGAGTTCCCACCCCGCCTTCTGTGAGCAGAGCAGCGAGAGCGCCGGCTTGTCGGTCGTGAGTTCGACGTACGGGAACGGCGTCCCCGCCACCTCGTCCATCCGGGTCTGGATCGTCGCCAGCCCGGCGGTCTGTATCTCCGCGAGCAACAGTCCGGCTTCGAGGCCACCCGCCGCCTCGACGCCGAAATCGAGCACCGTCGCCCCCGAGTCGAGTTCGAACACGTCGACGTTGAGTTCGCCCGCGAAGTCGATGGCTTCGTCGACGAGTTCGACGGCCATCCGGTTGAGACTCTCCATACGGGCCGATTGGGCGTTTTCACTTATAGGGGTTGTCGGTCTCCCGTTCGCGCTTCGCAGGCGGCGAACGGTTCCCCACGTCGTCCGCTTCGATCACCGTCCCCATCGGATTCGTCTCGTAATCGTCGCCGGCGCTACGTGCCGGCTGTCATAGTGTTTATTGTAAGTCATTACCGATGGCTCGCCGGACCGTCTTGGTGACTCACCGGTAACCAGTTACAATAAACACTATCAGAGGGAGCTTCGATCCCTCGCTGTCGAGTGCGGCCACCGCGTCCGCCACGTCCTCGGCCATGTTCTCCGTTTTCACCGGTGCGACCGACGGGAGTGCAACGACGGTCGTAGGCGACGGTCGGGCGACCGCAGGTATATCTCCCCTCGCCGTACTCGCCCTCCCCGCCGGCGGGTGGCTGTGGCTCCGGCGGTAGCCTCTTGATCGCTCCCACCCACGACGGCCCATGAGCGCCTGCACCTACTGTGGCTGTGACGTGACCGCCCACGATCCGGTGTTCGTCGCGGAACTCGCGGACGGCGACCGTCTGCCAGCCGGTCAGTTCTGCAACTACGGCTGTCTCGCCGCCCACATCGACGAGGCCGGACTGACCGAGGGAACGGCCTGCCGGATCGACTAGTCGACCCGCGTCGCCTCGATCACCGACGGCTCCTCGTCGAGACGCAGTCGAAGCGTCTCGCCCTCGCAGCCGACCCGCACCGTCGCGTGCAGGGGGTCGCGGTCGGTGATCGTCGTCCGCTCGTCCGAGGCCGCGAAGGGGAGCGACCAGATGTGTCGGCGCGTCACGTCGACCGCGTGGTCGTGGAAGAAGGAGACGACCGCCGGATGCGTGACGACCAGACCGCCGAGGCGGGTGTAGATGGCGCCGTCACAGGTGTCACAGGCGTGCAGGACCCGGTGCTCGATGGCGGGGTTGTCGCGGTGGGGCATCTCGGCGTCCGGCGGGAGGACGCGGGCGGTCATGCGACCACAACACCACGGGCAGACGCCCTTCGCCATCGACGCGATTTCGCGCTGGATGCGCTCGTTGGCCGCGCGGAGGACGCCCTCGCGCTCCCGGTCGGCTAGGCTGCTCGGCGGGCAGAAGTACTTGTAAAACACCGCCCCGCAGTCGCCGCCACAGCGCACGCGGAACATGCTGTCGTCGTAGGCGGCCTCCTGGGGGGCGCCACAGACGTGGCAGACGGCGTCGAGTTCGAAAGGGTCGATCCGCACGCGGTCGGTGAACGTCCCCGCCTTGATCGCCTGATACACCCGCACCCCGGGGTAGCTCAGGCGGTAGCCGTCCTCGGTCTCCTCGACGAACTGCCCAACCAGCTTTCCGAGGTGGTAGTTGAACCGGCCGCTTCCCGAGATGTCGGCCCGGCGGCGAAGCTCCGAGAACGGCAGCGTCTCCGGCACGCCGGGCGTGGAGGCGTCCCCGAGGGCCCTGATGATCTTGATCCGCGTCCGGTCGGCTAACAGGGTAAAGGCGTCGTCGGGGCGCAGGGTCTCGGTGTCCTCGGTCACCGTACGGAAACGGGTTGCCGACGTACATATACCCTCGGCCGTCGTCCGGGGATCGCGTTTCACCGGCGTAGCCGAACGCCACTCGCCTGCCGCCATTTCGGGGGGCGGCATGGTGAATCACGCGTTGGTTTTAACGGGGTACCGTCCGCCGATAGCACACGAATGTCGGCCACCGCGCTCGAATATCTGGCTGCGTCGTCCGTCCGCCCCGACGTACTGGCTGTGCTCCGGGAGCACGGCCTGCTCTCGCTCCGGGATCTGGACGACCACGTCTCGGCCTCGCGGCGCACGGTCAAGCGGACGCTGAGCGCGATGGAGTCCCGCGGGTGGGTTCGGAAGGTCGACGGCGGCTACGAACTCACCGCCCTCGGCGAGACGTTGCTCTCGGCCTACGAGCGGTTCCGCGAGCGAAGCCGCGTCGCGAGCCGTCTCCGGCCCGTCCTCGAACACGTCCCCGCCTCGATGTTCGACTTCGATATCGAGGCACTGACCGACGCGACGGTGGTCGCGCCCGACGACGATCCGGCGGCCTTTGCCGACCGGATGGTTGCGCTCCGTGCGGACGCGAACCGGATCCGCGAGTACGCCCCATTTCTCACGCTCGACAGCGTCCGACAGCTAGCGCAACACGTCGAGAACGGCCGCCCCTCGCCCGATACGACGATCATCGTCCGGACCGACGCGCCACCGCAGTCGTCGCCGGAGTATCGCGAGCGATTCCGGACGCCGGTCGAAGCTCCCGGCGTCGACATCCGGCATCACCCGGACGGCCCGATGCTCGGGTTCGGCATCGTCGACGGCCGCGCCTTCCTCGGCGCGGCGGCCGACGACGGAATGCCGTGTTTCCTGCTGGAGAGCGAGGGGTCCGCACTCGTCTCGTGGGTCGACCGGCAGTTCGAGAACTGTCTCGCCGCTGCGGAGCCGCTGTCGGTGGAGCGGTCGTAACCGGTCGCGCTCCGCCGGGCCGAACGCGACGGGGCTGGACCCGTGGATTCATACGCCGGAACGCGCAACTCGCGGTCATGTACGCGGTGGTGGGCTGTACGGACTGTCACGCCCTGTGGCTCCTTTCGGACCCGGAGTCGGCCGAGACGGCGACCTGCCCGCGTTGTGGGCGGCGCCACCGGACCGGGAAGCTGAAGCGGCTGTTTACCGCCGAGGACCGCGAGACGGCCCGCGAGGCCCGCGCGTCGATGCTCGCCGACGCCGCCGACGCGACGGCGTCGTTCGAGTCCGTCCCGTCGGACGCCGAGACGGACGCCCCCGTCGTCGACGACGACGAGTATCTGGACGCGGCGGGCATCGACGCCGACGCGGTGGCCGCGGCGGGTGAGCGCTCCGACCGACGCTCGCGGAGTCGAAGCCGCCCCGAAATCGTCCGCGACGCGCTCCGCGAACTGGAGGCGCCCGACGAGCGCGACGTGGTGGCGTACGCGGCCGATCACGGCGTCCCCGAGGACGCCGCGGCGGACCTGCTCGATCGGCTGGTGCGGCGGGGCGAAGCGACGGCTCACGGCGGCACGTACCGGCTATTGTAGCTCACCGCCCCAGCGACTCGTGGGCCGAGGAGAGGTGTCGCGATCCGAGCGCCGCGAGCAGGGAGAGTTCGCCCGCTAGCGCGCCGGCGGCGATACACTCCGCGAGGGCGTCGGCGTTCGACCCGGGCGGGTCGCCGCCGCCGCCGACGCCCAGCAGATCCAGTCCCTCGCCCTGTGTCGGGAGTTTCGTCCCGCCCCCGACGGTGCCCACCTCCAGGCTGGCGAGCGAGACGGAGACGTACAGGCCGTCGTCGCGCGCCTCGGCGGTCGTGATGGCGTTCGACCCCTCGACCACCTGCGCGGCGTCCTGCCCCGTCGCGAGGAACATGGCGGCGACGACGTTCGCGACGTGGGCGTTGAAGCCGAGACTGCCGGCCTTCGCGCTCCCCACGAGGTTCTTGCGTCGGTTCACCTCCGCGATGGCTTCGGGCGTGGTGTGCAGGCGCGACTCGACCACCTCGCGCGGAATCGTCACGTCGGCGGTGACGCTTCGACCCCGCCCCTCGACGGCGTTGATCGCCGCCGGCTTCTTGTCCGTACACAGGTTGCCCGAGAGCGCGATCAGCGAGGCAGTCGTCGCCTCCTCTATCGCCTCGGCGGCCGCCCGCGTCGCGATGGTGGCCATGTTCATCCCCATCGCGTCCTTGGTGTCGTACCGAAAGCGCAGGAAGACGGAGTCCCCGACGACGTACGGCGTCACGTCGAGCAGTTCGCCGTGGCTCGTCGTCGCCTCGGCGGCCTCGCGGAGCCCCCCCTCGTTGTCCCGCACCCACTCGACGAGCGCCTCGGCCTCGGCCACGTCGCCGACGCGGAAGACGGGCGCGCGGGTCATCCCCGATTTCGTGACGCGGGCCGTCGCGCCGCCGGCGGCGTCGACGACCGAACAGCCGCGGTTGACACTCGCCAGGAGGGCCCCCTCGGTCGTCGCCATCGGGAGGTAGCGCGCCCCGTCGACGGCGCCGCCGTTGACGGTGACGGGGCCGGCGACGCCCATCGGTACCTGTGCCGCGCCGATCATGTTCTCGATGTTGGCGTCGGCCCGTTCGGCGGGGAAGCCGTACGACCCGACCGCGTCCAGGTCGACGCCGGCGTCCGATTCGACGATACGACGCCGCGCGTCCGCCGCCGCGTCGGCGTTCGCGTGCGCTTCGAGTTCGTGGAGTCGGATGTCGCCGTCGCGGACCCGGTCGACGAGGGCGGCGACACTGTCGTCGGTCATGCCCCCCCGTGGCGGCCCCGGCGCCTAATACCCTCGGGTGTCGCCGGGGCGGGCACGGCACAACGCCCAAACAGTAAACTCGTCCGCCGACGACCGTTCCCTATGGAGCTATCCAGCCCGGCCTTCCGAGACGGCGATCCCATCCCCGAGGAGTACGGCTACACCGAGCGCAACGTGAACCCGCCACTCGAAATCTCCGGAGTGCCCGACGGCGCCGAATCGCTCGTGATGGTCGTCGACGACCCCGACGCGGTCGACCCCGCGGGCAAGATCTGGATTCACTGGCTGGTGTGGAACGTCAACCCGACGCGCAAGCGCATCCCGGAGGACTGGTCGACCGATACGGCCACGGCTGTCGAGGGCGAGAACGACTACGGCGAGGTGGGCTACGGCGGCCCGAACCCCCCGGATCGCGAACACACCTACCGCTTCCGGCTGTTCGCCCTGGATGATGAACTCGGCCTGTCGGCCGGCGCGTCGCTCGACGACCTGGAGCGGGCGATGGAGGGTCTCGTCATCGAGTCGACGACGTACGAGGGGACGTACGCGCCGTGAGACGGAGCGGTGTGTGGGTGGCGGGCCGCCGCGACGCCCCGGCGACTCGCGGATACTGACGCGCCCGCCTCAGAACAGCGTCCGGTTACAGGAGCCACACAGCGTCTCCTCTTTCTTGTCCACTTCGCGGACCGTCGGGGAGAAACTCATGACGCAGCGTTCGTTGTCACAGTGTTCGAGCCCGACGGTGTGACCGATCTCGTGGACGATCTCCTTGCGCACGCGGTCGGCGAACACCTCGGATTGGGGTTTGTGCGTGACGCCGCCATCGGAGGAGGTCTGGAGGCGGTACGTAGAGACCACGGAGCCGTTGCCGTTGAGATAGGCGAGGCCGAAGACGTAGTTCCGGCGCCGGTAGTAGAGGTCCTCGGGCGTGATGCCGATGTTCTTCTCGCCGGAGCCGACGCGGCTCGTGAGTTCGATGAACTCCTCGGCCCGGTACTGGTTTCGACTCCTGTCGAACGCGCCGTCGGGGATGGATTGGGCGTCGTGGATCGTCACCTCACAGTCGTAGACGGATCGCAGCCCGGCAGAAGCCTCGCGTTTCACCTGTGCCGGAACGTCCCCGATCGGCACGATGTCGACGAGCATGGCAGACGTTAAGCGCGGCCCCGCTATAAATATCCCGACGTGTCCGCCACGCGCACCGAACTCGCCGCCCGTCTGGCCGTCTACGACCGCCTCGTCGAGGTGGGGATCGGCCGCCGCCCCGAAGTGGCGGCCGCCCTCGCTGACGCCGACTGTACGGTGACCGCGACCGACGTGTTCGACGCCCCCACTCCCGAGGGCGTCCGCTTCGTCCGCGGCGACGTGGTCGCGCGAGCCGAACGGGTTCGAGCGGGAGGCGACCCCGGCGACCCCTACCGCGTCGACGCCGTCTACGCCCTGAACTGCCCCGCCGAACTCCAGCGACCTGCCCGCGACGTGGCTCACGCCGCCGACGCCGACTTCCTTTTTACCACGCTCGGCTTCGAGGACCCCGTCCTGCCGGTCGAACGCGAGACGGTGGGCGGCGAGACGCTGTACGTCGCCGAGCGTCGTAGATAGCGGGCAGGGTTGCCGACGGGCGAACGGGAAAGCCGCTCGCGGCCGCACGTCCCGCTGTGTCACACGACCACGACCACGACCACGAACCGGGGCACCACCACGAACACGTCGACGAGGCGGTCGAGGCCCACGACGACTGGGCGCGCCGACGGCGCAAGGGCATCCCGACCGACGATCAACTCCTGGTCGTCGCCTGCATGGACGAACGTATCCCCGTCGAGGAGGCCCTCGGCATCGAACTCGGCGACGCCCAGATCTATCGGAACGCGGGCGGGAAAGTGACCGACGACGTGATCCGGTCGGCGGCGCTCACGACGCAGTTTTTCGACACCGAGGAGATCATCGTGATCAACCACACCGACTGCGGGATGATGAGCGCGCCCGACGACGCCGTCGTCGAGGGTCTCGAAGCCGCGGCGGGCGGCAGTCTGGACGACGTGGACCTCGATCCCTCGCTACCCGAACTGACCGTCGGCGACGCATCCGTCGCAGATTGGGTGCGCATGACGGACGACATCGACGAGGCCTGTGCCGCGCAAGTGCGGTATCTGGAGGACCACCCGCTGATCGACGCCACCGTCCACGGCTACGTCTACGAGGTCGAGAGCGGGACGCTCCGCCACCCCGGCGGACGCATCGCCGAGGAGATCAGCACGCGCGTCGAGTAGGCCCGCTCACCGGATAGAAAGGCACTTGCCCCGACGCGCCCGCCACCGGATATGGACGTAGACGCGGTCGTTCTCGACATCGACGGGGTGCTCGTCGACGTGGCGGACTCCTACCGCCGCGCCATCGTCGAGTCCGTCGACCGGGTGTACGGGCGGACGGTCGACGACGCGGCGATCCAGGCGTTCAAAGACGCCGGCGGCTTCAACAACGACTGGGAACTCACGTACGCCGCGGCGCTGTTCGTCCTCGCCCGTGAGGCGGGCTACGACGCCGACGTGCCGGCCTTCACCGACGCGGTCGCCGAGGCGGGTGGCGGCCTCGACGCCGCCGAAGCCGTCGTCCGCGACGCGGGGTACGACGCGGCCTTCGATCGATGGGACCCCGACCGCCTGCGAGAGACGTTTCAGGCGCTCTACCTCGGCACGGACCTGTATCGCGACCTGGAGGGCGGCGAGCCACCCTTCGAGGCACGGGGCTACATCCACGACGAACCCGTCATCGTCGAGGCGTCGACGATAGCCGACCTGAACGAGCGGTTCGCGGTGGGCGTGTTGACGGGCCGTCCCGCCGCGGAGGCCGATATCGCCCTCTCGCGGGTCGGGCTCTCGGTTCCCGACGCCCACCGCTTCACGATGGACGACTGGGCGGAGGGCAAACCCCATCCCCACGCTCTGACGACACTCGCCGACCGACTGGACGCGGCGCGCGTTGCCTTCGCCGGCGACACACTCGACGACGTGCGGACGGCGGCCAACGCCGCCGAGAGCGACCCTGACCGGACCTACCACGGCGTCGGCGTCCTCACCGGCGGCCTGACCGGCGAGTCGGGCCGCCGAGCGTACACGGACGCCGGCGCCGCCGCGGTGGTCGAGTCGGTGAACGACCTGCCGGCCCTGCTCGACTCGTGACGCCCGACTGGTCCCGGTTTTTCGGCGTGCTCGTCGGTCTTCTCGTCGTCGTCGTCGCCGTCGTCGCCGTCGTCTCCCCGTCCGATCCGGCCACGTGGCTCCGGGGACTCGCTCCGGGCGTCGTCGTCGCCCTCGTCGTCGCCTACCTCGTCGCCATCGGCGGCGAATAGGGCCAGTCCCAACACGTTTACCTCGGACCGGGCCACAGTCCGCCCATGCGAATCGCGCTACTCGGCGGGACCGGCGACGTGGGCGAGGGGTTAGCCCTCCGGTGGGCGTACCACACCGACCACGAGGTAGTGATCGGCTCTCGCGACCCGGAGAAGGCCCGCGCGAAGGCCGAGGAGTACGAAACCGAACTGTCGAGCCGCGGCGTCGACTGCAAGATCAACGGCTTCGAGAACGCGATGGCGGCCGACCGGGCGCGGGTGGTCGTCCTCGCCGTCCCCGCCTACCACGCGACCGACACGGTCGAGGCAGTGGCCGACTCGCTCGACGAGGGGACGGTTCTGGTGACGCCCGCCACGGGGATGAAACGCGACGACGACGGCTTCCACTACAACCGCCCCGGCGCGGGGAGCGTCACCCTCCTCGTCGCCGACGCCGCCCCCGACGACGTGGCCGTCGTCGGCGCCTTCCACAACCTCGCGGCGGGCCGCCTCGCCGACCTGGACGCCGACCTCGGAATCGACACCCTCCTCGTCGCCGACGACGCCGACGCGAAGGACCTCGTCTCCCTTCTCGCCGATGGCATCGACGGCCTCCGACCGCTGGACGCCGGTGGCCTCGCCAACGCCCCCGAAATCGAGGCGCTGACGCCGCTCCTGATCAACGTCGCCATGCACAACGACGGCCTCCACGACCTCGGGGTCCGGTTCGACTAAAACCGGCCTTCGAGCTCCGCCCGAAGGTCGTCGACCGTCGCCCCCTCCATCGCCAGCAGGACGAGTAGGTGATAGACCAGGTCGGCCGACTCGGCGAGCAGTTCCTCCCGGTCGTCGTCTTTCGCGGCGAGGATCACCTCCGTGGCCTCCTCGCCGACTTTCTCCAGCACCGCGTTCTCGCCTTTCTCGTGGGTGAACAGCGAGGCGGTGTAGGAGCCCTCGGGAAGTTCGTCGCGGCGGTCCTCGATGGTGGCAAAGAGGGCGTCGAGGACGGCTTCCGTGTCGGCCGCCGCATCGTCGCTCACGCCTCGGCCCCCTCGTCGCCGGCGGCTGTAGCACGGAGCGGGTCGAACAGCGCGAGCCGGTGGAGGCGGTCGTCGGCGGTGAGCTCCGGATGAAAGGAGGTGGCGACGACCGATCCCTGTGACACGGCGACGGGGCGGTCCTCCCACGTCGCCAGCACGTCCACGTCGGGACCCACTTCGTCGACGACGGGCGCGCGGATGAACACCGCGTGGAAGGGGTCGTCGAGCCCCGTCACGTCGAGGCCGGCCTCGAAGCTGTCGACCTGTCGGCCGAAGGCGTTGCGGTCGACGCTTACGTCGATCAGGTCGAGCGTGTCGACCCGGTCGTCACGGGCGTCGCTGGCGGCGACGATCAGTCCGGCACAGGTCGCCAAAATTGGCTTGCCGGCGGCGGCGTGGTCCCTGATCTCCTCGTCGATGCCCTCCAGTGCCAGCAGACGCGAGATGGTCGTCGACTCGCCGCCGGGAAGCGCGAGGGCGTCGCAGTCCGGGACGATCCCCGAGTCACGGACCCCGACGGTGTCGACGTCGAGGCCGGTGGCGGACGCCGTGCGTTCGATGGCGTCGACGTGCTCGCTCACGTTTCCCTGGACGGCGACGACGCCGATACGGACGGTCCCCGTCACAGCGAGACGACGTTCAGAATCTGCACGAGAACGCCGAACAGCACGCCGAACGCGACCACGGTCTTCGGGTCGATCCGGATGGCGTTGCGGTCCTCGGCGTCGAAGTAGCGAACGAGCCCCGCACTCGACATCAGGCCACCACTTTGGCTCCCACTCATGGGCGATTGTGGGGTCCTCGCTCGCCTAAACGTTTCGGCTCGGCGCCGACGGGGACTCTCCAATGCCAAACGCTTATGCGCGCCGCTCCGGAACCCGGTGGACGGATCATGACCGTTCGACTGCTCGATTTCTACGCCGACTGGTGTGGACCGTGCGACGCACAGGAGCCGATTCTCGAGGAGCTGCTCGCGGACTACGAGGGCGTCGAGCTGACGAAAATCGACGTGGATCAGGACCAGGACACCGCCAACGAGTACCAGGTCCAGTCCCTCCCGACGGTCGTCGTCGAGAACGACGACGGTATCGTCGATCGGTTCGTCGGCGTCACCCAGCGTCCCGACATCGAGGACGCGCTCGAACGCGCCGGCGTCTAGTCCTGCCGGCCGTATAACCCGCCGCCCGCGAATCCCCACCGTTATGCCGATCGGACCCTAACCGGCGTTTAAATGGGGATTCTCGAAGACAAATCCCGGGCGCGGCTGTTCTACAAGTACCTCTCGAAGGTGTACGACCAGGTGAACCCGTTCATCTGGAACGAGGAGATGCGCGCCGAGGCGCTCGAACTCATCGACCTCGATCCCGACGACCGGGTGCTCGACGTGGGCTGTGGCACCGGTTTCGGCACCGAAGGCCTCCTCCAGTACACCGAGCACGTCCACGGGCTCGACCAGAGCATCCACCAGATGGAGAAGGCATTCGAGAAGTTCGGCCGCACGGATCGGGTGGACTTCTACCGCGGCGACGCCGAGCGCCTCCCGTTCAAAGACGACAGCTTCGACGCCCTCTGGTCTTCGGGCTCGATCGAGTACTGGCCCAACCCCGTCGACGCCTTAGAGGAGTTTCGCCGCATCGTCGAACCCGGTGGCTCGGTGCTCGTCGTCGGTCCGAACTACCCGCGTAGCTCGGTCTTCCAGCGACTCGCCGACGCGATCATGCTCTTTTACGACGAGGCGGAGGCCGACCGGATGTTCGCCGACGCCGGTTTCGACGACGTGACCCACGTCACGATGGGGCCGGCGTACAACCCCGAAATCGCGATCACGACGCTGGCGCGCGTCCCCGACTCGGCGTAGCTACGCCGTCGCCGTCAGGGTCGCCAGCCGCCGCTCCCCGTACCGGAGTTCGACCGTCACGCGAGCGCCGGCCACGAGTCGCGGCCGGTTCGTTGACGCGAGCCGAACCGACGCACGCTCCCCGACCTCCCACCGCGGATCGGCGGCGGCGTTGAACGGTCCGGTCGGTCCCGGACGAAACCCCCGTGCCGAGAAGAACGGAACCGGCGGCTGATGGCGCAGGGCCACGCCGTCGACGCGGACGGTCACGTCGAGTCGGCGCACGTCCACCGGATCGCCCGCCCGGTGCGTGAGGAGGAGTCGATCCCCGTCGACCGTGAGGCTGATCCCGGCGGCGGTCGGTGCCGCGGGGGTCGCGCCGAGGCTTACGGCCGCGACGGCGGTCCCGACGACGACGGCGAACGCGAGTCCGAGAGCCGACCCGGTGGTGACGGCACGGCTGGCCATAGTGCCGGTGGTGCCGTTATCGCTTATAAGCGTCGGCGTCGACAGCGCTCGCGATGGCGGTCGGCATCGGTGTCGTCGTGTTGTCCCCGTCGGACCCGGATTCCGTGCCGGTGCCGGTGCCGGCGCCCGTGTTCGCATCCACCCGTGGCGGCGCGCCGGGGTCGACGACCGCCTCGACGGACTCGCCCTGGCTGTCGACGGTGATGGTGTAGCGGCGGTACGGCGAGAGCGTCCAGAGAACGCCGTCGTCGCCGGTGGTGCCGAGGCGGGTCGACCCGCCCGTTTCGATCGACATCGAGACGGTCGCGTCGACCGGATCGCCGGTCACCGAGTCGACGACGCGAATCTGTGCGGGGCCGCCCGGGTACGTCCGATTCACGACGAGCCGAATCCCGTCGCCGGCTCCCTCGGCTCGCCGGTTCGCGACCATCGACGCGAGCGGCCGGCGCTGGTGTTCGGCGTAGACGACGCGTGCGTCGCTGTCGACGAACGCCGTCAGATCACCGCGACCGTGGACGACCCGGACGGGATAGGTTTCGCCCCCGCCGAACACCTGCGTCTGCTCCCGCGTCGTGTTCCAGATGACGGGGTAGTTCGACGACACGATATCGAGGGCGACTTCGAGTTCGATGGCGTCGCCGTCGCCGTTCCGGAGGTCGCCGCGATACGCCTCACGGAGGTACGTCTCGTCGAGGATTGTCGAGAGGGTAACACTCTCGGGCCCGGTCGCGATGTAGAAGCGGTCGGGCGGGGCCTCACCCGTGAGGACGGCCCGGGCGTGGGCACGCACCGGTCCAGTGAACGCGGAGAGACGGTTACTGATCGAGGCGAGGCGCCCGCGGTCGATATCGAAGCCACGCGTCTCTGCGGCCAGCGACTCGATACGGTTCCGCCGGTCGCCGAGTTCCTCGGCCGCGATGCGCACGCGAACGAGCGTGACGAGCAGGTCGTGGGCGTCGATTTCGCCGCGACCGTACGCCGCGACGGCGGCCGTCTGTCGCTTCTCGAGGCCGTCGACTCGCGCTTCGAGGTCGCGAAGCGCCGTCCGGAGACGGTCGCGACGCTGCGCGGTCGTGTTCGCGGACTCGACCCGTTCGACCATCGCGCGGGTCCGGAGGTGATCGGTCGTCGCGTTCGTCGAGAGGCCGATGGCGGGGCCGAGGTCGACGTACTGTGTATCGACGCCCCAGCGTTCGATCGATGTCGGGGGGATATCGAGGACGGAGATCTGCTGGGGGCCGCCCCCGCCGTCGGTCTGGGCAACGGGGGTGGCTGGATCGAGGGCGGGCGGCGCGGCATCGTCGCCGGCGACGGGGGCGGCGCCGGTCTCGGTCGCCGATCCGCCGAGGTCGCCGGTCGCCCCGACGACGGCGGAGCAGACGAGGAGGGCAACCGCGATGACGGGGAGGGCTCTCATCGGGCGACGGTAGAGTCGCCGGCTACTAAAACCCCGCCGTCCGCCGTTCGTCTGACGCCCGCTCTCTCCCCGACAGGCTCTCTCCCCCGATGGAAAGCGTTTTCCCGTCACATCGAGACGCACGAACTAATGCGGATCGCCGCGACCCTCCTTGCCCTCCTCGTCCTCTGTTCCGGGACGATTCCCGCGGTGGCGTTCGCCGCCGACGGGACCGAAGCCGCCGCTGCGGCCACGGCCGACCGGCCGGCGCTCGTCGGGCCGTCGGTCGCCCGCATCGACACCCCCGAGGTCACCGAGTTCTACATCGCCCCAAATCCCGACGGAAGCGCGCGCTGGACCGTCTCGGTCCGGTACAACCTCTCGACTGACGCCGCCCGCGCCGCGTTCGACGACTACGGCCGCGAGTTCGAGGCGGGGGAGACGACCGTGGGTCTCGACGCCGATTTCTTCCGGACGCTCGCCGCGGCAGCCAGCCGCGAAACCGGCCGCGAGATGTCGATCCGGAACACGACCCGCAACGCGACCGTCCGGAACGGCACGGGCGTCCTCAGCCTCTCTTTTACGTGGACGAACTTCCTGACCGACACCGACGCTGGCTTCGTGATCCGGGACGCGGTGTTGATGCCTAACAACCGCACCTGGCTCGCCTCTATCGGCCCCGAACAGCGACTGGTCGTCGAGACGCCGAAGGGCTATCAGGTGACGGACACGCGCTTCGGCCTCGACAACGGCTCGGTCGTCGTCGAGGGGCCACACCGATTCCGTGAACCGCTCTCTATCTCCTATCAGCGGACCGCCGTCGAGGAGCCGGAGCCCTCCCCGTTCCCGTGGTCGCTGATCGCCGGGGCCCTGCTCCTCGGTGCCGTCCTCGCCGCCGTGGCGTACGTCCGGTTGCGCGGCGACGAATCGGCGCCGCGGTCGGAAGACACCGTCACCGTGCCGTCCGGCGGGGGCGACGGCGGCGATGGCGGTGCAGGGCCCGAAACGGACGAGGCGTCCGCGGCGGGCGACGACGGCCGGCCCGACCCCGACGAGGGCGACAAAATGGACGACGCGGACGTCGATCCCACCCTCCTCTCCGACGAGGAGCGGGTCGAACACCTCCTGGATCGGAACGGCGGGCGGATGAAGCAGGCCCGGATCGTCAAGGAGACGGGGTGGTCGGACGCCAAGGTGTCACAACTGCTCTCGACGATGGCTGACGACGGACGCGTCGAGAAGCTCCGCCTCGGCCGCGAGAACCTCATCTCCCTGCCCGACGAGGAGCCGGAGTAGCTGGCGGTCGCTTCGGAAAACGTTTACTCCCGGCAGAGGAAGGGGTCGCACATGAAGATTCTCGTGACCGTCAAGGAGGTCGCCGAAGTCGCCGACGACTTCGAAATCGAGGGGCGTTCGATCCCCGAGACGTACCTCGAATACGACCTCAACGAGTGGGACGACTACGCCGTCGAGGCGGCGGTTCGGATCGCGGAGGACCGCGAGGACGAGGACGTGGAGGTCGTCGCCGCCACGATCGGTCCGGAGCGAAGCGAGGAGACGATCCGGATGGCGCTGGCGAAAGGCGTCGACCGCGCGGTCCGCGTCTGGGACGACGCGCTCGCCGAGGCCGACGTGCTCGACCCGACGACGACCGCCCGGATTCTCGCGGCCGTCGCGGAAGAGGAAGCGCCGGATCTCGTACTCTCGGGCGTTCAGGCCGCCGACGACGGCTTCGGCGCGACCGGCGTCGCCCTCGCCGACCTGCTCGATATGGGGTGGGCCGCCGTGGTGAACGATCTGGAGTTGACGGACGGCGACGCGTCGGTGCGACGCGAACTCGAAGGTGGCGTCGAGGAACTCACGACCGTCCCCTGTCCGGCCGTGCTGACGATCCAGACCGGGATCAACGAGCCACGCTACGCCAGCCTGCGCGGGATTCGGCAGGCCCAGCGGAAGGAACTCGCCGTCCATACCCTCGCCGACATCGGCCTCGACCCGTCGCTCGTCGACGACGATCTGACACTCGCCGGGATGGCCAAACCCGAAAGCGAGTCCGACGCGACGCTGTTCGAGGGGAGTGCCGAGGAGACGGCCGCGGAGCTAGCGACCGTCCTGCGGGACGCGGGGGTGGGGGCGGAATGAGCGCCACGGACGTGCTCGTCGTCGCCGACCACCGCCGCGGCGAACTCCGGCCGGTGAGCTACGAACTCCTCACCGTGGGTCGGGACCTCGCCGACGCGATGGGTGGGGACCTCCACGCCGCCGTCGTCGGCGGCGACGTGGACCGCTTCGCCGAGAAACTCGACTGCGAGGGGGTGGATGCGATCCACACCGTCGCCGAGGGCGACGAGTTCAACCACGACGTGACCGTCGCCGCCGTGACGGCGCTTTTCGACACGCTCGACCCCGGCGCGGTCGTGATGCCCAACAGCGTCAACGGGCTGGATTACGCCCCCGCGGTGGCGACGCGTCTGTCGCTCCCGCTCGTCACCGACGCCGTCGCCATCGACTACGACGACGGCCCGACCGTCACCCGGGAGATGTACGGATCGAAAGTCGAGACGGCAATCGAGGTGACGAGCGAACCGGTCGCGCTGACGATCCGTGGCGGCGAGTGGGCGGCCGCCGAGGGGGTCGGCGACGCCGACATCGAGCCGTTCGCGGTCGATATCGACGAGTCGTCGATCCGGTCGACGGTTCGTGGCTTCGAGGAGGTCGGTGCCGGCGACGTGGACATCAGCGAGGCGGAGTTCATCGTCTCCGTCGGCCGCGGCATCGAGGAGGAGGAGAACCTCGAACTGATCGAGGAGTTGGCCGGGGCGTTGGACGCGACGCTGGCGTCGTCGCGACCCATCGTCGACAGCGGGTGGCTTCCGAAGAACCGCCAGGTCGGACAGTCCGGGAAGGCCGTCACGCCGAAAGTGTATCTCGCCATCGGCATCTCGGGGGCGGTCCAGCACGTCGCGGGGATGAAAGGCGCCGACACGATCATCGCGATCAATACGGACCCCGACGCGCCCATCTTCGACATCGCGGACTACGGGGTCGTCGACGACCTGTTCGAGGTGGTGCCCGAGTTGATCGAGCAGTTCGAGTAGGCGCGGTCGACCGTCGTCGCCCCCGATTTTAGGACCGTCTCGAACGCCCAGATAGCGTCACGTACTTGACTCGCCCGTCCCTTCGTCGGGGCGATGGAGTATCTGGATCGCCGCGTGGGCCTGGTGAACGACCGGTTGGAGTCGCTCGTCGAGGCGGTCGAACCGGCGGAACTCTCGGCGGAACTCGGCCACGTCGTTCTCTCGGGCGGGAAGCGGGTTCGCCCCGCGGTGACGGTGCTCACCTGCGAGGCTGTCGGCGGTGCGCCGGCCGACGCCGTCGACTTCGCGGTGGGGATCGAACTCGTCCACAACGCGTCGCTGGTCGTCGACGACATCATCGACCGCTCGGACGTGCGGCGCGGGACGCCGAGCGCGTGGGCGGAGTTCGGCTACGGACCGGCCATCGTCGCCAGCGACGGCCTCCTCGGCGAGGCCTTCGCCCTCTTTTCCGAGAACGAACGCGCCATGCGCATCGTCGCGGAGGCGATGGTCGAACTCGGCGAGGGCGAGGCGACGGAACTGGTCGCTCGCCCCGAAAACGAGGTCGAATACATGACGCTCGCCCGGCGGAAGACGGGTGTGCTCTTCCGAGCAGCGGCGGAACTCGGGGCGGTGGCCGGCGGCGCCGACGCCTTCACGGTCGAAGCCCTCGGCGACTACGCCGAACGCGTCGGCGTCGCGTTCCAGATCCGGGACGACGTGTTAGACGCCACTGCGGACGCGGCGGACCTCGGCAAGCCCACGGGTCAGGACGCGGAGATGGACCGGCCGTCGCTGGTGCAGGTGACGGATCTCTCGCCGGAGGAAGCCAACGCCCGCGCCCAGCGCGAGTCGGATCGCGCGCTGGCGGCGCTGTCGACGGCCGACACCGAGGAGGTCGACGCCGTCGAGTATCTGCAGGACCTCGCGGAGTTCGTGGTCGTGCGGGAGCGCTAGGCTGGGTCGGCGCCAGTCGGATAGCGGGACTCCGCGAGCGCGAACGTGAGCGTGCTCAGGACGCCCAGCAGCGTCCCGACGGTGAGCGCCACCGCGAGATCGGTGAGCGTGAGCGTCGTCACCCCGTCCACGGGCGGGAGGAGAAAGCCCGAGACGGCATAGAGGACGATGGCGATGGCGACGACGTAAAACGGCGCGTTCAGATAGCGCCACTTGAACTGGTCGGCCAGACACTCGTCGGTCACCTGGCCGAGACTGCTGGTGATGCCGGCGGCGGCGAACCACCGGATAGCGCCGTTGACGAGCGCCGCGAGCACCGTCACGGCGGAGGGGTCGCCCGCGACGCCGGCTTCGATGGTGCGGAGGGTGTCGACTCCCTCGGCGCCGCCGACGATCAGGAGGGCTGCGGCGACGACGTACGTGATGATCGTCACCCGGCCGGCATAGAGGAAGTTCCGGACACGGTCGGCGGCCTCGTCGACCGTCGCCTCTAGCCCCAGTCCCCGGAACAGCGTATAGAGACCGAGCAGCGCGGAGATGAGGCCGAGAACCGCCGCGCCGGGCACGTCGAAGAACGTGGCGATGGTGACGAACGGGTAGATGAGCAGGAGGATGCCGAGCGGCACGAGCAGGGTCCCCCGCGTTTCGGGGTCGGCGAGCACCTGCTTGACCGTGTAGTACATCGATTCGAGGTTCTGTGCCTGTCGGACGACCACCCGGCGGACGCTGTCGATGGGCACCCGCGACCGGATCACGGGCAACACCGACTCGTCCTGTGCGCCGTCGGTGATGACGATGGCGCGGACGGACTCGCCGGTCGAGAGGCCCGCCAACACCCGGTCGACTTCGTCACCGACCTCCCGTGTCGCGCGCACTTCGCTCCCTTGCAGTCCGGTGACGGCGGCGATTTCGACCTCCTCGCTCTCCGCGGTCCGCAGGTCGTCGAGGACGTGCAACCCCTGGAACATGACGTTCACGTCGGAGTCCTCGGGGTCAGCGGTGGCGAGGGCGACGGCGGCGTCCCTGACGGCGTCCCGGCCGATGACCGGCGTCTCGATGCCGGTTTTGCGGCCGAGGTCGTCGTCGAGGTCGACACAGAGCACGAGGAGCACGACCGGAGGTAGGCTATCCGCCTATTTTTGCGTTTGGGCGGCTACCCCGTCACGAAAAAGACCAGGACGCTGACCGCCATCGCGACGAGGATGATGACGGCTGCGAGCGCGCCGCCCATCGAGACGACGGCGTTGGCGTGGCTGGCGAGCGTCTCGGTGCGGTCGTTGCCGAACACCGTCACCGTCGCACGCTCGGTCGCCAGCCCCGCCTCGACGGGTTCGAGGTCGTCGACCGCCGCGTCGACGAGTCGTTCGATAGTGGCGACGAACGCCCCGTGATCGATGGCCGCGCCCACCTGATTGTCCGCCTCGACGGTGTTGACGATGTGCGTGTCGGTCGTCATCACCTCGGCCACGTCGATGCCGCGTGCGGTCACCGCGTCGACGACGCGGTCACGCAGGCCGGGCACCATGTTGTTGCCGTCGACGAGGACGTACGCCGTCTGTTGGTCGCCCACCTCGACGACGGCGGCCCGGATTCCGAGCGGGCCGATACCGTCCAGGGCGTCCCAGTCGGTGCGCTCCCACGCGACGCCGAGGCGGATCGGGCCGGTCGGCGCCTCGCACAGCCGCCCGCCGGCCTGCTTCGCGGCGGTGAGCATGTCGAACGCGCGCTGGCTGCCGGGCGTGACGTGGCCGAGGTCCTCGCCCTGCAGGCCGTTGTTGGAGTTGTGGGCGTCGACGAGGAGCACGTCGTCGAGGCCGACGGTCCGGGCCTCGGCGGCCGCCGAGAGGCCGACGCCGTACTCCACGTCGTCCGCGAAGCCGGGGGCGTAGGAGGCGACGAGGAGGGCGTCGTTACCGAATGCCTGCCCGAGCATCGACGCCTCCCCCGACCGCGTGCGGACGCTCCGGGTCGCCGTTCCCGAGTACGTGAGCTTCGTCTGGGCGGCGTCGATGGCGTCGAGAATCGAGTCCACCTCGCGCTCGGTGACGAGGTTGAAGTCGTGGCCGGCGGTGGCGTGGGGCGGGAAGACGAGGCCGTCGGTGTGTTCCGCGACGCGCGTCGGGAAGTTGCCGCCGCCGATCTCCCCCATCGGCCCGGGGTGGATCATCGGCAGGACGAATCGCGCCTTCTGTGTGCCGTCGCGGCGGCGGAAGGCGAGTACCGAGACGGGGACGATGGCCTCCTCGCCGAGCTTCTCGAAGAAGTCCTCGAGTTCCCTGGAGCCCTCGGCGACGTGGCCGATGAAGCCGCGGATGAAATCGAGGACCGAGACGCCGAGGCTGCGCTGCCACGGGCGGTCGATCACCCGGATGAAGACGTAGACGGCGCCCGCGTAGAGCACGCACATGATCCCGAGCAGCTGGAAGTGCTGGGCGTCGATGACCCAGAGTTCGGCCGGGGCCTCCGACGCCCGCGAGAGGTAGGGCATCAGATAGGCGTCGACGAGCGGCCCGCCGAGTTCCAGAAAGCGGACCGTCCCGCTGTAGACGAACAGGAAAAGCGCCGAAACGACGGTCTGGAGGCTGGCCGGAACGGCGGCGATGAGCAGGGAGGACTGCGACACCGCCATGACGACCAGCAGGCGGAAGGCGAAAATGGAGGCCAGTGCGATCACCAGCGCGTCGTAGATGAACGTCTGGCCGAGCGGCGTAAGCAGCGAGACGATGCCCGCGCCGATGACGATAGCGACGAGGATGACCTCACAGAGAAGCGCCAGCAGCGACGATCGGTTCGGCGTGAGTTTCCCGCCGACGAAGCGGTCGACACCGGTGGTGCCGACGGAGGCGATGACCGTCGGCAGGCCGATGAAGAAGATGCCCTGCCAGGCGTCGCGTCCGAGGATGAGCAGGCTCCGCCATGTGGGCGAGGTGCCGCCGGAGTCGAAGGCGGCGATGCCGGCCATCGCCGCGATGGCGAGGGCGAACCCCAGGCTGGCGTACCAGCTGGGTGCGGTGAAGATGTACCGCGACAGCCCCGCGAGGTCGGACTGCGTCGCCGTCATGTCAGTCGCCCCGACGAGGCGGGGCGTCGTAAATCCCTCCCTTCATACCTGTCGTGGTCACTGTTCGTCGCCGGCGTAGTCCCGCGCTCGGTTCTATCGACAGCGTTCGATGAAGTTCGCGAACAGTTCCTCGCCTTCCTCGGTGTGGGCCACCTCGGGATGCCACTGGACCCCGTAGAGCTCGCGGTCCCGGTCGCTCATCGCCTCGATGTCACACACGTCGCTCGTCGCGGTGTGGGTAAAGCCCGTGGGGAGGGCGGTCACCTCGTCGGCGTGACTCGCCCACACGCGCGTCTCGGGGGCGAGCGAGCCGACGAGGGGGTCGTCCTCGTCGACGATGCGGACCGTCACGTCGGCGTAGCCGCCGTAGTCGCCGGCGTCGACGGTGCCGTCGAGTTCGACCGCCATGATCTGCATACCGAGGCAGATGCCGAGAACGGGTACGTCCATCTCGAGATACTCCGCACAGCGGCCGATCCGATCCATGTCGGGACCGCCCGAGAGCACGAGGCCGTCGGTGTCGAGCTCCTCGGGGGGCGTGGTGTTGTCGACGATGTCGGTGTCCACGCCCGCGTCCCGGAGCGCCCGGTGTTCCAAGTGCGTGAACTGGCCGTGGTTGTCGACGACGACGATTCGAGTCATTACGCCGTCGTAATCCGGAAGCGCGTAAAAACGGATCGAATGTTAGCGCTCGTCGCGCTCCGCCGCCGTCCGGAAGCCGAACTCCGCTTGCTCCGTGCTCCGGCGCTCCTCGCGGGCCGCGAGCGCCTCCGCGTCCGGGTTCACGTCGTCGTCGACCCGCGCCCAGCCGGCGTGCACTTTCGCGTGACACCAGCGACAGAGGGAGACGGTGATCTCGTGGGCCGGGTCGTCGTCGCCGTCTCGCTTTCCGGTGCCGTACGACAGGTGGTGTTCCTCCAGCAACGGCCGCGCGTCCTCGTGTGCCAGGCGCACCTCCTCGAGTCCACAGCGTCGACACTCGCGGCCGTCGGTCGTCGAGCGGTAGTGTGGGCAGTCACGCCACGTGGTGTCCTCGTCGGCGACGACACAGGCGTAGTCGTCGTCGCGGCGCGCGGCCGCGAACGCGGGGTCGTCGCCGGCCGCCGGCCGACTGCCCGAGGGACTGTGTCCCTCGCTGTCACCGGACTGCGTCCGGTTGCTCGCGGAGCGTGGCTCCGCGCTGCTTGAGGGACATCGCCCCCCGCTGTCCCCGGCGTGTTCGAGCGCGAACCGACACCGCCCGTCGCCGGTGAGGTGGTCACAGCGGTCGGCGTGGGCGTAGGGGTCGTCCACTCCGACCGGTGTGCCCGTTGGCGTCCGCTCCATGCCGGGCGGTCGGTCCCCACCGTCATCAACCTGTTCCGCTACGGCTCGTAGCCCGCGTACTCCATCAGCTGTGCGAACACGTCCGAGTCCATCGCCGATTCGTAGACGATGCCGCCGACCATCCCGCCGGGGTAGGAGTTGCCGTTCATCGCGTGGCTCACCTTGTGACAGTGCATGAGGTAGATGCCGGGGTCGGCGTCCGCCTCGAACTCGACGGTTTTGCGCTCCGCGGGCGCCAGATCGAGGATGTCCTCCTCGTACTGGGCCACGTCGGGAATCCGCGAGCCGTCCTTCTCGACCACCCGGAACCGGTGGTTGTGGGTGTGGATCGGGTGGTTCATAGAGATTGCGAGGCGGATACCCCGACCCTTGAGGTCGGGGAGGAAGCCGACAACCGATGACACAAACCACGCACGATGGCAAGGCCGACTCCCCCACGTCTAAACAAATACCTTCAAATATTTCTATCGGTACTAATGAAGTATAGAGGTCGTCCGCAACATCCAGCTAAAGCTCGACGTTCCCGAGGACGCTCACAGCGTTCTCGATGAGACGTTCGAGCAATTCCGTCAAGCGGCCCAACACGTCGCTGACGCTGGGTGGAGCGACGACCCCACGCAGATCGAGGACATCAAAAACACGCTCCACGAACAAACCTATTCAGAGGTTCGGGAGCAGACCAGTCTGCAAGCCAGTCTCGTCCAATCCGCCCGCAACCTCGCTGCCGACGCGCTCAGCAACTGCAAAGACCGCATCCTCGACGACGGTCAGAAAGCCAGCAAGCCCGAGTTCCGAGGCAGTGTCGTCGCGTACAACGGTCGAACCATCACGTACAACGACGACCACGTTACCCTCGCCACGGTTGGCGACCGCGTGACCGCCGAGTTAGTCACACCTGAAGACGAGGAAGAGACGCCGTTTGCGGAGTATTGGACGGATGACTGGGAACGCAAGGAAGCAACGCTCCACAAGCGTGACGGGACGTACTACCTCCACGTCGCAGTCAAGAAACAAGTCGAATCGGCTGATTCTGGCGACGAATCGACTGGGAACGGAGTGGTTCTCGGCGTCGATTTGAACGTGGACGGCTCTCTCGCCGTCACCAGCACAGGGGCCTTCCTTGGAAACGCAGACTACCTCAACCACCGCCGCGACGAGTACGAACGTCGGCGCGGCAACCTCCAACAGACAGGCACTCGCTCCGCACACCTCACCATCGAAAGCATCGGGTCACGGTTCGCTCGGTGGAGTGCGGACTACCTCCACCGCATCTCGAAGGCCATCGTTCAGGAGGCTGTGGAGAACGATTGTGCGGCGATTGCGTTCGAGAATCTGACGCATATCCGCGAACGCATCTCGAACGCTTCGAAGTTCCAGCAGTGGGCGTTCGGCGAACTCCAAGGCCACGTCGGATACAAAGCCGAAGAGTACGGTATTGACGTGGACGATGTTGCCCCTACCTACACGTCACAGCGGTGCAGTCACGGCGAGTGCGGATTCACGCACAAGGACAACCGCAATGGTGACGAGTTCGAGTGCCTGAAGTGTGGAAAAGAACTCCACGCGGATTACAACGCCGCTCGGAATATCGGGTGGCGTCTTGTCCAGCACTGGCTCAAGTCCGGTGCTGGACGGGCCACCAGTCAACTGGTCTTCAAGTCAGGGACGCTGAACGCGAACGGTGATTACACGCCTTCCGCCTTGCGCGGATAGAGCGGGAGTCCACTGACAAGCCTCGGGGCTTGACCCCGAGGCGGTTGACGAACCGCCGACGCGAGAGCTTCGTTCCGGGTGCACCAACTTGGTCCGTGATAACGAGTGAACCTCTGAGAGGGACGGACAAGCCTTGCTCGACGGTTCTCGCCGGCCGACACTGCTGTGCCGAATACCCGAACCGGTTCGGCCTATTTAAATATCCGCTGGCGTCGCTGCGGCAAGAATGTCGAAGATATTCGATAAAACCCCGTCAGCGCCGGTCGTGGTCCTCGTCGGTGTCACGGCGCGCGACGCGTTCGGCCGACGCTCGATCCATCACTTCGCGGTCGTCGTGTTCGGCGCGAACCAGCCAGTAGAGCAGGAGCGACGCGCCGATACCGAGCAGGAGGAACAGCACGACGACGCCGACTTCGGCCATCTACCCGAGGAACACGTCGACGATGTCGCTACCCTGTGAGCCCACGTCGCGGTACAGTTCCGAGTAGCCACACGAGGTACACGACACCACTTTGAACGAGTTGGTCTGGATGTCGAACATCTTGCTGAGGCCGCCGCCAGTGGTCGAAATCTTTCCCACGTCGGTCTCGGTGTGGCCGCATTTCGGGCAGCCGCGGTCTTCGGTGTCCATGAGTGACGACTCGGGAGGCTCCCCTCAAAAACCGGCGGTGACTCAAACGCCGGTTCGTGCGAACCGTTCACACGAGCGTCAGGAGTTGTTGTCGTAGACGGTCTCGGCGGTGGTGGCGCGACTCGACGCCAGGTCGAGCATGTCGCTCGCCACGTCCTCGAAGGCGTCGGCCCGGTCCGGAAGCTCCGAGAGCCGTTCGTCGAGCCGGTCTTCGACATCGCTGAGGAGTTCGTACGCCTGATCGGCCTTCTCCGCGGCCTCCTCGGGTCGGTTCTCGTCGACGGCGTCTCGCGCCTCGACGATCAGCGAAATCCCTTCGTGGAGGTCGGTGGCGTCGTCTCCGAGCGCGGCGAGTACGTCCGCCTCGTCGGTTAGCTGACCGACTTTCGAGCTGTACTCGTCGCCGCTGATGGCGTCGACTACGGCCGCGCTGTCGGCGTCCATCTCCTCTCGAATCGTGGCGGTCGGCTCCGACACCTCGTCGTTCGCCGTCTCGACCCGTTCGATGTCCGCCTCGGCCTCGTCGAGGTCGCGTTCGTCGAGGTGGGTGTACGCCTCCGTGAGCGCATCGTGGCCGTCGATGAGCCACGACTGGGCGTCGGCCGCCAGCGTGAGAAACCGCTGCATCGTATCGAGCGACGCGATGGTCGCCCGCTGTTCGTCGGTGTTCGCGTCCGCCTCGGCGGCGGCGATGGCCCGCTGTACCCGGTCGAGACGGAGGAGCACGTCCCGAGCGCGGAACTCATCGGTCTCGGCGGTCACCGACAGGAGGTCGTCGGTGACGCCGCCGGTGTAGACGTAGACGGCCTCGGTGAGGCGGTCCTGCGCGTCGTCGATGTGCTGGGCCGCCTCGGGCGACGCCTCCGGTTCGGGCGTCGGGGTCGGTTCGGGTGTTTCGGTCGGGGTCGGTTCGGAAGTCTCGGTCGCCGTGGGCGTCGGCTGGCTCTGCTGGCCGCCGAAGCAGCCGGCCACGAGAGGGGTCAGGGCGACGAGGAACGCGCGTCGATCCATGTTCGGTGCCTACGCGTCGATAGAGTAAAGCATATCGATACTGTCAGACGCGTGTTAGACGTGAAACTGCCGAAAAACGTCTTTCGAGTCGTGCTGTGCGACGGGCGTCAGACACATATCAGATTTTGATAGAAATTTATACGTCGTCGTCGCCGCACAGTTCGTGACGATGACCCTCCTCGGCACGTCGGGCGCTGCCCGCTCGCGAGCGGCCGCGCTCGTGGTCTCGCTGTTGGTCGCCATCACCGCGTGGAACGCCACGCTCAATACCCTCCTCGCCCGGTCCGGGCTGGCCTCGGCCATGCAGGTCGCCTACGAGCCGACGCTGCCTCTCACGGCGCTCGGGGCGGTCGGGGGCCTCGCCGTCGCCACCGTCGCTGCTGTCGCCGTTCTCGCGGCGCTAGCGCGGACTGTCGCCCCCGACGGCGACGCCCTCGGCGGGAACGAGACGATCGGTGAGACGGTGCTCGCCTACGCCCGCGCCGTCGTCGTCGCCGTCGGCGGTGTCGTCGCCGCGGCCGTCGGCCTCGGACTCCTCGTCGTCCCCGGCCTCGTCGTCCTCGTCCACCTGCCGCTGGTTTTCGTCGCCGTCGCCGTCGACGGCGACCCGATCGGCCGCGCGGTCGGTCGAACCTGGGCCCGTGCCAGCGGCTCCCGTGCCCGCATCGTCGCCGTCGCCCTCGCCGTCGTCGCCGTCCCCCTGTCGCTCGCGGTGATCGCCACCCTCACCACCCTCCTGTCGCCGACCGTCGAACTCGTCCTCGGCGTCCTCGTCACGAGCGTCGCCGCCGCGGCCGGCATCGTCGCCTTCGTCGCCCTCGCCGATTCGCTCGACGGCTCGTCGGGCGGCGCCGCCCGGACCGATCGGGTCGCTCCCGGCACGTCCCGACAGCTCTGATCGGCTCCGCCCATGACACGCATCGTCCACGACGGCGACGGCGACACCCGCGTCCTCGCCACGGACGTTCGCGTCGCCGACTCCTTTCTCGCCAGGGCGCGCGGGCTGATGTTCCGCCGCTCCTTTCCCGACGGGTCGGCGCTCGTCTTCCCGTTCGGTCGCCCCGCCCCCCGAACCCTGCATATGGTCGGCGTCCCGTTCGACATCGACGCCGTCTGGCTCCGCGGCGGCCGGGTCGAGCGGGTCAGTCGCCTGTCGGCGTGGACGGGTCTCGGCCGGGCGGCCGCCGACACCGTGATCGAACTGCCCGCCGGCGCCGCCGACGGCGTCCGCGAGGAGGACACCGTCCGCGTCGACGACGGGTGATGGACGCCGGCACGACAATTTATGATCCCTGCCCGCCCCCGAACGGTATGGACATTCGTTCGTACGACGACACGGCGATGACCGAAGCGGTGCCGGACGTGCGCCTCTCGCAACTGGCCGCGGGCGAGAAGACGAGCGTACAGGGCTACGTCATCGACCCCGGCGCCGAGGTACCCGAACACAGCCATCCACACGAGCAGGCGGGCTATGCCTGGCGCGGCGAGGCGGTCTTCATCATCGACGGCGAGGAACACGCCGTCTCGGCGGGTGACTCCTACGTCATCCCCGGCGGCGACCCTCACCGGGTCGAAAACCGTGGCGACGAACCCTTCGAGGGCGTCGATATCTTCAGCCCACCGCGGACCGATCCGGACTGGAAGGACTAGCCCTCTCGCCGCAGCCGCTTCACCACGAACGACTCGTCGAGTTCGCCGAGGAACTCGCCCAGACGCGGCCCCTCGGTGTCGTCGAAGAAGAGCCGATAGCCCGCGGCGAAGAAGTCGCCCACCTCGACGCCGTGAGCACGCGGTATCTCGTACATCTGGCCCTGAATCTCCTCGCCGTCGTGGCCCTCGGCCACGAAGTCGGCGAGGTCGGAAAGCGCCGCGACCACGCTGTCGTCGAAGTCGGTTTCGGGCAGTTCGGCCTGCAGGCGGTAGTTGTAGGCGTTGTCCATGCGCTCGGCCCAGGTGCGTGCGCGCTCGACTCGCGCCAGCGCCGCCTCCACCGCCCACGCCGGCGTGTCGTCGTCGAAAAAGCCCTGATTGCGCGCCATCCGCACTCGAAGGTCGCGGTCGTCGGTCATGCCAAGCACCGCGGCGAAGGTGTACGGGAGGCGCACCCGCTTTTCGCGCACCTCGTCGACGAGGTAAGGGTAGGCCCGCTCCGCGAGGGGTTCGAGGTCCGCGTCCGCCTCCTCGCCGAAGTAGACGCGCTCGAAGCGGTCGAACTCGTCGACCAGCAGGTCGATACGCGCCACGTCGAAGTCCTTGGCGCGCTTGGGGTTGCGGACGAAGAAGTAGCGAAGCACCTCGGGTTCGAGGAGGGCGAGCACCTCGTCGACGGTGACGACGTTGCCCGCCGAGGAGGAGAGCGGTTCGCCGTTGAGCGTGAACCACTCGTAGGTCATCGGGACCGGCGGCTCGATACCGAGCACCCGGCGGGCGATCTCCTCGCCGCTGGGCCACGAGCCCTCCGCGTGGTCCTTCCCGAAGGGTTCGAAGTCGACGCCGAGGACCGTCCACTGTGCGGGCCACTCGAAGCGCCAGGGGAGTTTGCCCTCCCGCAACGTGGCCGTCCCCGCGTGTCCACAGCCGTCGATGTGGTCGCCGCCGGCGTCGAGGCCGGAGCAGACGTAGTCGACGGTCCCCGCCTCCAGGTCGACGCCGCGCACGTCCTGGGTGAGCCGCCCGCACTCCGAACACTGCGGCATGAAGGGGACGTAGTCCTCGTCGACCCCGTCCTGGTATTCGGCGAGCACCTCGCGGGCCAGGTCGCGCTTTTCGAGCACGTCCCGCGTAACGGCCTCGAACTCACCGGATTCGTAGAGGTCGGTGTTCGACACCAGTTCCACCTCGACGTCGACGGCCGCGGCGCTCCGGGCCAGCAGGTCGGTGAAGTGGTCTCCGTAGGAGTCGCTCTCGCCGACGGGGTCGGGGATGTCCGTGTAGGGTACCCCGAGGTTCCGTCCCAGCGCCCCCGCGTCGATGTCGCCGAGGCCGACGAGGTTCCAGTCCGCGTCGGCGAGGGTCCGGGGGACGCTCCGTAGGGCGTCGCGGTCGTCGCTCGTGAACACCTGCCGGACCTCGTGGCCGCGTTCCCGGAGGACGCTCGCGACGAAGTAGCCGCGCATGATCTCGTTGAAGTGGCCGAGGTGGGGGACGCCGGAGGGCGAGACCCCGCCCTTGATGACGATGGGGTCCTCGGGCTTTCGTGCCTCGATTTCGTCCGCGATGTCGTCGGCCCAGAAGGCGTTGTGGTCGTCGCTCATGTCCACCGCTCCGGTTCGTGACTCCCCTCGGGAATCACGTCGGTGCCGGAATGCTCGCCCCCGAGGACGGCGTCCGCGACCCGTTCGGGATCGGTCCCGTCGAGGACGATCGTCCGCATCGTCGAGCGCTCGATGAGTTTCGCCGCCAGCAGGTCGACCGGTGCCGACGCCCCGGCGCCGCGACTCATCGGCGCCACGAGGTCGACGAGTTCCGTTCCCGAGAGCCGGGGGTACTGCTCGGCGTCGGGGTCACCGTCGGGGTCGGCGCTGAACACGCCGTCGACGCTCGTGGCGTAGACGAGGAGGTCGGCGTCGACGTATTCGGCCAGCGCCGCGGCGACGGCGTCGGTCGTCTGCCCGGGCATGACACCGCCCATGACGGCCACGTCGCCCCGGCGGAGCGCCTCGCCGGCCGCCTCGTAGTCGCGAGCGGGCGAGGGTGCGGAGACGTCGCCGAGTGCCGCGATCAGCAGGCGGGCGTTGATCCGCGTCACGTCGATGCCGACCTGGTCCAACTGTACCTCGTTGGCGCCGAGGCGACGCGCCGCCCCGATGTAGTCGCGGGCGACGCCGCCACCGCCCACCACCGCGCCGACTTCGCAGTCCGCCTCGACGAGACGTTCGACCGCCGCCGCGTGGCCCGCGACGCGGTCGGCGTCGAGGTCGGGCGCGAGGACGCTCCCGCCGATGGAGATGACCACTCGCATTGGCCTTCGGTTGCCGCGATGCCGGCTTAAGGGTTGTCAAGCGGTCCCCGCTTCGGTACGCGTCCGCGTGCCTCGCGCCGTCGAGACACTGTTAAGGGTCCGCGTGCGCTTCCCCACGTATGAAAACCCTCAATCTCGTCGGCCCCGACGCCGTGGAGGTGGCCGACCGACTCGTCCCGCGACTCGACGGCCGGGTCGCCACCGTCGAGACGCTCCCCGAGACGGCCGCCCGCGACACCGACGCCGGCGCGGCATACGGCCTCTCACCCGACGGCTCGTGGATCGGCGCGGGCGACGGTCGTGACCTGCCCAACCTGCTCGACGACCTCGTCCCGGAGTTCGACTACGCCCTCACCGTCGGCTTCGCGGACGCCCGTCTCCCGACGGTCGCCATCGGGGACGCCGACCCCGCCGGCGACGTTATCCTCACCCTCGCCGACGCCGCCGCCGACCTCGATCCGGTGCTCGACGCCGCCGCCGACCTCGATCCCCGAATCACCCTCGAATCGCTCGTCGACCGGGCGAAAGCCTCACCACTCGCGGAGCGATCGGGCGCCATCGCGACGTTCACCGGGCGCGTCCGCGTGAAAGACGCCGCGGACGACACGCCGACTACGCACCTGGAGTTCGAGAAGTACGAGGGCGTCGCTGCCGACCGGATGCGGGCCATCCGCGAGGAACTCGAAGCCCGTGACGGCGTGTTCGAGGTGCTGATGCACCACCGAACGGGCGTCATCCGCGAGGGGGAGGACATCGTGTTCGTCGTCGTCCTCGCCGGCCACCGCGAGGAGGCGTTTCGAACCGTCGAGGACGGCATCAACCGTCTGAAAGACGAGGTCCCGATCTTCAAAAAGGAAACCACCGAAAACGAGGAGTTCTGGATTCACGAGCGGCCCTGATCCCCCGGAACGATCGCGATTTCGGCCGTATTAATTCTCAACTCTATTTTCTGGAAACGAAGTCTTTGGAGAGATTATAAAATGTCTCGTGGTCCAATAAAACGTCTTAAAGATTTCACGAAAGTGGGTAAATCGATAAAACTGGCCGAACTGCTCCGAACGTTCCTCCCTTTATAACATCCTCGGGTATGTACGTCGGATCGAGGCGACAACAAATGAGCGCAACCCCAGACCCCTCCACCGGGACCGACGACAGCGCGTCGAAAGAGGAGCGCCTGAAGGAGTACCTGCTCTCGAAGGCCCAGGACGGTGAACTCTACTTCAAGAGTAAGTTCATCGCCGACGAGGTCGGTCTCTCGCCCAAAGAGATCGGTGCCCTGATGGTCAAACTCCGCGACTCCGCGACCGAACTCTCCGTCGAGAAGTGGTCGTACACGAGCGCGACCACCTGGCGAATCGAACCCGCGTAGGCCCCCTCGTCGCCGCTGGTCCCCGCCACGCACACGGGCCCGCTTCACGGGTTTTATACGACTGAGCGACGTACCGAATACCGATGGACAGAGCCGATGGGCCGCCATTGGACGCTCTCGAAGCCGTATTTTACGTTCGCGACATCGACCGCGACGGCGACAGGCTTCGCTACTACGGCGAGCCCCTCGTTCCGCGCAGTTCGCTGGGTGACGAACTCCGGGAGCCGTTTCGCCACGCCGGCTACCGGGTCGACCTCGAAGCCGGTCGCGAACCCTACGAAACCGTCGTCGTCGCGACGCCCGCGGACGGCCGGATCGACGGGTTTCCGTGGCCCAACCTCGCCCTGTTGGTCGCGACGATGGTCTCGACGCTTTTCGTCGGCGCCTTCGCGTGGTACTACATCCCGCCGGCCGACCTCGCCGCGAACCCCCTGCTCGCCCTTCGAGCGTGGCCGTTCACGGCCGCCGTCCTCGGCGTCCTGACCGCCCACGAACTCGGTCACTACCTCGCCGGCCGATACCACGGCGTCGACGTGTCCCTCCCGTATCTCATCCCCTTCGTCGTCCCCTTCGGGACGCTCGGGGCCATCATCCGGATGCGCGGGCGGATGCCCGACCGCAAGACACTGTTCGACATCGGCGTCGCCGGCCCGCTGACCGGCCTCGTCGCCACGGTCGTCGTCACCGCCATCGGCCTCTCGCTCGACCCGATGACGATCCCGTCGAGGGTCGTCGACTCCTCCGCACAGGTCATCGTCTTCAACAACCCGCCGCTTCTCGACCTGATCGCGACGGCCCTGGGACAGCCGACCAGCTACGCCGACCCGACCAAGACCGTCCACCCCGTCATCATCGGCGGCTGGGTAGGGATGTTCTTCACCGTCCTCAACCTCCTCCCTGTCGGCCAACTCGACGGCGGGCACATGGTCCGAGCGATGCTCGGACGGCGCCAGGAGACGGTCGCCTCGCTGGTGCCGATGGTCCTGTTCGGCCTCGCGGCCTACCTCTACTTCGTCCGCGACCTCTCGATCAACGAATCCGTCGGGTTGTGGGCCTTTTGGGGCCTGTTTGCCACGTTCATCGCGTACAACGGCCCCGCCAACCCCGCGGACGAGACGCCGCTCGGCTGGAAACGCCAGGTCGTCGGCCTCCTCACCTTCGCCCTCGGCGCCCTCTGTTTCCTGCTCGTTCCCATCCAGCTTCTGGGTTAGTGGCTGTAGCCCCGGTCCGGAAGCGGGTCGCCGTCGGCGCGGACGCCGCCGTCGGTCACCGTTCCGATCCGTGTGATCGTGGTTTCGACCGACTCCCGAACCGCGTCGACTGCCGCCGCCGATCCGGTGAAGACGAGTTCGAAGTCCTCTCCGAAGTACGTCGAGAGGTCGCGACGCTCGCGCTCGTCGGCCGCGACGGCCTCGACGCTCGGATCGACCGGCAGCCGATCCCACTCCACCTCGAAGCCGCAGTCGCTCGCCGCGGCGAGTTGGTGCAGCGAGCGTGCGAGGCCGTCCGAGGAGTCCATCATCGCCGTCGCGACGGGGGCTAGCTGTCGGCCGGCCGCGACCCGCGGCTCGAACCGAAAGAGGTCGTTGCCCCGGTCGGCGTTCCCCCGTTCGAACTCGCGGATGGCGGCGCCCGTCCGCCCGAGCGTCCCCGTCACGTAGACCGCCTCGCCCGCCGACGCGCCCGTCCGATAGACCGGATGGTCGGTCCGGCCGACGACCGTTCCCGCGACGGTGAACTCGTCGTGGTTGTCGAGGTCGCCGCCGACGTACTCGGCGCCGGTCATCTCGCACACGTCGCTCGCGCCGTCGACGAACGCCGCTATCTCCTCGGCCTCGAACGTGGGCGCGCCGTAGGCGGCGACGGCGGCCGTCGCGCTCGCGCCCATCGCCGCCACGTCCGATAGCGACGCGCCGATCGTCCGCCAGCCCGCGGTGTATCGGGTCGTCCCCGCCGGAAAGTCCGTCCGTTCGTGGAGCATGTCGGTCGTCACGACCAGCCCGTCGATCACCGCCGCGTCGTCGCCCGCCGCGTCGATCCGTTCGGCGAGCCGTCCCAACGCGCTCCGTTCGTCCATGCACGGCGTTCACGACGAGCGAATAAAAAGCCACGACGAACGGCGGCGCGAGTCGGTGGGTTAATGGGCCGTCTCCCCTTCCCCGCAGGCATGTCCGGCGGACGGATTCGAGCGACGATTCTCGGGTTCGCCGGCGCCCTCGCCGTCTTCGCCATCCTGCTTTCGGTCGCAGGGGTCGACGACCTGGTCTCGCAACTCGCGGCCGCCGACCTCCGGGTGGTGGCGCTGGTCTTTCTCGCTACGCTCGGTTGGCTCGCGGCCTGGGGCTTTGCCCTCCGAATCGTCCTCGATGTCCTCGGCGTCTCGCTGTCGGTCCCGCAGGCCTTCCTCGTGTTCACGGGCGCGATGTTCGCCAACAACGTCACGCCGTTCGGTCAGGCGGGTGGCGAGCCGATCACCGCCCTCCTCATCTCGCGTGTGACAGATGCGGAGTACGAAAAGGGGCTGGCCGCCATCGCCAGCGTCGACACGCTCAACTTCGTCCCCTCGATCACCATCGCCCTCATCGGCGTCGGCTACTTCGTCACCGAAGTCGCCCTCGGCACGAACCGTCGCCTCGAACTCGCGCTGGCGGCGGTGACGGTCCTCGCCGTCGGCGTCCCCGCGCTCGTCTATCTCGGCTGGCAACGTCGCTACCGGCTGGAACGACGCGTCGTCGGGTTCCTCACGCCGACCATCCGCCGGGTGGCGGATCGGCTCCCACGCGTGCCAGTCCCGACCGTCGGCGGCATCGAACGTCGCATCAACGGGTTCTTCCGGGCCATCGAGCGCGTGGCGGCCAACCCCCGCGGCCTGGCGCTCGCGCTCGCGCTCTCCGCGCTCGGCTGGTTCTGCCAGATGCTCGGCCTCTGGCTCGCCTTCCAGGCCATCGGCCACCCGGTCCCCCTCTCGGTCGCCCTCTTTATCGTCCCCATCGGTGCCATCGCGGGCGTGACGCCCCTCCCCGGCGGCGCCGGCGGTATCGAGAGTGTCCTCGTCGTCCTGCTCGTCGCCGCCCCGCTTCCCGGCGTCACCGAGGCCGTCGCCCTCGCCGCCGTGGTCGTGTTCCGCGGCGCCGTCTACTGGACGCCGACGGTGCTTGGCGGTATCGTGACGGGCGTCGTCGGGCTCCGATCGCGCGGCGCCTCGTAGCCTTCGAGTGCGTGGCCCGCGTACCGAATACGATGGGTTTAAACTCCGTCCGCGGGAACGCTGCGCCAATGGTAACCCTCTACGACGTGCCGGCCGACGCGCTCATCGAGGCGCTCGCCGACCGGCTCGAGGACCGCATCGACGCCCCCGACTGGGCCGACTACACCAAGACCGGCGTCAGCAAGGAACTCCCGCCCCAGCAGGACGACTTCTGGGTCACCCGTGCCGCGAGCCTCCTGCGGAAAGTCGCCGTCGACGGTCCCGTCGGCGTCGACCGCCTCTCGACGGCGTACGGCGACCGAAACCAGGGCTCGACGCGCTACCGCGTCGCCGCCGCCCACGCCGACGCCGGCAGCAAGAAGATCATCCGCACGGCGCTCCAGCAACTGGAGGAGGAGGACCTCGTCTCCACCGCGCAGGGCGAGGGTCGCGTCGCCACGCCCGCCGGACGGAGCTTCCTCGACGAGGTGGCCGCCGACGTGCTCGCGGACCTCGACCGCCCCGAACTCGAGAAGTACGCGTAGACCGACGCGGCCCGACCGCTTCGGCCTCCGAAATCGTTTTTACTGTTTCGACGGAATTCATAGTCATGAGTGGGAACCCCGACGACGAACGACTCGAGGAGCTTCGCCAGCAGAAGATGCAGGAACTGAAAGACCAGGCCCAGGAGGGCGGCGGTCCCGAGGGGGGCGAGGCCCAGCAGGCCGCCCAACAGCAGGCCGAAGCCCAGAAACAGGCGCTGTTGAAACAACACCTCACCGACGGCGCCCGCCAGCGGCTCAACGCCGTCCAGATGTCGAAACCGGAGGTGGCCGAACAGGTCGAACAGCAAGTCGTCGCCCTCGCACGGAGCGGTCGGATTCAGGACCGCATCGACGAGGACCAGATGCGGAAGCTCCTGAAGGAGCTCACGCCCGACAAGAGCTTCGACATCCGTCGGCGGTAGCATGGACGTCGCCGTCCTCTACAGCGGCGGCAAGGACTCCACGCTCGCGGCGCTCTCCCTCGACCCCTTCTACGAGGTGACCCTCGTCACCGGTACCTTCGGGGTCAGTTCGGATTGGCGTCACGCCCAGCGGGCGGCCGAGCGCCTCGGCTACCCGTTCCGACGGCTCGACCTCGACCCCGCAGTCGCCGACGACGCCGTCGACCGACTCCTCGCCGACGGTTACCCCCGACACGGCATCCAGCGGGCACACGAACACGCGCTCGAACGCGCCGCGGACCTCGACGTGACCGCCGTCGCCGACGGCACCCGCCGCGACGACCGGGCGCCGACCGTCGACCGCGCGACGGCGCGGAGCCTCGAAGACCGTCGCGGCGTGGACTACCTCGCCCCCCTCGCCGGCTTCGGCCGGCGGGCCGTCGACCGCCTCGCCGACGCCACCCTCGACGTGGACACCGGCCCGAGCGAGTCGATCACCCGGGCCGACTACGAGGCGGAACTCCGGGCGCTCCTGACAGAGCGCGAGGACGGCGCCGTCGACGACGTGTTCCCGGCCCACGAGCAGTCGCACGTCCGGGGCGTGACCCGACCGTGACGAGGGTGGGCGCCGGCCCGCTCGTGTCCCGCCCGTAATCCGTCGGATCACGCGCCCGATACGCCGAAGTGACTGGACGCGAAAGCAGCGGTATGGATCTCATCGAGGCGCTGTCGGCCGACTCGCCGCTCGTCTGTGTCGTCGGTGCCGGCGGCAAGAAGACGACGCTCTACGCGCTCGCGAACCGGCTGGATCGCGCCGTCGTCACCGCGACCGTCCGCATCCCCATCTTCGACGACGAAGTCGCCGCGGTACGTCTCACCCGCGACCCAGTCGGCGCGCTCCGAGACGCGACCGACTGGCCGCTCGGCCTCGTCCCCGAACGGGAGCGCGACGACCGGTATCTCGGCTACGACCGCGAAACCGTCTCCGCCATCCGCGCGACGCCCGGACACGGGCCGGTACTGGTCAAAGCCGACGGCGCCCGAACGCGCCTGTTGAAAGCGCCCGACGAGCGCGAACCCCAGATCCCCGCCACCGCCGATACGGTGATCCCCATCGCCAGCGCCCGCGTCGTGGGCGAACCGCTCTCGGAGACCCACGTCCACCGCCCGGAGCGGGTCGCCGAACTCACCGGCCTCGACCTCGGCGATCGGATCGGCCCCGAGGACGTGGGCGCCGTCCTCGCGGACCGACTCGGCGGCCGCAAGGGCGTCCCCCCGAGTGCGACGGTCGTCCCGCTGATCAACATGGTCGACGACGACGACCTGGCCGCGACCGGCCGCGCCATCGCGGACGCCGTCCACGAGCGCACCAACGTGTCGCGGGTGGTGCTCGCGCGGATGCTGGACGCCGAGGTGGTCGACGTGGTCGAGTAGCGCCGCTCCCGTCCGCCACGACCGTTCGGCGGGCTACGGCTCCTCCTCTGTAGTAGCCTTTATAAGTCAGAGCACACCTGATGGCACGCAGTCCTGCGATCAGGTGTGCAAACAGTTCCAAACGCTACTATAGCCGTCGCGCCGCGTCCTCGAAGTCCTCCGGCGTGTTGCAGTTCTCGAACGTGCTCGGACGACCATGCGTTCGGACCTCGTCGCCGTCGACGACGACGAAATCGAGGTCGAAAAGCGGCGCGACGATGCGATCCTCGCCAGCCTCCAGCGCCGCCTCGCAGGCGTCGGCCATCGCCGCCGCCCGGTAGACGGCGTGGGTGGTCTCGAACCACTGGTCGGGGCGCGGGACGGCGGCGTCGTGACCCGCTGCCCGCTCGAACAGGTAGTCCACGAACCCGGCGTCGACGAAGGGCATGTCGCAGGCGACGACGAACGCGTACTCGCCGTCGACGGCGCGAAGGCCCGTCGCCATCCCCGCCATCGGTCCCTCGTCGGGGTAGTCGTCCTCCGCGAACGCGACGGGGACGCTGGCGCCATCGAGGGCGTCCGCGATCGCTGCTCGCTGTGCGGCCCGACAGTTGATCACGACGGCGTCCACGACGGGGGTTATCCGGTCGACGACCCGGCGGATCATCGGCGTCCCGGCGAGGTCGGCGACCGACTTGTCACCGTCGCCGAACCGCGTCGACCGACCGCCGGCGAGGACGACCGCAGTGCGTTCGGACATGCGGGCGGATACACGTCCCACCGTTTTACGTCGTCGGGTCGCGATCCGTGTGGCTGCTCCGCGCAACCGCCGGCGGACACACGCCCGTCTCACCTCGCACCGCGCCGTTCACTCGAGTCCGTCACACAGGTCACCGACGACTCGTGCGGCGGTCGACGCCTCGATGCGCCGCTCACCGAAGGCCTCGCGGGCGCTCTCGACAGCCTGAGGGTCGGGCTCGAACGAGAGCCCGGGATACGTCACGTCCGCGAGGACGAGCGGCGTCGCCGGCGCGGTCGGGACGCCTCCCGGGCCGTCGAGTGGGTCGGGGCCGAGGACCCGATCGATCCGGTCGAGGCCGCTCTCCCCGCTCCCGACCGCCCGAACGAGCGAGACGATCCGGCGGACCATGTGCCGGGCGAAGCCGTCCGCCGAGAGCGTCAGGACGAGGAAGTCGCCGTCGCGGGCGCAGTCGGCATCGAGGGTTCGGACCGTCCCCTCGTCGTCGGTGGTGAGGTTGTGGAAGTCGCCCTCGCCGGTCAGCGCGTCGAGGGCCGCACGCACGCGGTCGTCGTCCAACCCGGGGCCGTGGCAGTAGTAGCGGTACGTGCGCCGGGTCGCGTCGTGGGTTGCGTGGAAGCCGGCGGGGGCGTCGGCGCCCGCCCACGCCCGGATCGCCGCGGGGAGTTCCGCGTTGAACGCCGCCGGCGTGAGCCAATCCGGTGCCTCGAATGCGACGGTCTGGGCGAGCGCCGAGACGCCCGCGTCAGTGCGGCCGGCGGCGGCGTAGCCGGGCGGGATGTCCGCCCCGTCGTTCGGAATACCGTGTGCGCGAAGCGCATCGAGCAGTTCGTCTTCGACGGTCGGCACGTCCGGCTGGCGCTGGAAGCCGAAGTACGGGCGGCCGTCGTAGGCGACGCGGAAGGCACGCATCGGGTCGCTTACGCGAAGTCGTCGTAGGTCGGCCGCTCCCGCTCACCGGGAAACTCGTCGACGGGGGCGGTGGTCTGGTCGCCGCTCGACATCTCCTTGACGGTCACCTCGCCGCTTTCCAGGTCACGCTCGCCGACGATGACGACCGTCTCGGCGTTGACGCCGTCGGCGTAGGACATCTGGGCGCCGAAGCTCCGCCCCGCGAGATCCGTCTCGACGACGTGGCCCCGGTCGCGCAGGTCCCGGGCCACCCGCGCCGCCGTGGCTCGGGTGTCGCCAACCGAGAGGACGTAGTAATCCGTCGACAGTGCCTCTTCGGGCCAGACGCCCGCCCGCTGGAGGAGCAGAGAGAGGGTGGCGTGGCCGGGAGCGACGCCCACCGCGGGCGTGGGCTGACCGCCGTAGCTTTCGATCAGGTCGTCGTAGCGCCCGCCGCCGAAGACGGCGCGGGACACCTCGCCCTGCGTGTCGAAACACTCGAAGACGGTGCCGGTGTAGTAGTCCAGCCCTCGAGCCGTCTCCAGGGAGACGGTGCAGTAGTCGCGAACGCCGAAGTCGGCGGCGGCGTCGAGGACGTTCCGGAGGTTGCCCACCGCGTCGGCCACCTCGTCGGTGCCCGCGAAGTCGGTCAACTCGGAGAGGTCGCCCGTCGCCAGCAGGTCGTCGAACCGCTGGGCTTGATCGTAGGAGAGCCCCGCCTCGTGGAGCAGGTCGTAGTATTCGGCCGGTTCGATCTTGGCCGACTTGTCGACGGCGCGGATCGCCGCTCGCACGTTCACGTCCGCCTCGAACGCCCGCAGGAGGCCGCCGAGGATGTCGCGGTGGGAGACACGGAACTCGAAGTCCGCGCCTTCGAGGCCGAGCGTCGTCAGCGCGTCGGCCGCGTACGCGAGGATCTCCGCGTCCGCTTCGGGTTCGGCGGAGCCGAAGACGTCGACGTTGGTCTGGTAGAACTCGCGGAATCGCCCCTGCTGGACCTGTTCGTACCGCCAGAACGGTCGGGTGGACATCCACTTGATCGGCTTCTGGAGTTCCTGACCTTTCGCGACGACCATCCGCGCCACCGTCGGCGTCAGTTCGGGCGTCATCGCGACGTGCCGGCCGCCCTTGTCCTCGAAGGTGTACAGTTCGTCGACGATCTCGTCGCCGCTTTTGTCGGTGTAGAGGTCGACGGCTTCGAGCGCCGGGGTACCGATCTCCCGGAACCCGTACTGCCGGGCCGTCCCCTCCAGCGCGTCGGCCACGGCCCGCCGGGCCGCCATCTCCTCGGGGTAGAAATCGCGGAACCCCTTGAGTCGGTCGTACATGACGCCCCGTCGGCGCCCGCCGCGCTTGAAACCTGTCCTTTCGGAAGCGGAAGCCCTTGCTTCCACACGGGGGTTGAGACGCCCCGACGGCGACCGGCCGTCCATGTCCCTCGTCTCCGCGTTCACCTCCGCCATCCTCCCCATCGTGTCGGTGATGGGACTCGGCTACCTCCTCGCCTCGACGCTCGATCTGGACGTCGATCCGTTGAACGACGTCGCGCTCTATCTCTTTCTCCCCGCGCTCATCTTCCACAGCATCGTCACGACGACGCTCTCGGGCGCGACGGTGGCGCGCATCTTCGCCGGCGTTTTCCTCTTCGTCGTCGCCACGATGGGCGTCACCGAACTCGCCGACCGACTGCTGGGGGTTCCCGAACCCTACCGGAGCGCGGACGTGTTGGCGGGCGCGCTCCCCAACGCCGGCTTCTACGGCATCCCGCTCGCCGAATTCGCCTTCGGCGCCATCGGCCGCACCACCGCCGTCATCTACATCACCGCGCAGGCGTTCCTGATGTACACCCTCGGTGTCTACGTCGCCTCCCGCGGCGGCGGCGAGGCGGGCATCGGCGCCGTCAAGGAGATTTTCCGTCTCCCCCTCGTCTACGCCATCGCCGCCGCGGGCGTCGTCCGCTTTCTCGGCGTCGCGCCCCCGACCGACGGCACGTTCATGTCCACCGCCCGCCTCGTCGGCGACGCCTCCATCCCCCTGATGCTCGTCATCGTCGGCATCCAACTGTCCGGACTGGCGTACGGCAACGTCCGCCGGGTGCTCCGCCCGTCGGTCATCAAACTCGTCATCGCGCCGCTTGTCGGCCTCGCCGTCGCCGTCGCCCTCGGCGGCTTCGGCGACCCAGCCGTTGCCCGGGTGTTCGTCCTCCTCTGTGCGACGCCCGTCGCGCTCATCCCCCTCGCGCTCACACTCTCGTACAGCGACACCGCGGAGCGCGACGGCCTCTCGGCCTCGGAGTATCTCACCATGACCATCTTCGTGACGACCATCGCGAGCGTGCCAGTGCTGACCGTCTTGATTACGCTCCTGCAGGACGGCGTCGTCTTCTGATCCCCTGAACGTTTTTGCCCGTTCGTCCGGTCGGTTTCACTATGTCAACGGCTACCATTCGTGGCGCGGTCAGGGGCATGGGTCAGCGGGCCAATCCGGCCTTCGCCGCCGGGGCCGTCGCCGTCCCGGTCGTCGCGCTCGCCTACGCGCTCACCGTCGCACCGGTCGTCCACCACATCTACGTCCACGTGATGGCGGGCGTGCTGTGGACGGGCATCGACCTCTTCATGGCCCTCGTCCTCGGCCCCGTCCTCGGGGGCCTGCCCGTCGAGGAACGCGCCAGCGTCTTCCAGCGATTCACGCCGAAGATGACCTTCCTGATGCCGTCGCTCGCCCTCGTCACCATCGTCGGCGGCGTCACCCTCGCGGAACGCCTCGGGGTCTTCCCCCATTCCCAACCCTGGATCGCCCTGCTCACCCTCGCCACCACCGTCCCCGCGCTCCTCCTGATCGGCTGGCAGTTCGACGCCTTCGACGACCCCCGGTGGCTCGCCGCCTTCGCCGTCTCGCTGCTCGGCGGCGGTGCCTACCTCGCCGTCACCGCCAACGCCTTCGGCGTGCCCTCGGTCACTATCCTCCTCGCGCTCGCCATCGTCACCGTCCTCTCCGTCGTCGGCTTCGGCGTCTTGCTCCCCGGCGAGGTGCGCATCTACCGACAGCTCGCCTCCGGCGACCCCGACCCGACCGTGATCAGCCGGATCGGTATGCGCAACGCCCGCCTGAGCGGCCTGCAGGGGTTCTTTCAACTCACTATCGTCGTCGTGATGGTGTATCTGCGGTGGCCGGCGGCCTAACCCGTCAGCACCAAGCGTCCCGCGCCCACGACGAACAGGGCGCCGACGCCGACCAGGATGAACGGCTTGTTGGTGCTCTCCGGCTCGAGATACCCCGCCCCGGGCGAGTCGGTCGGGACGTACACCGTCACCGTCGTGCCCGGTTCGTACCCCTCCAGTTCGGCGCTGGCCGCACGCTCGGTGTCGAAATCCTTCGAGAGCGTGCCGGGGTAGACCTTCGAGGACGTGTACGTCTCCCCCCGGTAGGTGTAGTCGAACGTCGCCCGCGGCGTATACGAGGCGCCCCTGCCCGACGATTCCTCGATTGACGTGGACGTGATCGTCCCCTCGACCGTCGTTGCGGAGTCAAGCGCCGCCGACTGGGTGGTGTAGCTGTACGCGCCGAAGCCTATCGACGCGAGACCGATCACCAGCGTGAGGGCGATGCCGAGTCGCCCGGAGGGCCCGCTGATCTTCATATCGACCGCCGACGCCGTCGTCGGTGTTAAAACACGGCCACGCGTCTCCCGCCCGCGAACCGTACGGAACGGGAAACGACTTTATTCGCTCCTACCGCGCCTACGCGTATGTACGTCGACCTCGGCAACGCGCTCGACGCCGAACCTCGGCTGCCCCGGGCGGCGCTCGACCGCCTCGACGAGCGCGTCACCGACGCCCACGAACGCATCGCCCGCGGTCGCGACGACGGCGAACACGGCTACGCGGCCCTGAACCTCCCGACCACCGCCGATCCCGCCGCGGTCCGTGCGGCCGTCGACGGCTTCGACGACCCGAGTGCGATCCTGACCGTCGGCATCGGCGGGAGCGCGCTCGGCGCCGCGACCCTCTCCGAAGCCCTCGGCGGCGCGGTCGACCACTACGTCCTAGACAACGTCGACCCCGCGGGCGTCGACCGGCTCCTCGACTCCCTCCCGCTTGCCGACACCGTCGTCCACGTCGTCTCCCGGTCGGGCACGACGGCGGAGACGCTGGCGAACTTCCTCGTCGTCCGGGAGGCGATGGAGCGCGCGGGCGTCGACTGGACCGAGCGGACGCTCGTCACCACGGGCCCCGACGGCAACCTCCGGAACCTCGCCGACCGTCACGACCTGCCCGCCCTCGACGTGCCCGCGGGCGTTCCCGGCCGCTTTTCGGCGCTCTCGACCGTTTCCCTCCCCGTCGCCGTCCTCGCCGGCGCCGACATCGACGCCCTCCTCGCCGGCGCGCGGGCCGAGGCCGACCGTCTGGCTGGCTCCCTGTTCGAGTCGCCCGCCTACGCCTACGGCGCCGCCTGCTACGCACTCGAACGCCGCGGCGCTGGCGTCAACGCCGTCATGCCCTACGCCGAATCTCTGGAGTGCTTCGCGGAGTGGTTCGCGCAACTGTGGGCCGAAAGTTTGGGCAAAGACGCCGTCGGGCAGACGCCAGCCCGCGCGCTCGGGGCGACGGACCAGCACTCACAGCTCCAGCTCTATCGCGCCGGCCCCCGCGACAAACTCGTGACACTCGTCCGCCCGCGCGAGGGCCCCGACGTGCCCATCCCCGAGACGGACCTCGACGGCCTCGCCTACCTCGGTGGGGGGAGCCTCGGCGACCTGCTCGACGCGGAGTTCGAGGCGACGGAGGCGAGTCTCGCGGCCGCGAACTGCCCGAACGTCCGCGTCGAGGTGGACCGCCTCGACGCCCACGGCGTCGGCGAACTGCTCTACGGCATGGAGGCGGCCTGTGTCCTCTACGGCGAACTCGCCGGCGTCGAGACGTTCACCCAGCCCGCCGTGGAGTGGGGAAAACGCGCCGCCCGCGGCCTCCTCGGCGGCGGCGACTTCGAGGAGGCCACGGCGGTGGGCGAGAAACGGCGGCTGGTGGTGGAGTAGCCGGTCGCCGATCCGACCCATTCTTACTTCCGGGGCGACTCCCTCCACCATGGTCAACGAACTCGCCGCGGCGGCGATGCTTCACCTGCTCGGCGGGCTGGTACTCGCGACGCTCGTCCACCAGGACGCGTCGCTCCGGGGCCACCATCGACCGTTGGCCCTCGCCGGCGGCACCCTCGTCCTCGGCGTCGTCGGCGCGGTCGGCTACTACGCCACCAGGGAACGGATCGGCGACCTGCCCGACGACGTGACCCACGTGCGCGCCCCACTCGGCGTGCGCGCCCGCGATCTGTTCAAAGGCGTCCTCCTGATCGTCGGCGCCTTCCTCTGTGCGACCGCGATCGTCGGCCTCGGTGCGAACGCCCTCGTCGCCGCGGGCGTCGTCGACCGTGGAACGCTGGAGTTCCGCGTGATCGCCTCCGTCCTCCAGTTCGTCGGCTTCGGCGTCGGCGTCGGGGGCTATCTCGCCATCACCCGCGACTGGGACCTCCTCCAGCTTCGCGTCCCGACGCTTCGGACCGTCGGCCTCATTGCCCTCGGCGTCGTCGCTCTCGTCCTCGCCCAGCTCGCCATCGCCCGCCTGCTGACCGTCCTCGGCATCTCCGTCGCGCAGAACCAGGTCGTCGTCACCGGCCAGCAGGACCCCCGATATTTCCTCTATATGATCCCCGTCGCCATCCTCCTGGTCGGCCCCTTCGAGGAACTCGTCTTCCGGGGCGGCGTGCAGGGCATCCTCCGACGGACGTGGGGTCCGGGCGTCGCCATCGTCGTCGCGAGCGTCCTGTTCGGTCTCGTCCACTGGATCGCGCTCACCGGGGCCGGCGGGTCGCGGGTGCCCTACGTCACCGTCGCCGCGACGCTCGGTCTCGTCCTCGGCTACCTCTACGAGCGGAGCCGGAACCTCGTCGTTCCGGCCGTCGTCCACGGCCTCTACAACACCGTACTGTTCGGCGCGCAGTACCTGTCTGCGACCGGGATGGGCTAGCGGACCTGAATCCCCAGGTCGTCGAACTGTCCCTGCACCAGGTCGTCGACTTCGCCCCAGTCGACCGGCGGTTCGCGGCCGTCGAGGTCCGCCTCGAACCGGTCGAGCGAGTCGGCGACCCCGGCACGCTTCGACTCGAAGTCGTCTATCTCCGCCGTCGCGGCGTCGAGCCGCGCTGAACACGTCTCGTGGCGCGCCGCCAGTTCGTCGAGGCGGTCCCGCAGCGTCGCCACGTCGGCCCCGTACGAGCCGTCCCGTCGCTCCAGCCACGCCTCGAGGTCCGCGATGTCGGCCCGGAGGTCCTCGAACACCAGCGACATCATCCGCTGGAGGTGGTAGGCCGCGAGCCACGCGCCGAACGGCCTGATCCCCGCGGGGTCGTCCGCTTCCAGCCGATCGAGGAGGCCCTCCGTGTTGTCGAGATATCGCTCGAAGCCGTCGATCTCCTCGTCGAGCGTGTCGATCCGGGTCGCGGGGTCGCCGAGCCACGTCTCGAACTTCGCCACTTCCGCCTCGACGTGGTGGAGCGAGTGGGCGACCTGGTGGACGACCTGTCCACACCGCCGGAGGTTCGCGGCCGCCTCGTACGCCGCCACGGCCGACTCGGGGGTCCTCGGTGTCGCGTCCAGTCGCTCTTCGGTGGCCGCGAGCGCCGAGCGCATCGAGTCGAACCCGTCCTCGTACTCGTCGAGTCTGGCGCGGACCCGGTTCGTGTCACGGTCGATCGGATCGAGCGACGCCTCGAGTGCCTCGAATCGCGCCTCGGCGTCCGACAGGTCCGCCGCCGTCGAGCGGTGTGATTCCCGACACGTCCGGTACCAGTCCCGCATGGTTTCGACCGTGATCCGGCCGTCGTCGGCCCGGTCCTCGATGGCGGTCAGTCCGTCCGCCACGCCGTCGAGGTCGTCTCGCGTCTGGACGCGTTCCCGGACGGTCGAGACCGCCCATCCCTGCTCGTCGGTCATGGCTGGCCGTTCGACGGACACACATATAGGCGATTCGAGCGCCCCCGCCGGAGCCCGCATCGAAGACACCATTAGCCTCCCCACCGACTGCCCTGACATGAGTCCGAACGAGGGCGGCGACGCCGAGAGCCACCCCAACGCCGCACAGGAGGTCATCGCCGTCGATGCCGACGATCAGGAACAGGGCACCGTCAACCGCCTCGACGCCCACACGGGCGAGGGGGTTCGCCACCGCGCGTTCACTGCCCTGGTCTTCGACGGCGAGGGGCGCATCCTCCTCGGCCAGCGGGCACCGGACAAACGCCTCTGGGACACCCACTGGGACGGCACCGTCGCGTCCCACCCCCGCCCAGGCCAGAGCCAAAAGGACGCCTGCCGCCAGCGCCTGATCGACGAACTCGGCGTCACGCCCGACCAGTACGGTGACCTCCGCATCACGGACAAGTTCGAGTACAAGCGCTACTACGAGAACGCGGGCCTGGAGTGGGAGGTGTGTGCCGTCCTGAAGGTGACCCTCGACGACACGACGCTCGACCCCGCACCCGAGGAGATCGCCGGCCGCCTCTGGGTCGACTACGATCACCTCCACGGACACCCGCGGGCGTACCGACAGCTTCGCCTCTGCCCGTGGTTCGAAATCGCGATGCGTCGTGACTTCGAATGATCGGGAGTCGAGCGTGACCGCAGACGACTCCCACGACGGCCTCACCCTCGCTCCCGGCGTCCGCGATGCCCTCCTCGACCACGCCCGCAAGGGGGCCGACCGCGATCCGCCGGCGGAGGTCTGTGGCATCTTCGCCGGCGAGCGCGGCCCCCCGGATCACGTGACGGCGATCCGGCGTGTCCCGAACGTCGCCGCCCACCCCCGTACCGAGTACGAACTCGACCCCGCGGCGACGATGGCGGCCATCGACCGTATCGAGGACCGCGGCGACGACGCCGTCGGCTTCTATCACTCCCACCCCGAGAGCGCCCCCCGTCCCAGCGCGACGGACCGCGCGCGGGCGACGTGGCCGGGCTACGTCTACTGCATCGTCTCGCCGCCAGATGCGATCCGCGCGTACCGCTACGTCGACGACGGGTTCGTCGAACTTCCCGTCGAGAGCGCCGAGTAAGCCGCCCACGACGAATCGACCCCCGGCGCCTCGATCTCCTCGCCGTCGATGGCGACGCCCTCGCCGTCGACGACGCGGCCGATACGCGCGACGGCCGCCCCCCGGTCGTCCAGTGCCGACCGCACCGCCTCGGTTCCCTCGGGAGCGACCGTCACCACCAGCGATCCCGACGCCGTGGCGGTCCAGGGGTCGATCCCCAGCGTCTCGCACGTTTCCTCGACGCCAGGCCGGATCGGCACCCGGTCGCGTTCGAGTTCGAACCGGACGCCCGCGCCGGTCGCCATCTCGACGAACGCGCCGTGGAGGCCACCTTCGGTGGCGTCGTGCATCGCCGTCACCGGCCCCGCCGCGGCCGCGGTCATCGCGTCGCGGACACAACTCGCCTCGTCGAGGCGGGCCTGTGCCGTCCGGAGAGTGTCGGGCGGGAGGTCGATCCGATCGGGAAACAGCGTCGTCAACAGGCCGGTCGTCTCGACGGCCGGCCCGTTCGTCACCAACAGGTCGTCGCCGGGGCGGGCGCCGTCCGGCCGGATCACGTCACCGGGGTCGCCGACCGCGAGCGCCGTTGCCCCGCCGACCCACGGAAACGAACAGCCCTCGTAGCGGGCGGTGTGGCCGGTGACGACGCTCACGCCCAGATCGGCCGCCTCGGCGTGCAGTCCCGCCCAGACGGCCGCGAACTCCTCGTCTCCCATCCCCGGCGGGAGCGAGAAGGAGATGGCCAGATGCGACGGGGGCAGGCCGCTGACGGCCACGTCCGCGAGCACCACGTCCAGCGCGAACCGCCCGGCGCGTTCGTAGCCGATGGGCGGGAGGACCGAGACGGGATCGGTCGCGATGGCGACGGCTCGCCCGCCGATATCGAGGAGGCCGAAGTCGACGCCCGGCGTCGGACCGAGGCGCACGTCGTCGCGGTCGGCTCCCAGGCGCGGGCGGACGTGCGTCTCGAAGAACTCGCGATCGATCTTGCCGAGGTCGGGCATACCCCCGTTCGCTCCCGACGGCCCAAAGGCGTTACCCGCCGACCGCGAGATTGGCGTAGCGGTCGGCGAGGACGACGGCGACGACGCCGAGGACGCCCCCGACGGCGACGACGCCGAGGAGCGTCCCCCGGACGGCGGCCTCGAAGCCGTAGCGCGGCGTCGCGAGGGCGACGGCGCCGCCCATGACGACCGGCGTGAGCGTACTGCCCACCCGGCCGGCGGACTCGCCGAGACTCACCAGCGACCCCCGGAGGGCGTCCGGCGCGAGCGTCGAGATGGTGCTCCGATAGAGCGTCAGGACGAGGCCGAAGCCCGCGCCGACGACGACGGCGGCGACGATGGCGACGGGGAGCGATGGCGCGAGAGCAACACCCCCGAGGCCGGCGCCCGAGGCGGCCGTGCCCGCGAGAAGGGGCACCCGCCGTGTCTCGAAGGCCGCCGTGAGACGCCCGACCTGCGTGCCGCCGACCGAACTCGCCACGCTGGCGACGCCGACAAGCGCGCCCGCCGCGCCGGGCGTCCCGTCCAGAAACCGCACGACGACGATCGAGTTGTACGTCAGGAAGCCGAACCAGAGAACCGAGGGGACGGCCCGTCCGAGGAGCACGAGTCCGAGCCGAGGGCTGCGGAGCGCGTCGCGCAGACGGCGGTCGTCACCGGTCTCATTTGCGTCCCCGTTCCCACCTGCCGACTCCTCGTAGTAGCGGTGGACGACGGCGGCCGCCGGGAGGCCGAGCGCGTAGATAGCGAAGGGGTACTGCCACGCGAGTGCGACGAGCAGCCCCGCCAGTACGGGAACGAGGGCGAGCGAGAGGCCGACCGTGGTGAACCGAAGCCCCTGTGCGGTCGCCTCGCGGTCCCCCGCGAAGAGGTCGCCCGTCGCGGCGATGAGGACGGGCGCGACGCCGGTGTAGCCGACGCCTTGCAGGAATCGCAGGGCGACGACCGCCCGGAAGTCGGTCGTGAACGCGAGCGCGGCGCCCGCGGCGCCGAAGACGGCCAGCCCCGCCGTGAGCACGGGTTTGCGGCCGTAGCGATCCGACACCAGCCCGACGAGCGGGATGGCGACGATGGCGGGCGCGGTAAAGGCCGCCATCACGAGGCCGATCCGCGCCTCGCTCACGCCGTAGACCGAGACGAGCGAATCGAGCAGCGGCGAGACGAGCGACGCGCCCATCGGGGAGACGAGGCTCCCGAGTAGAATCACCCTGAACCGTGGGTCGGCGGCCACGTCCGCGTTCTCGCCGACCAGTCGCTCCGTGAGTGCCACGTGGGTCGTGGACGACGCCCGGATTTGAGGCTTCCCTTCTACGGCGTCGGTCCCGCCGCGAACCCCTCGCGCAGACTCCTTGCCACCCGGTCCGGCCGCTCGTGATGAATCCAGTGGGTCGCGTCGTCGACGAGGACCGCCCGCCCGTCCCGGCAGTACGCGGCGCTCTCGCGTGCCATCTCGGTCCGGAGGAACTCGTCGTCCGTCCCCCACAGCACGAGCGTCGGCGGGTCGACCGGTTCGACCCGTTCCGGGAGCGGATACCGCGCGGCCGCCCGATACCAGTTCACCATCGCCGTGATCGCGCCGGGTTTCCCCCACGCCGCCCGGTAGCGTTCGAAGTCCGCGGCGTCGAACGCCCCCGGTCGACTCGTCTCGCGCAACGACTGCTCGAAGAGCCGCCAGTTGCCGGCGCGGAGGACTCGTTCTGGTAGGGCGGGAAGCTGAAAGAAGCCCATATACCAGCTTCGCCGGCGCTGGTCCCACGACCGCCGCAGGGTTCGCTGCATGACCGTCGGGTGGGGAACGTTCACCGCGGTGAGCGTCGCGACCCGGTCCGGATCGTCGAGTGCCAGCCACCACGCCACCGCGGCGCCCCAGTCGTGGCCGACGACGTGGGCGGAACCCCCCGTCGCGTCGATCAGGTCCGCGGCGTCGGCCGCGAGCGTCGGCAGGCGGTAGGCGGCGACGCCCGACGGCTTCTCGCTCTCGTTGTATCCCCGCTGATCGGGCAGGTGGACGCGGTAGCCCGCCTCGGCGAGACGACGGGCGACCGGGAGCCAGCCGAACCAGAACTCGGGGAAGCCGTGCAGGCAGACGACCGGCGGGCCGTCTTCGGGGCCGAGGCTGACGACGTGCAGGCGGACGCCCTCCGTCTCGACGACGGTCGACGTGCCCTCGGACGGGCGGGGCCGCGCGGGATCGGTGGACACGTCCGGACGTACGGCGCCGAGTACAAAGTATGCCCGCGTCGTACGGACTGCTGTAACGGGTTACCGTGTTCGCCGACCCGGGCGACCCGCCGGGACTGACTCACAATGATCACTATCAGCTCATGAGTTTCTGCCCGTAGCCCCGTTCGACGAGGAGGAGTCCGACCAGTCCGAGGATGAGGACGGTGTACGCCACCGCGGCGAACAGGGCGTCCTGTGTCGTCGCGTACTCGCCGGTCCGGAAGATGATCGTCTTTCGAACCATCGCGATGACGCCGGTGTAGATCACCAGCCGGACGATCCGTCGCGTCTCGCTCTCCTCGGTGTACGCGATGACCGTCTCGTACACCTCGACGATGATGAGGAGGAGGAGGCCGGTGTCGATGAAGCCGATGACGACGAGCGGGTCGGTGATCCTCCCGCTCCGAACCGCCCCCACGATCTGGATGATGAGGTCGACGACACCGATGGCGAAAAGCAGCGCGAACACCGCGGCGGCGACGAGTTCGGCCGCGTGGATGAACCGGTTGGTCATGTTGGCGACGCGACCCGGCCCTGGCCGCTCGCGTCCCTCCGGTTCGACTGACTCCTCCGCGTCGTCGGTCATACGACCACGCCCTCGCCTCGATTCCGAGACACGCGATACCGTACGTGGGCGCGGAGTAAAAGCCAGTGGTCGGTCACGGCCGAAAGTATAGGTGTGTCGGGGCGTTACACACGGCAACTCGCCGCCGGTCGGTCGACCGCCGGTCGGACGCCCCGTCGGCGCGATGCTATCCATGACGGACACAGGGACCCCGCACTCCGACCCCGACCCCGAGAACGTACAGGCGGCCGCACCTGCCGACGGCCCCGCTCCCCTGTCGGTGTCGGACGCAGCGACGCTCACCGACCGCATCATCGAGAACGTCGAGGAGGTCATCGTCGGCCAACACGACGCCATCGAACACATCCTCGTCGCGATGCTCGCGCGTGGTCACCTCCTCTTGGAGGACGTGCCCGGCGTCGGCAAGACGGTTCTGGGGCGGGCGGTCGCTACCTCCGTCGACTGCTCGTTCAAGCGCGTCCAGTTCACGCCCGACCTCCTCCCCTCCGACGTGACCGGCGTCAACGTGTTCAACCAGAAGACCCGGGAGTTCGAGTTCCGCTCCGGCCCCATCTTTGCGAACGTCGTCCTCGGCGACGAAATCAACCGTGCGCCGCCGAAAACGCAGGCCGCCCTGCTGGAGGCGATGGCCGAAGAGCAAGTCACCGTCGACGGCGAGACGCGCACGCTCCCCAACCCGTTTACGGTCATCGCGACCCAGAACGACGTGGAGCCGGGACGCACCTACGATCTGCCGATGGCGGAGATCGACCGCTTCATGAAGAAACTCCGCCTCGGCTACCCGGACGAGGACGCGGAGACGGCGCTGCTTCAGCGGGTTGCGGGCGACCATCCGATCGACTCGCTCGATCCCGTGGCGACGCTCGACGACCTCCGTGGCGCCCGCGCGACGGTCGCGAACGTCACGCTGAGCGAACCCGTCCGTCGGTACGTCTCGCGGCTGGCGACTCACACGCGCGACGAGGCGACCCTCGGCGTCAGTCCCCGGGGCGCCATTGCCCTCGTCCGCGCCGCGCAGGCGCGGGCCGTCCTCGACGGCCGCGACTACGTCATCCCGGACGACGTACAGACCGAGGCGCCGAGCGTCTGGAGCCACCGTATCGACGCCGACCGCGCCGGACTGGCGGTCGTCGAGGCCGCCCTGGAGGCGGTCCCGGTCGAGTGAGATGCGCGGGGTTCGACCGACGCGGCGCGGCGTCGCCGCCCTCGTCGTCGCGGCCGTCGCCGTCGCCATGAGCAGGGCCTTCGGCCCCCGGGCGCTCGACGCGGTCGTTCTCCCCATCGCCGTGGCGTTCCTCGCCGCGGCGGTCCAAATCGCCTTGCTCGACGCTCCGGCGGCGACCAGAACGGTGCCACGACCGGCCGACCCGGGCTCGACGGGCACCGTTTCGCTGTCCCTCACCGCCGACACGCCCGCCACCGCGACGGTCCGTGATCGCCTCCCGCCGGGACTCGACGGCGACGGGCGGGGGACCGCCCTCGTCGGCGGCGATCCCGTCACCTATCCGGTGACCTACCGCGAACGCGGCGTTCACGAATTCGGCCCCGCCGTCGTCCACGCGCGGGATGTCCTCGGCCTCGTGCGGCGGACCTTCGTCACCGAGGGGCGGACGCCGGTGCTGGTGTATCCGCGCGTCTACCACCCGTCGACCCCCGTCGCCGAGCGGTTGCGGGCGCTGTCGACCCCCGCCGCGGCCGCCGAGCGCGGCGCGTTCGACCACCTCCGGGAGTACACCCGGAGCGACTCGCTTCGCGACGTGCACTGGAAGTCGAGTGCCAAGCGCGACGACCTCGTCGTCCAGGAGTTCGTCGACGAGGGGGACGGCCCGACGGTGACGCTGTCGGCGAGCGCGGCGTCGGGGTATGCCGACCGGATGGCCGAGGCGGCGGCGACGGTCGGCTACGCCCTCCTCACGGAGGAAGCGAGCGTCGTCCTCGTGACACCCGGTGGACGGGTGCTGTGCTCGCCCGGCGAGACCGACCGCCTGCTCGCCCACCTCGCCCGTGTCGACGCCGGACACGTCACCGACCGCGACGCCGACGTGGTCGTCCACGCGGGCGACGACGGCACGAGGGTCCGGATCGACGGCGCGACGCTCCCGTTCGATCCCGGGCGGCGGCGGTCGATCGGCGGCGACGACGCGGGTGTGGAGACGACCGCCGATCGACCACCAGCCGCCGACAGGCCGGGGGTGACGGCGTGAGCGTCGACACCGGACGCCCCGGCATCCTCCCGGCCTCGTTCGTCCCGGATTTCCGTCTCGTCACGCTCGCCGCCCTCGTCGCCCTCACCGCCTCGTACGGGAGTGTCCTCTATCACGTGACGGACGTGGTCGGCGGGGCGCGACTCATGATCGCGGTGTTGCTCGGCTCGGCGTCGCTCGCCCTCGCGGTCGGTCGGGTGCTCCGGGTGCGGACGGCCGTGTTTCTGACCATCCTCCTCGTCGGCGGCGGGGTGACGGTGTATTTCGTCTCCGTGCCCGCGAGCCAGCGGGCGCTCATCTCGCCCGCACGCCTCGTCTCGGACACCGTTGCCCTCCTCACCGGGCTGTCGGTGTTGCGGCTGACGCAGGCGAACGTCTGGGCGCTGTCCGTCGCGCCCGCGCCAGTCTTTCTCTCGTGGTATCTGGCCGTCCGCCGACACTACGTCGCGAGCGTCGTCGTCGGTGGTATCGCCCTCGGCCTCCTCGTGTTGACCGGCGACGCGGGGACGTTCACGACGCTTCTCGGCGTCGTCGGCGGGGCGGCCGTCGTCGGCTTCGGTACCCTGGATCGCCACGGTGGGACCGCCGCACAGGTCGACACGCTCGTCGTCCTCTTCGTGGCGATGGTGGTGGTCGCGGCGACGCTCTCTATCGCCCCGACGACGCGTGCGGGGCCCGTCCTCCCCGACCGTTCCTCGCCGAGCGGCGTGACGAGTTTCGTCGATTCGGGCGACAGCGTCCGGGTCGTGGGGACGATTCGGCTCTCGCCGCAGGTGCAGTTCACGGTCGAGAGCCCCGTCGAGGAGTACTGGGCGACGGGGACGTACGACCGCTACACCGGATCGGGGTGGGTGCGCTCCGGCGACACCGACCCGTACGTCGGTCGGTTGGGTGGACCACCCGGTGGCGGGCGGGCAGTCACCCAGACGGTCACCGCGGAGACGGACCTCGGTGCGATGCCGGCGGCGTGGCGCCCGACCCAGGTGGAGGGCATCCCGTCGGGTCGCGTTCGGGTGACCGACCAGGGGACCATCCGTCCCGCGACGACCATCGACGCCGGTGAGTCCTACGTCGTGACGAGTCGGGTGCCGAACGCCCCGGTGGAGGAACTCCGGGTCGCCGACGCCGACTACCCGGAGGAGGTGGCCACCCAGTACACACAGCTTCCGTCGTCGACGCCGGATCGGGTCGCGGAGCGGGCCGCGGCGGTGACGGCCGAGGCGGACGCCCAGACGCCCTACGAGAAGGCGCGGGCGATCGAGTCGTATCTGGAGTCCAGCAAGCGCTACTCGCTGACCGTCGAGCGACCCGACGGCGACGTGGCCGACGCCTTCCTGTTCGAGATGGACGCCGGCTACTGCACCTACTTCGCGACGACGATGGTGACGATGCTCCGTGCCGAGGGCGTCCCCGCGCGGTTCGTCACCGGCTACACCGCCGGCGAACGGGTCGCCGACGACGAGTTCGTCGTGCGCGGCCTCGACTCCCACGCCTGGGTGCAGGTGTATCTCCCCGATCAGGGCTGGGTGCGCTTCGATCCGACGCCGGCCGGCCCCCGGCAGTCCGCGGAGCGGGCGCGCCTCTCCGAGGCCCGACAGAGCGGCGACCCCGGCGTCGATACCGAGAACTCGGGCGGGACGACGCCGACGCCGACGCCGACCGGCGACGAGGGGGCCACGACCGACGCGACGCCGACGCCGGCCGGCAACGCGTCGGTCGGCACCGGCGATCCGGGCGCCATCGGCGACACCGGCCCGAGCATGTCGACGACGACCGACGGCGGGTTCGAACTCCCCTCCGGAGAGATACTCGCGTTCTGGGGGGTCGTCCTCGTCGGCGTCGGGGCGGCCGTCCGTCGCACTGGCGCCGGCCGTCGTGCCGTCCGGGCGGTGTGGCTCCGCCGGCGCGGGCCGCGGCGCGACCCCGACGCCGACGCCGTGCGGGCGTTCGACCGCCTCGCGTACCTGCTCGAACGACAGGAACGGCCGCGCCGAACCGGCGAGACGCCGCGGGCGTTCGTCCGGAGCGTGACGAGCGACGCGCGTGCCCACCGCATCCTCGCGACGTACGAACGCGCCCACTACGGTGACGGGGTGGACCGCGCCGCCGCCGCCGACGCCACCGACACCGTCGGCGAACTGATCCGAGAGCGAACCCTCCCGATGCGGCTGTTCGCCCGCTGAACGGTCGCGTCGGGCGGGACGGGACGCCGACCGTGACTCGCGGAACCGCTATCCCGCCCGGCATCCCGACACTGTTTAATAGTCCCATCCAGTAGCTTTACGCTGTAATGTCGGAAGTCTGCTCGACGTGCGGGCTCCCTGAGGAACTCTGCGTCTGTGAGGACGTGGCCAAGGAGTCTCAGGAGATCAATATCCGCATCGACGAGCGCCGTTACGGGAAGGAAGTAACGATCATCGAAGGGTTCGATCCGAAAGACGTCGACATGGACAGCCTGTCGTCGGACCTGAAGTCGAAGTTCGCCTGCGGTGGAACCGTCGAAGACGGCTCGATCGAACTTCAGGGGAACCACCTCGGCCGCGTGGAGGATTTCCTCCGCGATAAAGGGTTCAACGTCGCGTGATCGTGACCGCCACCTGACCGCCCGCCCGTCGAGTTCTCAGAACGGCGACTCCGGCGTCTCGCCGTCGTCCGTCGCTGCTTCGAAGTCACCCTCCCACGCCTCCAGGCCGCCAGCCATGCTCTCGACGCGTGCGTCTTTCGTCCCCTCGTAGGAGCCGATGAGCCGCGCGGCCTGTACGCTCGCCTTCCCGTGTGGACAGACGGTGACGATGTGGTCGGCGCCGGTCAACTCGTCGATCCGATCCGGTAGCTCCCCGAAGGGGACGTTCTCGCTGCCGGGGATGTGGCCGCGGGCGAACTCGCCCGGCGATCGAATGTCGACGATTCGCGGTCGGTTCTCGTCGTCGAGCAGGGCTTCGACCTCCTCGACGGAAATCTCGTCGTCCATACCCGCCCAACGAACGTCGAGTGGATAAGCGTCCGGGTCCACAGCCGCCCGACCGTCACCCGGTTCGAAGCACTGCCGTCGGCAGTCGGTCCCGTCGCTCGGCCGGATCAGCCGGCAGGTCACGCGTCTCGTCGAGCCCCGCGTCGGGGGCCGTCCACAGGAGCGTGGTGTCGGCGCCGTCCGCGTACGCCTCGACCGTCGGCCGCGTCACCCGTTCGACGGCGAGCGTCCGGTCGTCGAGGAGCAGACGTTCGAGGTGGGCGAACGCGTCGGCCGGCCCGTCGACGGCGAGGAGGTGCAGTCCCGTGCCGGCCGGCCGGTCGGCGACGGCGAGGGCGGCCACGCCAGTCGCCTCGGCCCGCTCGACGAGTTCGGGGAGTGTCGCCTCGACGCCCGCGAGCGCGTCGTGGAGGCGGTCGACGCCAGCCGAGGGGTCGACCCGTTCCCCGTCACCGTCGCCGTCGTCGAACACCGTCAGCATCGACCCCGTGCCCGTCCCCGTCGATCGTTCCTCGATCCCGAACGGCAGGACCCGGTCGCCGATCCGCACCGCGTCGGCGTCCGCGACGGCCGGGGGGAGCGACGCGGCGCCGGGGTCCGGGACGTGGACCGACAGCGGCAGGTCGCGGTCCCAGTCGGGGCGGACCGTCTGGACGCCGATGGCCGCTGCCCCACGGTCGTCCCGGAGCGTCTCGATCAGCGCCCGTAGCTCGACGGTTTCGACCGTCTCGTCGAGCAGGCGTTCGACCGCGTCGCTGAAGCTCTCCTCCGGGCCGAGATGGCGTGCGAGGCGTTCGACCACCCGCCCCTCGACCCACAGGGGCGTCGGCTCCTCGAAGAGGTCGGCGGGGTACGGCGGGGGCTGGGTGTACTCGACCGTCGCCTCGGCGGCGTCGATTTTTCCCCGCGCCCGGTCGTGGTAGTCGGCGACGATGGTCCGCGAGAGGGGGTCACCGTCGGCCGACCGGCCGATGGCCCAGACGTAGAGGCCGATGGCGTCGAAGGTGAGGCGGTCGGCCCCGTCGTGGACGAGGTTGCGCAGCACCCAGGTGGTCGCCTCCCGCTCCGAGAGCGTCGTCTCGGCGGCGACCCGTTCGACGTAGGAGCCGTACAACTGTTCGAGCGTGTAACAGTACTCCTCGATTTCGTCCCTGGTGACGTTCTCGGGGAGCGGGTCGACGCGCGTGAAATCCAGCGCCGCCCCGATGACGTTTAGCTTGGTCGAGGGGTGCCAGCCGTCCTCGAACTCGGCGCGCATGGCGGCGCTACGAGGGGCGGCGGGTTAAACGCCCGGTCGGCTCAGATCTTGCCTTCGAAGTACGACAGCGGCACCTCCTCGACCATCTGGGCCTCGCCGCCCTGAACCTGCAGGATGCGGTAGGGGACGACGGGTTCGAGGTTCTCGTTCAGGTCGACCGTGCCGGAGGCGCCGTCGTAGTCGATGGCGTCGCCGTTGGCGATAGCGTCCTTGCCGGCCCCGAATCCCGCGACCGACACCTGTGTGTCGCTGTCGCTGTTGGGCCGCGAGACGCTCCGGATGTTCCGCGCGATGCCGGTGCCGCTCGCCTCGCCCGCCTTCTCCAGCGCGAAGCCCATGAGATACGTCGCGTCGTAGGCGTGGGGAGCGAACTGCGTGATGTTGCTCTGGCCACCCATGTTCTCCTGGAACGTCTGGCTGTTTGCAGTCTGGGGCGACGTGATGTACATCCCCTCGACGATGTCCGAGAGGTCGGAGAGGAGCTGTGGCGACAGGATGGCTTCGGCGCCGACCCACTGGCCGCCGTAGCCGCCCTGATTCCACTGTTGGAGGATCGTCCGACCGTTGCCGGGGTACATGACCGCGCCGATGGCGTCGGGGTCACCCTGGAACACCGAGTTGAGCGTCGACGTGTAGTCGCTCGTCGCCTGGGAGTACGCCACCATATTCAGCGTCTCGCCGTCGAAGTTCTGGCTCGCAGCCTCGGCGAGTCCCTGCCCGTACGGGTTGTCGACGTAGAGGAACGACACCGTCTCGGCCTGGATCGACTGGTTCAGCACGCGCGCCATCACGAGTGCCTGCTGGACGTCGTTCGGCGAGGTCCGGCCGTAGTATTTCACGCCGTTGCTCTCGTTGACGCCGGCCGTCGCCAGCGCGGGCGAGGTGTTGCCGTTGGACACCTCCATCACCCGGTTGTCGCGGGCGATGGGGGCGAGCGTCGTCCCGATGCCGCTGGAGTACGGTCCAACGAGACCGACGATGCCCTCCTGATTGATCATCGTCCGGAACTTCTGGGCCGCCCGCGACGGGCTTCCCTCGGTGTCGCGGTTGATTGGGTTGATCTGCCGTCCGCCGAGGACGCCGCCGCTTCCGTTGATCTCCTCGACGGCGAGGTTGAACGCCCGCTGGTGGCCGCCGCCGTAGGCGCTGTTCGTGCCCGTGATCGGGAAGATGGAGCCGAGCGAGATGGGCTCGCCGCCGTCCATGCTGCCCTCGGTTTCCGTGGCCGTATCACCGCCGCCGCCGTCCATCGACGTTTCCGTGGGCGTCGCCTCGTCACCACCGCCACCGCCGCCGTCCTGTTGGGAGCAGCCGGCAAGCGAAACGATACCGACCGTACCTGTCGCGCCGAGTCCTCTGAGTACGTCCCGTCGACTTCGTTCTGACATTACGTGTGCTGTGTTCTTTCTTGACATAGATTAATCTATGGTCCGAGAAAGTCGACAACTCGGGGGTTCCCGATAGGAGCGGTCCATGTATCGCGCCCGACGGCCCCCGGACGTGTGGGTTCGTCCGGGCAAAAAGTATAAATTAATTGAATAGATCGGCGACGGACGCTCCCCGCGAAACGTTCACGATCGATTCACCGCCACCGAAATGATATTAACCCCTGACAGTGATTCGCAGACATGGCCGCCGAGACGGGTTTATTGAACGCGGTTATGACCGGCATCGTCACGGGGAGCATCGTTGCGCTCGGGGCGACTGGTCTCGCGTTGGTGTACGACATCGCCGAAGTCCCCAACTTCGCCCACGGGGATCTGTTGACACTCGGCGCGTACGCCGCGTTACTGGTCAACAAACCGGATACGGTTCCGCTGTTCGACGTGCTCGCGACTGGCCCCCAGCAGGTCGGCGTCGCCGGCGCCGCCGTCCTGTTCGTGCTCTCGGCCGCCGGCGTCCTCGGCACCGTCTACCACCTCGGCGGCGTTCCGGCGCTGAAAGGACGCTGGTGGGGCGTCGACGTTCCGGACGGCCTCGCCCTCGGCGTCCACGCCGGACTCGCCGCGTTGGTCGGCGCCGGCGTGGTGCTCGGGGCACCCGACTTCGGGGCTGCACTCCTGTTTTCTTTCGTGTTGCTCGGCGCCATCGTCCCGCTGCTCGAATCGCTGGTCTTCCGGAAGTTCCGCGAGAAGGACGTCGAACTCGCCTTGATGCTCATCGTCTCTCTCGCCGTCGCCTTCGTCGTCCGCTTCGGCATCCAGACGATTTTCGGCGGCCAGATTCGGTTTTACTCCGTCGAGACGACCCTCTCTTTCATGGGCGGGCAACTCGACATCACGCTCGCGAAGTTCTTCGACTTCTTTCTCACGAACGAGGGGCTATTCGTCAGCATTCAGGAGACGCGTGGCGGCTCCTCCGTCCAACTACTCGTGATGCAGTACGCGTGGCTGGAACTCGCCGTCGTCGCCGTCGCCGCGGCGGCAGTGGCGTACGCCGCCCACCGCTGGCGGCGGGACACGGCCGGCGTCGTCGGGCCGCGACTCGCCGCCACCATCGGCGGCCTCGCCGTCCTCGCCGTCGGCGCGGCGGCGTTCTGGGGCGGTGCCAACGGCACCGTCCCCGACGCGTCGCTGCTCTCGACTCGAATCCGCACCTCACCGCTGCGTCTCGGCATCATCGCGCTCGCCCTGCTCATGATGTCGGCGCTTCATTACCTGTTACAGGCGACGACGCTCGGGAAGGCGATGCGCGCGACCAGCGACAACCGCCGGCTGGCGATGGTCCGCGGTATCAACACCCGTCAGGTGATGATGTCCGTCTGGATCATCTCCGGCCTCTTCGCCGCCATCGGCGGCGTCATGCTCGGCTTCCTGTTCAGTTCCATCACGATCAACCTCGGATTCAACCTCCTGCTCGCCATGTTCGCCGGCGTCATCCTCGGCGGCATCTCCGTCTACGGCGCCATCCTCGGTAGCTACGTCGTCGGCCTCGCGATGGAGGTGGGTATCTTCGCCATTCCCGGACTCAGCGCCACCTACCGCATCCCGGTGGCGTTCGTCGTCCTCCTGCTCGTCTTACTGGTCAAACCCGAAGGCATCGTGGGGGGGAGCTGAGATGGCGGCCTCCGACGTCGTCATCTCCTTTATGTTACTGGTGTCGATTTACGGCATTCTCTCGCTCGGCCTGAACGTCAAGTACGGCCACACGGGGCTGCTCGACTTCGGCCACGTCGGGTTCTACCTCGTCGGCGCGTACACGGCGGCGCTGTTCGTGCTCGGCCCCGACGATCCGACCGACTTCACCGCGTACGTCATCGGGTTCGGCGACGTGCCGGTCGTCGGCACGTGGGGCGTCGCCATCCTCGCGGCGACGCTTCTGGCCGGCCTCGTCGGCGGTCTGGTGGCGCTGCCGACGATCAGGTTACGCGAGGACTACCTCGCCATCACCGTCCTCGGGGTGTCGGTCATCTTCCAGCGGGTCATCCAGTCCGAAACCTGGCTGGCCAACGGTCCGGACGCGCTTCGGGGGTACAGCCCGCCGCTCCAGTCGCTGTTCCCCCTGGCGATGGACACGACGGTCGGCCCGGCCTTGTTCGGCCTCATCATCACCGTCGTCTGGGCCATCGCCACCGGCGCGTTCGGGCGGCTCCGCGACGGCGACTCGCGGCTCCCGCTGTCCGCCGTCTACGCCGTGGCCACGTTCGGCTTGGCGCGCCTCCACCGCCGGACCGACGGCCTGGGCTCCCTCCCGGCCGTCAGCGCGCTCGCCGGCCTCGTCGCCGGTTTGCTCTCCTTTGCCCTCCTCGTCGCCGTCGACCCGCTGTTGACGCTCGGCGTCCTCGTCTCCCTCTATACGTGGTTCGTGGCGCTGGTGGCCGTCTCGCATCACTACCGCCACCTCGGGTGGCGCGAGGGGGCCGTCGGCGTCGCGCTCGGGACGGGCCTACTGGTCGCGTTGCTCCCGCTTCCAATCGTCGAGTCCGTCGGCCTCAAAAGCGCCCTGACGCTCGGCCTCCTCGGCACGCTGGTCGTCGCCTACTACCTCGCGGTCACCCGGGTCGAGTGGGTCGCCGCGGTGAAACTCACCGTCGTCGGCGTCGGCGCGCTCTGGTTCGTCGCGCTCTGGTATTTCCTCCTGCCGATTCTGGGGCCGCTCGGCGACGGCGACGTCGCCGCCGCGCTCAACGTCCTCTTCCAGAACGTCGTCTGGGTGCTCCAGTTCGGCGGTGACGTGGGTATCGACTACGCCGTCGTCTTCATCGGTGACCTGACGACCAAGGTCGACTACTCGCGGTTCCAGCTCGCCGGGTTCGTACTCTTTCTGGCCGGGCTCTACTACGTCCTCGAACTCACCGTCCGGTCGCCGTTCGGCCGCGTCCTGCGGGCCGTGCGCAACGACGAGACGGTGGTGCAGTCGCTCGGGAAGGACCCCTTTGTCTACAAGGTCCAGACGATGGCCCTCGGCTCGGCGCTCGGCGGCTTCGCCGGCGCCCTCTGGGCCATGTACGCCCAGGGGCTGACCTTCACCACCTTCGCCCCCCGGATCACTTTCATCACCCTCCTCATCATGTTCCTCGGCGGCGTGGGTAACAACAAGGGGATGCTCCTCGGTGCCGGCATCTTCTGGGCGTTCCAGCAGGCGACGACACAGCTCGCCTCCTACTTCCCGCCCGCAGTGCGTGTCAACATCCAGGCGTTCCGGCTCGTCGTCGTCGGCGTCCTGTTCCTCCTGGTCCTCTACTACGTGCCGGAGGGCCTGCTCGGCCGCGACGAACGGGAGGTGGAGGGATGAGCGACCCCATCCTCGAAGTCGAGGACCTGCGCAAGACCTTCGGCGGCATCGTCGCCGTCGACGGCGCCACCTTCGACATCGCCGAGGGGTCGATCACGGGCCTCATCGGCCCGAACGGGGCGGGCAAGACGACGACGTTCAACCTCATCAGCGGCTTCTACGAGCCCGACGGCGGCGTCGTCAGATACGACGGCCGTGACCTGCAGGAGATCATGCGCCCCCACCGCGACGAGACGGTCATCTGGGGCGGAGCCAGCGGCATCACGGCCGGCACACTCGGCGGCATCGTCGGGCTCGGCCCGCTCGGGCTGGGCGCGGCACCCGCCCTCGGCACGACACTCGCCGGGACGGCCCTCGGCGCCGGCGGCTATCTCGCCAAACAGCGGCTGACACAGCGCCGCCCCGGCCACACCAACAGCCGGCCCTACATGCTCGCCCGTGAGGGGCTGGTGCGGACCTTCCAGCTCACGCGCGAACTCGGCGAGATGACGGCACTGGAGAACCTGATGCTCGCGCCCCAGGGGCAGGCGGGCGAGAACCTGGCCAACACCTGGTTCCGGCGCGACGCCGTCCACGAGGAGGAGGCGACGGTGCGTGCCCGCGCCGAGGAGATGCTCGAACTCCTCGAAATCGAGCACGTTCGCGACGAGCCCGCGGGCAACCTCTCCGGCGGCCAGCGCAAACTCCTCGAACTGGGACGGGTGTTGATGCTCGAACCGCGGCTCATCCTGCTCGACGAACCCGTCGCCGGCGTCAACCCGTCGCTCACGAAGAAGCTGATGGCCCGCATCGAACGGCTCCGCGACGAGGGCTATACGTTCTGTATCGTCGAACACGACATGGAGGTCATCATGGAACTCTCCGATACGATCATCGTCATGAACGAGGGGAAGAAACTCGTCGAAGGACAGCCCGAGGAGATTCGAAACGACGACGCGGTCATCGAGGCTTACCTCGGGGTGTAACGAATGGCACTACTGGAAGCACGCGACGTGGTGTCGGGCTACGGCGATGCGGAGATCATCCACGGCGTCGACCTCGACGTCGGAAGCCAGGAGATCGTCACCATCATCGGGCCGAACGGCGCGGGCAAGTCGACGATGATGAAGGCCATCTACGGCCTCATCGACTGCTGGGAGGGCACCGTCACCTTCGACGGCGAGGAGATAACCGACCTCCGGGCGGACCAGGTGACCGAGCGCGGGATGTGTTACGTGCCACAGCGCGAGAACATCTTCCCGACGCTGACGGTGCGCGAGAACCTCGAAATGGGCGCGTACATCGACGATCCGACGCCCGCCGACTTCCAGGCGGTGTGGGATCGGTTCCCGTTCCTCGAGGAGCGGGAGAACATGCGCGCCAGCGCTATGTCCGGCGGCCAACAGCAGATGCTCGCGCTCTCCTCCGCGCTGATGATCGACCCCGACCTGTTGCTCGTGGACGAACCGAGCGCCGGCCTCGCGCCCGACCTGGTCGACGACATGTTCGATCGTCTGGTCGAGATTCGCGACGAGACCGAGACGGCCATCCTGATGGTCGAACAGAACGCGAAGAAGGCGCTCTCGGTCTCCGACCGGGGGTACGTCCTCGATATGGGTGAAAACCGGTTCGAGGGCTCCGGCGCCGACTTGCTGGAGAGCGACGAAGTCGCCGAACTCTATCTCGGCGGATGAGCGGCCGTCACGCGACGAACTTGCCAGGGGTCTTCGACCAGTCCCACGCCCGGTGGCGGATCGACGGCGACGCGTCCGCGGGGACGATTCCGTACTCCCGGAGTAGCCGCCTGATCCCCGCTCCCCCGCCGAAGTCGCCGCGGTACCACAGGAACACGCGCGGAACGCGGACGACGCCGCCGTCGGCGTCGTAGGTGACGGTGGCGTCGAGGTAGGTCCGCGTCGCCAGATCGAGTTGCTCGTCGACGGCGTCGGGCTCGTACGCTCGAATCGCCGGACAGCTTGCGGCCCCACAGTTCAACGCGAAGTGAATCCGCGGATCGAGGGATGACAGCCGGTAGCGACGCTCGAACGACGTACTGTGGAGCTTCGGGAGATAGCCCAGGCCGTACTTCGACCGGCCGCCCCGCAGCAGGCCGTTCTCGATGCGACCGAGCGAGAGGGGAGTTCCGCCGACCGTGAGCGCCGGCGTCCGGAAGAACCGAACGACTCGGAGTGGGCTCTCGTACAGTGCCGGCCGGTCGTCGAGCAACAACTGCGTCCCCGCGTTGTAACAGTTCAGCCAGAACGCGAGCGCCGTCTCGCGGTCCGTCCGCACCCGTTCCAGGTCGGCGTCGTCGAGCGACGCGAGCGCCGACGCGTACGCCTCGGTCGCCGTCCCCCGCTTGCAAGCGACCAACAGTTCCCGGGCGAGGGTAGCCGGTGTCGACGCCGACGGTTCCCTCACCTCCATGCCCGTCGGTCTGCGTTACCCGGAAAAAAGCGTTGTGCGCTTCGGTATCCGTCACGCCCACGCACAGCCACGACACCCTTATGATCGACGTGTGCTCACGCCACCCATGGCAGCCGACGAACTCGGCACGACGACGAGTCTCTGTCCCGACTGTCTGGAACCCGTGCCGGGTCGGTACGAGAAACGATCCGACGGCGTGTATCTCACGCGGGAGTGTGCCGACCACGGGGTCGCCAGCCGACAGGTCTGGGGCTCGTTCGACCACTGGGAGTGGGCGGGCGACTTCGGCCCCTCTCCCACTCACGACGGCGGCGACCTGACGGTCGACCCCGACCACGCTTGCCTCGCCATCGTCGAGGTGACCGACGACTGTAACCTCTCCTGTTCGTTCTGTTTCGCGAGTTCGGGTCCCGGCGGCGAGGGCCGGTCGACGGCCGAAATCGACGCCCTCCTCGACACCGTGGCCGAGGCCGGCGGGCGCCCGATCCAGTTCTCCGGCGGCGAACCGACGGTCCGGGACGACCTGTCCGAACTCGTCGACCACGCACGGAACCGGGGCATCGACCACGTCGAGGTCAACACGAACGGCATCCGGTTGGCGACCGAGGACGGCTACGCCGACACGCTCGCCGACGCCGGCGTGACGGCCGTCTACCTGCAGTTCGACGGGCTGACGGCCGACACCTACGAGCGAATCCGCGGCGTCGACCTCGTCGACGAGAAGGGCGCCGCCATCGACGCCTGTCGTCGGGCCGACCTCCCGGTCGTCCTCGTCCCCACCGTCGTCCCCGGCGTCAACGACGACGAGATGGGGGATATCGTGCGGTTCGCCCTCGATAACCGTGACGTGGTCCGCTCGGTCAACTTCCAGCCGGTGGCTCACTTCGGCCGCTACGACCAACACGAGGGCCGGTACGCTATCGACGACGCCACCCGACAACTGGCCGACCAGATCGACAGCCTCGACCCCCGAGATATGCTCCCCGCCCCCTGCTGTTCGGCCTACTGTCAGATCGGGACGGCGTTCGTGCCACGGGACGCCGACGTGGACGGCGACGACGGTGCAGCGAGTGCCGACACCGACGACTTCCCTTTCGTCCCCCTCACCCAGTTCGTCGACGACCACCTCTGGGACACCGTCTCCGGGCTGGTCGACGAGGTGGACTACATGGAACTGCTCGCGGGCACCGCCGCCGGCCAGGAGTGGGCCTGTAAGACCGCCGGCTGCTGTGGCGTCGATACGGGTGGCGTCGCCGACCTGTTCGACGAGGTGGTCCCCGTCTCGTTCACGGGATTCATGGACGCCGACGCCGCCGACGTGAACCGCCTGAGCAACTGCTGTCTCGCCGTGCCGACGACCGACGGCGACCTGGTCCCCTTCTGTGGTTACAACATGACGACGACCGACGGCGAGTACGCGCTCCGAAACCGCAACGGGTGGGGCGGACGCGAGACGGTAGATGGCGAGACGCCGCGGCCCGACGGCGGCGACGTCGACTGCGATGCCCCCGCCGATCGGACGGGGGGCGATCCCCGATGAGGGGGCTTTTGGACGCCGCTCTAGCCGATCCGTGGACGACGCTCGACACCCTGCTCGACGGACCGCTCCATCCGGGCGGGCGGGCGGCCACCGAGCGCCTCCTCGACCGCGCGGACGTGGGGGCTGACACCCGACTGCTCGACGTGGGCTGTGGCGCCGGCGCCGGCCTCACGCTCGCTCGGGACCGTGGCGCCGATGCCGTCGGCCTCGATGCCAACCCGCAGATCGACGGCCTCGGTGCCGGCCCCGCTCCGATCCGCGGCGAGGCGACGACGCTTCCCGTTTGCGACGGCGCCGTCGACGTCGTCCTCGCCGAGTGTGTCCTCTGTCTGACCGATCTGCCGGCGGCGCTCTCCGAGTGCCGGCGCGCCCTCCGCGGGGGCGGGCGGCTCGCAGTGTCCGACGTGGTCGTCGACGGCGATGGTCCCGTCGTCCCCGACGCGGTTGCCGAGGCGTGCTGTCTCACCGGCGCGCGGAGCCGTGCCGACCTGACCGCGGCGCTCGCCGACGCCGACTTCGCGGTCGAATCGATCCACGACCACCACGACGACCTGGTGGCGATGCGTGACCGCGTGCAGGACCGGGTCGACTACGACACGCTCCTCGGCTTCATGGGCGACCGGGGGCAGCGAGTACGGACCGCGATCGAGGAGCTAGAGGGCGCCCTGGTGGATGAGCGCATCGGCTACGTCTCCGTCGTCGCGCGCGCCGAGTAGGTAGCCGCCAGCGTATTGTCGCCGCGGCCCGACGTTCGACCATGCACGAGGTCCGCGAGTTCTCGCTGCCGAACGTCGGTCCCGGCCCCGATCCGTTCACGCTCGACGCACTCGACGCGGACGTGGCCTTCGTCGTCCTCCTGTTCCAGCGTGATTACTACTGCACCAACTGCCGGAGCCAGGTACAGGCCGTTGCCGATCGGATCGACGACTTCCGTGCCCGCGACGCCACGCCCGTCTCGATTCTCCCCGAGTCGGTCGAACGCGCCGACGCGTGGCAGGAGCGGTACGAGCTTCCCTACCCGTTGCTCGCGGACCCGGACGCCGACGTCTCCGACGCGTACGACCAGCCCGTTCGCTTCGGCTTCCTCGGTCGCTTCAGCGACTTTCTGGGCCGGATGCCCGAGGTGGTGATCCTCGACCGACGGGTCGATCCGCCGTCGATAGCCTACGTCCACCAGGGGCGCTCGACGTTCGATCGGCCGTCGGTCGACGACTTGCTCGGCGAACTCGACGCGCTCCGGGAGGCGTGACGGCCGCTATTTCCGACAGGGACAGACGCTCGATTCGACCCGGTCGCGCACCGTCCCCGCAATGAACCCGCTCGCGCCGCCGAAGCCGGCGCCGATACCGGCGCCGACCGGCCCGAGGGGACTGCCCATCGCCGCGCCGACGGCCGCACCCGCCGCCGCGCCCTTCTTCGCGTGGTCTTTCTTCTTGTGTGGAAGCATCGACCGGGGTTACGGTTTGGTCGGCAAAAGCCTACCCCCGACGCCACGGCCGGTGACCGGACGCCCGGTCGGTTCGGGGTGTGATACTGGCGCCGTCAGTCGCTCGACGCCATCCCGTCGCCGTTCCTACGAGCTGATAATCGGAGGTGGGGTTTGTTCGCCGTCACCGCGACCGGCCGTGTATGGACGCGATACTGGACCGCTACCAACGAGCCCTCTGGGGGTCGATGGACTACCTCGGCGTCACCGAATCGATCGAGCGGAAGTTCGTCGCCGCCGTGACGATTCAGTTCGGCGCCGCGGTTCTGCTCGCCGTCCTGCCGTTCGTCCTGGCCGGGACGGTGCGTGCCGTCGTGACCGCGGCACTGCTCGGTGGCGCCGCCGTCGCCCTCGGGAACACCCTGTTGATCGCCCGTCGGGACTTCGTGGCGCCCGTCCGGGAACTGGAGGCGGCGGCGACGACCATCGCGGCCGGCGAACTCGACGCCGCCGAAGTCACGGTCGAGGACCAGGCCGACGAAATCGGCAGTCTCGTCCGCGCGTTCGACGGGATGCGCGCCTCCTTGGAGACGGTCTCCGCGCAGGCCGACGCCCTCGCCGCGGGGGCGTTCGACGACTCCGTCCTCGACGAGGCGGTGCCCGGTTCGTTCGGCGACGACCTCGATCGGATGACGGACAACCTCCGCGCGAACACGCGCGAACTCGAGGCACTGACCGAACATCTCGAACGCACCGCCGACGAGTACGGCGACGTGATGGCCGCCGCCGCGGCGAAGGACCTCTCGGTCCGGATGGAGCCCGACGACGAGAGTCCGGCGATGGCCGCCATCGCCCGCTCGTTCAACGAGATGCTCGACGATCTGGAGGCGACGGTCGGCGAGGTGTCCGCCTTCGCTGACACCGTCTCGGAGCGGACCGTCGACACCGCCGCCGACCTCGACGAGGTGGCGCGGGCGAGCGAGGAGACGAGCGAGGCCACGGGCGACATCGCCGCCGACGCCGAGACCCAGCGCGAGCAGCTCCAGCGGATCGTCGCCGAGATGAGCGACCTCTCGGCCACCGTCGAGGAAATCGCGGCGTCGGCCGAGGGCGTCGCCGAGGTGGCCACCCGCACCGCGGACCGGGGCGACGAGGCACAGGAGGCGGCCGGCGAGGCGCTCGACCGGATGGACGCCATCGAGTCACGGGCGACCGAGACGATGGCCCGGCTCAGCGAACTCGACGACCGGATGGACCGCATGGGCACTATCGTCGCCACCATCTCCGACATCGCCGAGCGGACGAACCTCCTCGCCTTGAACGCCTCCATCGAGGCGGCCCACTCCGGCGAGGGGGCGGACGGCTTCGCCGTCGTCGCCGACGAGGTCAAAAGCCTCGCGGAGGAGGCACAGGCGGAAGCGACGGACGTTCAGGAGATCATCGACGGCATCCAGTCCCAGACCGAGACGGCCGTCGAGGGGATGCGCCGGACGACCGAGGAGGTATCCGACGCGGTCGAGACGGTCGAGGCCGCCATCGACTCGCTCGACCGGATCGTCGAACTCGCCCACGAGACCGACGAGGGGATGCGGGAGATCACCGACGCGACCGACCAAGGGGCCGCCTCGACCGAGGAGACCGTCGCCACGCTCGAACGGATCGAGACGACGAGTCAGGAGACGGCCACGGAGGCCACCGATCTCGCCGAGGCCGCGACGGCCCAGGCCGACTCGCTCGACGACACCTCGACGCGCGTCCACGAGTTGGCCGACCAGGCCGAGACGCTCATCGACCTGCTCGACGAGTTCGCGCTCGATACGGCGGGCCGGCCGGCGGCGGCCGACACCCGGGCCGCCGCCGATGCCGACTGACGGGCCGACGACCCACCGGCACACAGCTACGGCAATCCGCCTCAGTCGGCGACGGCGGCGAGGTTCGCGGCGAGGCCGCTGAACAACAGGAGGACCGTCACGGCGAGGTTCGCCGTCTCACTACCGAACACGACCGGCACCGTCGAAATCTCCGCCGCGAAGCCGTTGAGCACGCCGCCAACGATCAGCGTCACGCCGACGAGCCCGAGCACGAGGCTGCCGATCCGTCCGAACCGGCCCTTGTCGCTTCCCGCCATCGCCTCGGCGATGGCCTCCCCGACCGTCTCACGCACCGCGTCGTTGACGTACTCCTGTAAAGTCGACTCCCGCTCGTCGAGTTCGGCCGCGCGCTCCGACAGCTCCTTTTCACGCTCCGCGATGGCCGTCTCCCGGTCGTCGAGTTCCGTTTCACGCTCGGCGATTCGCTTCTCGCGGCCGTCGAGCTCCGCCTCCCGCTCGTCGAGTCGCTTGCGCTCCTGTCGAAGCTCCGTCGCGCGGTCGTTCAGCTCCGCTTCCCGCTCGTCGAGTTCGTCGGCGAAATCCGACAACCCTCGCTCTCGCTGGTCCAGCGCCCGGCGCTCCTCGCTCAACGCCCCCTCGTCCGGCGGGTCGGTCACCTCGGCGTCGGTGAACGGGTCGTCGTCGTTGCTCATGGGAGTCGTTCGCATCCGGACGAGTAAATATGGGGTGGTCGTCGGGCCGCGGCGATCACTCCGTCTCCTCGGGCGGCGCGTCCGTGGCCGGCTCGCACTCGAAGTCGACGACCTTCCGGTGAGTCACGGTGCAGGTGTGTCCGCCCCCGACGCCGCTGCCGGGAACCTTCGACAGCAGCCAGTCGCGCCAGCGCCACGTGCAGGACGCCCTCGGCGGGCTCGACCAGACGAGCCGCCCGATCTCGCGTGGCGTGGGATCACACCCGTCCGGGCAGTCCCCCGCCGCCCGCCGGAACGCCGTCAGCAGGACGTTTACGTCCTTGATCGCCGTTGCGTTCGCCCGCCGGTAGGCCGTCCCGCGGGTAGCGTCCGTCGCGCTGGCCGTCGACTGCCGGTCGAACTGCTGGCCGTCGGGGCAGCCGCGCCAGATGCGCGGGAAGACGTTCAACAGCGCTTCCTGGATCTCCACTTCGGTGATTCCCATAAGTAAGCCTCCTCGCGTCCGCACCGTGCGAACACGGAAGCCAAAGCTAGGTCGCGAGGCGTGTTAGTAACGCGTACCCTTCCCACGGACCGAGTAACTAACCGACGGCCGTGCTTTCCCCCACGTTCCCGGTAGCTTATTTTCGATCGGTCCTTAGCCGGGGTATGTCAGAGCTCGGCAGCGGGTACGGCACACGGCGAGTCAACGAACTCTACCGCCGCGGCACGCTGGACGGCGACCCGCCGGACTTCCCCGTCTCGTACGACGACCTCCGGACGGCCGCTCTCGAAGCGATGTCGCCGGAGGGACGGGCGTACGTCGCAGGGGGTGCCGGGAACGACGAAACCTTCGAACGTGGACAGGACTTCTCCGCGTGGCGCATCGTCCCGCGGATGCTCCGCGACGTCGAGTCACGCGACCTCTCGACGACGGTCGTGGGTCAGGAGTTCCCGGTCCCCATCGCGCTCACGCCGCTCGGCATCCAGTCGCTGCTCCACGAGCGGGCCGAACACGCGACCGCGGAGGCCGCCGCCGATGTCGGCGTGCCGACGGTCCTCTCCTCGCTCTCGTCGACGCCGATGGAGGCGGTCGCCGACGCGCTCGGATCGACCCCGAAGTGGTTCCAGTTCTACTGGTCCTCGGACGAGCGCATCGCCCGGAGTTTCCTGACGCGGGCCGAGGACGCCGGCTACGACGCCATCGTCGTCACCGTCGACGCCCCGATCCTGGGCTGGCGCGAACGACTGATCGAGCGCGGGTACTACCCCTTCTTGGAGGGCGACGGCGTCGCGAACTACTTCTCCGACCCCGCGTTCCGCGACCGACTCGACGCGCCGCCCGAGGAGGACACCGAGGCGGCCGTCGAGGAGTTCCTCGACATCTTCGGCGACGCCTCGCTCACGTGGGACGACCTCTCGTTCGTCCGCGACCACACCGACCTCCCCATCGTCGTCAAGGGCGTCCTCGACCCGCGTGACGCCGAACTGGCCGTCGAACACGGCGTCGACGCGGTCGGCGTCTCGACACACGGCGGCCGGCAGGTCGACGGCTCGATCACGGCTCTCGAAGCGCTGCCGGAGATCGCCGCGGCGGTCGGCGGCGAGGTCGACATCACCTTCGACAGCGGCGTGCGCCGCGCCGCGGACGCGTACAAGGCGATCGCCCTCGGCGCCGATCTGGTCATGCTGGGCCGCCCCTACGCGTACGGACTGGCCGCCGGCGGCGCCGACGGCGTCCGGACGGTGCTCCGGAACCTCCTCGCGGAGTTCGACCTGACCATGGGGCTGTCCGGTCGCCGGGCGGTCGACGACATCGGCCGCGACGCCGTCCGGCACGCGTCGACGCTCGCCCCGGAGCGATCCGGACGGCGCTGACCGGGTTCCCCCGCCCCGAGTATTATACGTGATAGCGAGGCACCAACCGCTATGTCGTCTCCGGGAGGAGCCACGAAGGATGAGTGACGGACCGACGCTCTCGGTCGGTGGTGGCGAATCAAGCACCGACGACGGCCCGGTACCGACGCCGCGGGCGCCCGACGACCCCGACGCGTGGTACGCGCTCTCTATTCAGCACACTCGCCGACACAACTCATCTACCGAGGGTTTCAACAGAGTCGGTCCAATTGATTGGGGATGGTGGGATTAGCGGAATTGGTGACGAAAATAGGTTTTCGTTTCATAATCAGAATTGGAGAGTCAGAACCGACAACACACCGTTTGAACGGCTTTCCATCCGTTTCGTAATCGTCATACGTGGACCCTACCCCCGCAAGACGGAATCACACCGCTCGCAAATCCCAGTATGCAGCCCTCCGACGCACTAACTACAGCAAGTGGTCACTCCGGCGCAGACGGGCCAACACGTCCGCGACGCGGAGATCGAACGACCTGAGCGACGCGATCGCGGCCACCGATCCGATCGTCAGCGGGTTCATACTCGGTTGCTGTCGGGCGATTCGGCGGTATAGATGACCGCGACTGCGTACGGGCTGACTCCGATGAGAGCGACGACACAGCCGAAATCGGCAGGTGACGCACTAATTGCTTGATGGTGTGGGCCGTGTGGGCGTGGTCGTGCGTTGTTCGTGCCGCAGTCAGTTTCGGTGTCAGATCGATTCTTGCGGGCATACACGCCGATTATGAACAATGAGCTGCTGCCGCTGTGCGTCCAAGCAACCCTATGCGACGGCCTCGCCCTGTTCAGCCGACTATGACACGAGACTTGTCCGCAACAGAATCCACTGCCCAGTCTTCATGTGGGGCCTCCGGTTCAGGTGACCCCGCTCTACACGAACAGAATTTCCCAGTCCTCCGACCGAACACCCTTGGGGTAGCGTCCCGTATGCCCCACAATGCGTGTCCTCGTCGTTGGCGCAACCGGGTTCGTCGGTGGCCGACTCGTCGAGTCGTTGCGCTCGGCCGGCCACGAAGTCGTCGCCTTCTCTAGGAGTGCGAGTCGGTCGAGCTTTCCGGACGATGTCGAGATATTTGAAGGCGACCTCGCTGATCCGGCATCGCTGGAGGGCCTTTGTGAGGGAATCGACGCGGCTTACTACCTCATTCACTCGCTGACAGCCAAGAATTTCGCGGAGCTGGACCGAGCGTATGCCCGCCGGTTCCGAGAGGTGGCGTCGGCGGCCGGCGTCGACCGGGTGGTCTACCTGAGCGGCATCAGCGGCGACGAGCGGAACCTCTCGCCACACCTCGCCTCCCGTCGCGAAGTTGAGTCGGTCCTCGAAGCGGGGAACTTCGATCTGACCGTCCTCCGAGCGGCGATTATCATCGGTGCCGGCAGCGCGAGCTTCCGCATCGTCGACGACCTCACCGACCGGCTGCCCGTGATGACGGTCCCGAAGTGGGTGAGTACGCCGTGTCAGCCGATCGGGATCGACGACGCCGTCGCCTATCTCATCGGCGTCCTCGACGTTGAGGAGACCCGTGGCGGGATCTACGATATCGGCGCGCCGGAAGTGTGGTCCTACAAGTCTCTCCTGAAGCTGACTGCCGAGGAGAAAGGCAAACGCGTGTTTATCGTGCCGGTGCCAGTGATGTCGCCGGGCCTCTCTTCGCACTGGCTCCGATTGACGACGGACGTTCAGTATGCCATCGCCCGCCCGCTGGCTGAGAGTATGCGGAACCCCGTGACGGTCGACCCCGGCCGGGACCTGCAGTCAGTCGTTCCGATCGAGCAGACGCCGGTCAAGGCGGCAGTCCACCAGGCGCTGGCGGATGGCTGATCAGTCCTCTTCGGTGGGGGCCTCCTGGACCGGTATCTTCTGGACCTGTCGTAGATCCGCGAGGTGGGCTGCGGCCGCCGCCGACAGCGGGAACGTCCCGTCGAGATCCGCAATCGTTCGGCCGTGGATCAATCGGCCAACCGGGGCGCCGCCGGTCGCATAGGCTCGCTTCAGCCCCGCAACCAGCGGGTCGGCAAGTCCCAGTCGACTGAGCATCCGCCCGACCGTCTCCGTGCCGACGTGGACAGACTCGCCCTCGACGAGGATGAACGCGAACGGGCGGGAATCAAACTGCGCTTCGAGGAACGCCTGTATTGGCGTGGCGTCCCAGCGGACGGCCACGACGCCGTCTGCCTGGCGGGTCGCCGCCTCCGCGGCCGCACGAAACATCGGGTTGCTACCGTCGTACACGAGGAGCGACTGTGTCACGTCTCCGTTAGCTGCTTTGGGGATTTGAGTGTTTGCGAGCGGAGCGATCGTCTCGCTGGACCACGGCGTCCTCACCGTTCCCGTCCGCGACCCGCATCTAGAGGACGGCCCGCACGTCTCCGTCCGCAAGCAGGCCGCCGACGTCATGACGCCCGTCGATCTGATCGAGCGCGACGCCATCTCGACGGAGCTCGTCACCCTGCTGTGGATGCTGTACGAACGCCACGGCGTCGTCCTCTTCTCCGGGCCGACCGGGGTCGGCAAAACGACGCTCACGAACGCTCACATGCCATTCGTCCCCTACGACGACCGCCCCGTCTCCATCGACGAGGGGAGCCGCGAGGTGCGACTCCCCCACGAGACGGGCGTCTCCCTGACGACCCGGGACCACGAAAACGAGTACAAACGCGTCTCGATGGCCCGGCTGATGACCGAAACGAACTACCTCAACCCGGACGTGGAGGTCATCGCCGAGATCAACACGCCCGCCTCCTTCGAGACGTTCGGCGAGACGCTCAATACGGGCTATAGTCGAGATCCGCTAATACAACCTTGCTGAAGTTCTACTCCAGAGATATGATTTGGACGGCGTGCTGAATACAGGGCGCTTGTTTCTCATCTCGGCGATTTTTGAAAAGATTCATTTCAAAGGACTGTTGGTAAGTAGAATTCTAATAACAGAAACATGAGCGGCAATAAAACCGATCCCGCAAACCTCACGATCACGCCAATCGAGAGGGGATATAATCGCACGGATTGGTGTTCATTGTATTTTTCTCGCAAACGCTGTAATTCCATCTCTTTCTTGACGAGAGGACCCGTCGACTCTTCTGCCGTGTTCTCGACTTGTTCTAATTCAGCTTCAAGTTGATTGATCCGACAACGTAGTTCTTCCAGTTTCGACGCACGTTTTTCTTCGGCCTGTCTATTCGCCTGGATTGTCGGGTAAACGAAGATCCCAACCAATATGACGAGGTATAGACCCACTCCCATATAGACGACTGACTCGAAAGATCCGCCGGTAGCCAACTGAAAGGCGTAGGGGAATGACAAGGCACCGAACGAAGCGATCGCCATCGTCGAGACACAGAATTCTCCGATAAATCCTAACCCACCCAATCCGTCGACGTGTAAAGGATCGATCTGTAGATCAGTCTTGGAAACCCGACTAACTGCGATGAGCGTCGTGAGGATCAGATGAATCCCGAGGCTACTGATAAGTGAGGTACAAAGAGCATACAGCATATAAATTGTGAATGATAAAGTACCAATCTCTCCCACTCCTTGGGTCTGATAGAATCCAAAGTTCGCAGCGAATGCGATTGGAGAAAGGATACCGTATCCGATCGTCGTTTTCCACCAATCTGCCCGATAGAACCGTACCAGACCATTACTGACTGATTGCCACTCCGGGCCAGTAATCCGTTCAACATCCGAAATGAATTTTGGGAGAACCTTTTGATCGTAGTACCAGACCAAATAACAGATGCCTGAAAGCAAGCAGGTCAATAGGGAATGGGTCAGCAGGAACGTCCACGTATATCCACTTGCGACATTAAAATAGAGGACAGTGAGAATGATCGGCACTGCCCCAATTGTAACTAAGTTTGCAATAATCGGAGGCATTGCCCAACGGGTAGCGACTGCATCAATCAGATTGGAGACCCATATCCGATCGGGGACTGACATTACTCTCAGCTAATACTGAGACAATAAAAAATGTAGCCGGTAGTTCATCAGCAAATCCATTTTAAGAGGCATTTCTATACGCCTGAGCAGACGATCTGCTGCAGACATCCTCTATATTCTGCATATAGCTTCTATCAGCTTCGGGAGACTTCAGCAAGAGCCTCATTACAGGTTATAGCCGAGATCAACTAATACGGCCGTGTTGAAGTTCTTCTAAATGGATATCTTTTGAACGGTGTGCTGAATACAGAGAGCCCATCGTGCACCAACTAGTTGCTAGTGCTAGTAGTGCCTGAGCTAGTAATTACCCTTACTTCCATGGGGATATATTCTCTATCCACCGAATTCACATCCATGGGGTTAGGCCAATATAATAGCGGTCCGACTGATGGACACGATTCACTCCCGGGCATCCTTGATGAGGTGATTCCAGAGGTAGTTCGTGATAGAATCTTTGGGACGCATCCAAAGTACAGTGATATCACGCCTAACGAGGTTACAGACCAAGGGATTCTCGATGCAGTCGATTGGGATAAGACCCCTAAACGGCAGAGGAAATGGCTGTGGATGTGTGGAGAGGTCGTCCTATGGGCAGATAAGCGACGGGAGAGATCCGAGATGTACCGCTTGCAAGAGACCCGTTCAGAGGGGTTCGGTCAGACGACATCACTCAACTGGCAGAACTGTTATAACGAGGCTGCAGATGCTGTGGCAATCTACCTGAACGATGCATCCTGTGCTGAAAGTGTGAAAGACGGACTACGGCGACAGACGTTTGGGAGTGAGATATCTATAAGCGTCCCACGTGAAGTACTCCGGCAAGTGGAAGCACGTGTTCGTGAACACGAGAATGTCAACCCCGATGCTGTGATTGCCGCTCACAAGGAAGCTGTTGAGCATCGAGTCTAACGCTACTCACGCTGCAAGGATCCAAGTTGCCACGGATCGGGATGCGGTAAGTGCAGTGTGAGGCCCCTTCCTCAGTCCGTAGACGTGGTAGCACGGCTCCGTGGACTAACGAGTGTCGGCTTGTCACCGGATAAGGGAATGCGATTCCCAAGAAGAAGGAGGTATGTGATCGCCCTCCCGCGTTTCTTACAGAACTCCCCGAACCTTGCGTATTCGTAGTCTTCGGGGTCGTCGAACGGTAGGTGATGTCGGTTGATCCGTTCGCGCAGTCGGTCATATTCTCTGTCCCGTGCGAGCCAGTTAGATGGATCGCGATTAGATTTCTCCTGATTCTCCGGGATCAGCTGGAGGTTCGCGAGAGAATGTCTGTACTCAGCACAGTCAGCTCGAACCTCGTCGTTGACATCGTCTAGTGGGCTATCGTCGTCGCTCTCTGAATCGTAGCGGAGCCCGTCCTGTGGATAGATGTGATCAATCTGGACCGGTTGCGTATCGCTTTCATCGTTCTCAATCTCGTCAAGGGGGACGACACCACCGATTCGGTCGGTGTACAGTCGCGACAGGAGTAGGTAGAGCCGAGCACTGCTGCTGGTGTAGTCGATATCCTCGAGGATTGCACCGAGTCGTTGGTAGGTCAGTTCGAACGAGTCGTCCTCACGCTCGATTGTGTCGAGTAGCTCCGTTGTCGGGAACAGCGGATAGTGATCGTCGATCAATTCCTGTGCGGGCTCTAAGACCTGCTTCGGTCCCTGTTCTAGCACGTTGTTGAACACTGTCGAACACAGCCAGCGGTCAAGCTGGTAGACTATGTCGTTCGGGAGTTCTTTCTCATCATCTTGGTGATATTAGTAGAAATAATAGCAGATCGGAAGCACGGCGGTTTTCGAGGTGAGACACTTGTTGCTAAGCCGGAGATCCTGGGTGACTACGGTGAACGTGTCTTCGATGGCGCGTCGGAATGACGGAGTCGCCCACGTCTCCCCGGTCGCTCGCATCGTGTCGGGCGAGAAATTGCGCCGTCGGAATGATGGCTCCTCTCCGGCGAGCGTGAGCAGTGCCCGGATTGTGAACCGTTTGCCGAACCCGAATCCGTAGGCACCGAACTGCTGGCTCAACTCCGTATTGAATTCCTCGATCGCTCCTTTCGGACTATCAATGTCCAGTGCGTCGACATCGTCCCAGTAGACGGACATCAGCGAGAAGGCGATATCCTCGTTCCCGAGTGGTTCGCCGGCGTCGTTCCGCCGGACAAAAAGCTCAACAGCGGTCTCGCTATCCATCCCCGTGACCCGTTCGTACTGAAGCCGCGTGTCGTCTGTGAGTGTTTCAGCGAGATGCGTTAGGTTCGTGCAGACATTCGATCGGATGGTGTCGACTGACGGCTCGTCCGCTGCTCGTTCGGAAACCACCTCGTTGGCGATACGGTCGATTCCATCATAGTCGGTCGCGCCATCTCTGACGATCGAGCGAAACTCCTCGACAGGCCACCAGTACTCGTCCTCGTTGTCGGAGAGGCGACTGTAGCTCTCATCACGGAACTTGAACTGGTAGCGGTGCTCTTGTGCCTCGCGCTCAGCTCTTGGGTCGGCAAGGAGGTCCAGACACAGCCGCATTGGGGTGTAGGAACCCCACTTCCGGTACATGTGGTTCGTTTTGTGCTTGTAGAACCGTCCAGACAGGCCGATCAGTAGTGCTGTGAGCCGCTGTTGGCCGTCAAGTGCGAATTAACCGGGGTGCCAATCCGGTCGTCTTCAAGCTTCGCACTCGTGTTCCGAACGTACCTGCGATCGCTCGACGAGCCCCATTCTGTGGCAGGAAACTTCGAGCTGTTCGCGTAGCGCCGGATGAACTCGTAGGTCGCTTCCGTCTCCGCGAGCGAGTCACGACTGACGTGCCAGAGCAGGAGTGACCCGATTGGAAGCCCACGGAGGAGCGAGTCGAAGAGCGTGGTTATTTGCTTGCGGCCCCAGCAGAACTCTCGCTGGAGCGATGGGATTACTACGGGAGGGTCGGCAACGTTATCTTGCTCTTTTGTAACCAGCCGACCGTATAGAGAGAGCGGCGATTCGCTATCCGGTGTCGTCTCTGGGGAAGATGTTTTATTGTTGGATCTTAGCACGAGTGGGAGGGTATGTAGCTATAATAATATATCTGTGGGCGTCGTCAGTAAGCCCAGCCGACTGCTAATTTGGGCAAGCCATATGAACGGTACGAACGCATATTCTAGGAACTGCAGCCCTTCCGGCCGAAATCAAAGCGACTTGAACACCACCTCTGAGGTCGAATACAAGGGCAACACAATATGATAAATGAAGCTGGAATCTATGACTCTGATTGGCTCGGCTTCGATTGGTCCCCATGGCTGAGCCTCCATCCGGACGACGAGGAGTTGGACGTTCTGCCGACTGATCCGGGCCTGTATCGGCTCCGACACGAAACATACGAGGGGCTCATTTATATCGGCGAAACAGGCAGAAGCCTACGCGGTCGACTCCGTGCCTTAGTTCGTGGTATCTTCGACGACGAAATGCCATTCAGTGACCCGCATACCGCCTCACCGAGCCTCTGGGCTATCGTTGATCGACATGGGCTGGGCTTTGAGGTGTCGGGGACAACTCCACCGGAGGCTGAAAACAAACAGCAGCGCAAGGCAATTGAAGACGCCCTGATCGCGTTGCACCGTCGAGAATCGCATACAAATCTGATTGGAAACTTTGGTCGGATGCCGCCAGGGTACAATAAATCGAAACAGCGTAGCTCGGGAATTCGCGGCGGACGGAGTGACGACGATTCGCATCGGAGCTTCCGGGAAGGCGTTGATCCCCTCTCATGGACGAATCCGACGGGTGTTACTGACTCGGATTGGATGGGACTTGCTTGGTCATCATCTGAGCCGCTCAGCGAGTCCAGAGGCAGCGTCCCCGACAAGAGTGGTCTCTATCGGATTTGGGACCCTACCGATGCACCACCACTTGAGTACATCGGCGAAACGGTCACTCTTAGTAATCGGCTCAATCGTCATCGGCGGAACCGTGATGAGAATCTCCACTTCTCTTACGTCGTTCGTCCGGAACTCAACGAGAAATTCAAGCTGAGTCAGGTCGAATCAGAGCTGCTTGGCGCACACTGGCTTGCCTGTAAGATGGCGCCACGAGACCAGTATTAGGGTCAAAGATTGTGTGATCGCGACAGAGAGAATCACACATTCAGCTTGAACACATTTTCGCGATATAGGTCTGTGATGTCTTCGTAATAGGTGTGAATGTACTCGTCAATCGCACCGCGTTCTTGAATCGACATGGATCCCGCAGTATCACCCCGCATGTACTTGATGAGCTCTCGATTCAGATCCTTTTCAACCCGCCAGTATGTCGTGAAGTAGTGGCGACCGTAGTGGCTGGTGACGGCTCGATTCTGCTCCGTCTCGGCGTACTCCGGTCGGAAAGCATCTTTCCACGGCTGGTTGATGTCCTGTTTTCGGAGCTGCTCGTGGCGAGTTAACGAGAGGAACACCCATGGCCCACCAGTATCCGGTCGGATGAGCAGATATCGGAGCAGCACACGCCGAAGCTCGTTGTCCAGCGGCAGGAGGCGTGGACGCTGGGACTTGTTCCCTTCGCGGTCGTGCGGCACGTACACGGCGTTCTGACGCCCTTCCAATCGCGGATTCGACCCGAGCTCCGGATAGTGCTCCCGGAGGTCGGCGTTCTGAATATCGATATCCGACAACTGCAGGTTACACACTTCCGTCGCCCGGAGGCCGAGTTTCAACTGGAGCGCGATGATAGCACGGTTGCGGACGTGTGTGACGCCCTCCAGTACGTCCCGGAGGTCCGCCAGCGGGATTCGTGGCGGTTCCTTACTCTCCACGTCAGCGAACGTCACCTTGGTTTTCGCGAGGCTGATAGGATTGTAGTCTTGGGGGTGCGGAAACGTTGGATCGTCCTGCCAATAGGTGTAGGCGTTGTTCAGCTTTCGGAGCTTCTCTTTCACCGTGTCGGGATGGTTGTCCTTGGTGTCGAGTTCGTGGCGAGCGAAGCCCTTCACATGGCCTTCACTCGGACAGGCTGGATGACGACCTTGGTCAGTCATGAACTCGCGCCACTGTCGAAAGACGCGGTCGTACCCCTCGCGTGTTCGAGCGGCGATATCTCGTGTCGCCAGTACTTCGGCTGTGAATAGGGCGAAGGGATCCGCATCAGCCTGCTGGAATGTCGCCTCATACTCTGCAAGCGGATCCAGCTCCTGACCGAACGCAACGGCCAGTTCCGCCCATTGTGCGTCTGTCGTCGTCTCGGTGTTAGGAGTGTCACTCATCGTTTCGAACCTCCACGACGGCGGGCCATCTTCTCGTCCCACACCTTGCCTGCCGCTCCACCGTCGGCGGCAGCCATCAGTACCGGATGGTGCGTGTGCGGATGTTCAGTGTGCCACTGGAGCCAGTGGTAGAACCGCTCCACACGGACCCAGTAGGAGTTGTACGCGGTCTTGAGTTTCAGCCGGTCTAGGAGGTCTGTCATCCACGTCTCCACGTCGGCCGGCGTGGCAAGCGCGTGATGACGGCCGCGCTCGGCCATGTGCTCCTTCCAGTAGCGACCAGCGCGGCGAGCATCCTCTTTGAACCGGTCGGAGTCAAAGCGTGGAAACAGGTGCTCGGTCAGGAACTCGTCCCACACGTCGCGTCCTTCGTAGGCGTTCGCGTGGTGGTGGAGGCGATAGCGATCCGGCACGTCCGACAGCCGCTTGTAGACGCCCATGCGATCTCGCGGATCCGGGGACTTCCGGCCGCGACTCATCACCCACCACCATCCGAAGCGTCCTCAGTCGCGTAGTACGCGCTGTCATCGGTCGTGAGGGACTCACCCTCCAGTTCATCGAGGTGGTCACTCACCCGCCCTGGAACGGTGTCGATGACGTGTTGAATGATTTCGTCGTAGGTAGCTCCGGGGTTGTTCTCGACATATTGATTGACGGTGTTCCGTTCGTCGTCGTGAAGACGATCCTCTAACGTCTGGATACGTGCTCGGGTCCGGTCGAGCTCGTCTTTCAGGTCGTTTCGCTGCTCTCGGAGTTCTTGATTCGTTTCGTCCGGATCGACGGTCGCGTCGAACTTCTTGAGCCCGGCCTCGACCATCGCTTGCATGAACTCGGAGACGCTCATGTCGAACGCATCTGCCCGGTCCTTCCAGCGTTCGTACTGTTCCGTCGTCGGATAGGTCATTGCCGGCTGTGTGTCGCTACTCATCGTCTTTCTCGTTCGTCTCGCCCGACTCGTCCACCACAATAGCGGCTTGGAGTTCCGAGTACAGGGCCGGGTGATTTTCATGGAGGATCTGGACATCCTCGTCGAGCTTCTGGATTTTCTTCCGGACGCGACTCACGACCGCGTAGTAATAGTCCTCGTTGACATCGGCTTCGCCGGACAGTATCTCCCGCTCTCGTGGAGTGAGCAGCGCCCGTCTGTCGTCGGCCATCTGTACTGTTTGCATCGTTGCCATACACTTACCACATATGGTTTCCTTGGAATAAACTTACCGCATATGGATACACTACCATATGTGGTAGTGTTCTTGAGCCGGTGGTACTGTAGCTGATTGCCGGTTTCATTCTTCCTCCTGAACAATCGGTATCAGCTGTACCTCGCCATCGACGATGCGCAATTCGACGGCCTCTGCCGTTGTGGGATTGACGGCGATATTCCGGAGTTCTTCGGGAGTAAAGAACATCGCCGCCCCGATCGGCTCCCCATCGCTGTCGTGGGCGATACGCGCTGTTCGACCGTCTGGGTGCGTGCGGATGATGGCTGGAATCTCGTTGCCCATCGCCTACGCCGATTGTCTCCGATGGTAAATACGGTCCAATTAATTGGGATTGGTAGAATTGGTGGAATTGGCGACCGGAGTAGAATAATTGGCGTTACTTCCTCTTCATAATCAGAATTAGAGATTTGGAACATATAACACGCCGTTTGAGCGTCTCCCCATCTGTTTCGTAATTACTATACTCGGATCTACCCCCGCAAGAAGGAATCAAATCCTTCGAAAACTCCCGGTATGAGGCTGACGACGCAACTGATCACAGCAAGTGGTCAATCCGACGCAGACGGGCACAACACGTCCCCGGAGTGGAGATCGCACGAACGAGCTGCTCCTTCCCCGCCCGTGTGGGGGCTTGCGGCCGACCCGGCGGCCGTCGTCGTTCTCTTAACAAACCTCGGCCTGTGCCTCCCAGTCGTTTGGGAAACCTCCATTTGAGTCGTCTTCCGGCTACCGGATTCTGTTGAACTTCTCAGAGTTCGAGAACGACACGCTCACCGCCGGGGAGCATCACACCATTTCCGATGTTGACCCAAGCTACTGGCTCTGTTGGAATTCTATTCTTCAGACATATTTTGTCTGAAACAGCCGGTCACTGAAGAGTGCGTACTGAACGATTCACAAATGACACTTCGACCACCAATTACGACGGACAGCCGAGACAAAATGTCTACGAACCGTACGTTGTGATTGCCCTCAGAGTAATCTCACTACCCAAGTGCATCAAGATCACTCTGGAGCAAATTCCCAAGTGCATCGAGAACACTCTGGAGCAAATTCTCAAGCGCATCGAGTATCCCCTCGCCCGATTCTTCGCTTGGCGGTGCAGTCTCCGTGCTCGTCTGTTCGTCGGTTGACGAGGAAGCTTCCGTATTCGTTGGCGTTGTCTTGGCTCGTGTTTCGCCGTCGTTATTGATGATCCCGGTTATCGTCGCAGAGCCCCCCTCATCGTCAACAACGAGTAGTTCGATGTCGCGAGAATCAACGTCTTGGGCCTCGTAGGTTACCTGTTTGCCCGTCACCAGAGTGCCGTTTTCGAAGGTCCAGACGTACTGGGTGATGGTCCCGTCGTCATCCTCAGAGGCGCTCGCATCGAGCGTTACCATCCCGGACTGGCTGTCGACCGATGAAGTAAACGCCGCGGTGGGCGGTCTATTTGGGACAGAGACGTTAATTTCCTTTTCACGCACATCAGTATTCCCGATGCTATCAGTTACAGTCAATCGAATGGTATAGACCCCACCACTCGCGTAGGTGTGTGTCTGCGTCGGCCCGTCCGCAGTCGATCCGTCGCCGAATTCCCACCGATACGAACTGATAGGTCCCTCGGCGTCGGTCGATGCACTGGCATCAAACGACACAGATTCGCCCGTCTGCGAATCAAACGTGCTCGGGGCAAACGCGGCTTGCGGTAAGGTGTCTTTCACGGTTACTGTCCTCGTCGCTGTATCAGTGTTACCGTTCCCGTCTCGGACTGTCAGCTCGACCGTGTACGTCCCGGGACTGGTGTAGGTGTGGGTTCGGCTTGCAGTCGAGAGCTGTCCCGTCGAGCTGCCGTCGCCGAACGACCACTTATAGGCTGTGATGCTGCCAAAGAGACTGTATGACTGTCGTGCCGTCAGTGTGATTGGGTCGCCGACTTCAACGGTCGTCTCGCTCGACTCGAAGCGCGAAGCGACGAGCTGGACATTTTGTATCTGGCTCAGATCCGTTTCGAGCTGGGAGTCGGTCAGGTTTGTGTTCGAGAGAATCAGTTCCGGTTCGGAGCTGTCGTCCTCTGTCCTCTCAGTCGTCGACGTATCTGTTGACCCGTTGAGCGATGTGTCGTCGAACGACGGTTCGGAGATGCTGGTAATCAGACTATCGTCCACGAGTTCGGTTGAGATCGTATCGCCAGCCCTGACATCTGTGAACTGGCTTGGGGTCTTTCCATCAGCGCTGATGAACACGTCGTATGACCCCTCTACCCACCGTTCTCCACTCCACGGCGTCACTCCGACAACCTCACCGTCGACGAAAACGGTCGCCCCAGGCTCTGTGGTGCGGACCGTTATCGGTTGCTTGATCTTCGTCAGTCGAGTATCAATGTCGCGTGGCTCGGCCATACGGCGCGTTTCGGGAAGGTACCCCCGATCGGCCACAGTAACTCGAACCGAGCCGTCTCTCCCCACATCTGTCGGGACCTCTCCTGTCCACGGCGTCGTCCCAACCCGCTCTCTGTCGATAGTTACGACCGCTCCGTCGACGTTCGAGGTGACCGTCACCGTCTCTGTCCGATCCTGCTCGGGGGATTCGATTTTCAGTGGCTCGTCGGGCACGAAAATGTACGGCGGGGTCCCATACAGTGAGTCGAAAATCTCAGCGAAGCCTTGGTCCGGAATGTCTGTCGGCTGCAGACAGGCGTCGAAATCCTCGCCTGTCAGCGAACCTCTTGCTTCGGGATCCCAGCAAGTTTCAAACTTGATCGATTCGATAGTCGTTCGCTTCTCGCCAGGCCCGAGGAACTGCGACATCTCGATGGCGTGACTGCCGTGTGACCACACCTTGTCCTCGCGTGAAGTTCCGACGTATAGCGGTGTCTCATCGCCCTTCTCTCCTGGGCCGAAATACCTTTTCGGTCCAATCGGCCGGTACGTCACGATGTCACGAGTTCCGTCAGCGGTATTCGCGCTCACCTCGTGCCCGGGAGTAAAGAACTCGTCAGAGGCGTCTTTCGTAAAGAAACTGTGCAGCTTCTTGAACGGACCGCCAATGAGGACCGAGAATAGTTTGGCCGTCGAGCGCCCAGCCTGACCGTTATCTTTCGGATCTTTTGGGCGCGTGTCGCTGACCATCTTGAGCTGGAATCCGGAGGCGTATCCGTCGCCATCACGGTCGATACGTTTAACAACGACCAGTTTTTCTATGCCTCCCGATCCTCGTGTGTTGAATTCGATTTTCGCCGGTAGTGACGTTCCCGCTTCTGTGTCTACAGATGGTCTTACCTCCGGCGGCTCGTTGTAATCAGTGGTAGGAAGACCTGGTGTAGTCGCTCCGATCGCCGGTCCGGCAGCGAGAACGATCATAATGACGGACAGGATGGTTAGCGTGGTGTAACGTATGTTTTTCATACTAGTATCCAAATATTCTAATTTATTCAGATGTAACTGGTAAAGGTCTATTGGTTAATTATTAACAGTGTCTTTTCTGTAGAGCTTTCAATGGGCTCTAAACCCAGCTACATCGTAGCTGCGTTCGCAAACCCGAAGTACTCCAGACAGGAACCAGGTATGTTGAGGCCAGTTTTGATACTTCGTTTGTCTGTATTGAGCAATCCGGAACGGTTGAATCTCTGTGCGGTTCTATGCGAGATACGCGCAGTGTATTCAGCGCGGCTTCCGAAACCTATCATTGACTGAGGAATTCAACAAAGCCATCCTTTCGATCGCACCCGTGCTCTCTCTTCTATCCGGTCTATGTGGGGACTCCTATGCGTAGATGTGCCCTTCGATAGCTCTGCCTTCGCGAGCCACCCCGTCGCTCAGTGCCCGGCGGACTGCAAATGCGGCACACAAGCTGTCTAGGGCGTCATCTGAGTGACTCGCTCTCTCGACGTCCTCGTCCTTGATGGACATCTTCTCGTGGGCCTGTAGCCCCTCGGCATTCACTCGACGACGCCGTCGTGATTGCTGACTATTGTCCTTGTACCCGGTCCGATAGAGCCGTTCAACGCCGAATGTGGCTGCTGGATACACCTCCAGCAACGTCGGTTTCATCGGGTCTCGACGCTGCATCGGCACCACTCGTACCGCATCGTCGGCGACGAGCGGGTGGAGCACGTCACGCAGCCCATAGAAGACCTGATACTGTACCTGGGGGCTCATCGGGGATTGCCCACCAAATCGGAAGTCAGTCTCTCGCTTTGAGCGGCCGTTCGATGCATACGCACCGGGATAGGCCTCAACCTCCTCCCCGGCAAAGGTATTTGCAAAGCGGTGAAGAAACTCGTCCCAGTGGTCGACTCCGGTCGTCGACTGTGGGAGTGAAAAGGGAAAATCCAGTCCGAAGACAGCTGTCTCTGTCCGGCGAATCAGATCGCGTAGCGCAGCAAGAATCTCATCCCGGTAGGTGGCTTCGAATCGATCTGCCGCAGATTGGACGGTTTCGACCTGGAGGTGATTGTCTGGTGTGCCTGTCATCGAAGCCTCGGTAATCCAAATCTTCTGGCCCGGTGATTTACTCCCGCTAAAATCGATTCCGTAGACTGTGATTGACATAGCGACCATTCAACTCTCTGTACAATTGTTCTATCGACCACTGATGTCGACTCTGTCCTCTTCATGTTGACCACCAACCCCCGGCAGTCTGGCGAGTGAGCGGTGAGGCACGATGCGCTACCCAGATTGGAACCGATACTGTGTTGATTCAGAGCCAGGGCGTTGCTAATAGAAGCGATTCCGGCTGTTCAGTAATTGGCAATCTCATGACTCGAATGTTAGCAATCACAGGATTGCTTGTGATGGCAAACGGGGGACTGCCAATGTTGGCAGTCCGCGATTATATACGGTTTCAGATTGAGGTCCCGATGTGGATCGAGACTTGGAACTGCGAGTCAACGGCCATCTCTACGAGATTACGGCGGTCAACGACGAAGTCATCGGATCAAGACAGGGGTTCCCAGCAGCGGAAGATGGCTACTCGAAAACGCTTGAGAGCGTGGCCGACTGTGCGGGTCGTGAGTTGGTGGATCAGGTTGCCGAGAGCATCAAAGAGCACATTCGCACTCACGAGGAACGCCCGACTAACCGATCCGTGCGTCGAGATGCCCGGACGCTCCTTGCGGAGGCTAATATCGTAGCGGACACGTATCTCAATCAGGCCTAATCCAGAGCAGTCTACACGTACCAAGGACCTTCTTTAGAACGTTCGAGGCACCGCTGTCCGGGCGGGGGCAGAGCGCTAATTAATGCAATCAGAGTAGAGTCTGTCTAACACGAATGAACCCACTTCAAGGTATAATTTCCACAGATATGGCATACTCTTACAATCTCGGTGATATTACAGAACGAGCATGACTGACAACCGCCGGATGACCGCCGATCGGTTCTACGGCGGTGTCTCCAGTCGGCTCCAAAATCTCCGGTCGATGCTCACCTACGTTCGTGACGAGTCTCCCACCCGAAACGAACTCAATCAGTGGGTCATCGAAAACACCCGAGCAGGAAGTTCGGATGCCGTCAGCCACCATCTCACGTTTCTCGAGTCAATTAGACTCATCGAGCTATCCGACACCGGGTGCGAACTTAATAAGTATGGCCAGCGGTGGCTCGAAGACCAGACACCGGAAACGCTCTACGAGGCTCTCTCATCGGGAGTGAAGGGATTCGACACTATCCTCGAAGCCCTGCAGGAGGGGTCGATGACTGATGAGGACATCATGGATCTGCTCGTCGGTGAGTTCGACGAGGCTCAGATGTCAAAGCCTGGACCTGCGATTCGACACCGGGAATGGTTGCAAGTCCTGGGGTTCGTGGAACGTGAAGATGGAGTGAATAGACTCACCCCTGAAGGCCGCGAGTTACTGGAAGCGGAAACTGAAACGGAATCTGAGGCACGTCACGGGACGGGCGAGCCGACCCAGGGAGCCGTTGAAACGGAACGCACACGTCTCGAAAACGCAACGGATAGCGAACCGCAATTGATTGACGACGAGGAGATATATACTGAAGCTCGCAGACGTGCGCGTGATACGGCGTTCTCGGAGTTGGTTCGGCAAGCGTATGATACGACGTGTGCTATCTGTGGACGCAGTCGAGAAACACCGAATGGGAATCCCGAGGTCGAAGCAGCTCATATCTACCCCAAACAGGAGGGCGGAGCCGATGATGTGCGAAACGGGATTGCCCTCTGTAAGCTACACCACTGGGCCTTCGATACGGGGTGGCTCGCAATCAGTGACGAGTATGAGATTTTGGTGAAGGAGGCCCCTGCTCGGAACGGCTACCACGAATTCAAGCGGCTTGAAGACGACAAGATTACTCTTCCCGACGAAGAGCAGGCAGAGCCTCATCCGATGTTTCTCACAGAACACCGCCAACGTCACGGATTCAACGATGACTGAAATTGGACTTGTAAGCTGTGTCAAGACCAAGCAAGAGGAGTCAGCTACTCCAAAGAACCTCTACACATCACCGTATTTCGAAAAGATGCAGGCATATGCCGAACAGTACCACGACGACTGGTGGATCCTCTCGGCCAAGCACGGTCTTCTTGACCCAGACGGGATTGCTATCGAGCCCTACGACGAAACTCTCACTGGCGCAAGAGTCGGACAGAAGCGAGAGTGGGCCAATCGCGTTGCCGAACAGTTGGATGAAGAGGGGCTTCTTTCAGACGATATTACCCTCGTTCTACACGCAGGGAAAGACTACTACGAGGAATTGCTACCCCTTCTCGAAGATAACAACGTGTCTGTTGAAATCCCAACAGAGGGGTTAGCTATCGGAGAGACGCAAGCGTGGTACAACGAACGACTATGACGACCAAGGGGGAGATCTGGCAGAAGTGGACGGATCGTTATATTGACACGGAGAGTCCAATTCCGTTGTTTGAGACTGATGAGACTCTCACCGTCGAATACAAGAACTACGGCAAAGACGACAGACGAATCCTGAAACGAAGCGAGGAGATGGAAACGCTCGTCCGAGAGGAGGGGAGGAAGGTTATCAACGATTGGTCGACCTCCGACGACACGTATGATGGATTGATTTACTTGATGTACTGGCTGGAGGATGGAAATGTCATCCCCCTCTACGTCGGCAAGGCAGGGAAGTACGGACGAGACGGTGAAGGCCTAAGTGCGAATCTACGTGGCCTCCGTGGAACGAGCACAGGGAAGTTTGCTCGATGGGGAGACGGTCACTACTACCATATCGGGAATCTCAGCGCTATCATCTTCGACCACGATAAGAACCAGAAACAGAAATATGAGAAATGGGCTAACCGGCTTTTCGAGGAGGGAAGGCAACTTCGGCAGCAAACGTATTTCTGGACGAAAGCTTGGCGGCAGGATGATGTTGGCCTGTACCACGACTTCGAGGTGCCACTTGAACAACTCGAATACCAGATTATTGGTTTAATTTCTGATCTTCACTCTGGAAGACTGCTGAACGAAGAGGGGGCATAGGATAGCCTATTCGATAAATTACTCCCGAGCATTCGCATCGCGAGCGAGCGGCCGCTGAGCGGGGTCAGGATCTGGTGGCCCTGTTTCAAAAGATTCCGTTGAGACGGCCTCCTGCATTTGCTTCAGCTGGCGACGTAGTTCGCCAGACGCCGCCTCAACGAGCTTTCTGTCCGGCCAACTGTGGATAGTCACATTCCCGAACTTCTCTGCTTTCTTCTGTACGAGGTCAATCTGCTCAAGAGCATATTCAGCCCACGCGTCCTGATCTGTGAGCCGCTCAAATTCACGGGCTGCACGCTCGTAGCCGGCCTCCTGAACGGCATTAATGCACATCTCAAAATTCACCCCTCGCGGGTTGATCGGCTCGTGAAACACTACCTCTGGGTCAATCGCGGAGAACCAACTAAGCGCCTTTTCGATATCCTCACCATCCATCGTCGGATAGGTCGGTGAGAAAGAAACGAACCGAGGCACTCCGGCCCGGAACAGCTTATCAAGAGCTTCCCATCGGGCCATTGGCGGCGGCGCGTTCGGTTCGATAGTCCGCACCAATGAGGCGTCGAAACTCGGAATTGACGTGCCGACTGTCAGGTTTCCATTCGCGTTTTTGAACAGATCGATATCCCGAATCACGTTCGGACTCCGAGTGAGAATCCGTGTTGGAATATCATGTTCGATCAGTTCGTGGACACAACTACGGGTAATCTGTGCTGCTCGACGGTCTTGGTAACAATCCGTTCCGCTTGATAGCATTACGACGCCGCGCCCACGTTCGGTCTTCTTCCAGTCGTCGAAGTTGTGATTCCCCAATCCCGCATGAAGACGCTCGGGGAGATCGTCGCGATAGAGCAGATAGTTTCCCCAGTCGCGCTGAGGATCGTCTACGTCGGCCTCTTCTGCCAACATATCCTCACGACTGTCGACAGCCGGCGTTGAGGGAACGTAACAGAATTTACAGCCGTGGCGGCATCCGGTGGCGACGTTGATGACATAGTCACACAGGCTCTTCTCGTGAAGTTTCGACTCGCTCAGAACCGATTTCGTCGGATCGGTGCCGATATTAACGTCACCTTGACTATCAGCGGTAGTCTGTTGTGCACACTTCCAACAGAGAAGGTGTCCGTCCCTATCGGTACTGAAGCGACCCGTAATCTGGTTCCCACATTCGGAACAGACGAGGCCCTGTTGCCAGAGATTGATTCGTTCGCCGTGTTCTCGCTCGGCCTCGCGAAGCTCGTCCAGTGTCGGATTCTTTCCGAACTCCCGAACGACGTTGCCCTCGTCGTCGACGAGGTTCACGAAGCGGTCGTACCAACCGCCGTCGTCGTCCCGTTCGGTCTGGATATGCATGAGAACCTCCTGTCCGTCTATCTATCCCCGAACTGCAAAAACTCACGGCAGCCAAGGCGAAAGTGAAACTAAACGTGCTTACGAACGCGTACGCCAAAATCGGTAGAAGCGGATAGTCTTCTGAAGAGCCCTTCCGTTTCAAATGGTGTCGGAACTGATCTTCACGGCTTCCCTGCGTGCTTGACGGACTTCTCATCCAGCCATAGATGAACCAGGGTCCCTAGCTTTTCACTACGTTCTTCAACGCCGGTCAGCTGCTCCATCAAATATTCTGCTCACCAGTCTCGGTCCCAGAGGTAGTCGGGTTCTTTCGCCAGCCGTTCTGATCGGTATCACGCGCCGCCTGCACGGTTGTATGTGATTCCCACTGCGCGGAGTGATCGGCTTCTAGGAGATTACATTCGAATCTATGCAGCCTTTGAACGTTTGCAGGACATTTTAGAAGCGTCCGAATGCCGGTGTATTCCACACATTTATATCTAGAGACAGACAATCGGTGATAGAAACGATGCCTGACTCTGAAGAGGGGATCCGTACTGGTGGAGACCCAACGAAGGCGATCCTCAGCGAGTCGGGACTCAACAGCAAACACTTGTGCGACTACGTAGTTAACGTTGCGACCGGCTGCCGTCACGGCTGCAAGTTTTGCTACGTCCCTTCAACACCAAATATCCGAGCGCGGCCAGATATGCTCAAAGAGGCTGCTGACGTGGATAACGGCCAAAAAGAGTGGGGAAACTATGTGCTTTACCGCGACGGACTAGGTGAAAAACTCGACGCCCATCTTGATCGCAAACGAACTTGGCATGAGACTGATCGAGGACAGGGTGTTGTTGGGGTATCTTTCTCGACGGATTGCTATATGGACGGACGGGCAGGCAAAATCACCCGGAATGTGGTAAAGGCTCTCACGAGTCATAATAAATACACACGGGTTCTTACACGAAATCCGATTCTGGCGCTCCAAGATTTGGATGTGTTCCAGAAGGCTGGTGAGTACGTCACTATCGGCTCGTCAATTCCGTGTATGGATGCGGATCAAGTTGGTGCTATCGAACCAAGTGCTCCAGCGCCTGAGCTACGATTGCGGGGACTCAAGGAATTCAATGAGCATGGCGTCCAGACATTTGTCAGCATGAGTCCGACGTACCCGACTCAAGACAAGGCTGCCCTGCGCACACAATTGGAACGGGTCGCCGAGTGTGATCCAGCAGTCGTCTTCCATGAACCAATTAATCCCCGAGGCGGGAATTTTGAAATGACTGTTGAGGCGGCACAGGAGGCAGAGGAACACGAGCTTGCTGACGCACTGGATGAGTTGCGAACTCGCGATCGGTGGGTTGAGTACGCGACGAACCATCTCCGGTGGGTTCAGGAGATTGGGCGGGAACTCGATCTGCCGGTGCACCTCTGGCCTGACAAGCAACTCATCAAGCACGTAGACGACGAGACGGGGCTGTGGTTGCAATCTTGGCGGGAACGGCAGTCCCCTGAGAAATTCGCCGAGCGGGAGATGCCGACACAGACCGAGCCAGCCTATCCAACGAACTCAGTTTAGAATTCTCAGCCGCGCTATTTCGTAAAATCGCCGATACTCGTCTGATCGGACACCTCCTCATCAGGGACCTCCTCGTCGATATCACTCTCGGGAAGATATTGTGTAAACGACGACTGATCATCGTGAATCACGTCAAGAAAGTTATCAACGTCACCCGCGTGGACATCCTCAATGAAATCCCGGACGTACTGAATGACTCGAATATATCCACTTCCACCATCGGTTTCTCGCGTTGCGTAGAGGAGGTCGTACTCATAGCTACCAACATTGGCATCGACATTCGTAACTCGTTGGACAGATCGTCCATTTTGAGCGAGACACTTTTCGTAGAGGGCCTTCATCTTCGGCCGAACGTCTGTTTGTGGAAGATCCTCTTTGTTCAAGTCCATGCAGTAGAACTTGTTCAGTTCCTCCGGAACCGGACGCCTTGTGGCGTTGCGACCGATCCCCGAGGCAGTAGGGAGATTAATCAGAAGATCCCCCCACGGCTTCGGCGTGAGGGCTTCGATGGCGTTCCATTTCACGTTGAGTTCTTGATTGTCGATGAAGCAATAATAATTGAAGCCACCGTCCTGTACGTCTGAGATATCTCTTGCAACCTTTGGAAGCTCTTCGTTTGCATCACCCCGGATGACTGTCCAGTCTTCGGGCTCCTGAGCATCGGTGTGGTTGTCAAAGATATACTGCATGCGCTTCTCTAAGGCGTCGGCTTTCTCCTCATCCAACTCGATGAGATACATCTTTCTGAACGGCTCTTGGGCAACCTTGGCAGCGATTATGGGTGACCCTAAGAAACACAGATCGTCATCGCCGTAGGTAGACACACCGGATCCAGCTAAGGCATCGATATAAAAAAGATCCTGAAAGTAATCGTTGCTCTCCAGCACGTTAGTATACATATTAACAGCCGCCGAATGGAGGATCAGCTTCAGCGCAGACCAGCTATCGAAGTCGTTTGTTACCGGAGAGAGGTCGCGTATCTCCTCAGAATCCTCAGTCAGAGATTGAATTCGTTTTTTAATATACTCCGACGAATCCATCGTATCCTCTGTCAAAGATGTACGGATAGTTAATTGTTGCTTAGCTGTCCCACTTTCCAGTAATAGCTGCGGCTGCAGCCATTCTCAGCACACAGATTTGAATCGCCACTGAGTTCGAAACGCGCGAAATGTGTATGGGTGGTTTCAAGAACTTTGTTGAATTCAGGATATAAATACAATACCATTGGCCTTACTACACTATTTTGTCATATTGTGTATGTGTCCGGCTTTCTTTTGTTTTATAAGAACCGTCGAATGTGGTTGTCCGATCAGTAGTTGGTTTGAGGGATAAATATACTTATCCTCAATTTGAATCATAAATAAATGGCAAGCAGTTCGGATTCTGCTGACAGGCCAGCCGATATCGATTTGTTCATCATTCCTGTTAGTGAGGAGTGGCTCCCAAAATTTGACCGAACTGTACGTTCGCCTATCGTTTTGGATGGCCCTGGAATCCCGGATGAATTGGTTGGTCGTGAAGAGAGAATTTGGGGTATGCTCCGAGGGCCCCGAAATACAACTACCCATGAACAGATGACCCCACGCGACTGGCTTCTATTCTATAATCAACAACAATTTTTCGCAACGGGGCGCATCGGCCAGTGCTTCCATCATGACGAGCTGGGCGATAATATTTGGAATAATCCCAGATCGGAGCTCGGATTCACCGTAGAAGATTTTAGCTCTGTGCGTATTCCGCTTGATGATGTCCGGTCTGCATTGGATTACAAGTCGAATTATTACCCTCGGGGCCCGAGCCGGGTTGCTGACGAGAATCTATCAGAATTGCTGAATCAATCCGGAACGATAAGCGAATTTGTAGAGGGGTATTCTGGAGAGCGCCCGGATTCAGAAGAGCAGGTCGAAGACTATGAACAACCAAAGCGTACCGAGACCACTACTTCTCGAATCATACGGAATACTGATATCGTAAAGGAACTCAAGGAAACGTACGACCACGAATGCCAAGTCTGTGGAACGAGTCGTCAGAAGCGAGGAGGCGATGGATATGCAGAAGGCCATCATCTAAAACCGCTAGGTGAGCCTCACAACGGGCCGGATATCAAAGAAAACATTCTCATATTGTGTCCCAATCATCACGCAGATTTCGATTATGGAAGAATCGCTGTGAACCCACATACTAACGAAATCACACACGCTTACGAAGGGTCTACAGATGGAGCGACTCTCACGATGGCGTCAGGAGATTCTATCGACGAAGAGCTACTTCGGTACCATAATCAAGAGATATCCGAGGTCAACCCTCCGAGCTAATTCTCAAGAGGTATCGTACTGGTTCAGCTTCCCTTGTGTAGTGTGTGTTTTATGTGTTGGAACCAGGTTGAAGAATTCTGGATTCTCATCGGGGCTCAAATACAGGAAGTTCTGGGGAGCACGGAACTCGCCAAGCGCTTTCTGAATATCTTTCTTGTGGATCGGCTCATCATATCGCTTTGTGTCTGATATATGGAGAGCCTGACCGACATCGTTTCCTGAAAAGTATTCTTCAATTTCAGAGTAGCTATGGGGTGTCTTCTCCAGCGTTCGGTCTAAGAGATTCTCAACGGTATCAGAGAGTATACGATCAACACGAGCTTCGCCGACCACTTCGCTTGCGCCATCCGTCGCGTATAGAAGGATATCATAGGGCGGGTCTAACGTTGGTGCAGATCGGCGATATTCATACTCTTTTTCACCGTCCAGAATTTTCTCGGCCCATTGCGGGTGTATGCTTAGAAAGACGACTCGGCTAGACTCGGACATTATCGCCCCTCCTTGATGAATTTCCCGAGGAATATATTGTCTATTCCTGGTTTGTACGGCTCGCGAAGGAATCCCTCGACTTGGAATCCCTCTCCACGCAGCAATTTCAGAAGTTCAGTTTGAAGATGAGGAAGCATGATGTATAGCTTGCGGTGGGTTTCCTTGAAATCCTCATATATACGTTGGAGGAGTTCTTTCACCATCTCTGCTGTTCCGTTGTTCCCGAACAGTAGAGGAACGAGTTTAACACTTCCTCCTCGCTTCGGAGTGGCGACACAACACCCACAGATCTCCTCATCCGTTGCGACAATGTACACGACCTTTCCTTTCTTCCTGTATCCCTCGTCTATGCGCTCTTGAGCGTCAATAATGCCTGTGACAAATTCATCATCAATCTCGCCATACCACCGAGTCATCTCGCCCAATATCAGGCTGCGGAAACCAGATTCATAATCTGGAATGAGCTCGGAAACCTCGAAGTCGATATCCGTCGTCATAAACCCATTTTCAACCGGGATATTCCCTTGTTCGGGATTATCAAGCATTTTCCCCATGATGAACTCATCTTGACCGGTATCATACTGTTCTCTGAGTATCGCCTCAAGATGCGCACCAAGATCTGAAAACCACTTATACAACTCATCCCGGTAGAGCGGAGCGTGAGTATACAGCTTACGGTGGCCTTCGTCTCTATAATGGGACTCCGCTTTATTCCACAACGCTGTGCCGTACCCTTGTTGACGGCAGGGTTCTTTGACTAAGATGGGAGATATTTTGACGCACCCACCACGTTTCTCGGTTCCAACAATATATCCCACAGTTTCTCCCCCATCTTCACCAACCCAAATCGTCTTTGTCTTGGTGAAGTATCCATATGGGTCACGGTCTCTTCGATGAGCACGAGAAATATTCTCAGCGAACGAATCGTCAATATCAGCATAGTGTTTCCCGATTTCGTCTTTGGCTAACTGCTTGAACTCCGGGATTTCGCTCTCCTGAATCTCCCGGAACGTGACCTCCATGAAAAGTAAGATGGGTCCTTCCTCAGAAAATTCTTTGCCCCGATATCACCTTGGAATATTTCACTCATTAGTTCTCAACGCCTCCCCGGTACGTGACGGAAATTTAGCATCGAAATAAGCCATAATTGCGTGACATAACCGAAAGGTAAACTCGAACACGTCTGAAGTCGACACCAGAAGAGTCTCTACAGCAGGGTATCGTCGGGTTCATGACGATGTCTGGAATCAACCTCAAATTCATTAATGTCACTCGTATATAGGGTTTTCTCCTACCTATTGATGTTTATCTGCAGACCAGACGGAGTGGCTTGCTACTAATATATCTCGACTTTATACGGGCCACGGTGTCATCGGCACCACCCACGCCGAGAACGTGGAGACGCTGATCAACCGCGTCGTCGAACAGGGTCTCCCGCCCTATCTCCTGCGCGAAATCGACCTCGTGGTCTTCCCCCACCACGTCGACGACGACCGCTACGTCGCCGAGGCGGTCGAACTCCTGAGCGAAGCGGAGTACGAGGACCTCGACGGCGGGACGCTCCCGTCTGGCGTCGTCGAGAAGGGGGGTCGCACTCTCTGCTGGAACGTGGTCGCCCGCCGCGACACCGGGGGACGGTTCGAACTCGACTACGCCCATCCCCACCTCGACGACGGCCACCGCGCGCTCGGCTTCCGGCTGTTCCATCGCCTCGCCGACGCCACCGACCGCGAGGTGGAGGCCGTCGAGGACGAGTTCCACCGGAAACACCGCTACGTCCAGTATCTCGTCCAGGAGGGCATCGCCGACTTCGAGGAGCTGTTCGCGTTCGTCTCCGACCTGCGCACCGACGAGGCGGCGACGGTCGAACGGGCAAAGAGCGAGACGGCGAGTGACGACTGAGACGGACTACCGTAACTGTTTGCCGGCGGGCCCCCGAGACGACCCGGCGACCCGCTGGCACTCCCCGGACCGGTCCCCGCTCGGCCGCCGCGCCCGGGAAACGTAACGCACTTTTTACGCTGTGGATCGTACACGGAGTCGTGTCATCGAACCGTTCGTCTCCGTTTTTGACCGCCTCGGCGGTCATCGCGTTGTTCGGCTGTCTGCTCGCCACCGTGACGCCGGTCGTCGCCGGTGCGAGTCGCGCCTTCACCGGGAGCCTCGTCACGAGCGGGCTCCTCGGTGTCGTCTTCGCCGGCCAGAACCTGCGGCTGTATCGACGGCGTGCGTCCCCGTCAATCCCGGCGGCGACGCTGACCACCATCTTCGGCGGCTGGTTCATGCTCGCCCCGCTCATCTACGACGTGGGCTTCATTGCGACCGCCGGGACGCAACTCGGGGGCCTCCTCGTCTCGGCCTTTGCCCTGTATCTGCTCGTGGCCGCGATCGAGCCGTCGGACTGAGCGGACGAACGGGCGCCCTTCGATCGACCATCGAAAGCCTCCGCGTCGGGGTCGATGCGTCTCCCGTCGACTCATCAGGAGGCACTGTCGCACAACTATTATCAATATCTCAATGAATGGGGTAGTATGGCTGGGCCAGAGGGTCGTTGCGGATTCGTTTACACGACCTCGACCGATCCCACGTCGAGTTGCTGCTATCGTCCCACGTGGCGAGATCGGGAGCACTGTGTGTGGCACGCTGAAGCACCGGCTGAGGTGAAACCCGTCGACGAACTCGTCGCCGTCCGGGCACCTGCGTCGGTACGGGAGCTCAATGGCCCCTCCAGCCCTCGAGAGCTTCTGGATGGCGTCAGTATCCCCGATGTCGAGTTTCAGGATGGGACGGACTTCGCGGGTGTTTCTCTCCGGGAAAGTGATCTTTCAGGAGTTAACATTCGTAATGGCGACTTGCGCGATGCTACCGTCGCATTTAGTGACTTGACTGACGCCGATTTCCGTGGCGGTACACTCACTGCTATTGATTGCCGGGAAGCGACGCTGGCAGAGGCCGATCTTCGCTCGACTGATATGCGTAATGCGGATCTGTTCAACGCCGACGTTCGCGGTGCGCTTCTCGCCCAGGCAGAACTATCACACGCTGATCTGCGAGGCGTCGACGGCTCGGAGGCGGTGCTGAAGAAGGCAACACTGCAAGAGGCACGGATGGACGAAGCGACCTTCCCACGCGCCGACTTTCGAGAGGCCACGCTGGCCGATGCAGCGCTACCGAGTGGTGACTTTACCGACGCAGACTTCGCGGATGCGTCCCTCGACGACACCGTCCTCCGTGGAGCAACGTTGGAGCGAGCGAACCTACAGCACGCGACCATGAGAACCGCCGAACTTCTTGCAGCGGACCTGAAACGAGCAAATCTGCTTGGCGCGGATCTCACCGAGGCGTGGCTCGTCAAGGCCGACCTCTCACACTCTCATCTCGTCGATGCAACACTTCGGCACGTCGATTTGCAGTCCGCAACGCTTGCCGATGCCCGTCTGCAGGAGAGCGATTTCACCAATGCAAGCCTTCGAGACGCCACCCTTCGGAACTGCCAGGCCCGGGCTGCCTGCTTCGACCGAGCTACGTTGGCGGGTGCGGATCTCGCCGATATCGGATTGGCCGAAGCGACGCTGGTGGGGGCAAACATCGAGCGTGCCGTTCTCACACAGGCCGATCTGTTCGATGCTGACCTCCGACAAGCATGGTTCTACGGGGCGGTGCTCGCCGAAGCCCGCATCAACGAAGCGACCAACTTCGGCGAGCGCTGTGCGTACGACCCACGCTCGCGTACGGCCGGTGGGGAGGACGGCGCCGACCCGGACCTCGCCAAAGCCGCTGGCGCGTATCAGGAACTGGAGAAGCTTTGCCGAGAGAATGCCCTTACGCGCAGACAGGCCTACTACTTCGTTCGCAGAAAGGACATTCACCTTGCCCAACACCGGGCAGCTGGACGACGCGGTCGGACCATAGCTGCCCGGGCGTCTCGGTCGTTCACCCTCTACGGCGAGAGTCCGTGGCGTGTCTTGGGATTGATGAGCTTGGTTATCGTCGGTGCCGGCCTCGTTTATCCGATATTTGGGGTTCAATCCGCGGCGGGTGGAAACACGCTCCGGTATTCTTCCGAAATAGCCTCCTCCGTTCGGGCGCTCCTGGTTAGCTTGTATTTCAGCACGCTCACCTTCACGACCGGGTTCAGCGGATTTCGCCCGTTGGGACTCGGGCGAGTGGTAGCGACCGCCGAAACGCTTTCCGGAGCCATTCTGTTGGCGTTGCTGGTTTACGTGTTTGGTCGACGAGCGAGTCGATGAGTGCCCGTTCCGCCCGATCTACCGACCTGTTCGGGTCGTCTCGAACTTCGCACTAACGAGACGGCGACGGTCGAACGGAAGTGAGGAGACGAGAGACGCCCGCCGCCCCCAATTCAGTCGACCAGTCCCACGTCGTGCACGTGCCGGCGGAGCGCGGCCTCGCTCTCGAAGCGTTGGCCACAGACGTCACAGCGCAATTCAGTGTTTTCTGTTGACATGTGTCGCGGTACTCGACGGTGGCAAATGAGCGTTCCGCCGCTCACTCGAGTTCGGCGGCCGCCTCGCGGAACAGGCCGTCGAGTATCTCCGGCGTGGTGGGGTGGTACGCACGGTCGGGCACGTCCCGAACGTCGAGACCCATCTCGACGACCACCTGTGCCGTCTTCGCCATCACGTCAGCGTGGTAATAAATTCCCTGCCACCCGAGGACGGTGCCGTCGGTGCCGACCACGAGACGCGCCAGCCCTTCCGGGACGTTCTTGGTCCGGAACACGCCGTCGCTCGCCGTCTCACGAGTGACGACGACGTGATCGACCCCTGCCGCGCGTGCGGACGCGGCGGAGTGCCCTACTCGCGCGTAGGGGAGGACCCCCAGCCCCGAGAAGACGACGTGGTGGTGGACGTTCTCGTACGCGACGAGTGCGTCGCCGCGCCGGTGTCTGCCGATGTTCTCCGCGGCGGTCGTCCCGTGTTCCTTAGCGACGTGGAGGATGGGCTCCTTGCCGTTGGCGTCGACGACGACGAACACCCGGTCGTCGTCGCGGGCTTGCATCGTGTCCCGCACCCAGTCGGGGTCGGGGTCGAGCGACGTGTTCGACAGCCCCAGTCCGTCCAGGGCGGGCCGTCGCCCGGTGAACGTGACGAGACGGTCGGCGTCGATGGCCCGTTCCTCGCCGTTGCGCTCGACGGTCAGGCGGACGCCGGCCGCGGTGGACTCGACGCCTCGTTCGGTCGTCTCGGTCAGAATCTCGACGTCGAACTGCTCCCGGTAGTAGTCGAGGAGCGCGTCGCCGAAGGATGGGTCGGCCTCGTCCAGCGGGCGGGCGTCGTGTTCGACGACCGTGAGGTCCATCCCGCCCGCCTCGCTCAGGTAGGGGACGAGCTCCAGTCCGACGTATCCGAAGCCCATGACGACGCCCGAGTCGGGAAACGTCGTCGCGTCTAGGACGTCGGCGCTCGTCATCGGCTCGACGTCGTCGATCCCCGGAAGCGAGGGGCGGTTGACCGTCGAGCCGGTCGCGATCACGACATAGTCCGGTTCGACGTCTGGTCGCCGACGGCCAGGCGCCGGTCGTCGACGAAGCGGGCGGTCTCGCGAAGCAGTTCCACGCCGTCGCGGTCGGCGAGGCGGTCGACGGCGGCTCGTCGGTGCCCCGCGAAGGTCGCCGTATGTTCGTCCTTGCGGGCGACGACCGCCGCCGTGTCGACCGTCAGCAGGCCGTCGAGACGGGGGTCGTCACGGCTGGCATACCGGTGTTCGGCCGCCACGCCGGCACTTCCGTACGCACCGACGACCGCGACGTGTGTCGTCATAGCTCTACTCACGGGCCACCGACGTATTTATCCACGCCGTGGCGCGTCGCAGCGGTCGAGGGCCGTCGCGTGATCGCCGGTCGCCGACGAGCGGATAAAGACCCGTACAGCTCGGGGGCTGTCCTCTGTGCGACCGCGCCCGTACGTTCGCCACTGCGGTCGGCAGTCCGGGAACGACGCCGGCCGCGAGGTGACATCATGACGGGACTCGACTCCGAATCCGTCGTCGTCGTCGGCGCGGGGTTCGGCGGGCTCTCGGCCGCCTGCCACCTCGCCGACGCCGGGGCCGACGTGACGGTCATCGAGCGACGCGACCACCTCGGCGGCGTCGCCGGGCGCATCGAACGCGAGGGGTTCCGGTTCGACACCGGCCCGTCGTGGTACCTGATGCCCGAGGTCTTCGAGCGCTTCTTCGGGCGCTTCGGGCGCGATCCGTCCGACTACTACTCGCTGACGCGCCTCGATCCTCACTACCGCGTGTGCTGGAAGGACGGCGACAGCGCCGTCGTCCCCGCGGACCGCCCCGGACAGCGCGCGCTCTTCGAGTCCTACGAGTCGGGCGCCGGCGATGCGCTCGACGCCTATCTCGATGGCGCGGCCGAGGCGTACGAGGTGGGGATGGAGGAGTTCGTCTACGAACGCCGACCGCGCCTGCGCGACTGGATCGATCCGAGCCTGTTACGGGCGGCGCGCGGTGTCACCCTCCTCGGATCGATGGACGACCACGTCGGCGACTACGTCGACCACCCGAAGCTCAAGCAGGTACTGGAGTACACGCTCGTCTTCCTCGGCGGGTCGCCGTACAACACGCCCGCGCTCTACTCGCTGATGAGCCACGTCGACCTCGACCGCGGCGTCTACTACCCCGACGGTGGCATGGCGAGCGTCGTCGACGGCATCGCCCGGCTGGCGCGGGACCTCGGCGTCACGTTCGAGCGCGGGACGGCCGTGACGGGTATCGGGCCGACGGCCGACGGGATGGCGGTTCGGACGGCGGACGGCCGGCGGACGGTCGACCGAGTCGTCAGCAACGCCCCGCCGTCGTACACCGAGCGCGAGTTGCTCCCCGCGGGGGTCGGAGACCACGACCCCGACTACTGGGAGACGCGAACCTACGGCCCGTCGGCGTTCATGCTGTATCTCGGCGTCGAGGGTGAGCTGTCGGAGCTGGCCCACCACACACTCGTCCTCCCGACGGACTGGCGCCCGCATTTCGAGTCGATATTCGACCGGCCGGCGTGGCCCAGCGATCCGTCGTACTACGTGAACGTGCCATCGCGCACCGACGACGGCGTCGCGCCCGACGGCCACTCGACGGCCGTCGTCCTCGTGCCCATCGCGCCGGGCCTCGACGACGGTGCGGGACAGCGTGCGCGTTTCCGCGAGACGGTGCTCGACGACTTGGCCGCCCACGCGGGCGTCGACCTCCGCGACCGCATCGTCGTCGAGGAGTCGGCCTGTGTGACCGAGTTCGCCTCGATGGGCTACCCGCAGGGGACGGCGCTCGGACTCGCCCACACTCTCGGACAGACCGGGCCGTTCAGACCCGACCACCGGTCGGGGGCCGTCCCCGGCCTCTATTACACCGGCTCCTTCACCGACCCGGGTATCGGCGTGCCGATGTGTCTCATCAGCGGCGAACACGTCGCCGACGCGGTTCGCGAGGACGCCGCCGCGTCGGCGGACGGTGGCGCCGGGTCGCTCGTTCCTGTGGCGCTTCGCTCCGACTAGCTACGGGACGTGCCAGATGCCCCGCTCCCGGTCGAGGACGTTGCCGACGACGACGTGGGGGAGGGCAACGACGCTGATGAAGACGCTCCAGAAGGCGACGGCGCCGAGGCGGGGCGGCCCGGGAAGTGGGGTCGGGACGAGCACCCAGAAGGCGACTGCGACGGCGGCCGTCGCCAGCGCGCCCGCGACGAGGACGCCCCACGCCCGCAACGCCACGGTCCCCGTCGAGGCCTCGCGGCCGCCGAGCAGATCCGTCCCGTGGCCCGGCGCATCGTCCACGGCGAGTTCCCGCGCCACCTGCCTGACGGAGTACCAGCACGGGAAGTAGAGCCCGACGGCGACGACCACGGGGACGACGGCGAAGTAGGACACGAGCAACAGCGTCTCCAGGGCGTCGGCGGCCCACGACCCGGTGCCCGGCCGGCGGGCGAAGCCGAGGCCGAGGTGGGCGAGGACGGCCGCCCCGTAGAGCCCGCCGATCAACGGCCGCGTCACGTCGAAGTAGCCCGCGACCCCCGCGAGACCGCCGGGATCGACCATCGAAACCATCAGGCTGCTGAACGTATGAAACGTCGCCGGGAACGCGACGATGGGGACGGCCATCACCGCGCCGCCGCGCGCGATGACGGCGAGCAGTCGCTGGGGACGCGAGCGAAGGTGGCCGGTCCCCGTCGTCGCCCGCAGGACGTACAGGTCGCCGCCGCCACCTTTCAACACCGCGACGGTGATGGCCAGTGCCAGGCCGACCACCGGGGCGACGAGAAACAGGCCGACGAACGCGCCCGCGAGGAGGAGGTAGCCGGCGACGTATCGGCCACGGAACTCCATCGCCCGCCGACGAAGGTTCGCGAAGTGTTCGTAGCCGCCGTGTGGGAGGTTCAACGCCACCATCCCGACGAGATACACCGCGGCCTGGGTCCGAAGCGACACGGTGGTCCCGAGGCCACGGGTCACGGTGAACAGACAGACGAGTCCTGCGAGCGCCGCGCGCGAGAGCGTCACCGCCCCCGCGCCGACGCGCGTCGTCGCGTGGGTTCGGACGGAGCGCATACCTGCCTGTACGGTCCGGGGCGTGGTTGCCGCGGTCCCGTACAGTTTTGGGGCTTTTTATAAGACGTGTCGTCAGGTCGGTTCGTCCGCCACGGGGTTTATGACTCCCGAGCGGTGCATTCGGGACGATGCCAGACGGCGTCCGCGCGGAACTGGTGGTCCACGAACCGGCGAACTGCCCGCTCGCAGCGCTCGCCGACGAGAGCGACGCCCCCGTGACCGACGTGACGTGGGCGACGGGGGAGAACGCCACGGCCGAGGAGTTCCGGGTCGCGAGCGACGACACCGAGGCGGCCGCGGCCCTCGACGCCGTCACGCCCGTCGTCGATGTCGGCGAGGAGCGCGTCTATCGCTTCGAACGCGACTCCGACACCACCTGTGCCTGCGAACTCGTCGAATCGCTCGGCTCGCCCGTCGCGGACGTTCGGCTCGACGACGGCACGCTCGTCCTCACGCTCCATCTCGAAAGCGTCGACCGCCTGCGGACGGTGGTCGGCGAACTCTCCGACGCCGCCGAACGGGTGGAACTCAACTATCTCGTCCACACGGGGACGGCCGCGGTCGACGACGGCGATCCGACGGTCGTCGACCGGAACCGCCTTACCGACCGACAGCGCGATGTCGTCCGAACGGCTCACCGTATGGGCTATTTTTCGTATCCGCGCGAGGCCAACGCGACGGCCGTCGCCGACGAACTCGGGATCGGTCCCTCGACGTTCGCCGAACATCTCGCGGCCGCCCAGCGCACCCTCCTTGACGACCTGCTTCGCGAGTGAGCGGCCGACGGACCGCCGACCGGTTCATAGTGTTTATTGTAACTGGTTACCGCTGGATCGCTGGACCGTCTTGGCTACCCACCGGTACTGACTCACAACGAACAGTATCAGTCGTCCCCCGGGGCGGTCCCTCCCAGTGCGCCCCGCGTCGCCGAGACGACGCCCTCGTTCGCCGCGACCCACCGCAGGAGCAGGAACGAGAACACGTACTTCGCGAACACGTCGAGAATGGAGTAGCCCCACGACGTGAGCCCGACCGACCCCACGAGCGCGAGGCCCTCGACGCCGACGGCCCAGATGATCGGGTAGCCGAGCCAGAGCACGACTGTCAGCGCCCGGAGCGTTCCGAAAATCTCGTCGGTGCCCGCGGCCGTCGCCGACGCCGCCCACTCCGTCAACAGCGCGTAGAGGACGACGAGGAAGAACGTGCAGCTGACGGCGTAGAAGGCCCAGCGGAACAGATACGAGGAGGTCGTCAGCGCCGCTGCGAGCCCGGTCACGCACATGGCGATGTCCGCGGCGATGACGGTGAGCAGGCTTCCCGTATCCACGTCGGCGACTAGCCCGAGCGCGAGGAGGATCATCGGCGTCGACAGCGTCCACGTCAGATACCGACCCCACTGGCTCATCACTTCCTGGCCGGCGAGGGCGTGCCCCGCCGGCATCTCGATGAAGCCGACCGTCAGCCCGGAGAGCAGCGCCAGATAGCTCGAGATGGAGACCAGCGGGATCATGAGCGTCGCCCCCCAGACCAGCTTGGCGCGCTCGCTCGTCACGTTCCGGCCCATGTAGACGAAGAGGAGAATCGAGAGGCCGGCCAGCGCGACGTTGATCCACAGCGACGAACTGAGCAGCGGGTCACTCCGTACCGCCGACAGGGCGTCGGCCTGAGTGGCTTGAAGCAGTACGTCGAGTCCACGTGTGAGCGGTGGAGTGGGCATACAGGAACCGTTGGTTTCGTTCGTACAAATACCTGCCCTGAGCGGTGGGATTTTATTCGTCACTTGCACGTCCCACTGAAAAACGACACGAACGGTCGCTTCCGGCGGCTAGACGGCCGTTCGGCCGCACAGCGACGCGGATGCCGACCGGTTCACCGGCGCGGTGGCGTCCCGTTCATCGCTCGATGTCGTCCCGCGGAACGGTTTTAATCGTCCAGCTCTCACCATCTCGTGGGTGATGTGACCATGTGTCATCACTACGAGTACGAGAGCACGTCCTGGTGGGACGAACGCGCCGACGACGAACCGGCCGACGCCGAGGACGACGACTGGACACCCGAGGGCTTCGAGGAGGACCGCGACGTCGGGGTGGAACTGATCACCGACGGCGGCGACGAGTAGCGTCGGTCGCGGCCCGATCCCCCCTCCGATCTCGCCGTTTTTTGCCGGTGCCGCCCGCTCAGCGACGGATCGCGTACGGATCGAACACCGGCCGGGTGTCCGCGTCCAGCGGGCAGTCGTATCGCTCCCGGAGACGCTCCGCGAGCGCCGTCGACGGCCGAGTGAACAGGTAGACGACGCCGTACGGCCACGCGTACGACGACGCCTCCGGTGGATCGGGGTCGAGAAAGACCGCCTCGACGGCCGGTTCGCAGAGCCTCGGCACGGACGCGAACTCGGACTCGAGGGGGAGGAGTCCGGTCAGCACGTTCGGGACGAACGCGCCGTTCGGCAACGGGGCGCGTGGCTGGACGCCACAGACGCCGACGGGCGCCCCGTCCTCGGTCAGGACGGTGTACGCCGGCTCGGTCCGGTCGGGCGTCCAGCACTCGCGGGCCACCTCGGGCGGGTCGACGTCGACGGCGAAGGCGGTCCGAACCCGGTCGATCCGGTCGACGGCGGCCAGTCGCCACGGCTCCGTATCGTCGTCGGGGTCGCCGGCGAGCGTCGCCTCGATCAGGTCGCCGGTTTCGAGGCCGTCGACCGCCGGCTGGAGATCGCCGTAGCCGGACTGGTAGACGGAGTACAGCGTCGGCGAGTCGACGGCCTGTACGTTGACGTGGGGAACCGATTCGACGACGCGGTAGACTCGAAAGCGCCCCGACCGTTCCATACGGAGCGGCGGGGCCACGCCGACGTAGGCCTTTCGCGCTCACCGCGGCGCGTGGGTGACGCCGCCGTCGATCCGCATCGTCTCGCCGGTGACGTGAACTACCCCACCCTACCGCTCGCCTGACGGCTCGCGCTTGAGGATGGGGCTTCCTGCTTCCACGACGCGCTTTGCAGACACCGAAGTGTCCACGGGGACGCAGTCTCCACAGGCGTTGACGAATCGCTCTGCGATTCGTTCGCCAACCAGAAATCTTTGATTTCTGGTGACGTTGATTCGGAGCGTCCCGCTCCTAACCGCTTCATGATACCGCGAGAAAGAATGTTCCACGCCGCGTTTGCGTCTCTGTCTACCTCGAACCCACACGCCGGACAGGAGTGTTCACGGACCCACAACGGTTTCTCTGTCGAAACGCCACAGGACGCACACTCTTTGGTCGTTCCGCGCGGATTCACCGCGACGAAGTGCGTCCCTTCGCGTTCGCACTTGTATTCAAGCATCCGCAGGAACGTTCCCCACGCCGCCCCCGCTCGATTCCGCGAGTTGCCCGGTAGTTCGACCAAGCCCTTCGTGTCGAGGTCTTCCACCGCCACGAGGTCGTATTCTCGGGCGTAGTAGTTCGACAGCTTGTGAAGAAAGTCGCGGCGCTTGTTCTTGAGGTCGGCGTGGCGTTCTGCCACGACCCGACGCTGTTTCTCCCAATTCGCGGAACCGTGCTGTTTCCGTGAGAGGTCGCGCTGTGAGCGTTCCAAACGTTCGCGTTCGTCGGACAGGTCAAGGGATTCGACGGCGGTTCCGTCGGTGTCGTGGGCGTACTTGAGAATCCCCACGTCGATACCGACGCACCCCCCAGGACTCTCCGGTTTCTCCGGCGGGTCGTTGGGCATCTCGACGCCAAGAATAGCGTACCACTTCCCGGTGGGTTCTTGCTTGACCGTGACAGTCTTGATTTCGGCGTCGTCGGGCAACTCACGGTGGAAAGTGAGCGGGATTTCTCCGAGTTTCGAGAGCCACAGACGAGTCCGACCGCTCGTGTTCTTGAGCTTGAAGCCGGATTGACTGTAGGTGAAACTGCGGTACTCGCCCGGTGCCTTCCACTTGAGCGTGCCGACGCGGTAGCCGTTCTCTTTGCGCCCACGGAGTGTGGAGAGGTTGTCGTACAGGCGTTGCACGACTTTCTGAAGGACCTTTCAGTGAACTTGTTTCAGGTCGTTCCACCACTTCTTGAGACTTGGCAAGAGTTTTTGCTCGCTGTATGCCGAAGTATCGTCGGTTCGGTTGAGTCGGTGGAGGAAGTGGTTGTAGACCTGTCTACAGGTATCGACAGTCCACGATAACTGCTCTTCGAGAGCGTCGGACGGCGGAGTCGATACCTGTAGTTGTAGTTCATCTACGAGCGTTCTTCGATGAGTTCGTCAAGTTTCTCTTGGACGAACGACGAGAGGTTGAGATGGTTGTCCTCAACCCACTCGGCTTGGTCGTCGCGGATAGAGATGTTCTTGCGCGTTGCCACACCACAATATACACAAACTACACAAATAGGAGTTGCGATCGCGTGGGCCTGTGGGCCGAGCGTCGCACGTGTTTGGTACTCGGGCGGCGCTGTATCCCCACCCTACTCGCTCCCTTTAGTCGCTCGTTGAGGAAGGGACCTTAGCGCCTCAATTCGGGTAAAGGACCCCGCGGGGCCCCGCGACCGTCCTACAGTCGGCCGTTCTGCCGGATTGAACTACGAGCCCACGTCGAGGTAGACTCCCGGCGATCATAGGGCACGGTCGACGTTCCCGCCGGATAGGAATCGGAGCGGTGGCGAGTGCGCGTCAGGTCGGTGGCTCCAGACTGGCAGCGGCCGCGGCCACGGCGCCACTGAGCAGGAGGACGAGCACGCTCGCGGCGTTGAGGAAACTCGTCGCCCCGATGCGGACTTTCCCGTAGATTTCGAGGGGCATCGTCGTCACGCCGCTGCCCGCGAGGAAGAAGGTGAGCAGGAACTCGTTGAACGAGAGCGCGAAACAGAACAGGACGGAAGCGACGAGCGCGGGCCAGAGCCGCGGGAGGGTGACGGTCCGGAAGACGGTCGCGCCGTCGGCGCCGAGGTCACGCGCCGCCTCGGCGACGCGGTCGTCGAGGGTGGCGTACCGGGACGCGACGAGGAACGTACTGAACGGCAACACCCAGTAGAGATGGCCGGCGACGACGGGTCCGAGGCCGAATCCGAGACCGACCCGGCCGGCGGCGACGCCGATACCCAGCGCGACGACGACGGTCGGGACGAACAGCGGGATGGCGACGACGAGGGCGACGCCGGCCCGGAACCAGGCCGGCAGTCGCCCCCGGACGATGGTGCGAGCCGCGAGGAGGCCGAGAGCCGTCCCGACGACGGCGGCGACGGCACCGATGGCGGTACTGGTCACGAGCCCGCGGACGAACCGCCCGTCGGTCAGTACCGCCCCGTACCACCGGAGTGTCGCGCCCTCCAGCGGGATCGACGGCTGTGACGCCGGCGCCAGCGACAGGTAGCCGACGACGAGGACCGGGCAGTACAGAAAGAGCGCGGTCAGGACGACCGTAGCCCGGAAGAACCCGCCGCGAACGGTGGTGACGGCGTGGCGGCGGATACGTCCGTCTGCCCGGAGTCGGGAGGCGTCGCCATCCTCGACTGCCGGTTCGGAGCCCTCACCCACGACGATCACCACCGTTTGAGTTCCGCGCGCACGTCGGTCGAGAGCGCGCCGACCCCGAACCCCACGAGAACGACGGCGAGAAAGGCCACCGAGAGCGCCGCCGCGAACGGATAATCGAGGACATCGTAGAACTGCGTCGTGATGATCTGGGCGATCATCTGTTCGGACGGCGCCGCGAGGATCTGTGGCGTCGCGTACGCGCCGGCGATTCGGGCGTAGACGATGAGCGCGCCGGCGACGGCGCCGGCGTACGTCTCCGGGACGACGACGTCGAGGAAGACCCGCAGACTCCCGGCCCCCAAGTCGCGGGCGGCCTCGACCTGCCGGTAGTCGAGGCGCTCCATGGAGACGTACATCGTGAGGAGGACGTAGGGGAGGTAGATGTGGACGAAGCCGAGGCCGAGCGAGAGGCCGGGCAGTTCGAGCGCCCCGACGCCGACCCCCGAGGCGGTCCGGAGCAGGTCGAGCGGTCGATCCACGACCCCGAGTCCCGTCAGCACCGTGTTCACGACGCCCTCGCTCGCCAGGATCCACACCCACGTGTAGTTGAGGACGACGTAGTTCAGCCACAGCGGCAGGGTAAACGAGACGAGAACGGGGAGTCGGTAGCGAGCGGGACAGCGGTGGGCGAGCCAGTAGGTCACCGGGTACGCGATGGCCAGACAGACCAGGGTGACGACGACGCCGATGCCGAGCGACCGGAACATGACTGCCGGGTAGACGCTCCCGCCGAGGTCCGCGTAGTTCGACAGCGTCACCGGCGGACTGACGCTCTCGACGAGCAGGACGAGCAGGGGAACGACGCCGAGTGCGGTCGCCAGAAGCGCCGGGAGCGCGGCGAGGGCGGCGTCGGCGAGCGCCCGCCGCCGGTCGCGGTCGACCGGGAGCGGAATCCACCGCCGGTCGGTCTCGCCGCTCATCCCCGCCCTCCAGTCTTCGGAGCCGGTCCCGCCTCACCGTCGACCACCGCCGCGTCGGCGACGTCGAGGCCGACGGCGTCGTCAACGGCGGCGCGGTCGTCGGTTCCGCTCCGGACGCGCACCGTCTCGCCGGTATCGAGACCGATCGCGTACTCCTCGAAGGCGCCCTTGTACTCGACGCTCCGGACCGTCCCGGTGAGGGTCCCGCCGTCGAGGCGAAGATCCTCCGGCCGGATCATGACCGTCACGCCGCCGGCGGTCGACTGGTCGTCGTCGACGGCGGCGTCGAACCGGCCACCGCCGGCCGCGACGGTAACGCGGTCGGTCCGACGCTCCCGAACCGAGGCCGACAGGAGGTTGGCGTCGCCGAGGAAGTCGGCGACGAAGGCCGTCCTCGGGCGGGTGTAGAGCGCTTCGGGCGGCCCCCGTTCGACGACGCGGCCGTCACGCATCACCGCCAGCCGGTCGGACATGCTCATCGCGCTCTCCTGGTCGTGAGTGACGTAGAGGAAGGTCGTGCCCACGTCGCGCTGTATCCGGCGGAGTTCGGTCCGCATCTCCGTCCGTAGCGTCCGGTCGAGCGACGAGAGGGGTTCGTCGAGCAGGAGTACCGCCGGCTCGTTGACGAGCGCACGCGCCAGCGCGACCCGTTGACGCTGGCCCCCCGACAGGTCGGCCGGATCGCGCTCGCCGAAGTCCGCGAGCCCGACCGTCGACAGCATCTCCACGACGCGCTCCTGACGGTCCGGCTTCGGGACGCCGTCACGGGCGAGGCCGTACCCCACGTTCTCCGCGACGGTCATGTGTGGAAAGAGCACGAGGTCCTGAAACACGAGGTTGGTGTCACGTGCCCGGGGCGGCCGCTCCGTCACGTCCCGCCCGTCGAGTTCGACTCGCCCGGCGGTCGGCGACTCCAGCCCGGCAAGCATCCGCAGGGTCGTCGTCTTCCCACACCCCGACGGGCCGACGAGCGAGAAGAACTCGCCGGCCGCTATCGAGAGCGACAAGTCGGAGACGGCCGTCGTCCCGCCGAACCGTTTGGTCAGGCCGTCGGTGCGCAGGATCATCGTCGGTCGTTACGACCCGGCGGCGCTTTTGGCCTCGCTCCACACCTGCGCGTACCGCTCGATCAGGGACTGTGGCTTGGGGTCCTCGTAGATGAACCGGTCGGGGTCGTCGAGGCCGAACGCCGCCCGTTCGACGTCGTTCGCCTCGAACACGCGCGCGTTCGGGATCGCGATGTTCGACGGCGCCATCAGCGACTCGTAGCCCATTCCGGCGTGCCACTCCTGAACGAACCGGTGTGCGGCCTCGACGTTCTCGGCGCCCTCGGGGATACAGAACTGGATGAACCACGCCTTGGTCCCCTCTTCGGGGTACACCCGCTCGACCGGCACGTCGCTTTCCTGCATCGACGAGATGACGTAGTTCCAGACCGGCTGGATCGCCACCTCGCCCGAGCGGAGCAACTGTTCGGACTCGCCGCCCGACGACCACAGGCCGCCCGCAAGGTCGACGTGTCTGGCGAGACGGTCCCGGGTCGCCGCGAAGTCCACCGCCTCGGCGCTCGTCGGATTGAGGGGCTCCGCCCCGAAGGCCGCTCGCTCGTACAGGAACTGCAGGCGGGCGTCGTCCCGACCGCCGATCCGGCCCGCGTACGCCTCGTCGAAGAGGGCGCGGAGGCTGGTCACGTCGTCGTCGACGGCGTCGGTGTTGACCGCGAGGGGCGTCTGCCCGAACGACCGCGGGACGCCGTACACGTCGCCGTCGGCCCGGAAGTAGTCCCGCTTCACCACGTCGAAGATGTCGTCGTACGCCGGCACCCGATCGAGGTCGACCGGCCGGAGCAGTCCCTCGTCTATCGCTGGCGGGACGGCGTAGTTGCCGAGGCCGACGAGGTCGTGATCCGACCGCCCCGAGCGGAGCAAGGAGAGGTTCTGTGCCGAACTCTGTGCGGCCTGGAGTTCGACCGTGATTCCGGTCTCGGACTCGAACTCCTCCAGTACCCCGTCGGCGTACACGTAGTTCCAGTCCAGCAGCCGGAGGGTAGAGTCGTCGCTGCCGCCGCCGGCGCCGAGACAACCGGTCCCGACCGCCGCCGCTCCCGTCCCGATGCCGGCGAGGTAGTGCCTCCGAGTGAGCATCGCCTCCCGTTACGACTAGATCGTAATAAACCAACTGCGGGGCGTGTTAGTACCCCACGACTGACGCCGTGGGCCTTCGCCTCGCCTATCCGCGACCCCGCCGGAGCCGTCCGTCCGTGGCGCGGCCCGGCACCTCGGCGTGCCGGACCATCTCAGCGCTTGCCGAGCGCCCGCTCGAAGACGCGCTGGGCCCGTTCGTACCCCTCGTTGCGGTCGACGATGGGGTGTGGGTAGTCGGGTGCGAGCGACTCGCGCTCGCTCCGCGACAGCGTCGGCCAGTCGACGATCCTTCTCGCCGGGACGCCCCGCAGTTCGGGAACGTACTCCGTGACGAACGCCGCACCGTCGTCGTACTTCGACATCTGACTCACGGGATCGAAGATGCGCACGTCCACGGAGTCGGTGCCCGTCGACGCGATCCACTGCCAGTTGCCGTTGTTCGACGCGTAGTCGTGGTCGAGCAGTTTCCGCTGGAAGTGACGCGCCCCGCGACGCCAGTCGATCAACAGGTGTTTCGTGAGGAAGCTCGCGACAACCTGCCGCGGGCGGTTGTGAACGTACCCCTCCCGCTCCAGTTGGCGCATCCCCGCGTCGACGAGGGGGTAGCCCGTCTCGCCCGCCGCCCACGCCTCGAACGCGTCATCGTCCTCGCGCCACTCGATCTCGTTGGGGAACGACTCGTAGTTTGCCTCCCCGAGGTCGGGGTTGTGATACAGCAGGTGGTAGTTCTGTTCGCGCCACGAGAGCTCGTACCGGAACTTGTCGACGTTCCGCGCTTCGCCCCCGGTCACCGCGTCGTACACGTCGGTGGCGTCGGCCCACACCTCCCGAACCCCGATCATTCCGGCGGCGAGATACGGCGAGAGCCGGGAGACCGCCGCCGTCGGCGCCTCGACCGCCAGTGCGAGGTCGTCGCGCGTATCGTTATAACTGTAGATACCCGCGTCGAGGAAGTCGTCGTACCGCTCACGGGCGGCCGCGTAGCCCGCCTCGGGAAGGTCGATATCGACCGCCGAAACCGGGACGGTCGTGCTGTCGCTCATGTCCGCGAGCGACTCGGGGGCCGGTTCGCCGGCCGGCGGCGTCTTCGGGACTCGCTGCCAGTCGTCGTGGAACAGGCTGTGATTCGGATACGCCGCGTCGAGTCGCCCCGGATCGACGAGGACGAGGTCGGTCCACGACTCGGTGTCGACGCCCGCGGCCCCGAGCGCCCGTTCGACGCTCCGTTGTCGGGCCCGCCGGGCGGGACGGTAGCCCTCGGCGTAGCCGACGGTATCGACGCCGAACTCCTCGGCGAGGTCGGTCAGTACGTCACCCGGCGTCCCGCTCCGGACGAGCAGATCGCTTCCGAGTTCGCGGTACCGCTCTTTGAGCGCCCGGACACCCCGCATGAAGAAGGCACGCTGTCGCTTTCCGATCGTTCCTAACGCTTCGGGGTCGTAGACGTACACCGGAACGACGGGGTCGTCGCGTCCCGCCATCGCCGCCAGTCCCACGTTGTCCCGCGTCCTGAGATCGTGCTGATGCCAGTACAGGTGCATGCGTGGGGAACGGACTCGATACACGAGTACCCGCCGAAACGTCCACCCACCGTTGCACTCAATTGGCCGGGGCCGTACCCTCACACGTGACATCCTCACCCGCCGTGAACGGCGGGGCTTCCTACAAGAGAAGGCTCGCTACGCGAGGAAGTTTCGGAACTGTACGCCGAGAGGGTCGTCTGTCGGGATTTCCGACTCGCCCCTCGGTGTCCCGTGGTGCTGTCACAAGCACTCCCGTCCCGTGGCAAGTCATCGCCCGCCGGTTTCCAAGGCAGGCTCTCTCCCCACGGGTCGAGGCGACCGGCGATGTTGGCCGCCGCGTTGATGTCCGCTTGGTACTCCGTCACCCAACACTCCGCGTTCGTGCATCGGAACGCCGCCTGCGACGACCGCGACCCGATGTGGCCGCAAGCGTGGCACGTCTGACTCGTGTACGCCGGATTTACCGTCCGCACCGGGATACCCGCTTCGAGGGCTTTGTCCTCGATGCGGCCGGTAAGACGTGCAAACGCCCAGTTGTGGAGGCGGCGGTTCATCCACGCGCCGTAATCCAGATGCTCACGGATGTACGACAGGTCTTCGAGGACGATAACCGGATTCTCGAACTGTTGGGCGTACTCGACGGCTTGTCGAGACGCCTTCTCCACGATGTCCGTGAGGGCGTTTTGGTAGTAGTCGAACCGTTCGTCTACGCGCCACTGGGCGGCCTCACGCTCTTGGAGGCGCTTCAGCGTGGTGTGCATCTCCTTTCGGAGGTGTCGGGCACGCCCCCCGTCGAACAGCATAGGGTCGCTCGGAGTACCGTCCTGACAGGCACAGCCCGTCAGGAGTTTGGATTCACCGATGTCGAAGCCGACCGGCGTCGGGTCGTCCGGCTCCTCTGGTTCCGCAACCTCGTACTCAATGGTGACGTGAAGCACCCATGTCGTCCGGTGTTCTTGCAGTCGGAACTCGCCGACCGACACGTCACCGTCGAGCAGGTCATCCCACGACTCCCGCTGAGCGGGGTTGATGCGGAGTGGAATCCAGAAGGCGTTGCCACGTCCGGCCTGCGGAACGCGCCAGCAGAACTCGTGCGTTCTGTCCTCGGAGTGGTCAAGTGTCCATCCCCGGTTCGTGAATCGGACGGGATGGTCGTCCTCCAACTCCGAAGCGTTGTACGTGTCGCGGAGTTGCGGGACGTAGTTCTTGAGCGCGTCCTTCGCGTAGGACGTGAGAGTGTAGCCAGTAACGACATCGTTGACCGCCGTTTGCGTGTCCGCGCTACTCTCGAACGCATCGTCAAGAGCGCGGCGGTACGTCGCCACGGTGCGCTGAAGCCGACGCTCTTTGTGCGCCGTCGGCGGCGCGAGCGTGGCTTCGAGCGTTTTCGTGGCGGTGGCGGTCATCCGACAGTACCACTTACAACCCGAAGGTACATAAGAATATGGAATAAGATACTCATGTATGCCAAAGAGCATTCACATCAAGGTAAACGAGGAGCAGTACGAGGAACTAAGCGAGTTCAAAGAGCGGCGCGGGTACACGTGGAAAGGCCTTCTTCTCGAAGGCTATCGCGCGCTCGACACCGACAGAACGCAGTAGTTGGACAGACGGCTAAGTGTCGCATTCCTCCCCGCCCTCAAGGGGCGGGGTTTCCTGCTTGAAAAAGATGAGCGATCCGTCACTCCTGTTGGCACCGTTTCTCGACGACGACGAAGACGTGCGTCTCGTCCAGCGGTACGCGAGCGCGGGCGCCCGAACCGGCGCGAAGATGGGGGCGGCTGCGGGCCCGGTCGGCGCCGGCGTCGGCGCCGGATTCGGCGGCGCCGCCGGTTTTTTCATCGGCTACGGCGTCACCGGCGTCGACCCCTCGGACCGTCGCGTCGGCGGGGGCGATGACAGTCATGGGGCGTCCGACGGCCACGACGCCGACGACGGACCGGTGACCATCGCGGTGACCGAGGCGTCACCCGACCACGACGCCGACGGCTGATCACTCCTCTGCCAGTCGTCCGCCGTCGACGGCGACGTTCTGCCCGCTGACGTAGGCCGCGCTCTCGTCGAGGAAAAAGAGGAGCGGCGCGGCCACGTCGTCGAACGACGCCGGCCGCCCGCGCGGGAACGACGACACGTCCGAGACGGTGTTCTCGACGGCAAAGGGCGACACCGCATTGACCGTGATCCCATCGTCCTGCGTATCGGCCGCGAGCATCCGCGTGAACATCAACACGCCTGTCTTCGCGACGAAGTAGGGGAAGTTGACCGGGTGAGCAACCCCGCGGTCGCTGTCGGCGAAGCCGACGTTGACGATCCGACCCCACCCCGACTCGCGCATCCCGGGCAGCGCCCGCCGCGAACACAGGACGGTCCCGTAGAACGTGCTCTCGACCACGTCGCGCCACGCCGCCCACTCGATGTCCGCCCAGTGGCGCGCGTCGAAGTTGCCGACGTTGTTGACGAGGACGTCGACGGGCCCGAGTTCCGACTCGACGGCGTCGAACATCGTGTCGACCTCGTCGGGGTCGGTCACGTCGCCGTGGACGGTCGTCGCCGCGACGCCGTGGTCGCGTGCCTCCTCGGCTGTCGCCGTCGCCGCCGCGTCGCTCTCTCGGTAGTGGACGGCCACGTCCGCGCCACACGCCGCGATGCGCAGGAGGAGTTCGCGGCCGAGTCGCGTCGCGCTCCCCGTCACCAGTGCCGTTCGCCCGCTCAGGTCGGGTGTTTCCGACATGCGTTCCGAACGGTCCGGACGGTGTTGAATCCCTCGCGGCTCCCGCAACCGTCCACGGGGACTGCCGACACGCCCTCGTACGGTTTATGATAAGTCAGTACCGGGGGTTCGCCAACCCACCACGATACTCCGTCTCAGTAGTCGCCGAGGACGCCGAGTCGCCGCGCCCGCCCCGTCGTGTATCGGAACACGACGTAGCCGAGACCGAGGTACGCGACGGCGACGCCGATCAGGAGGGCGATATCGGCGGCCGGGAACTCCCAGAGTCGCGTGCCCTCGACCATCGCCCGCTGGAGGAGCGCGCTGCCGTGGGCCAGGGGCAACAGCCGCAGCCACCACAGGTCGAACGCCGGCGCCGACACCAGCAGGACGAACCCGAACTGCAGGAGGTTCAGCCAGTTGCCGATTCGCTTGTACAGGACGGCGATCCCGCCCGCCGCGAACCCGACGCCGAGCACCGACGTGACCGCGAGCGCCGCTACGACGACGACCGTGAGGGCGTCGAGCTGGAGCGTCGTCCCCGTGACCACGAGCATGACGGCGAGGACGACACCCGACGTGAGGAAGGTCCGAACGAGTTTCGCCACTCCCTTCAGGAGGATCACTGGCGCGAACCCGAAAGGCGTCGTGACGTGTCGTTCGAGCGTCCCCCACTGGACCTCGCTTCCGATGTCGTTCGAGATGGCCGCGTATGCGCCCACGGCCAGCGTCCAGAGGAAGTAGCCGACGACTAGTCCCTCGATGGAGTCGGCCAGCGCCCGTCCGGCGAGCATCCGCCCGCCGTAAAACAACACGCCGAAAAAGAAGAGCGCGACGACGATCCCGCCGACGGCGTTCGCGGGATACCGCACGAACACCAGATACTCCCGGTAGAGGACGGCCCGTGCGAGGTGGGTGTAGCCGGCCCGCTCGGCCCCATCGCGCCTGTCCTCGGTGTCGGCGTCTACACCCATCACTCCTCTCCCGCACCCGTCGTGAGGTCGACGAGTACGTCCGAGAGACCGCGCTCGACCGTCCGCATCCGCGAGAGGGGGACGTCGTGTTCGCGGAGGTGGGTCATCAGCGCGTACAACCCGTCGGTGTCCGTCGTCACCTCGATCCGTGCGCCGCGGGTCAGCCACTCGATGTCGGTGACGGCGACCTGCTCGCGCAGGGCGGCCAGCCGCTCGCGGTCGAAGGCGGGGCTCGTCAGGCGGACGATGTGGGCCCCGTCGGGGCCGAGCAGGGCGTCGACGGCCTCGTCGGCCACGACCCGCCCGTCCGAGACGACGATCACGCGATCACAGACCGTCTCGACGACGCCCATGTCGTGACTGCTGAGGATCACCGTCAGCCCCGTCTCCGCCGCCAGTCGTCGGATCTCCGCCTGGAACGTCCGCGCGCTCTCCACGTCGAGACCGAGGGTCGGTTCGTCGAGAAAGACCACGTCCCCCCCGCCGCCGAGCACGCTCGCGAGCGACACCTTCCCTTTCATCCCTCGGGAGAGGTTGCGCACCGGCTCGTCGGCCTTGTCGGCGATGTTCAGCCGCTCCAGCAGTCGTTCGTGCCGATCCGCGACCGACGACGGGTCCACGCCGCTGATCGTCGCGAAATACCGGAGGTTCTCCCGGACCGTCAACCGCCAGTAGTCGTTTCGTGCCCCTTCGAGCATCGCGTCGACGTGAGCGTAGGCCTCGCGTGGCGATTCGCGGGCGTCGATGCCCACGATCCGAACCGACCCCGCGTCCGGACGCACCGTCCCCAGAATCGACTTGATGAGCGTCGTCTTGCCGGCCCCGTTCGGCCCGAGGAGGCCGACGACCGAGCCGCGTTCGACCGCGAAGGAGACGCCGTCGACGGCCGTCACCGCGTCGGCACCCGAGCCGAACTGCTTCCGGAGATCGTCGACGGCGATGGCGGGCGTGGCCGCCCCTCGCGGCCCCGCCGCTCCGTCCCGCTCCCGTCGGGCGCCGTTCGACGACCGATCCCCGGCGTCCTGTCCGCGGCGTCGCGTGGTCATCACTCCCCCTTGGTGTGTAGGAACTAAACGTCGGCGGGGGTCGAGCCACAGGCGAGCGTCACGTCGAGGCTGTAGTCGGTCGTGCTCGTGCGCTCCGCGCTGTCGGTCGTCGCCGTGACGGCGACGCTCGCCCCCGGGGCGAGCGTTCCCACGATGCGGTCACGGCCGGACGGCTCCCGCAACCCGGTCGACGTGGCCTGTTCGAACTCCACGCGGAGGTCGTACTCGACTGTCACGTCGCCGTCGTTGTGCAGCCGGACGGTTACCTCGGGCACCGCGCCCCGCTCGATCCGCTCCTCGCGGTCGACGATCCGGAAGCCGTCGGCACACGGCGGGCGGTCGGGGGCGACCGTCGAGCGCGTGCCGGGAGCCGCGCCCGATCCACAGCCGGCGAGTCCAGTCAGCGCCGCCGACAGGCCCGCGAGGAGCGCTCGTCTCTCCATACCGTCCGTTGGACTCGGGCCGCAAAAGCCCGCGATCCGCGGGCGCCCATCCGCCCATCGGCTCGGCGGCCGCCGGCCACGCGTGGACGCGGCCGCCGCCGCTACCCCTGCCAGATCCGGACGCGACCGGCCGTCCCGGCACCGACGGCGAGACGGCCGTCGTCGAGGGCGACCCCGGCCACGTTCGTCACGAGTTCGCCGCCGAGCGGGAGCGCCCACGCTCGCTCGGCGCCCCGCTCGGTCCGCCGGACCGCCGCCAGCGTCCGCCGCCGACTCGCGGGGAGCAACAGTTCCCACCGCCCGTCGCCGTCCAGGTCGGCGGCCAGCCCCCCGTCCACGTTCCGCGAACCGTACGTGTGGCTGGCGTAGCCGTCGTGGGTCGCCGTCACGGTCAGGTCGCCGTCGTCGAGCCGGTAGAACTCCAGCGTCCGGTCGACGTGTGGCTTCCTGACGACCGCCAGTTCCCGCCGCCCGTCCGGCCCGAACGGCGCGACACAGAGTTGGTGTCGCCAGCCGGGGCCGTAGACGGGGCCGGTCGCCAGTTCGGTGCCGTGGGCGGCGTACGCCCGGATGCGTGCGCCGTCGACCGCGTCGGCGACGGTCGTCACCACCTCGCGGTCGCCGTCGCCGTCGAAGTCGGCGGCCAGCGGTGACAGCCCCTCGAAGACCGTCGGCGCGTCGAGGGGTACGTCGGCGTCGATCCGCCCCCGCGCGGCGTCGACGACGAGGAGCCGGCTCCCTTCGACGGTGTCGCCGAGCGCAGCGTGGCGGTAGCGGGTCGTCCGTCCCCCGTAGAGGGCGTATCGGTCGTCGTCGATCCGTACGGGACGGCAGTCCGCCGGCGCCGCCGCGTCCAGCCGGGTCGACGTCCCGTCGCGTCGGACGACCACGTCGCCGTTCGTGGCCACGTACAGCAGGCCGCCGTCGACCACCACCGGATGCGTGTGTTCGGCACAGTCGGCCGGCGCGTCGACGACGCCGAACGCCCCGCCGGCCGCGTACGCCAGCGGCGGCGTCGACACGCGGCCGTGGCTCGCAACCGTCTCGCTCGTCCCGTCGCCGACCCGGTGGGTCGTCGCCCGTCCGTCCGCGCGGACGACCGTCCAGTAACTCGTCGCGCCGCGTCCGGGGAACGCGAGCAGCCACGCCGGACGGCCGTCGACGGCGATGTCCACCGGCCGGGCATCGTCGACGGTGCCGGCGCCGTCGACGATGCGGTTGCCGTCGGCCCGGAGATGCGTGAACGCGTAGTCCGCCCCCACGGGTGGGGGTATCGGCGTTGCCGTCGATCCCTCGAACGTCGTCGGTGACGGCGACCCGGCGCACCCGCCGAGTCCGGCCGCCGCCGCGGCCACGGTCAGCAGCGTCCGCCGGTGCCACATCGACCGCCCTCTCGCGCCGATGGGCAAAAACGCCGTGGCCGGATGTGGCCGGTGCAGTGCAACGACCCGCCTCAGCCCTCATCGACCGGCGTGCCACCGTCGGCCCCGACCGGGGCGTCGTCACCGGCCGTCCGCCCGAGTCGGCCTCCCGCCGTCTCGGCGTGGCCGGACGCGGGTACCGTCTCGCCGACTTCGCCGAGCCCCGTCGGCGGCATGTTGTTGTAGACGGCCTCGTACTCCCCCTCCCTGACGAGATACGTCTCGTGCCAGATGCCCACGTCGCCGCCCTCGCCGATCCGGTGGTTGAACGCCTTCCACGCCGGCAGATGCTCGCCCTCGGCGTCGCGGGCGTACGCCTCCAACTTCTCGAACGACTCCCAGTACTGGACGAGGACCGGACTGCGGAGGCCGAACCAGGCCCGCGATTCGAGCAGGCCGCTCTCGGGGTCGGCTTCGAGTTCGCGGAGCATTCGGGGCATGGCGAGAAAGACGGGGAGCCACCTGTGGACCTTCCACAGCGCGTTGATACGCATGCCGATGAGAAAGACGACGAAGTCGCCGTCTACCTGTGCAGTCACTCGTTCGGGGATGATTCTCGACATCTCGGACGCTCCTACACTGCCGATCCGGATAGGCGTTGGTGGGCGGGCGACGCGCTTGTGTCGGTGCAGTCCTCACGCCACCCATGACGACGACCGACGACCGCGTCGCCGCGGGTGTCACCGCGCTGGCGGAGCGAGCCGAGGAGCGAGCGGGCGACGAGTTCACGCGGGCGGCGTGGTTGTCCCTCGCCGAGCCGCGGCCGGCCGAGGAACTGAGCCCGTTCGACCCCGACGACCGGGGCTGGGTTGGCGAGGGGCTCCGGTGGCTGGTCGCCGCGGCCGCCGCCTACCGCGTCGCCGGCCGCGACGCCCGTGCGTCCCGACGGGGCGTCGAAGGCATCGCCGTCGCGCGCGACCTGCAGTCCTCGCTCGACGGCCCCGCCCAGTCGGCCTGTCTCGACGAGTTCGTCGCCGACTTCCGGGTCGCCGCCGGGATGAACGACGCCGAAGCGGCCTACCGCGACGCCGCGGACGCCTACCGCGACGCCGGGGCTGCCGTCGACGACACACACCGGGTGGCGACGAGCCCGCTCTTCCGTGCCGCCGCCGAACCGATCGAGCAGGTGGCCCGGGGCACCGCGAACGGCGAACTCGCCGTGAACTGGGAGGACCTCCACGGGACCGACCCGTCCGACCCCGGCGCCTTCCTCGCGCACCGGGCCACGTACAAGCGCCAGCGGTTCCCGTCACTGCTCGCCCGCGCTGTCGACGCGGGACGTCTGGCCGCCCCCCGCGGTACGACCGAGTACGGCAACGACACCTACCGGTGTCCGGACTGTGCGTCGACGGACGTGAACTGGACCGCCGGGCGGACGCTCTGTCTGCGGTGTTCGGCGCCGATGGAGCGGCGTTAGCTGGCGGTTGGTGAAATCGTCGTCATGGTACCTCAACCGTATCATCATCAAGTTCCTTCGTGACGTGATGCACCGGCTGATGTTAATTTTCGCCGACCGATTACCACCGGAAAATCAGCCATATCCGTTCCATGTCTGACGAATTCGGGGAAAGTTTATATACGTGTCAGACGACATGAAAACCGTCATGTCTGGGCTGGGGGAGTCTCCACTGGATGTAAAGCCGGACGCCGAAGGAATCAAACGACGACAAGCAGAATTCCTTGTTTTGTATTATCTTCGCCAACAGGAGGTCGCTTCTAAATCGGAATTGAAAACTACGGTGAAGTCTGCCGCCCGGAAGATCGCCCAAACTGATGAGGAGCCACCGATTTATTTCAATACTACCGCTGGACGGGCGACCCACCAAGGCAGAGAATTTAACGAGGTGCTTGATCGCTGTCTACATCGAAACTGGGTGGAGCGAACGATTGAGGGACAGTACGGCATAACGGACAAGGGGATTCAGCGGCTTGAAGAGATCGAACAATCCGGACAGTACGAAATCACGCAGGTACTGAATACCTTTTCTCGACACGCTGACTAATACTCCGTTCTGATTGGCAAATGAAGCGACTCAAAGACCCGGTACACGGGTACATACAGATCGAAGACAAATTTTTTGATCAGATAATCGACACCAGACCATTTCAACGACTCAGGGATCTTAAGCAGCTATCGGCGACGTTTATGGTGTATCCGTCTGCGAATCATACTCGATTTGAACACTCGCTGGGCGTCTTCTCCCTTGCTAAGCGCGCCTTCGACAATCTTCGCGAAAATCGTGAGTTCCGAAATGGAATCGATTGTGACGAAGTAGAAACGACGCTCCTCTGTGCAGCCTTGCTGCATGATATCGGACACCCTCCGTTTTCGCACATCGCTGAGGAACTTCTGGATAAGTCCTTGCTGAAGTCCAAACTGGCCACTCTCGGACTCAAAAAGCGAATGGACGAGGCAGGGATCGGTAGCGTTCTGACCGATAACCATCCGCTTGACCAGAAAGCCGAACACGAACTACTGAGTTGTATCATAACGCTACGTTACTACACGTCTGCGATTGAGGAGATGGGCGTCGACCCATACGAAGTGGCGGCGTACATCCTCGGCTATAGTATCAGGGCTGAACAAAACGAAGGGTGGCAACACAGGGTCACGTCACATATACTTTCCTCAACGATGGATGTCGACCGTCTCGACTATGTACGCCGAGACAACTTCATGACCGGTGCAGACGTAGCAAATATCGACACTGAACGGCTCGTTTCCTCATATACCACTCACCAAAATTCGGATACCGGCGATTACGAACTGACCTTCTCCGATAACGCCCTCAGCACCGTGAGTAATTATCTTGAGGGCCGGCTTGCAGTTTATATGTGGGTCACCCAACACCACAAATCGGTGTACGCGAATGCTCTGCTACGCGAGCTCCTTACAGAATTGGATGAATATAACCGAGGGGACCTATTCACTCCGGAGAACGTTCTAGACAAGTACCTCTCCGATAGTGACGTTCGAACACGACTTCGCCGTGCTCGGGACGCAGATGAAAACGAACGACTCTCCCGCCTGTACGACCGCTTCTTTGAACGCGATTTCCTGACTTCCTGCTGGAAACACAAACTAGGATATCAAAATAAAATTTCCATTGATGCAAGGGAGGCCTTTGAGGACAAGCTTGGAGACAACGAAACGCAGCTTGAAAAGCGAATCGCGGAAGCCATTTCGATTGATGATCGTTTCGTCTGGGTAGAGCAATCGTACGTACCTAACTACAAGCCAGCCGATCTTCGTGACGTACAGGTGGCATACGAGGGTGAAGTACAGTCCGTCAGTGATATCGGGCTATATAAGGAAGACGACTACACTGGACCGACGCCGTATATTTTCGCCCCTAAGGGTCACAGTCACGAAATCGTGGATCTGTTGAATGACGCACTTGGCTGAGTTACCCAGTACATCCGTTACGAACGGTGGTTCGCAAACACGAACTCCGTGCTGCTTCCGAGCGGATCGGTCGCCGTCTCCGTCCGCAGGTCCACGAAGCCCGCCTCGCGGAGCTGGGCGAGCGTTCGGTCCCGCCCCGGCGCCGAGAAGAACATCCGCCCGCCCATCCACCCCTCGCGAACTGTCTCGAACCGGCTGCCGGGCAGGGTCATCAGGAGTCGGCCGCCCGGCCGGAGGACGCGCTCGAACTCCCGGTACACGTCGGGCTGTGACTCGCGGGGGACGTGAAAGACGGCGTGGTAGGCGGTCACGGCGTCGACGCTGTCGTCGGCGAGCGGCAGTGCGGCCATATCGCCCTGAACGAGACGTGCCTCTGGCCCCGTCTCCCGCGCGAGTTCCAGCCCCCGCCGCGACAGATCGAGGCCGACGCTCCCGGCCGGGAGGTTCGCGAGCGTCCGCGCACCATCGCCACAGCCGGCGTCGAGGACGGTCGCGTCGGGCGGGAGTTCGTCGAGCAGGTCACCGATGAGCGCGGCGTCCGAGCCCGTCGGGTCGCGCCGGCGGGCGTACGTCTCCGCGACTGCGTCCCACGCCCGCCGAATCTCGTCTCGGTCCATACGGAGTCGTGGGCTCGGAGCGGGGTAGGTCTCACGCCCTGTACGACCGACTTAAGTTTTAGCGGACTGACAACTGTAGTATGCGGAGCTACCGACTCCTCTCGATCTGGGGGATCCCGATTCGGGTCAACACCTCGCTACTGATCTTTCTCCCCATCCTCGCGTGGCTGATCGGAAGTGGGGGACAGATCGAGACCTACGCCGGACTGATCGGGCGACTCACCGGCGTCGAGTTCGACCTCGCTCGCCTCCGCGCCGGATCGATGCCGTGGCTCGTCGGCGTCGTCGCGGCGGTCGGCCTGTTCGTGAGCGTCACCGTCCACGAACTCGGGCACTCGTGGGTCGCCATGCGGTACGGGATCGAAATCGAGTCGATCACGCTCTGGATCTTGGGGGGATTGGCGTCGTTGAAGACGTTCCCGAAGGAGTGGAACCGGGAGTTCTGGATCGCTATCGCCAGGCCCGTCTCCAGTCTCCTCGTCGCCGTCGTCTGTTACGTCGCCGTCCTCGTGATGCCGGAGTCGCTTCAGATTCCCCGGTTCGTCGCCGGGTGGCTCGCCATCGTGAACGTCACGCTGGCGGTTTTCAATCTTCTCCCGGCGTTCCCGATGGACGGGGGTCGCATCCTGCGTGCGCTCCTCGCTCGCTCGCGCCCGTACGGCACCGCGACCCGTCTCGCCGCCCGGGTCGGCGTCGGCTTCGCCTTCCTCTTTGCCATCGTGGCCGTCCTCAACTTCCAGATCATCCTCCTGCTGCTCGCCTTCTTCATCTACAGCGCGGCGACGACCGAGTCGAAGGCGGTCCTGCTGGATGAACTCCTCGAAGGGATCACCGTTGGCGACATCATGACGCACGATCCGGCGCGGGTCACGATGTCGACGACCCTCGACGAGTTCGGGGGGCAGATGCTCCGCGACCGGCAGACGACCTACCTCGTGACCGACACGGGCGGCACGCCGGTCGGCCTCGTCACCCTCGACGATCTGAAGAAGGCCCGCCGGGGGGACCGCGAGACGGCAACCGTCGGCGAGATCATGCGCGACGTACCGAGCGTCGACTCCGCGGCAGACGCCTTCGAGACGCTGGCGCGACTGCAGGGACCGGGTGGGATTTACGCCCTCGTCCAGCGCGACGGCGAACTCCTCGGCATCCTCTCCGAGGCCGACTACGCCCACGCCATGACGATCCAGCGGGGGTTCCGGAGCGGGATCGGCGGGTAGGCGCGTGCCCGGCCCCGTGACAGTTATGCCCGCACACGACAACTGTCGAGCGTATGTCCCAACAGATTCAGCAGGAACTCGACGTGGATCGGTTCACGCTCGGCCTCGTCGGCCCGGATCAGGAGTGGGCGGGCACGGTCGCCGACGGCGGCACGGTCCGCACGCACACGCCCCCGGCCTGCTGGGGGCCGATGATCACCCCCGAATTCCGCGGGGGTCACGAGGTGACACGCCCGATCCGGGTGGAGAACGCCGAACCCGGCGACGCCTTGGTCGTCCGCATCAAGGACGTGGAGGTGACGAGCGTCGCGACGAGTACGGGGAGCATGGCCGAACGCGAGGGTGCCTTCGGCGACGACCCCTTCGTCGACCACCGCTGCCCCGAATGCGGCACCGAGTGGCCCGAGAGCGTCGTCGAGGGAATCGGCGAGGACGCGATCAAATGCGCGGAGTGTGGCGCCAACGCCTCCTCTTTTGGCTTCGAGTTCGGCTACACCGTCGCCTTCGACGACGACCGTTCCGTCGGGCTGACGGTCGGCGAAGAGGGCGCGACGGCCCTCGCCGAACGCGCCGACGAGGCGATGGCGCTCCCCGAGCACTCCCGCCAGCATCCCATCCTGCTCTACAAGCCCGACGAGATTCCGGGGACGCTCGGCCACCTCCGGCCCTTCATCGGCAACATCGGGACGACACCGCCCCGGGAGTTCCCCGACTCCCACAATGCCGGCGACTTCGGACAGTTCCTCGTCGGCGCCGGTCACGACTGGGGCCTGCCCGACGAGGACGCCCTCGCGGACCGCACCGACGGCCACATGGACTCGAACGACGTACGGCCGGGCGCGACGCTCGTCTGCCCGGTGAAAATCGAGGGCGCCGGCCTCTACGTCGGCGACCTGCACGCCAACCAGGGCGACGGCGAACTCTCCCTGCACACGACGGACGTGAGCGGGCGGACGGAACTCGAGGTCGAAGTGATCAAGGGACTGGACATCGACGGGCCACTTCTCCTCCCGAACGAGGCGGATCTGCCGCCCATCGCCAAGCCCTACACCGACGCCGAACGCGAAACGGGCGCCGAACTCGCCGCCGAGTACGACGTGGACGAGGTGGGAGACGCCGCGCCGATCCAGGTGATCGGCTCGGGCGCGACCATCAACGACGCCACCGACAACGCCTTCGACCGCGCGGGTACGCTCCTCGGGATGACCGAAGGGGAAGTCCGGGCCCGGTGTACGTTCTCCGGCGGCGTCGAAATCGCGCGCCTGCCCGGTGTCGTCCAGTTGTCGATGCTGGCGCCGATGGATCGGTTGGCGGACGTGGGACTGGCCGACGCCGTGCGGGCGCAGTACGATCTGTAGCCGCTACGAGCCCCCGCGCATCGCCGGAAACAGCGCCACGTCGGCGCCGGCCGGGCAGTCGTCGTCGAGACTCGCCCGCTCGCCGTCGACCGTGACACGGACGCTCGGACGGAGCGTGCCGTCGCAGTCGACGAGGTGGGACTCGGCGCGGGGGTAGGCCGCGACGAACGCTTCGACCACCGCGCGGACCGTCCCTCCTTCGGGGTCGACCGACACCCGCTTCTCGCCGGTCGCGGAGCGGAGCGGGCCGTAGACGGTCAGTTCCACGGCGCCGTTATCCCTCCGTCACCTCGGCGTCGGGGGCGATCCGTTTGACACACTGGATGCCGCGTTTCGCCCCCTGTTTCGACACGTACCCCTCCGCGCTGTCCGCGACGATGTTGCCGTTCGACGCGACGAGCCGCCACCGCCACTCCTCGCCCCTGTCCTCGTACACCTCGAAGACCGGTTGGGCCGCCATAGTCGCCGTTCGCCCGAGCGCGGTATACGTGTTCCGTCGCCGAGACGGGCGACATCTTTACGTATCGGGTCACGATACCACGTCACATGGGAATGACGGCCGACTGTCAACGGTGTAGCGAATCGTTCGACTACCGACACGACGCCTGCCCGAACTGCGGGTGGCGACCCGAGACGTGGCGTCAGAGTGGTCGGTACGGACTCGGCCGCCCCGGCCTCGGGGAGCGGGACTGATGGGCGCGGAAAACGAGTGTCTCGGCTGCGGCGTCGACTTCGACTACGACGAGGGCGCCTGTCCCGAGTGTGGCTGGGACCCGCGGGACTTCTCGGCGCGCGGTCGCTACGGGCTGGCGAAACCGGGACACGGCGAACCCGACGACGAGAGCGACGGCGAACGCGACGGCGGGCCGAGCGGGCCACCGCCGGGACCCAAGGGGCTGTTCTAGTCCGACCGCATCGACAGCGGCGGCCGGTCCTCGGCGCGTCGCGACTCGTGGAGCGCGTCACAGACCGACCCCTGCCCGCTCATGTTGACGCCGGCCAGCCGGGTCCGGTGGCGCACCGTCTCGAACTGCGCGGGGTCGATGGGGTCGCCCTCCGGCGTCCGGAACAGTTCGGGGTGGTCGTCGTCGAGGCGGCCGGTCGCCCGCGCCTTCTCCAGATATCGCTCCAGCGGGTCGGCCTCGACGACGACGGCGAGGCCGCCCGCTCGACACCAGACGTGGGCGCGGCCGTCCTCGACCGTCACGTCCTCGCGGGTCAGGGTGACGATCTGGTCGCCGTCGAGGCCGGCGTCGAGGAGCGCCCCAGTTGCGTCGTGTTGGCGGGCGATCCGCGCCTTCTCGTCGAGTTCGGCGCGAACGGGGTCGACGCTCCCGTCGGCGTCGGGAAACGCCTCCCCGAACGAGAGGCGCTCGTTGACGCCACGAGTGATCTCCGCCTCGTGCATGTGCTCGCGGAGTTCGATCCGCGCGCGTTCGACGCCCGGCAACGACTCCACCTCGTCACGGGCGTCGGTCGTCATCATCCACGCGAAGGCGGGCGAACACCACGCCGTCGGGAGCGTCATCGCCACCCGCACCTCGCCCCCGTCGATCCGAACCGCATCGATGTACTCCAGTTCGACGATGGAGGTGTCGAGTTCGGGGTCGGTGACCCGGTCGAGGCGTTCGCGGACCTGCGTCTCGGTCACGCCCTCGTCGGGGTCGAACGAGTCGGTCGACATCAGTCGTCCGCCGGCGCCGCGCTCGACCCGGCGTAGTGGTCGGCGAGGCCGAACTCCTCGGTCACGTCGTCGGATTTGAACTGTTCTTTTTTGGCCTCGATGTCGATGTCGTAGAGTTCGGCGGCGTTCTCGCCCATGATCTTCTTTTTCGTCTCCAGATCGAGTTCGACGCCGTACTCGTCGCGTTGCTCCTCGGTCAACTCGGCGTTCATCACCACGTCGACCAGCCAGTCGGGGTTCCAGAGCGCGTAGTCGGAGCCAAAGAGCAGGCGGTCCTCGCCCAGCCAGAAGAGGAGTTCGCCCATGATCTCGCCGAACTTCCGGGGGCGGTGGACGGCCATCGGCGCCGCGACGGCGAGGCCGCCGTAGACGTTCGGCTCCTGGGCGGCGATCCAGCAGAAGTCGTCGAGGCGGGGCAGGCCGACGTGTTCGACGACGAAGTTGAGTTCGGGGAAGGAGGTGGCGGCGTCGTCGACGTCCGCCACGTCGAAGGCGTCGCGGTTGAGCGGCCGGATCGTCGGTCCCTTGTGCGGGTGGATGTTCCGGATGCCGAGTTCCGCGCACTTCTCGAGGAACCTGAACGACTCCTCGCTGTCGAGACGCCAGCCTTTCGACTCCCCGCGCCACTCCGCCGTGTAGAGTTTCACCCCCTGCAGGTCGTACTTGTCGTTCAGCTCCTCCAGATACGCCAGCCCTTCCTCGCCATCACGCGGGTCGAACGTGCCGTTGAGGACGAACCGCTCGGGATACTCCTCGGCGAGTTCGGCGTTGTCCTCGGTCGTGTTGAACCCCTCGTCGTAGAAGTCGGTGAGATACGTGGGCTGGAAGATGCCCATATCCACCGCGGCCGACCCGAACAGGTCCTCTTTCATCCGATCGGCGCCGTACTTCCGGTACTCCTCCAGCGACCACTGCTTCTCTTCCGGCGTAAACGCGGTGTGGTAGTCGTAGAAACACTGGATGAACTGCTCGCCGCCCTCGTGGACGATGTTCTCCTCGGTCGCATCCCACAGGTGGAGATGCGAGTCGATGACGAACACGTCCTCGCCCTCGTACTCGTACATGGTACGACCGTCCGTGAGGAATGTGCACAAATAACTATTATGGTCGTTCGTGTTTGTCGCCGGAGCAACGCTTTTGTCGGCCGGGATGGACGGCTCACACATGCTCGCGGCACGACTGCACGCGTACACGGAGGAGATGGGCGACGCACTCTCCATCGACGAGGTGGACCGACCGGCCGCCGACGGTCCCGACGACGTGATCGTCGAGGTCGAGGGCGCCGGCTGGTGTCAGACCGACAACCACATAATCGAGGGGATGTGGGAGGAGTACGCCCCCCAACCGCTCCCGATGACGCTCGGCCACGAAAACGCGGGGACCGTCGTCGAGGTGGGCGAGAACGTCGACATCGTCGACGCTGGCGACCGGGTGATCTGTCACCCGCACATGACCTGTGGTACCTGTCGGCCCTGTCGGCTGGGCGAGGATATGTACTGCGAGAACGCCCAGTTCCCGGGGCTGACCACCGACGGCGGGTTCGCGGAGTATCTCCACACGAACGAGCGGGCGGTGATTCCTCTTCCCGGCGGCGTCGACCCCGCGGACATCGCGCCCCACGCCGACGCGGGGATCACGGCGTACCACGCGGTCAAGAAGGCCGTGGACGAACTCGACCCCGGCGACCACGCCGTCGTCATCGGCGTCGGCGGTCTCGGCCACATCGGCCTCCAGTGTCTCGACGCCATGAGCGCCGCCGAGATCACCGCCCTCGACATCAAACCGGCGGCCCGGGACCTCGCGACCGACCTCGGCGCTCATCACACCGTCGACCCGTCGAGCGTCGACGTGGCCGACGAAATCGCGTCGATCACCGACGGCGTCGGCGCCCAGCAGATCATCGACTTCGTCGGCGCCGACGTGACGACTGGCTACGCGCCGTCGATTACGGCCGCCGGCGGCGACCACCACATCGTCGGCTACGGCGGCCACATCCACGAACCGTCGCAGGCGCTCGTCAACGGCGAGTTCGCCTACCGCGGTACGCTCGTCGGCCGCTACACCGAACTGCAGGAACTCGTTGCGCTGGTCGACCGTGGCGACGTGGAACTCCGGACCTCCCGCTACGACTTAGACGACATCAACACCGTCGCCGAACGCCTCGAACACGGCGACATCGAGGGGCGAGCGGTCATCGTGCCGTCGTAACGCTTCCACGGCTCGAGAGGTCGCTACTCGGTCCGATACTCCTTCTCGAACCCGCGGAACTCGGTGCGGTGGGCCTCCTCGTCCGCGAGGATGGTCACTGCGAGGTCCTCGGTCACCGGGTCGTTCGCCGCCTCCGCCGCGTCGATGAGCGCGCGGTACGTCTCGATGGCGCCTTCCTCCGCGTCGAGGACGCCCCGGATGACCGAGAGCACGTCCGTCGAGTCCGCGGGCGGCTGCAGGGAGTCCTGCCGGGCGACGAAGTCGGCCGACCCCGGCGGGCGCGCGTCCAGTTGTTTGAGACGTTGCCCCAGCTGTTCGGCGTGAGTCAGTTCCTCCTGGATGTCTTGCTGGAGGCTCTCTTTGATCTCCTCGGCCCGCACCCCGTCGAGGACGATGGCGTTCGTCTGGTAGTTCATCACCGTCTCAATCTCGTCGCCGTACGCTTTCCGGAGAAGCTCGACGACACGGTCTGCTGTCATATCGACCCGAGCTACGCACCGCCGACGGTAAACCGTTGTCCCGGCAATCGGGCACAGTCGTCTCCCGTGTGCCGGCAGTCACCGATCGGGCGGCACTGCCGACGCCGGATCAGGCCGTCCCGTACGTCGCCCCGGCGTCGGCCGTCGTGAACTCGAAGCGGGCGCCACCCGTCGTTCCCTCGACCACGGCGACGCGCCAGCCGTGTGCCGCCGCGATGGTTCGGACGATGTCGAGGCCGAATCCCGTGCCGTCGGCTGCCGTGGTGTACCCCGGCTCGAACACGTCCTCGCGTATCGACTCGGGGATGCCGGGGCCGTCGTCGGCGACGTAGAACCCCGATTCGGTGCCGCCGACGGTGATCGTCACGGCGCCGGCCTCGGCCCCCGGCCGGCTGTCAGTGGAGCCATGTTCCACACAGTTCCGAAACAGGTTCTCGAACACCTGTGTGAGCCGGCTCTCGTCGGCCCGGACGGTTCCCGGATCGCCGTCGAACACCAGTCGCGCGCCCTCGGTGTCGGTCGTCGCCCACGCGCGTTCGGCGACCGAGCGGAGGTCGACTGGCCGCACGTCGTCCACCGTCCGGCCGGAGCGAGCCAACGTGAGGAGGTCCTCGATCAGTTCGTGCATCCGATCGAGGGCGTCCGCCACCCGATCCAAGTGCTCGTCCTCGACGGCCATCCGCGCGAGTTCGAGGTTCCCCTCCGCGACGTTCAGCGGGTTGCGCAGGTCGTGGGAGACGACGCTCGCGAACTCGTCGAGGCGCCCGTTCTGTCTGGCGAGTTCGCGGTCGCGATGGGCGAGTCGGTCGCGGGCCGCCATCGAGTCGAGGGCGTGGCCGATGCTCTCGCCGAGTTCGGAGAGCGCCTCGCACTCCCGCGTCCCGAACACGTTCGCGCGGTTGGCGTAGACGCTGAGGAAGCCGTAGACGCGATCCGGCCCGACGAGCGGGACCACCGCCAGCGACTCGACGCCTTTCTGGGACAGCATCCCGTACCACGGTGCCAGCGTCGGCTCCGCGAACACGTCCTGGATCGGCTGGATCTCGCCCGTCCGGATCGCCTCGCTTCCCGGCCCGCCGCCGTTCGGATCGTCCGGGTCGACGTCTATCTCCAGCGGGGCGAAGTATTCGTCGTCGTGGCCCGCCCACGCCGCCGGGGTGACGGCCTCGTCGCCCGGTTCGTACCGGCCGATCCACGCCCCGTCGTAGATGTCGGAGTCGGTCAGTCGTCGACAGACCACCGCTTCCAGTTCGGCCCGTTCGGTCGCGTTCACGATCTCCCGGGTCGCGATGCGGAGCGTGTCGTTGATGCGGGTCAACTGCTCCGCGCGCTCCCGCTGGCTCCGGGCGCGGGCGTCGTAAACGCCGACCACGAGGCCGACGAGCGCCCCCAGCGTGGCGGCGTTGAGCACCGTCCGCATCGGGACGGGGACGCTCCAGCCCCGGACGCCGGCGTCGACGAACAGCCACCCGACCGCGACGCTCAGCGACAGCGTCCCGACGACCGCCCAGCCGAGCACCCTGTCGGCCGACTCCGGGGGGCGAGCCGATCCTCTCGGAGGGCGCCCCCGACACCCGCCACGGCCAGCGCGAGCACCAGGGGAACGACCGCCTCGATCAACACCAACCTCGGCGACGACCGCAAACGGACGGCCGACTGGAGGTGGACCGCCGCGAGTGCGAGTCCGGTGACGGCGATGATCGTTCTACTCGTCGATGCCGACAATCGCTCCATCGCTCCGGAGACGTTCGGCGTCGGCCTGTATAGCCCCCTCGTTATCGACTTCGACGCGGACACTGCCGTCGACCGGGCGGTAGAGCTAACAGCTTCCGGCTCCACTGCCGGATATGTCGCCGCCGACCCCGACGCGGCTCGACGACGCCGAGAGTCGCCGCTCGACCGCTCCCGCCATCGCACCGCCGCTATGACCGACCTCGCCTCGAAGATTCGCCGCGACGGCTCGTCGATGGCGTTCGCAGTCGTCGGCGTCCTGGTGGTCGTCGCGGTCGGATTCGGGATCATCGTCGGCTCCATCCGCCTCCTCCTGCCGGCGGCGTACCCCGTGCTTCCCGGGACCGATCCGACGATGCTCGCCGCGGCCGTCGGATTCGGCCCCGCCCTCGTCTACGGTGTCGTCGTCGCCGTCGCCATCCGGCGATACGTCGTCAAAAGAGGGTAACGCTCCGACCCGCCGATTCCCCGATTCGTCACGAAATCGGTCCCCGAACCGGACGCCCGACCACCGCCAGCGGCGGCGTCGCGGGGGCTATGGCGCCCTCTCCCCTACATGATGTATGACCAGTTCCTCCCGACCGACGAACGACGAGTCACGTTCGGTCGACTACGAGACGATCCCCGTCCGCGTACTGATCGTCGGCGCCGGCGCGGCCGGCGCCCGGACGGCTATCCAACTGGTCGAGCAGGGTCTCGACCCGGAGGATATCCTCGTCGTGGGCAAGCGGAGCCACGGCGACGCCCACACGACGTGGGCGCGCGGCGGGATCAACGGCGCCCTCGGCACCCACGACCCCGAGGACGACTGGACGATCCACGCCGCCGACACGCTCAACGAGGGCCACCACCTCAACGACCCCGCGAAAGTCGAAGCGGTGACCCGGCGGATGCCCGCCCTCCTCCGCGAACTCGACGACTGGGGGATGGCCTTTAGCCGGACCGACGAGGGCGACATCGACCAGCGGTACTTCGGCGCGCAGTCGTTCCGCCGCACCGCCTTCGCCGGCGACCACACCGGCGAGTCCCTGCTCGATACGCTCGTCGAGCGGGCGCAATCCCTGTCGATTCCCTACCGCGAGAACGTCTTCGTCTCGAAACTGCTCACGGACGACGGCGGGGACCGGGTCCTCGGCGCCGCCGCCACCGACCTCGACACCGGCGACTTCCTGCTGTTCGACGCCGACGCCGTCGTTCTCGCCGCGGGCGGGTACACCAGCCTCTACCGCCGCCACTCCTCGCGCGACGACGAGAACACGGGCGACGGCCCCGCCCTCGCCTACGACGCCGGCGCTCGTCTGATGGATATGGAGTTCGTCCAGTTCCACCCGACGGGCATGGTCGGCGCCCGCTACGGCGAGGAGTGGGACGGCCGCCTCGTCACCGAGGCCGTCCGCGGCGAGGGCGGGCACCTCTACAACGCACAGGGCGAGCGGTTCATGGAGCGGTACTCGCCCGACCAGATGGAACTGGACGCCCGCGACGTGGTGGCCCGCGCCATCGACGAGGAGATCGCGGCCGGCCGCGGCACGGAACACGGCGGCGTCCTCCTCGACATCTCGCATCGCGACCCCGAGTTCATCCGCGAGCGCCTCCCCCGGATGTACGAGCGGTTCGCCGACCTCGGCGTCGACATGGCGACGGAGCCGGTGGAAGTCGCGCCCACTGCCCACTACGGGATGGGCGGAGTCGTCGTCGACGACGCGGGCGAGACGACCGTCGACGGCCTCTACGCCATCGGCGAGACGATGGCGGGCGTCCACGGCGCGAACCGCCTCGGCGGCAACTCGCTCGCGGAGACCATCGCGTACGGGCAGGTGACCGGCGACGCCATCGCGGCGCGGCTGGCCGATTGGTCCGCCGGCAGCGGCGCAGATCCGTCGGCGCTTCACGACGCCGCCGGTCGTCACTTCGCCGACCTTGCGTCCCTCGCCGGGAGTACGGGATCGATCCGCCCCGACGCCCTGCTCGACGACCTCCGGGCGACCCTCTGGGACCACGCCGGCATCCACCGGGACGAAGCGGGCCTGACTGCCGGCCTCGACGCCCTCGCCACGCTTCGCGAGCGGGCGACGGGCCTCGACGTGGCCGACTGCACGGACCGCTCGTTCGAGTTCGCGCTCAACCTCCAGTTCGGGCTGACGGTCGCCGAGGCGATCCTCCGAAGCGCGGCCGAACGGCCGGAATCGAGGGGCGCCCACCACCGCCCGGACCACCCCGAGACCGATCCCGACTGGCGGCGGAACGTCGTCGTCGAACGCGGGACGTTCGGCACGATGGCGCTCTCGACGGCGCCCGTCGACGAGCCGAGCCCGGCGGTTCGCGACGCCCTCGACGCGGGGTACGAACTCGACTACCACCAGCTGGAGTGAGCCGCGAGGCGCCGTCGTACGGATTCGTGTAACTGTCTACCGGTGACTCTCCGGGACGGTCCGGCGAACCGCCGGTACTGACTTACAATAACCCGTCTCAGCGACGGACACGAACCGGCGACTCCGCGAGAATGAACGGTTCGTCGTCGCCGTCGGCGGCGAAGGCGATACCGCCGCCGTCGTCGCGATGAACTCGCCACCTCGGAGTTCCGGAATCCCATACGCCGCCGGATCACAGGTGGTGCCGACGATTGCCCACTCGCGTGCCCGCATCCTATCGTCCCCCCACGACGGTGGTCACGGCCCGTTCCCGGTCGAACCGCGGTTCGTCGCCAACCGGTGTCATCGTGACCGTGTCCGACTGCGTCCCCCCCCCGTCCAGCCGGCGGTCGGTCCGCTACCGACGACTGCGCCGCCATTGGCCACGTCCTCCCGACGTGTCGGTGCTCGCTCCCGTCCGTTTCGTCACTCATAGAATTTAGGCCAGCCTAAATACACGAAGCCCTTTCGAAAATTAGGCGCCCCTAAAACGAGCGCTCCGGGTGCCGTCGCCAGTAGTCTGCCACCCCGTAGACACGTCCGTGGGTCGTCAGCGAGGGTCCGCAGTCCGGACAGTGACGGTCGCTGTCCGGGGACGTGATGGCCGCCGTGGCCGCTTCGTCGGTCGATCGGTGGTTCGGGGTCGGGGTGGCTCCGATCCGATACATAAACGCTTCGATGCTTCACGCGCCAGCACGGCCCGTCACGGGGAGTAATACCCAAGGCGTGTGTACGGCTCGACGCGATGGTCCCCAACACCCCCGCTGACGACGCGTCCCCCACACGCCGCGCCTTCCTCCGGCGCGGCGTCGGCGCCCTCGCGACGGGCGTCGCGGCCGCGACTACCGGTTGCGCTTCGGCCCTCCCCCCGCTCGGCGCCGCCCAGCGGTTCGGACGCATCGACGTGCCCGACGCGGACCCCCCGCGGTATCGACGCTGGCTCCCCGCCCCGGCCGCCGTCGACGGCGTCGACGCCGAGCAGTACGCCTACCTGTTCCGCCGTCCCGGCGCCCTCGACTACCCCGCGCCCGTCCGATTCACGACGCCGCGCAAGCGACTCCTGGCTTCCCTCGATCACTTCGGCGTCGGCTACGCGAACTACGACGCCCTCCTCCACACTCCGTTCGGGACGGTGCTCGGCGGGTCGTTCGACGCCGCGGCCGTCGCCACGACGCTCACCCAAAGCGGCTACGCCGCGACTGGATCACGCGGCGACTACGACCTGTTCGAACGCGACGACGTGTCGAGACGGGTCGCCGTCCGCGACGGGACCATCGTCCGGTCGAGCGAGCGCGTCCACGACACCCCGGCTGTCGCGGCCCTGATCGATGCCTGGGCCGGTCGCATCGAGCGCTACCACGCGGCCGACGCCGGCGTTGCCCGTCTCATCGACACCGTCGGCGAGAGCCGGATGGTCGAGTACATCCCGCCCACCGACGACCGCTACTGGCAGAAATGCGAGGGGTTCCGGTTCGACGGCTCGACGGCCTATCACGTCATGACGTTTCTCTATCCCGACGGGCGCACGCCACCGGAAGCCGAACTCCGGGACCGCGCGGTCGACGGCACCGTGTTGACCCGGGAAGTCGAGAACTCCGACTTCCGCATCGACGGCCGTCTCGTGGTCGTCGAGGGACGAATCCCGCCCGGTGAGGGCGTCGACCCCGCCGACATCACCCCGCCCTACCCGCCGCAGGTGACGTGGGGGTACGACCGCGACGCGGCCGCGGGAACCGTGACGCTTCGCCACGAGGCGGGCGATCACGTCCCGACTGCCGCTCTCGGCTACCAGTTCGACGCCGACACTCCGGACGACTGGCTCGTCTTCCCGGAGCCACGCCCGCTTCCGACGGACGCCGAGACGCTCGCGCCCGAGGATCGGGTGCCCGTCACCCTCCCCGAGACGCCGACGGTCGAGGCCATCCCGTTCGACGCCATCGACCGCGACGCCGAGGACCCGTTCGCGGCCACGGAGTCCCGTCCGGCGACTCGCCTCGACCTGCTCTACGGTCCCGGATCGAGTGACCGACCCGTCTTCGCGGTGCCCCTGGAGGGGTCGTCGTGACCGTCCGCACCGCCCGCCAGTCGGCGACGCCGCCCGCCCCGTCGAGGTGGGCGGGCGATTTATTTCTCGGTCGCATGACTGATGACTCGGTGGCCGACGACCCTGACCTCGCGACGCTCGTCGACCTCCTCGACGACGAACACGTCCGGACGATCCTCGCGGCGACGAGCGCGGAGCCGCTGTCGGCGGCGGCGCTGAGCGACCGCTGTGGGGTCTCCACCTCCGCCGTCTACCGCCGGGTCGACCGCCTCGTCGACGCCGACCTGCTCGACGAGCGGACGCGCCCCCGGAGCGACGGCCACCACGACACCGTCTACGTGGCGACGCTGGAACGCTTCGAACTCCGCGTCGTCGACGGCGCGGTCGACTGGACCGTCGACCGGGCGAACAGGGACGTGGCCGACGAACTCACGCGCCTCTGGGGGAAGTTCTGAGATGGTCGCTCTCGGCTCCGCCGTCGACGCCCTCGCCGGCGCCGTGGCGACCGGCTCCGCCCTCGTCGGCCTCTACATCGGCTATCAGGCCTACCGCGGCCTCCGCCGCAACGACGAACCCGCGATGCGGTATCTCGCCGTCGGCATGATCATCCTCTTCGGCGTGACGTACCTGCTCGCGGTCGTCGGGCAGGGGCTCATCGCCTTCCACGTCGTCACGCTCCGGTTCCAAGGCGTGTTTCGCCTGTTCGTCCGCGCCCTCCAACTGCTCGGTCTCTCGCTGATCGCGTACTCGCTTCACCTCGCGGCCGGCAGTCGCGTCCCGGGCAGCTAGCGAAAGAGGACGGTCGGCCGTCGCGCGACGGCCTCGACCGGCGTTTCGGCGTCGATGCCGGGGAGCCTGATCGCCGCGACCGAACCCGCGGCGTCCTCGCGTGGACGAATCGCGAACGAGCCGCCGTACCGCGTCACGATCCAGTTGACCAGCCACAGCCCCAGCCCGGAGCAGTGGACCAGCGCCGTCTCCGTCCCCGCGTCGATGGCCGCGGCCTCCATCTCGTCGATGCCCGGTCCGTCGTCCCTGACGACGAGTTCGACCCACTCGCCGTCGTCGCTCGCATCGAGTTCCACCCGCGGCTCGTCGTCGGGGTTGTGCGCCACCGCGTTCCCCACGAGTTCCGCCAGCGCCCGTTCGAGTTCGGGGCCGGCACAGATCCCCCGCTCGGTCCGAACGTCGGCGTCGACGGTCGCGCCCGCCGGGAGGTCCGCCGTCGCGGCGTCGAACAGGGCGGCCGGGTCGAGCCGTCGCGGCTCGCGGTCCGTTCCAGTTCCCGGGCCCGTTCGCTCGTCTCCAGCAGTCGGTTCGCGGTCCGCTCGATCCGCTCGCCAAGTTCGCTCACGTCCCCCGTCACCGATCCGGACTGGAGGTGGGTTCCCACCCCGAGCAGGACGTTCAGGTCGTTGCGGAGGTTGTGCCGGAGGACGCGGTTGAGCAGCCGGACGAGCTGTTCGCTCCGCTTGCGCTCGGTCACGTCGGTCTGAAAGTCCAGATAGTGGGTGAGGTCGCCGTCGTCGTCCTCGACGGGGTCGAGCCGCACCTGGTTTCAGAACGGCGATCCGTCGGCGCGGTAGTTGAGCAGTTCGGCCGCCGCGGACTCCCCGGCGTCGATGCGATCCCGCAACCGGTCGACGGTCTCGGGGTCGGTCGCCTCCCCCTGGAGGAACCGGCAGTTCCGGCCCAGCATCTCCTCGGCGTCGTAGCCGGTGATTCGTTCGAACCCCTTGTTGACGTAGACGAGCGGCAGGTCGCCGTCCGCGTCGGCCATCGAGATGCCGACCTGCGCCTCGTCCATCGCGCGAGTCTTCCGGCGGAGTTCGCGTTCGCGCTCCTTCCGATCGGTCACGTCGCGACCGACACCCTGCACCCCGACCACCCGGTCGCCGTCCCGGATCGGCGTGGCGTTGACCGCGATGACGACTCGGTCACCAGCCGCGTCGGTGAAGTCCAGTTCGAGGTTCTCGACCGTCTCCCCGTCCATCGTCTGTCGGTAGGCTGCGAGGGCGTCGGCGACCGCCGACGACGCGGCGGCGTCCTGCACTGCGAGCGTTCCCTCCATCTCGATCGTCCGCCGACAGTACGACTTGTCGAGCGGGCAGTGATATCGACGTCCGCGTCGGTGCCGGCGAAGATGTCGTAGATCTCCTCCCGGTAGGCACTGGCCTCCATTCGGCCGTCGTACGGACACGGCTCTCTTATACACGTTGGCCGAATTTTCAGCGCTGATTCCGGCCGCCGTGACGCCTTTGTCCGCTCGGCGCCTGCGACGCGTATGGCCGACGTTCGTCGAGACGGACTCCTCGCGCTCGCCACCCTCGTCGGCCTCGTCGGCGTCGGGACGCGCGTCGGCGTCGCGCCGTTCGTCCGACCGCTCGCCGTCGTGACCGGCGTCGTCGGCGCCCTCGGGATCGAGTGGGCGTTTCTCGCCTCGCCGACGCTCGCGGCCGGGTGGGAGCGCCGCGGCGTCCCCGTCGCCGGCGCGGTGGGCGTCCTCGTCGCCGCCGCCGTGGTCGTCCCGCGGGCCCCGTGGCTCCTCGGCGCGGCCGCGTGGGGGCTGGTCACCTACGGCTGTCTGCTCGGCTGCGTGCTCGCCGGGTGGGGGAACCCGGTGGCACGGCTCCCGACGGGACGCGGACGCTGAGCCGTCTGGCGTGTTCGGTCACCCCGGCGGCTCGTCGTCGACGACGATTTCGGCCGCCTCGACGTCCTCGAACGCGGCGGCCTGGCCGCCGATATCGACCTCACCGTCCTCGGTCCGCAGCGTGAGCGAGGCGGTCACCCGATCGACGCCGACGGCCACGTCGACGAGTTCGCCCTCGACGGTCCGGGGCTCGCCGGTCTCGACGTCGCGGCCACGGACGGTCACGTACAGCGCCCCGTCGCTGTCGTCGAGTTCCTGCACACAGCGGCGGATGGAGGCGTAGCGCCGCGGATACGGGCGGGTGTCGGGCCGCTCGACGAGCGTCGTCGCCGACGCCCAGACGACCGTGTTCAGAAACCCCGAGACGAGAAAGCCCAGTTCGGAGCGGTTGAACGTGACGCCGTACCGTTCCGCCCCGTCGGTCACGGCCTCACGCGCGGCGTAGATGGAGTACTCGCCGTCGGCGACGGCGGCCACGGGCGTCGTGCGCCCACGTCGGGAGCGGACGGCCGACGCCACCGTCGTGTAGTCGTACTCGTCGGCGTCGGGTATCTCCGCCGCCGGCGCGAGCAGGAGGTCGATACTCACACCCTCGGCGTGCCGGTCGGCCAGGTCGTCCTCGAACCGGGCGAGCAGATCCGGCGTCAGCGACAGCAGCAGTTCGTACTCGGCGCTCGTGATGACGTCCTCGAGATAGCGGAGGATCGTCCGCCGGGATTTGATGAGCGAGACGGCCTCCGCCCCCCTACTCGGGGCGGTGTACCGCCGTTCGAGGGCCGTGACCAGATCGTCGAGTGTGGTCCGTACCTCGCCGAACGCCTCCTCCGGATCGATCGCCACCACCTGCATCGGCCGGGATTCGTGAATCTCGACGACCCCGTGTTCGGCGAGGCTCCGGACCGTGTCGTAGACGCGTGGCTGCGGGATGTCGGTCTCGTCCGCGATCGCCGACGCCGTGAGCCGCCCGTGTTCGAGCACCGTCACGTACGCCTCGATTTCGTACTCGCCGAAGTCGAACCGGGACCCCACCGCAGCGAGCGTCCGTTGGAGGTCGTCGTCGGTCATATCTCCACCCACAGCCCTAACGCGTAAAGAGCCTCGGCAACGGTGGGGTCGAGCGTGCTCACACAGAAGCAAGGAGGACGCCCACGGCTTTAGCCGTGGGTCACTGACTGCGTCCCGAACTCCACCGCGGTCTTCATCGTCGCGTCGGGGTCGAACGCCGCCTCGAACGACTCGACCGGCGCCACCTCGGTCACGTAGTCGTCGAAAAACCACTCGGGCAGCGAGGCGAGGCGGTCGACGGCCGCGTGGAAGTGGCTCGGGCCGGCGTTGACGCTGCCCACCAGCGCCTTGTTCGTCATGACCAGTTCCCGGTGGAACTGCCCGCCATCGATGCTGAACTCCCAGGACTGCGGCACCCCGAGCAGCGCCGCGACGCCGTTGGGAGCGAGGGCGTCGACACAGTCGACGGCGTGTTTCGCGTAGCCGGTGGCCTCGTAGACGAGATCCATCGGCTCGTGGACGCTCGCCACCGCGTCGACCGGCGTCTCGCGGCCGTCGACGTACGTCGCACCGAGATTCTCGACCAGATCGACGCTCGGATCGGGGCGGTCGCGCCGTCCCAGACAGTAGACGTCGAGATCCGGGACGAGCATCGCCACGGTCACCAGTCCGAGCGGCCCGTTTCCGAGGACCAGCGCCGTCTCCGGCGTCCAGGTGAACGACGACCGGGACACACTGGCCAGGTCGAGTGCCTTCTCCGAGACGCTGATGGGTTCGACCAGAAACCCCCACTCCGCGTGCGTCTCGGGGACGGGGATCAGGTACGGCGCCGGGCTGGTGAAGTATTCGCTCATGAACCCGTGGGCGCCGTCGATGCCGCACTCGACGCATTCGTCCGGCGGCGCCATGTCCGGTTCGGCGCGCTCGAAATACTCGTTCGTCCCGTCGGGCGGCGGTCGCCGGACCATCGGCGCCACGACATCGCCGGCCTCGAAGTCCGTCGTGGTGGGGTCGACGACGACGCCGACCGCCTCGTGGCCGAGGACGAGGTGTTCCGCATCCGGGGGCGGCCCGCCGTGTGCGCCGGCGACCACCTCGTGGTCGGTCCCGTCGACACCGACCCGGAGCGTCCGGACCAGCACCTCGCCCGGCTTCGGCTCGGGCCGCGGTACGTCCAACAGCCGCGGCCCGCCACCGTCGGCCCCGATACCGATTGCCCTCATACACTGCCGTTCGCGCCCTGTCGAAAAATATTTACTGATTTCTAAGTAAATATACGCTCCGAACGGCTTAGGACGCTGACCGCGCTATATCGCCCCCACCGGAGACAAATGGAACGCTACGACCTGCTGTACCGGCTGTACGAGGAGTTCGACACCGAGCAACTGCGGACGTATCAGGAGTTCGTCGACCTGTTCCCGCCGGTCGACTCGCCGGTCGCCCTCGAACACTGGCAAACCGCCAGCGAAGAACTCGACGCGCTGAAAGCGGAGATTCGGTCCGCGTTCCCCCGGACGGGTGACGCGTTCGCCACGCTGGCGAGCCTCGCGACCCGCGATCAGGCCTTTACCGGCCTCGACCTCTACTCGACGTACGGCCGCCGGGTCAACGTGCTCGTTCTCGACGTCGACGAGACGCTCCGCTCGGCCGGTCGGACCGACAACGAGATTCCGCGCGATACGCTCCACCTCCTCACCCGGTTTCACGAGGCGGGCGTTCCCATCGTCATCTGTACCGGCCAGACCTTGGAGAACGTCAAGGGCTTTCTCATCCAGGGGCTCGGCAACGAACTCGTCCACTCGGGGACGGTGAGTGTCGTCTACGAGGCCGGCACGGGCGTGTTCACCCCCGGCCACGGCGCCGAGACCAAACAGCTCCTCTACGAGGATCTGGACCCGGACATCGGGACGACGTTCCGGACCCTTCGGTCCCGAGTGCTCTCGGAGGCCCCCGACTCCCTGCGCCGGGGCTGTCACCTCCAGGGCAACGAGTTCAACGTCACGCTCAAGCCGAACTTCGAGACGGGAAGCGACGAGGCCCACGCCGTCGTCGAGGAGGCACTCGTCTATCTGCTCGACCTGCTCGACGACGTGGTCGGGGGCGTCGCCGGCGTCGACCCCGACGCGAGCGGCCGGGCGAGGGCGTACTACGCCGCCGAGGACCCCGAAATACGCGGGGTGCTCGCCGCCCGCGACGCGGACCCGGCCGTGGACGCCGCGGCCGTTCCGCCGGCGATCACGGCGCTGTTCGAGCGCATCGACGTGGCCTACTACGAGGCCGACGCGGCCGAGGTCGGCAGTCGCGAACTCAACAAGGTGCTGGGCGTCGAAGCCGCGCTGGCCGTCCTCGGCGTCGACGACCCGTTCGCGCTCGTGATGGGCGACAGCAAGAGCGACCTCCGGGTGATGGAGTGGGCCACGGACAACGACGCCGGCATCGCCGCCGCGCCGGCGCACGCCTCCCCGGACGTACTCGACCACGTACGGGCGACCGACGACCTCGTCTTCGCCCGCGGCGACTCGGGCGAGATGCTCCGCACTATCTACGCGCTCAACCGACTGGCCGACGCGGACTGACCTCCCGTACGGTTTATTATAAGTCATTACCGGCGGTTCGCCGAGATAGTCCGGCGAACCGCCGGTAAACAGTTACAATAATTCGTATCAGTCGACCCGCCGCACGATGTGCACGTCGTATTTCGCGTCCGTCGAGAGCGGGCCGCCCACGCTCGTCACGGGCATCGAGACGCGGCCGGCGTTCTCGCTCCCGACGAAGATGATGGAGACATCGAGTTCCGCGGCGACCTGCCGGATCGTCTGGGTCACGTTGTCGATGGTCGTGGCCGTCGGATGCTCGCTCGGCGGCGGATGCTCACACCGGAAGCGCACGTCGTCGTCGATCTCCGCGACCCGTAGTTCGAACTCCGTGCAGACCTCGTCGGGATCGTACGGCTCGCCGGGCTCGATCCAGCCGCGCTCCTCGGCGAACGACTCGTCCTCGGGGACGACGGTCAGCGCGACGACCCCCTCGTCCCGGTAGCTGGCGAACTCCCGGGCACGCCGCAGGGCCGCCTCCGCGAGCGCCGACCCGTCGAATGGAACCAGTAGCGTCACGGCTCGCCATTCAATCGGCTCGGTCTTATATTATCGGCCCGTCGCCGGTGGTTTTCACACCTGATATTTTGTTAGACAGGGTTATACGGCGTTGCGCCAAGAGTCGACACAGTATGTGCGCTCCCCCGAAGCCGAAGCTTGCAGCCGATTCGCGGCCCCTCGCACCTCGCGCTGCATCCGATCCGTCGCCGATGCGCCGTGCCCGGTGACGGGTCGCCCACCGCAAACATATGTCGGACGCACTCACTACTCGAACGCTCGAATCGCTGTCCACTGGCGTCGCCGTCATCGACGAACACCGGACCCCCGTCGCGTCCAACACCGCCTGGGATCGCTTTCTCGACGACGCCGGTGTCGACGCGACGGTCGACAGGACGGCGATCAACTACCTCCGGACGCTCGCCGACACCTACGACGGGCCGCCGCCGACGGACCCCACCACGACCGAGACGCTCGCCATCACGCTGACGCTTCCGTATCACGCGAGCGACGACGACCGGACACACCGGCTCCGGATCGAACCCTTCGTCTACGACGAAACGTGGTACGCGAGCCTGAGCGTGGCGGACTGGACGCCGTCGAACTGGGCCCAGACACAACTCAAGGAACGCGCCATGGACGAGGCGCCGGTCGGCATCACCATCTCCGATTACACCGTCCCGGACAACCCCCTCATCTACGCGAACGCGGCGTTCGAGCGGATCACCGGCTACGACGTGATGGCAGTTCTCGGGCGCAACTGCCGATTCCTGCAGAGCGAGGCAACCGATCCCGCCGCCATCTCCCAGTTCGGAGTGGCACTCGACAACAACGACGCGACGACCGTCGAACTCCGCAACGAGCGCAAGGGCGGCGAGGAGTTCTGGAACGCGGTGACCATCGCACCCCTTCGCAACGCTCGTGGGACCGTCACGAACTGGGTCGGGTTCCAGCAGGACATCACCGACCGCAAGGAGACGGAGGCGGCACTCGGCGACGAGCGCGATCAGTACGCCCTCCTGAATCAGATCGTTCGCCACGACATCCGCAACGACGCGACGGTCATTCGCGGGTGGGGCTCGTACCTCCGCGACGACCTCTCGGCCGAGCATACGGAGGCGCTCAATCGCATCATGGCTGCGGCGACTCACACGCTCGAACTCACCGAGGCAGTCCGCGACCTCGCGACGATCGTCAGCACCGACGATCCGACGCTCGAACCCGTCGACCTCCACGACGTCCTCACGACGGAACTCCAGCGCGTCCGGTCGAACTTCGAGTACCGGTCCGACGCGCTCGACGTTCGGATCGACGACTCGATCCCCGAGGTCGACGTGCTGGCCACCTCGCTGCTCTCCTCGGTGTTCACCAACCTGTTCGACAACGCCGTCTTCCACAACGACGCCGACGAGATACGTATCGCCGTCTCCGTCGATGTCGGTCCGGACCGGGTGTGCGTCCACATCGCCGACAACGGCCCCGGCATCTCCGATGCGCGAAAGGACGCCGTGTTCGATCAGGGAGAACAGGGACTGGAGAGTTCGGGCAGCGGCCTCGGCCTGTATCTCGTCGACCAACTGGTCGAACGGTTCGGCGGTGAGGTCCGCCTCGCCGACAACGATCCGCAGGGTACGGTCGTCACCGTCGAACTCCAGCGTGCCTAATATGCTCCGGGAACACGCACCCATCACGGCCACGGACGCGATGTCCTCCGGGAGGGACGCGTGTCGCTGAAGCGGTTCTTCGACCGCGTCGACGCGTCCTCGCGGTCGCTGATCGTCGCCAATCGATCGGGACTCGACCCCGTCCAGACCGTCCTCGAAGACACCTTCGACGACCAGCCGGTTCGGGTCGCGGAGCGTGACCTCCCCGACGTCGAAAGCGACACCGTCCTCCTCGTCGAGGACGGAGAGGTGCTCGCGACTTCCCCGCTCTCGGCGCTCCAGGACGCCATCGTGATGGTCAACTCCGATCTGTACCGCACCGGCGCGCAGGGGCTCGACGACTTGGAACTCCCCGCAGTCATCAAACGGCTCCACGACGTGCGGTTCTCGCTCCGTGGCTACCCCAAATCCAACACGGAGAAGCTCATCTTGGTCATCATCTCCCGGTACATCGAGCAGGTCGCCGCCCGGGCCGGCCGCGGCCGACACCGCGCGTCCTTCCAGTCACTCTCCCGGATCAAGGACGAACGCGGCACGTTCCAGGTCTACGAGCACCTCGCCGACACGCCCGTCGACGTTCACGTCTACGGCACCCCCGACTGGGTCCCCTCGAAAGCCCTCGACGTGACGACCCACGCCGGTCACTCCACCGACTTCCGGGACTCGTGGTTCGTCCTGTTCACGCCGGCGCCCCGCGGGTCGGCGACGGATCGCTCCCCAGCGGCGGCCGCCCCCTCCGACCGCGGCCCCGTGGCGCTGCTCGCAATCGAGGCGGAACCGAAGGTCTGGGAGGGATTCTGGACGTTCGACCCGTCGCTCGTCGCCGACCTGAACGCCTACATCGCGCGGGAACTGTGAGCGATCGGTCCGGCGCCCAGTCCGGGGCACGTCCCGCGCAGCATGATGTCCCAGTGGTCCAGCCCCCGGTATGACTTCGGACCGCTCGGAACGGGCGATCTGAGCGGTCGTCTCCCCGACGCTTACCGTTGCTGGCTGTTAGCACCCGAGACGATTGCTGACCGAAGCGGTTCTGTACTCGGTGCCACTATGTGTCCGTTCGCCGTCAACCACTCTCCCACGTCACCACCGCGGAGGCGGACGTGCAGCACGACGCTGGGTAATCGCGTCTGTCGCTGTGGCTGTGAACAACGACACTGGCGGGTGGGGAGCTGTCACTCTACGGCCAGCGAGGACGAAACACTCGGTGCGACTGACGATCGAGAGCGGTCGCGTGGATGGAACGGCCGGGCGTTCGCCGTGGCACACTATGGATTTGTGGGTCTACATGTCCGCTCCCGGATCCCTGTCGATTACCTGCTGCTCGAACTCACTCGCCCGGATCCGCAGTGGGAACCACCCCTCTTCATCCACACCGAGTAAGGCCTCCGAGTACCCATCGTCCTCGTTGCCGGCCTTCGCAGTGCGCACCCAGTCCCGCTCGCGGGCGTTCAGGCCAAACCAGTCCGCGAGCGTCTCCATTTCCTCGCGAACCCGGTGGATCAGCGTCAACGAGCACAAATTGGCGATCGTCCGTGCTTCCGGGGTGAGCGTGAACTCTCCCCCAGTTTGTGTGATGAACTGTAGTGAGAGATCGTAATGCCGACTATGACGCACGGCCGTTTCGAGAAATTCGAGGGAACTCGTCTCGTTCAGGAGATAATGAGCCTCGTCGATGACAAACACGACACGCTTGTCGGTCTGTTTCGCGCGTTCGTACACCGACTTGAACAGCACCTGCATCATCAGACTCGTTCGAGAACGGCCGCGCGTCCCCTCTTCTTGCTGGAGATCGAGATATAGGCAGTTTGAATCGAAATCCAACGTCGTTGGCTCGGCGAGATTGGCGAGATCGCCATCGGGACGGAACGATGGCCGGAGATCGGTGAGCAACGACTGCGCGTCGGCTTGGACGCGGTCCTGCTCACCGGGTGTCGCATAGCCGAACGTCGCCGGCTCCGCGAGGAGGTCTTCGAGGACGGCGATGACATCGCGAATCGTCGGCGACGGATTATCGTGTGTCGACGGGTCACGGTCGATGCCCTGCCGTGTATAGGCCTCCTGGATGGCCCGTCTGAGTGTCTGTTTGCGCTTGCCGAGCGGGTTCGCAGCGACGTGGTCGAAGAATGTCTCGAAGAAGCTGAGCGCCCATGTAATCTGCTCGGCCCACGGATCGAGATCCGATTGCTCACGCCGGATTGCCTCGGGAACGGCCCGCAATTCGAGTGGGTTGAGGCCTCGCGTACCGCCGACCGTAATTCGGTCGCCACCGAGCACGTCGTGGAGGCCAGCAAAGCCGCCCAACGGGTCGAGTAAGACCGTCATCGTGTCGGCATCGTACATCGCCCGTCGCACGAGATGGAGTTTCGTCGAGAACGATTTCCCGGCTCCGAGCTTGCCGATCACCATCATACAGTAGCCGGTCTCTCGAGCGAAGCGATCCAGAATGAGCGGGCTCTCGTTGAGCGCGTACGTGCCGTATTCGATTCCCGGTTCCGCGACCGTCCCCGCGACGAAGGGGAACATCGCGCTGATGGCCCCCGCGAGCATCGGCGTCGTCGTTTCGAACTCCGTGTCCAATCGATTCACGCCGATCGGGCTCACGGAGACGAGGGCGTCCAACTGTGCCCACCGCGGCGTGATGGGGGTCAGGTTCGCCGGCGATTGTCGTGCCGCCCGCCGAACCGGCCCGGCGTCGATCCGGTCGGCCTCATTGTGCCGCGTCGTTAATAGCATCGCCACGTCGAACGCCTGGACCGGTGTGTTCCGCAACACGTCGTACAGGTCGCGATGGTCGTTCAGATCCTTCTTGACGCCGCGTGCGCCTGCTCGCCGTCGGTCGGCCAAATACTCGAAATCAGCTTCGAGATCCTCGATTCGGTTTTCGAGGCCGTCGAGTGTCGCCTGTGTCTCTCGTGGTTCGATGTGGAGACTGATGTCTGTCCGCCGCGTCTCCGGTGTCGCGTACAGCGTCTCGAAGAGCCCATCTCTCGGCATATCCGGGAATTCGCCGATCCAAAGTGTCTGTGTCCAGTCTGTCCCCGCCCGTACCGCACCGGGGCGACACGTCAGTGTCGATGGGCCAACGACACGTCGCTGGCGTGTCTGCCCGTCACTCGGTGGCCTGTCGGTCGGATCGTAGCTCACTGATGCCGTTGTCGCCGTCGATTCTGCGCCAGTCGCCGCTTCCTGTCCCCTGTCCGAATGGTCCGCTCGCTCGGGGGTGGCTCCCCTCTCTCTACCGTCCGCACTGGCGCTCAGAGCTGTCTCCGCACCCGCCTCCGTGTCCGTGGTGTCTCCCCCACGCATCCAGCGACGGAGCCAATCGATCATCGCGATCCTCCCACGACCGGTCGCGTCGTGATCACACGGTCGGCATCCTCGTACTCGACGTGCTCACCGCGCCAGAACGTGGCAAGCACTTCAGCCGCCTCCGACGCCGAAATACGCTCGACGTCACACCCGTCGATACCACGCAATCCAGTCCGAAGCTGCCGGACGCGGTCGTCAACGGCCTCGAACATCGCCGCCCGCTCCTCGTCTTGTCGTGGCGCACAGACTGCCTCGATGAACACTCCGAGTACGGGAAGCCGCGTGAGTTGTTGGGTCAGACTCTGCTGCTCGAAGCGAACCTCAGCCGGACTGACCGGCACGATGACGTAGTGATCGCGGATCGTCATCCGCCGCTGTTCGAGCTCCGTTCGGTACCACGAGATGTACTCGTCGATGAGTGTGGCCAACTGGGGATTGTTGCGCACGTCTGCATCGGTTCGCCGCGCCTCGTAGTGGGCGAGATACTCGTCGACCGGGAACGGCCGGGTGGTTGAGTACAGCTGGATCGGAAACTCGACCGATGTGTTCAGAAACTCTTGGAAGGCATCAGCCTTCGCGGCCCACTCGCTGTCGGTTGCCAGCGCCATCGGTGGCGGTGTCACCTGAATCACCCCGACGAAAGCCCCGTCGGTCCGCTCGATCACGTCGTGATCGGGATGCATCGCCGTGACGTGCGTGTGTGCGAGCGTGTCCGGATGGGGAATGTGACTGGGACGCCACTGGAAGCCTAGGATCATTCCAAGCCATTGGGCGGTCGTGAGATACGCCGGCGTCAAGTAGACCACGATCCCGCCCAGTGCGATGGCCACTGCGGTCGCCGGGAGCGTGAACGTCGCGAGTCGATAGCCAGCCACGGTCGTCGCCGGTGGAATGAGTACTTGGAGCACGAGTGCAACGACCACCCCCGGGAAGGCGCCGACCGCCAAATCAGTCAGGGTGTAGCGTCCGAATACGTTCGCGTCCGTCTCGATCGATTTGGGGATGCGCTTACTTGCCGTCCGCGTGGTTTTGTCGTTCGACATACGTTCGGTGTGGTTCTCAGTTATTCGTCAGTGCGATCACTGGACTGGGTAGAGCGGTTATCAGTCGGCCCCGACTCCTGCTCGAACAGGATCGGTTCGTTTTCGGTGCGGTCGAAGTCAGTCGGCTCGAAGCGATCCTGATCGAACTGAACGGGGGACTGGTCTTGACGGCCATCGGAGTGGGCGGGAGAGCCGCCGAGACGGCGCGTGGCACGCCGGAGTCGCCCACCCAAGCGATGGCTGCGAGACCGTGTCACACCGGAGCGGAGTTCGGTCTGCCCGTCGCGGCCGATGGCTCGCTGCCCGCGGATGCCACGGAGCGCGTTTCGCCCCTCGTTGGCGAGTGCGACCCCCTGCTCGCGGCCATGTTCGAGTCGTGTCTGGAGACGCCGTCGGGATACCTGCCGACCCAAGCGATCACCGATGAACAACACGGCCCCGGCTTGCCAGAACAAGACAAACGGGACGACCAGTGCGACGAAGGGAATGACCATCGCCGTGAGCCAGGCACCGATCCCGCCCATCGAGAGCTCCGCTGCATCGCCCAATAGTGCGGCCAGCCGCAGGAGCAGGGCCGTCGGTAGTGGCATGACCAGAAACGGCACGTAGAAGCCGGCGAGCCGCTTCGCAACCCGCGAGAGGAGTCGGAACGGGCCAACACCAGGAATCCACGCGACGATGAGCAGTGGCATCCCGAGTACGAATCCATAGAGCGCGAGCCGGCGCGTCAGATACACAAGCGCTAACAGCACAAACACGCCGAGATCGACGCTCAGGGAGACGAGGACGCCAAGCAGCCCGATCCCACCGAACGACGCCGTCTGGAACAGCGTGAGCGTGCTGAGATCAGGCAGCAGCAGCATCGCGAGGTGGTCCGCGAGCTGGAGAGACGCCGCGGCGAGCCACCACCACGAGAGCACGCCGAACAGCCCACTGATCGAGCGCCGCTTGAGATTCGCGCGGTGGTAGCTGCTGAACAACGTGCTGGTCGTCTCTAGCAGGATCACGATCCCGATCGCTAGCCCAAACAGCAGGAGCGCCAGTGGAATCATTGTCGTCCAGTAGAACCGATGGAGGGTTGGCCACGGGAGCGTCGTTGGCGTCTGGAATACTCGAGTCGGTGCGGGTGTCTCGACGATCAGCCGTAACAGACTGTCCCCATGTGTTTCGATGAGGTCCGTCACCGGCGCGAACAGCGTCCGGAGAAACGTCTCAAGCGCACTGATCAAGGCATTCACGAGTGCGCCGATACTGATACCGCCATTACCGCTGCTACCCCCGTCGCCGCTTGTCTGTGCTGTTCCTTCGCCGACCAACCAGACGAGACTGATACCGACTCCACCGAGTAGGTGGCACAGTCGACTCCACCAGAGGCTGCGCCCCCATCCCTTACTGGTGAGCGTCGGTCGTCTCTGCCGCGGTTTCGATTGTGACCCAGTCATCGTGTGTCCCCTCCGCGCCGGAATCGTTCAGAACGTACAATTCGCCCCACCAGCGACGACATTGTTCAGGATGAACTGGATGATCGTTGTGCCGAGGGGCGCCACGATAACTCCCCAGACGATCCCCTGATTACGGAGTTCCTTGATCTCGCGCTTGAGATCTGAGCGACGAATCGTCGGTAACGCAACGGTCGCACCGAGCGCGATGACTCCGCCGACCAGTGGGCCGCCAAACTGGATCAACTGGAAGAGGTTGAAGATCGTCTGTGCGAGCGCTGATTGACAGAAGGACTCCCCCACTGACTGAGCCGCGACCGGATGCGTACAGACCACTACTACTAGAACGAGTGTGGTCCAACGGCGGTGCCACCGCCGATGCCCAACCCAGCGGGCTGTGTGTCTTGACAGCCGACGCCACATCGTTCGGATCTGAGTACTTCCCTGCATAGCGACTGGCGCACCATCGGTGCCACGATTCCCCGGCGCCGATAGCGGCTACCGGCAGCTCACACCTGTCAGAAATAAAAACTCGGATAAAAATATCAGTACTGATATCGCAGTGCCGCTTACTGTTCGAGCCGTGGGAAAATCATTCTGTAGACATATCAAATCGCTCACGAAGCCGCGCTTCTCGCGCTTCGAACTGGCTCACCTGGTCGCGTAACTCGTCAGTGACTCGTTCGAGTTGTGCGAGCGCTGCTTGGCTCTCGATGCCGGTCTGCCCGTCGGCGTCAGTCTCGGCGGCCGCGCGGTCCGCGTACGTTCGTTGCACCTGCTCCAGCGTCGCTTCGGGGTTGAACAGGATGTCGTTGGCCGTCCGCACGTACCGATCGAGCGCTGTGCCTTCCTTCCCGGTGAAGGCGTGGGTGAGGGCGTACGTCGCCCCCGAGTGGAGCGTCCACATATCCGGCGCGAACGGATCGCCCGCGTTTGCCCGCGCATCGGTCGCTGCCTGTGTGGCGAGGTAGTCCGGGAATTCGAGCAGGCTGTAGAACTCCTCGAGATCGAACGGCACGCTCGTCAGATCGAGCGTCACGTCCTGTGCGTCCTCGATGAACGCCGCGAGATCGCTGCGAAGCAGCCCGACCTGTTCGAGGAGCTGTTCCCACCACACGTCGAAATCGGCCACGTCACCGACGTGTCTGACTGTCTCTCGATCCGTCAACGATCGAATTGAATTCGCACACGCCGTATCGCGGGCGAAGCCTTCGACGTACACCGCATGATTCCCGAAGAAATCGTAGCCAGAGGTGAGCCCCATCGTGATCGGCTCGCTCCGCTCCGGGAGCGTCACGCTGAGCCCGTCGAACATGATGTCCATGTGCACCTCGCCGCCACCCCGGTACTGCCGCATCTCGCCGAAGACGAGGTCACCGAGCGGTTGCCCCTCGTACGCCGTCTCGCGGAGGACGGCTTCGAGTGGGCTGTAGACATCAACCGGATTGATGATCGCGTACGACGATGTTGGGATGTGAAAGAGGGGATCGTCAGCGGCTTCACCGCCCCGCCCCGCAGCCGTGCCACCGTCCGTCGACGGCTGACGATGGTCGGCCTGTCGCTCCAGTCGACTCGGCTCCACGACGGCGCTGAACCGCTCCGTCGATACCCACTCGTCCGTGTAGGGATTCTTGTACGCCACCGTTGTCTCCGTCGCCCGCGGCAGTCGTCGCACCGCTTCTGCGAACGACACTGGGTCTGCGTCTGGCCGCGTTCGCTCGTACCACGCTGGCAGGCCTGCGTCTGTTCGGTTGTCGACACCACTGAATACCAGTCGCTCGTCTGGGTCGTTCATTCTCGAAGTCCTGCAGGCCCCCGATTGCAGGCGCCTGCGCCCGTCGCAGGCGCCACAAAACCAGACCGTGTTGGCTCGGCGGACGGGGTTCGCTGTCTTGCAGCGCGCTCTGATCAGGCAGAACGCCCGCATTCACTCCGTTTCGACGGCTATCCCGCGGATTTCGAAATGAGTCATCGTCGCTGTCAGGACCGACTTGTTGTGGACCGCAGCCACCGCTACGTTGGATGCACTGGAGACGCCAGCATTGGCGTCACTCCCTGCGTCGTCCATGGAAGCAAGCGATTCGTCCACTGTCCGTGCACTCGCTTCATCGATCTCGTTCCGGGGAATCCTCGCCGCTGGATGCGTCGAGAACGGAATCGGCTCCCTGTACGTTCCGTCGTCACTCGTACTCCTCGATCTTCTGAAGCAGTCTCGCGTAGAGATTCGGCGCACAGTACCAGCCGGCATCCACCATCGCATCGATCGTCGTCCGGGATTCCGCAGCCGTAAGCCGACCCTGTTGCAACAGACGTGGCACGAGATACGCTGTCCCCTTGGTTTCGAACCCTTCGGCTGCAGCGACAGCACGACCGTACTGCTCGTCCATCACCGCCGTCGCATTCGATTCGACAGCAATTGTGAGCACCGCCGCGTCGGCATCGCTGAGGCGATCGTTCTCTTGCAATCGGGCGAATCGCGTCTCATCCGCAACCGATCGCCGGTCGAGCAGGCCACCCACAACCGCTTTGTCGATCCGCCTCGCATCTGTGTGTCCACGCTCGACGCCGACGGTAACCACTTCGTCGTACACGCGGTTGGGCACGACACACGCTGTCGTAAGCCCGTCGAGAAATGCCAACCGCTCCACGGTTGCGAGATAAATGAGCGGCGTCGCGTGAAGACGTACATCGCTCAGAGCGACTCGATATCTTCAGCTAATTGATCACCTCCGACCCAGGTAATCTCGTGTTCTCTAGCAAGCTGTGCGAAATCCCAGACCGACATCTCCGCCAGTTCGGCCGCCCGACTGAACGTCACGTCCCCGGATTCCAACTTCTTCAGGGCACGCTCACGTCGCCACTGATCGGGTCCGTTCATGAGCAGCTTGCGGACGGCAGTACTTCGGTCGAGGTCCTCTGCTTCGAGATACGCCTCCAGGTCGGCCTCCAGATCGTCCGGGACGCGGGCGGATATCGTTCCAATAGTGTTTAGAATGTGTACAATAAATACAAAGCTTCCGCCGGTCGAGTCGTCGTCACCGGCCAGCGCGCGTCGCGCTAGCCCGATGTTCATACTGCCGGCTGTAAGTCAATCAAGATATTCGCCATCCCGGGATGGCGAATGTCTTGAAACAGTTACAGCCGACAGTATCAGTACCGCACCTCCGCGGGCACGATCCACACTGGGCCGTCCTGTTCCAACACCGCATCGAGGCGCTCGCGGTGCCGAATCCCCAGTCCGTACTGATCGTAGACGTAGATGGTCGGTCCCTCCGCAGCACCCAACTCGCTACACAGTCGCCGTATCCCATCGGCATCGCTCATGAGATCGAGCGACGAGTGAGCACGGAGCGCTTCGCATACCTGTTCCAATCGATCGAGAAACGCCGTCAGCGTCTCCGCCCATTGGCGTTCGAGGAGCGACGCGCCCGGTTCCGTTCGAACCGTCGTCGCACGTGGCCACGTCCCCCAGCGATCAGTGAGGGCCGGCGTGGGCTCTGCAAACGTTGTGTACGATTCGAACACGGGCTCACGCGCCCCCGCACCGACGAGTCGGTCGAACGTACAGCGACTGACGGAGAATGCCTCATCCCCGTCCGCGGCCGGCACGAGCGCCGTGACGAGCATCCGTTGGACCATCGTCACCGCCCCTCCGTCGTCGCCGTGCGTGACGACTCCACGTCGTGGAGTACCTCACACAGATCCTGCCAACCCTCTCGGAGCGTCACTGGCGTCACGTCCGCCACCGCTGCCAGCTCTTGTTGCGTCCAGTCCTGACCCTGCTCTCGTGTCGCGTGATAGAGACACGCCGCGGCGATCCCCGAGGGCTTTCGCCCGTTCGCCACGCCCGTCTCGACAGCGAACTCGGCGAGTTCGAGCGCCCGTTTTCGGAGTCGAGCCGCGACGCCCAGCGCAGAGGCGAACTTCGGAACGAAGTCACGCGGTGTCTGTGGCACTGCTGGCAGTCCGAGTTCGTCGTTGAGGACACTGTAGGCGTTGCGAACACGCTCCGTCGTGACTCGTGCGACGGCGCCGACCTCGTCGACCGATCGCGGCAACCCGGTACATCGACACGCTGCATGGACGCTCGCTGCCGCCACCCCTTCGATCGATCGTCCACGGAGGAGATCCGCACGCTGCGCCCGTCGAAACACCATAGCTGCTTGCTCGTCAAGGGAGTCCGTGAGATCAAGCACGCCGACGATCCGCGAGATTTCTTGGAGGCCGAATTCGAGATTCCGTTCCCGCTTCGAGCCGTGTCGTGCCCGGCGATGCTGGGTTCGCAATCGCCGCAGCCGACGCTGCCGCGCCCCATCGAGTTGGTCGCCCGTTCCGTCTCGGAACCGCCCGATTTGCGTCGTGAGGCCGCCGTCGTGCATCGTCGCCGTCCGTGGGGCGCCGATGTGTCGCGGATCCTTGTTCGACTCCGGTGCCGACCACGCTGTCGCCCCGTGGTCAATGTGATAGTCGTCGACGATCAGCCCACAGCCAGTACAGTGTCGTTCGCCACCGTCCGCGACCACGTTGCCATCGCACTCGGGACACGCCGCATCCGCGTCGATTGATCGGTCGGTCGATTCGTCGAATCCTGTCTCGTAGACATCGCCTGGATGCATCGATATTCCTGCGAGGCACGAATTCTTGCGCCCCGCACCCGTGGGGGGCGCGCATAACCACACCGGGCGATAGCCCGTTTTCTGTCCGTCGCGTCGTCCTATCGCCATCCGGCGTGGATGCGGATCGCAGGAGCGATGTCGCTGGCACGGCTCTCCCACAACACGACATGCCGCAACTCAGGTGACGGTCACCGACGGCTGCGCACCGTTGCGAACCGTTCTCATCGTGGCGAGCTACTCGGATGGTTGCTCCTCAATCGAGATCCGATCACCAGTCACCTCGTCAAAGGCCGAATCCGACGAAATAATTGGATCGGTATCGGCGTAGGCGACATGGTATGCGTCGAACGCGGTGAGGCCATACTGGTCCATATAGTCTGCCGCTTGGAAGAGCACCGTCTCGTCCTCCGGAACGGACGCAATCTCAAGCGTGTAGCTAAGTGCTTCCATTCGATCAAACTCGAATCGGTCGGAGATCATCAGTAACTCAAGTAGCGTTGCTCGCGACGTGTAGATCTCGCCCTCGTGCTCCGTCGCGATCGTCGCTGCTCGTTGCTGGAGCCAGTCGTCGTCCTTCACAAGTGCGATGAAAAAATCCGTGTCGGCGTAGATCATCCGCGCTCTGACTCCGTGACATCCTTGAGCGTGTCCTCGCGAGCCGCGTCACGAGCGTCTTGTTTTATTTCGGCGATCGATTTCCCTTCGAACGCATCGCCAACAGCCTCTCGAAGTCCCGCAACCGGGTCCTCTTGCAGCGGGATCAATTCAACTCGATCGCTGAGCTCAACGATCCGATATCGGTCCCCGTGCTTTTTCCGGATCTCGGATGGAATGACAATCCGCCCCCGATCGTCGGCCTCGGTTGTCTTACTCATGTTAGTCCCCTCTACCCGGAGAAGACACAAAAATACTCCCACAATTCATACGAAGTTCCCCGTGACGGCGTAGATGATTCCCTTCCGGCCGATTCGTCGACTCCTGTCTCGTAGACATCGCCTGGCTGCATCGATACTCCTGCGAGGCACGAATTCTTGCGCCCCGCACCCATCGGGGGCGCGCATAACCACACCGGGCGATAGCGTGCGTCGGTGCGCTCGCAGCTCGTCAGGCCTCGTCGTCGCCGGCGTCGACTGGAAGCGACTTCCGACCGGCGTCGACACATGGCCAGCAGGGAAGGCGATCGCCCGGGTGACACGCACAGTCTGCTGGCGCTGACTCCGTCTCACCGCCGTCGTCGGTGCCGGCGCCACTATCGACGTGATTGTTGGCCGTCCCGCCATCGGCTGCGACGGCCGCCTCGATCGCCATGTCGAGCACTTTCGATCGGATGGCGAGGCCGACACGGTGTTTGCACGCTCGCGCATACTCCACATCTGCGGGACACGTACAGTTGATCGGGAGCCCATCCGCAATCCCGATACGGTAGCTGTGGTTTTCGGGGTCCGGATAACTGTAATTTCGCACTTCGACGTACGGTGGCCGGATGAAGAAGGCGAGCGCTTCGTACTGTGCGCGTTTCAGGACGCGTGGCGAAACATCTAATCGGTCGAGTGGGTGTTGCTCACTGGCCATTGGAACACGCGGGGCCGGGGGAAGCGCCCCGCGCCCGTCGCGGGGCGCGCACAACCAAACCGGGCCGCGACGACAGCCCCCACACACCGCCTAGCGATCGGTCGTCCCCGTTTCCGGAAGTACTACACCCCGATCGGCACACCGCGCCAAATCGATCGCCAATCGCCCATCTACGCTCGGTTTACCGAGCCGAGTGCGCTCCTTTCCGGAAACGACGCGAGCACGTTTTATGAGCTGACGCGAAAACAGCGAGCTACGAGCAGATGATCCGCGATGCACGTGTCCTTCGGGCTGGCTTCGTTCCGCGGGAAGTCGAGCATCGCGACGCCGAAATCAACCACCTCTCTAGCGTCCTCGAACCGATCACGAATGGCGACCCCGCCGACACCGCCCTCGTCACCGGTCCCAGTGGCGTGGGCAAGACCTGTATCTCGAAATTCGTCACCGAGCGACTCCGTGAGGAGGTCCTCGACATCGAAGCCACCTACGTTAACTGCTGGCGCAACTACACCCGGTTCCGGACGCTCTACCATATTCTCGACGACATCGGGGCGACGATCGACATCCATCGTCAGTCGACGCCACACGACGAACTCATCAATCGACTCCAGCAGTACGATGGCTCCCGAACCGTGGTGATCCTCGACGAGGCCGATCAACTCGAGGATCCGAGCGTCATCTACGACCTCCACAGCCTCCCGCAGTTCGCGATTATTTGCATCGCGAACACGGAAGCGGAGCTATTCAGCCGCGTCGATGACCGGTTGGTAAGTCGGCTCCGCTCCAGCGAGCACGTCCGGATGGACAAGTACCACGGCTGAAGGGACAAGCCGGGATCGGACGTATTCACTCGCCGATACGAGGACATCAACTTGACCCGCGCAAGCACCGCCATCTCTCGCTAGATTGCCCACTCGCGAGCGAAGCACGTCGGAGTCAGCAGCCGCTCTGACCGGTGACTACAGGGCACCGCTGATCGAGCCGCCAGTCGCGACCGTACGGGTGAGCTGACGACCTCGCTCTCACGGTTCACTATCGGAGTCGTCGCGTCGCGAAACGACGATGCCCGCGACGAACGACACCACCCCTAATCCGATGAGACCGATGGTAAGCCCTCTGCCGGATAACAGCAGTCCCGCGCCAACAAGTACCGCAGCAGTTGCGTGGAGTATCGCCGTCGGGTTCATACCGATACGCAGGAACCGACGAATAAAAACGAGTCGGGGATGCTGCGGAACGGACTGATACACGCCCGATCCCGCTGACTCCAGCCTCCGGGGCTGCACTACCATCCGGACTCTGTCCGAACCGGGTGGTTCTTCGGTCTCCTGGGAGCGCTACTCTGATCCCAGTGCGACGCTCGGTGCATGCCGGTCGACGTGCTTCGCGCAGCCTGTTTCAGCTCAATGAGCCGTCTCTGACCGCCCGACGACGGCGTAAAATGGATCACCCACACCGTCGTCGGCGATCCGATCCGTCACGGTCAGGCCACCGGCGCGTAGATACGACGCGACCAACTCCGCTCGCTCGGCCATCGACGCTGTCCGCCACGCTCTGATGGCTTTCGTCGGAAACATCCGGTTCGTGAAGCTCACGACGACCGCCCCGTCACCGTCGAGCACGCGGCCGAATTCCCTGAACACTGCTTCGGGGTACTGCAAGTACTGTACGGAGAGGGCACAACAGACCGCGTCGACGGCGCCATCATCGAGCGGCAGTGACTGCTCCGCGTTGAAATCTTGGACGAACCACTCGTCATAGCGGTCGTTCGCAGCGAGTTCGTCCGCGTTGAGGCCATGACCGACGACGTGACCGAGGTCCGTCTTCGGGAAGTGTGCCACCCAACTGCCCATCGCATCGAAGACGCGATCGCCGGGGTCCAGTATCTCGCCGTACAGCGCCGTCAACCGCTGGCAGAACGCATCGTCAGCATGCGTCACGTACCGAGGCCTGTCGTAGAAGCCGCCGTCGTCGGTGTCGTCTCGCTTCCGACGCCCCGCTGCCGAGAGTACGTCCATCAATTCAGAAGACGGGCTGCATCCACATCAAAACCGTGCGCGTGGGCTGTTGCTTCGACTATGGCGCCACTCACGGCCGAGTCGGCTACAGAGAATGCAGGAGAGAGCCCACGACTTCAGTCGTGGGGGGAAGTCAAGATGGCGCTCACACGACGAGGACGCGATCGGTCAGCCAGCAGCCGTCCAGCGGCCCGCCCGATTGCTTCGAGACACCGAACCGGTAGGTGACCGTCCGGCCGTCGGGTCCGGTGAGCGTTACGTGCTGGTCCGCACGCGACCCCTGCCGTTCGAGTGGCCCGCTGACAGCGTCCTTGTGGTCGATCAGTGGCGCGTATTGGGGACTTTCGACCATCCGGACGAACCGATCAAGTGGCCCTGTCTGCCGGCGATTCGCGGGTGACGCGAAATTGTACGCCGTTTTGATGCCCGCGTTGGGGATCGGATCATCGTTGTGCGCGAGCGCTTCGAGCTGGATGCCCACGACACGCTCGGGACCGTACGACGGGTCCGGCGTCGGGACTCCCTCAATGGGATACGCCGAGTCCTCCATAGCCACGACAGGGACCGGTAGGGCATGCCCTTGTTGCCCGACCGCTGGGCAGCAGCCCGAACGGGGTCCAACCCACAACATCTCACTTCCCGGCACTCCCCTCGGAAGCACCTCTTTCAGGCGTCAAAATCGATGACTGCGTACCGATCGGCCACGCCGCCCACCTATTCCCTGGAATGCAGAAACGACACGCCGTCGCTTATTGGCTTCGGCGACTAGGGCCTCACCGTTCATCCGGGCCAGGACATTCCGTACGTCGTCGTTGACGACGACACAGCCTCGCGAGAGCGCGTCGCCTTGCCCCACGAGGAATCGACACGTACGACGCCTGCCGACTACGAGACGCCGGTGATCTGCGCCGTTGAGAGCAACCTCTCGCCACTTGGTTGGGATCAGGAAGATATCCGGACGACCCTCCCTGCAACGAGTGAGATGAAGCTTGCGGCCTTTGGATTGCCGGTAGAGTGAGTACCGAGGGATCGATCGGTCGAGGGACAGTGTGAGACAGCGCCCACCGTTCCAAGCCGTGCAGCAAGTCACAGATAGTCGACGAGTGTCTCGACGGCCCGGTCAAGCGGTCCGTCACGGATTCGGCACACGTAGTCGGTCATCAACACCGGTTTGAGCGATGCCACGGCGTGCGGAACAATTGCACTCCCTCGCGGTGCCGTCCGATGGCGATAGTCGTCGGTGTCGAGGGGGATCCGCTCGTCGTACCACGTCCGGGTCGTCAATCCCATCACGACGTACTGTTTCTTGTCAAACGGATGTGATTCGGTGTTGATGACGACCCACGGCCGCGTCGCGTCGGCGTCTGATTTGAACGGATCCGGTGCGAGGACGACGTGGCCGCGCTTGAGATCGTCAAATGTCGGCGCTGGATCGCTCACGATTTCGTTTCATCCGCATCCGCATCCGCAGCGGCCCGCAACCACTCCTCCCGACTCTCCGCCCCGAGTGTCTCGTTGAGGAATTCGACGGTGGAACTGAACATCATGGCGTCCTGCACCGCTTCGATGTCACCGATCGCCCAGTAGGGTTCCTTGTGTCGCACGAGTCCCCGCTCCTTGAGCCGATTCAATACTGGATGGATCGAGTTCTCGTTTACCTCGGTCGCGTCAGCGATTTCGACGGCCTTGTAGGCCTTCTCACGATTCTGGGCGAGGAATCGCACGACACGCTCCGCGTTGGTGTTCCGGGCGTCCGCGTCGTGTGATTCGAATTCGTCGATGCTGATCGGCATAGTAGCAATTTTGCTTTATTGACATAAAAATGTATGTCTATATGTGTGTACGCGATGGTCGCACCGGCAACTACCAGCGCCGCTGATAGCTGCGGACGGTGCTCGACTGCAGGACACGTCCGCCGCTGCGTCGAGGAGTGTAAGCAGAAACCCGTTCTCGTCACCACCGTAGCGCCCTCAGAAGTAGTCGGTGCCATCGAGTACGTGGTCGCGGGCTACGTCCTCATCGAGTTCGATGCCGAGACCGGGGTCGTCCGGGACGGTGATAGACCCGTCCTTGATCAGTGGGTCGCCGGTGTGGAGGTCGTCCCACCAGTCAACCTCAAGGGCGTGGTACTCCAGTACGTCGAAGTTCGGGATCACGGCCCCGAGGTGGACGCAGGCCATCGTCCCGATAGGGCTACAGACGTTGTGCGGCGAGACGGGCATGTAGTTTTCCTGTGCGCGATCGGCGATTCGCATCGTCTCGGCGAGCCCGCCCACCGTGGTCGGATCGGGCGTGATGATGTCGACGCCGTGGTTGTAGATGAGTTCGGAGAGTTCGTGGACTCGAAAGCGATTCTCGCCCGTTGCCACGGGAGTCCGCGTGTCTTTCGTTACCTCGATCTGAGCGTCCATGTTCTCCGGCGGGATCAGATCTTCCAGCCACATGAGATCGAAGTCCTCGAGTTCGTGTGCGAGGCGCTTGGCGCTCTCGACCGAGTAATCCCAGTGGCAGTCGAATGCGAGGTCGATCCCGTACCCGATCTCCTCGCGGACGGCGGCGACGATCTCCCGCTTGTTCTGGATCACCTCGTTGGTGAGGCGACCGTTGGTTCGGTCGGGAACGTTGTCTTCCGGCAGGTCGAGATCGAATTTCAGCGCCGAAAAGCCCATATCGACGACATCCGCGGCCGCCGCCGCGTAGGCGGCCGGCGAGTAGGCCGACTCGTCGGCGTACGCGGTTGCGCCGTCCTCGACGTGGTAGGCCTCGCCGGCGTGGGTATCACAGTAGATTCGCACCTCGTCTCTGTACTTCGAGCCGAGGAGTTCGTAGACCGGCAGGCCAAGGATTTTCCCGGCGACGTCCCAGCAGGCGACTTCGATACCCGAGGCGGCCGTGACGACCTTGCCCGTCGTGCCGCCGTGACCCGACATCTCTTGAACGATCTGCTGGACGATCCGTTCGGGATCGAGCGGATTCTCCCCGATGAGGAACCGGTTGGTGTACTCCATGAGTTCCGGCACCCCACCGCCACGGTACGATTCACCGATGCCGGTCACGCCGGCGTCGGTTTCGATTTTGACGAGATTCCACTCGAAGTTCCCCTCAATGACGCAGGGCTTGATGTCGGTGATCGCTACATCGCGATCCGTGGGCCGGGTCGCGTGGTTGCTGTAGTCTCTCATGATCAGTTCTTCTCGTCGTTGTCGTGGGAGCGCCCGCGCTATTACTCCTTCTGACTAACTGACTCCACCGAGAGGGCTAGAGTGGACCGAGACTGCCGAGTCGACAATTCCGTGGGCTACAGGCCTCACAGGAGGGGCACATGGGTCGTCTGCGAGACGGGTTCCGACAGTCCGCAGCGCCAAGTGTCGGACCGGCGAGTTGATCCCGCTGTAGTCTGCCAATTCTCTCTACTGACGGTCGTGGCTGCGCGCGCAGCGACCACAGGGAGCGAGCACGGAGCGGAGGGTGGGGAGGTGGGGTCTGGGTCGGTTCGGCGTCCAATAAAAAAGAGGGGGAGCGTTGACCTACGCGTCCCACCACCGCCCACGATCCGGGAACACCAGCTGGCTCGTCGACGTGAGCGTCACGGACCACCGCCCGCGATACCAGCTCACCTTCGCCGCGCGGAACCGCACCCGTTCAGTACGTCCCTCCGGAAACAATCCGGACGCGAATATTGCCCGCCGCTCTCTGCGAATCAGACGCCGTCGTCGCGGAACCGCCGTACGTCCACGTCGATCCCATTAAAATCGTCGTCCGCGCCACAATACGCGACGGCATCCTTCTCCATCGCCGTTGCAATGGTGAACACGTCACCGAGTGCGATTCGGTGGGCCTGCTTACACGCGGCTGCCCGCTCCCACACGGTCTCGGCGGTGACGACGTCGAACCAATTTCGAATTCGGCTGACGTACTGCCGGGCGGTCTCAGGATCGTCACGGCCACACACGTAGCGAACCTCCGTACACGTGACCGTGTTGATCCACCCCTGGACGTGCCCACGCTCGACAGCGTCGATGACTCCCTCGACGGCGTCGGCGCCGGGCTCGTCCCAGTAATACGCGATGAGGGGTTCGGCGTCGATGGCGATGGCCTCGTCCATCAGTCGCGCTCCAGCCGACGGGCTCGCTCGGCGTCACGCGCACGCTCTTTTTCGAGGATCTTAGTGCCGCTCGCGTCGGTGGCCGCTGCCCCGCGGAACTCCCGCAGCGTCGGTACTGGTTCGACCACGATCTCTCCCGCATCGTTTTCCCTGATCCGGACTTTCCCACCGGGTTCGATACCGTGCTTCTCACGCAGTTCCTTCGGGATGGTCGCCTGCCCCTTGCGACTCAGGGAGACGATCTGTCCCGTTTCGTCGTCGGGATCGTTAGTTGTACTCATATATGTTGTACTATCTCAAGTAGTACGCAAAAACGTGTCGTCGGTCGGCTCGGGGTCCGAATACTGTATCACTAATACCGCCTTACGGCGGGTTTGAGACGCGATTCAACTACTCGATATCGTCGTCTTCGTACGTTGCCCGCCACATCGCGTGGACAGCACGCGTCACAAGTGAGACTTCGGTCATGTTGATACAGCACGGGTTGGCGGCTGCCGTGGCTGTATCGGGTAGGGTGTGGAAGTGGACCTCGACACTCTTGACGACGACTAACGTGCTTCAATCTCGTCGTGGGTTGTCTCCCTACTGCAACGTCGCGGGATAGCATACAGGCTTTCACGTCCCACGGAGTTCCAATCCCGTCGTGGGTTTTTCTTCCTACCGCAACGCTTGAGGCGGGTCGCAGAACGGAGAAAACCCGAAGCGGGATCGTATTTAACCGTCGAAAGCAGTCCAAAAGGTCGTGGCTGCGCGCGCAGCGACCAACGGGAGCGAGCACGGAGCGGTGGGTGGGGTGGTGGGGTCTGGGCCGGTCCGGCGTCGAATAAAAAAGAGTGGGTGCGTCGACCGACTATTCCCACCACCGCCCGCGATCCGGGAACACGATCCGGCTCGTCGACGTGAGGGTCACGGACCACCGCCCGCGATACCAGCTCACCTTCGCCGCGCGGAATCGCACCCGCTCGCCCTCTCGCACCGTGGGGAGTTGGGATTTTTTGAACACGGTGAACTTCGTCCGCGCCGTGTCGTCACCGATCAGTCCGGCCTGTTGCACCGAGCCGTTCGTTTCGAACAACGTCTGCACCTCCCCTTCGATGCTCACTTCGCCCCGATCCACCTCGGGCACCGCCTCGATCGGGATCACCCGCCCCGGCGCCAACTGCTCGGTTTCGGCCACCTGAATGACCGCCTCGAACAGCTCCCGCCCGGCCAGGACGTGTTCGGCCAACTGCCGCCCGATCGTCGCCCGCGACAGCCGCCGACTCGACCCCAGGCGCTCGCACAACCGCTGCGCCTGCTGGTTCACCGCCGCCAACTCGTCCTGGGACAGGAACTCCCGTGCATCGACCAACTGCGTCTGTGCATGCCGCGTCCGGGCCTGTTCGCGCACGACCTGCCGCGTCCGGGCCTCCCGATCCGAGTCCTGCCGATCGTCGATCCGGTGTCGTGTCCGTTCGATCTCCCGCTCGCGCGCCTTCAGCTTCTCCTCGTCCGCGAGCGTCTGCCCGAACAGCCGGTCGTCGACCCACTCGTCGTCCGCGTGGTCGACCTTCGCTTGGGTGTCTTGCTCGACACTTGGCCGGAGCTCCGGGGTGTCGTCCCGCTCCGTGGCCGCCTCGCGCCGCTCGCGTGTTCGTTCGATCTGTTCGTCGACCCAAACCTCTTCAGCGATAGCGTCCTTATCTGACATTGGTCATCCCTGACCACGGCGCTGCACGGCGCCCACCCACCGCGCCCTAACGCGGTGGTTTCTGACGGACCTGCCCGCCAGACATGACTGCGCGCGCCGCTCGCGCCGTAGTGAGCGCCCGTATGGGCGCGAGCGGCGCGCGCCGACGGGCTGGCCGAGCAACCAGCCGCGCGCGCCGACCCGCCCAGAGCGAGCGGCCAGCGGAGTCCCCGTTTCGCCCGCGACGCAACCACGTCCGTCGCGGGGCGAAGCGTCCCGGAAGCCTCCGGAAGTCCGGGACCGAAAGGGGAGACCCGCTGGCGCGAAACCAGACGCGAAGCGACGTGAGAGCGCGAGCCCATTCGGCGAGCGCGTGGGTCGTGAGCACGGCGGGCCGCCCGGTGGCCCGCCGCGCGCAACGGCCCCGAACGAGCGGCGCAGGCCCGGACCGACGCGCGAGCGCATCGAGCGAGCGCGTCGCAGCCCGGAATGGTCGGTCGCGAGCGAAGCGAGGCGCGACGGTAGGAGCGCCTCGATGTGAACGGCGACCGGAGGGAGCCGTGAGCAAGCGGAGGGCCCGCGAACAGCGTGAGCGGGCCGTGTCGGTGAGCTTGCTCACCGACCGGTGGCAGCGGCGCGCGCGGCGTGCCGGGTTGATGCCCGCCTACACAGCCACCGTCGGGTGGGACTGAACGGGGCCGTGCGCTCGCCAGCCGAGACGACGCAAGCACCACCGGCAGGCGGCGCGCAGCGAGTCGCAGGCGGCGAGCGCACGGGGGCGTTCACATCACCGCCAGAACACTGCCACCACGCCACTCACGTATCTTTCGACCACTGCGCCCGGTCGCTCGCGAATGGGCTCTCCCTCCGATCCGGAGGCGTCCCGTTGCCCCCTCGGGAGATGTTGACCGCCCGGAACCCCTCGTTCGTCTCGATGACGTCGAACTCGAGGACCGTCTCCTCCTCGCAGTCCCCGCCTGGAACGTCGCTAACGTGGAAGAAGACGTCCGCGTCGTCAAGAGCCGGCGTCGATATGAAGCCGTACCCGTCGCTATCGTAGTGGACGACGGGGCCACTGGCGCCGCGAACAACGACTGTTCGTCCCGTCTCCGATCCCACACACGTGAACGCGTGGGCACGCAACGCGCTCCGGGAGTCGAACTGGGCACCACAGTCGGGACAGCGATGCGTGGAGGGTGACGGCGTCCCGTTCGGTGGCGCAGTGTTTGGGTCACTGCTGGCTCCCGATCCGAGGTTAGTGCTGGTGTCGCCGTCGGGACAGGCTTCGAGATGCTGCGTCAGCGCGTACTCGGCGATATAGGTCTGCTGACAGTGCGGGCACTCGAATCGCGCGTCACTGGGTCGGGCAGGACAGTCGAGCCAGTGTGATCGCAACGAGTCTTCGCTTTCAAATCCCGTTTCGCAGAACTCGCAGGTAACCGCTGGCTCCGTATCGGTGGCCGCGTCGGCGTCCGTAGTGGCAGTCGCCGTGTGAGCGGTTGTTGTCCCCGACGGCTCGGCTGCCGAGTGCAATTCGGCTGCCGTGATTACCGTGCCAATCTGCTGTTTCCGTGCTGGTGCCAGCTCGTCCCCGATCTCGTGTAACAGCCACTGGAGCGACTTGACGGTTTGCGTGCTGACGGTTGCTGCAGGCGGGTCGTCTGCCGCTGCGACGAGCGCCTGACTGCGCTGGGCCGCCGCTTCGGTTGTTGGACGGAGTTGCCCCGCCAGGATCCCTACGAGTACCAGGCCGTCTGGCACGGTCTCGTCGGGCAGTGTGCCGAGAACGCGTCGAAACAGCGGGCGTGCTCGAAAGGTACACTGTGCGCTGTCGGCGACAACCGTCGACTCTCTAACCCGAAACGACATGCGCTCAGTCGAGAGATAGCTACGCGACCACTAATAGAGGTTCACGTAGTGTGCCCGCCCTGACGACTGATCCGATCGGTGCCGACCGCCCTCATCTTCGGCGTCGCTGGGCGGGGATATCGCGTCCCGACGTGTACGTGGATCGGGAGCCGATTGTCGGCCGCAGCCATGGTGTCAGCGCAGCACGTCGGCTTCCTACTGTGGGGTGGCCGTGTTCGTCTCGATCGACGATCTATTCGCCCCGATTCACTTGTCGCTGCTACTGTGCTGCTCGACTTCCTGCAGGAAACTCACGTCGGTGAGGAGCATCGCTGCCACCTGAATCCGATGGGTGTCTGCCGTGGACAACTCCCCGGTCTCGATGTTGCGAAGGGTACTGAGCGCGCGGTGCACGTGATAGCCGGGCGTGTCGCGTGGGTCCATGTGAAGCGCCTCCGCCCGTCGCAGGCGCGCAAAACCGAGCCAGTCGGGCCGGTCGACCACCCGATGCGGGTGGGACTGAAAGGGGCCGGCGTCTCGGCGAACCCGGACGACGTAAGCACCGCAACGCAGTGAGGAGCGCAGCGAGTCCCGGGAGCCGAGACGCCGGGGGCTTTCGAGGTGCTCCCAGTGTCACCCGCGTCTCCCACCGCTACCCGCCCCGCCCGTCCCAGTCGTTTAATAGCCCCACCGCCTTCCCACGATCGTATGGGCTCGGAGTCGGCCCCTGACGAGCAGGCGGTCCCGCGCCGCGCGGTGCTCCAGGACCGCCTCGGCACCGAGGCCGTCACGTTCGTCGACACACTCGGGGCGGAGATCGCAACCGTCGTCGAGGACGCGCCCGCCCTCACGTTCGACTATGTCGTCGGCGAGGTGTCGGATCACGGCGTCTCGTCGAACGGCCACGTCCACTTCGACCTCACGCACGGGGACGCGACGATCCACTGCGTCTGCTTCGCGTCTCGGCGCTCGACCGTCGACGCCGACCTCGACGATGGCCAGCAGGTCGCCGTCACGGGTGACCTCTCCTACTACGAGGCGAACGGGAGCCTCTCGGTGATCGTCGCCGACGTCGTCACGGTCGGGACGGGGCAGTATCAGCAAACGTACGAGCGAAACCGTGCGATCCTCGCCGCGGATGGCCTCCTCGATCCCGAGACCAAGCGGGCACTCCCCACGTCTCCCGACCGGATCGGCCTCGTGACCAGCGCCGAGAGCGATGCACGGACGGACGCGGTCACCAGCCTCCGCAATCGCCATCGCGGCGTCGACATCGTCGTTCACGACACGCCGGTCCAGGGCGACGACGCCATGGCCGCGCTCATGGGCGCCGTGAGCGAACTGGACGATGCCGCTCGTGTCGACGTGATCGTCGTGACCCGCGGCGGTGGTGCGGATGTCGATCTCCGGGTGTTCAACGAGACGCCGCTGTGTCGGGTCCTCCACAACACGTCGACACCCGTCGTCGTCGCCGTCGGCCACGACGCGGATCGCACCCTCGCTGGTGCGGTGGCCGACGAGCGCGTGATGACGCCGACTGACGTGGGTCGCATCGTTCCCGACGTGACGGCCCTCGCCGAGGAGTGCGAGACGCTTCGACACCGCCTCGACACGGCGTATGCGGGTGTGGTTGAGGACCGCCTCGGGACGCTGGCCGGGCGGCTGGATCGGGCGTATCGCGACCACACTGCGACGCGACTGATGACGCTCCGGACCGACCTCGATCACGCCTACGACACGCGGGTGACCCAGCATCTGACGGCGCTCGACGAACGCCTGGCGACGGCGTGGACGGGGTTCGAGCGGCAGCGCGCGCATCGCCAGCAAACTGACCGCTATCGCCGCCAGCGCCGCCGCCTCGTCGCGGCCCTCGTGGTACTGGGCCTCGTCGTCGTGATACTCGCGCTGGTCCTGATCCTCTCATGACCGACGACATCGACGCCAAGATCGACCGCCTCGAAACGATCATCGAGCAACTGGAACAGGGGGAGGTCTCCCTCGACCGCGCCACCGCCCTGCACACCGAGGGCCGTGAGATCCTCGCCGAACTCGACGCGGAGGTAGCACTCGACGAGGACACGGTGGACGAGGTGACCGAGCAGTCCTGAACCGGGTGTGCCTTCCGCGCGCCGCGTTTCATCCTCGCCCGCTCCGTTCGTCGTCGTCACGCTGCCCCCGAGCCACGCTGCCGATCAGATGGATCCCTGGTCCCGCCTGCGGGTCACCACTTCCGTCGATGCCCCGACGTGCCACCCGACTCGACGGCCGAGCCCCGAGTCTGACCGTCGTCCCGGCCGGACCCCCGTTTGCGCTGCCGGCAGCCGCCCAGTCCCGGGCGCGGCGTTCCTCGGCGTTCGGGCTGGACACGTCACATTCGAGCACTTGGCGACGCTGCCCGTGGCTTCCTAGCGACGATCGCTGCTGCGGATGAGGCGTGGCTTGCGGACAGTTGCCCCGAATATCCTGCCGGACAAACCGCGTGAGAACACCGTAGCGCACGTTTGCGTGGGGCTGATGACGTCGCTTCGAGTATGACTTCGAGACCGGTCATCCCCTACTGCAATAGGGTGAGACGAACATTCAGGCGTAAGGCGCGAGTATATTCTGTAAGGAATGCCGATCACTGAAGACGCGGCGATCACGAGTACGGGGCAGGTGACGATTCCGAAGCGGATTCGCGACCGACTCGGTCTCGACGCTGGGACGGGGATCGAGTTTATTCTCGACGATAATGGAACTGTGCACGTCCGCCCAAAGGAACCGGCGAGGGAGCGCCTTCGAGCGATCAGGACGCAACTGGCGTCGCACGATGTCGACCTGGAGGCGACGCGCCGCGAGTCGAAGGCGGCGTGGGAGTCCCGGTACGACGGGGACGCCCCGTGATCTTCCTCGATTCGTGGGTATGGCTCGAATATCTCTGCAGCGGCGCCACGGACGAGGCCGCCGAGGCGGCCATCGAACGTGCCAACACCGCCGATGAAGGCGGGCTCATCGCGCCGACAGGTTCGAAGCCGCGTTTACGGACAAGCCCCACCCTCAATGAGCGACCCCGATAGGGTGAGCGAAGTAGGGCGGGGTAGGTGACTCCGTGAGCGGAGTCACCACCCGTGCTGAATAGCGGGCACGAGTCGGTCACGGGGAAGTTGCCTTCCGGGGTGGGTGCCCGGGTTCATCATGGAGTGCGCCGAACCCTTTTAAGATACGTCGCCCAACAACGAGCACGATGGCCAGTTCGACCAGGGAGAGTGACGCTCACGACGGTGAGATTCGTCTCTGGCAGGAGGACGACTGGTGGATCGCAACGGACGTGGACACGGGAGTCACGACGCAGGGCGAGTCCAGAACGGCCGCGCTGGAGAATCTGGACGACGCGGTGGCCTTGTACGACGGTGAGCGTGGCCGCCCGCCGACCGACGAGGAACTACGCGCCGCGGGCATCGAGCCTGCCGAGAACACCACGGGCACACGCGACCCGCCGGACGTTCTCGACTGATTGATGGGGCGGGCTACGTTCTCTGGGATGGAGGTGGTGAAAGTACTAGTAAACACGGGTGGATTCGAGTGGCGACGAACGACTGGAGACCACGCACAACTGTACTACGCACACCCGACGAACAAAGATGACCGCCGACAGGTGACGGTCCCGCTGCACGACGAACCTCGTACCGGGACGCTCCGGGACATCGCCGAACGCGCCGGAGCGAACGATTTCAACGCGTTCTGTGAGTGGATCGACCGAAACGTCTGAGACAGGTCGGACAGACCCGTGTCGGAATACTAGCGGATCCGCCCCGGCGTGATGGATGCATAGCGCGAGTCGATCACTCTGGTCGGTGAGTGTAGTGATCACCGCCGTGGCGATCCGCACCCGGTGGTGTTTCGAATGCGATCGTGCCACGCCGTGTCGGCCGCCGTCGCTGTTGACGCCCGTTCCAGTCCGTGCTCCGGACACAATAGTCCCCGTACCCGGCGTCCGACGGCCCCTCAATCCGACCCGGTTACCCCACTGGCGTGGGGAGTGACCCTCACGCTTCGGCGCCAGTGCCGGTGGTGACGCGGTCCTCGTCCTCGCTCCCGTCATCGTCATCGGTCACTGTCACCTCGAAATCCTCGATCGAGTAGTCCGTCCGGCTCAGTCGTTCAGCGATCAGACACTTCCGGGTGCGATCGAGTTGCTCCCAGTGGAGGTGTGCCGGTGGATCCGCAGCCAGCGCATCGAACCGCTCGATCACGACGGTATTGACGAACCGATCGAACTCGCCGCACACCGTGCAGGTTCGGGACAGATGTGAGACGTCGAACTCGCGCGTAATGGTCTCGTCCATACACCCGATACATCGGTACTTCGAGACTTGACTCACGTTCTCCATTCGGGCGCAGCGGGTTTGTATTCAGGGCTCGGACCGCGTGTGGCTGAACGGGGCCGATGGCTTAGGGCGCCCGGCCGTCCACGGTGACTTTACCGACGTGAGTTCAGGAGCGCGCCGCTCTTCGGGTGACGCAAGCACCGCAACGGAGTGAAGAGCGCAGCGAGGCCCGGGAGCCGTGCCGTCGGGGGTATTTGAGACGGTCACAGATACCTCCCCCTTCGGTCCAGTAAGCCGAATCGCTCTGCTGGCGACATGGAAATCGAGAGATCTCCGATGGATCCCGCAGGGGAGGAGCGTTACTCCCCCCGTTTCGCTTTGAGTACGTACGGATCCCGTGAGACCGGTTCCGCAGTCTCGATGCTCGTTTGGTTGAATCTGATATGCCCATGCACTCCTGTCCAGAGTACCTCGATACCATGGTCTGCACACCGATCAAAGAGTGCTGGATCCGGGTGCCCATAATTACCGGACGTTCCACTGGAAATTATGAGGTGGGTCGGAGCAACCTGTCCGAGGAACCGCTCACTATTACCGACAGTCCGACCCGCGCTTCGATCCGGATCCTCGGTTGCGCCGTGATGGCTCGCGTGGAGGATGTCGGCTTCCAATTTCAGCTCTGCACGCCGAGCGCGGGCACAGAGTTCCGCCTCGACGCGACCACTGATATCGCCGGTAAACAGATGCGTCTGGTTTGGAGTCGTCACCCGAAAGACACCACTGAGTTCATTGATCGTCCATGTGTCCGTGTTTGCGTCGGTAGTCAGTACATCGGTTGCTGGCCACAACACGTCAACGGTCACCGCATCGTCGTGGAAGCTGAAGCGATCCGTACCATCGATATCTCGTATCGTCAGTTCGTTCGGTGCTTCCAGAACCCTCTTTGCACGCTTAGAGTACTTTGTTGGGTCCAGCATATCCGGGAATTTTGACTCAATTGAGGACCGATCCTGCGCGAGTAACTCCATGAGGGCATAGTTTCTTGCCACATGTGTGTTATCAAGAATTGACCTATCCAGCGATGTGAGTTGGGGCTCGAGTGCTTCCGTAACAGACAGATTCAGGTCGGAAATACCGGGGGTATCGTCAGCGGCTGTGCGTGCCACCTCGAACGGGTATGGCTGCGAGACGGTGCCCACGTTGGTTCGGGCGATCAATTCCGCAAGCCCACTCACGTGATCTTCATCGAAATGCGTCAGAAAACAGTGCTGGACGCTGTCGGAGGGAATCGTTCTGCCAGTTTCTGACTGATCGTAGAAATCCTCAATATCCCCAATGTAGGCGGTGTCAATCACTACGGGGGGGTCGGTTGGCAAGTGTATCAGTGTGAGATCTGCATGTCCAACGTTGAATTTCTCGATACAAATTTCATCCCGCGAGTCGGTCATGTGACAATTGGCTGTACTGTCGGCGTATTATACTTTCTGCGTCACGTTGAGCATCGCTTGCGCACGTCCCTGGTAGCTAACTGGGAGCCACTCGGGTCTCCTAGACTCACACAGTTCGTCGTTCATGGCGCCGCCGTCGACGGGGAACGATCTCAGCGGTCGTCAGGATCGAGCCGTGTCGTCTCGACACCGCCTCTGCCGACTGCAGCGCGAATACTCACGGCCGCGAGGAGCACCGTTGCCACCGCGATACGACGGGTGTCCGCCTGTGGGAGTTCGTCGGTTTCGATGTTGCGGAGCGTACTGAGCGCACGATGTACCTGCTGTCCAGAACTGTCTTGTAGCGCCATTGTAACGCGCCTCCACCCGGTGGAGGCGCGAAAAAACAGGCATGCAGACGGTCCCTACCGAACGTGCGGCGACACGAGCCCCAATTCAGTGGCCATCGCGGGTCGTGACCGCTTCGATGGTCCGAGCCGACCACCGATTGCGGTCGTGGGTTGGGTGTCGGGCCTGAATTCGACCGTAGGCTATCGAACCCCCCAGTTACAGCCTGCTGGTGACCCCCCTCGTCACTCTCTGGAAGCGTGGCAGTGTCTGGCAACCCCACCCGTTCTTGGCTGCGCAGTCGTTCCATTTGGGCCGGGGATTTAAGCTGATTCTCTGTAATCGTCGGATAGACGCTGAGGCGACGCCGACGATGGCACGCGATGAGTCAGCCGCCGACACGGCCGCTCGCTCGTTCCTCCGGATCACACCGGCGACTGAGCCACTCGATCCGGCGACCGTCCACACGCAGTGTCGCCGACTCCACGCCCTCGCCGACTTCCAGTCCGGTCTCCAGTCCCTCGTCGGCCGGTCTGCCCCACCCACAATCGAGCTCTGTCTCCACAGTGACGGGACACGGATCGAGTATCTCGTCGGCTGCACCGGCGACGATGCCGCACCGATCCTCGACACGCTTGATCGGCTCTGTCACACGCTCTTCCCGGACAGCTACGCCATCGAGCGTATTGAACGCCCCCCTGATGCGCTCGTCCCGACGACGGCTGCCGCCGAGACGGCGCCGACCGCCCTCGTCTGCGAGGGCGTCCCCGACCGCCGCCGGGACTGGCAGACCCGCCTCACCCCCTTCGAGCAGTTCCAGACCGACGACCACGCCCGTATCCCGCTCGCCGCCGTCGCCGAGACGATGGCCGCCACGGATGTCCCCATGGTCTATCAGACCCTCATCCAGCCGTATCCGGACTGGACCGCCGCGGCCGACGACCGTCGCGCTGCTATCGAAGCCGGCCAGGACACGCTCGGGGGGCAGCTGCTCACGTCGCTCACGGGGCTTGATGCGCCGACCGCCGATGCCGACCCGACGCGTGAGGGGACGGGCGCGGCCGATGCGCTCCCCGCCTCGGATCGCAGCCGATTGGAATCGATCGACGCCAAGGACGCCACGCGGTCGTTCGTGGTGAACACGCGGGTCGTCGCCGCCACGAACGATGGTGACGGCTCGGCTGATCCACTCGCCGAACTCACCGCTGCCTTCAGCGAGTGTGCGGGGCCACATTATGAGCTCGCGATGCGCCGCCTCGACGGTGACGCCGCCGCTGCGGTGGCTACCGCGATCCGCGAGCGAACCGTCGACCCCCCGACCTACGAGTCCATGCGTGCCCGGCTCCCCGGCACGACCGTCCGCAGTCGCGGCCTCATCGTCGACGCCGCGGCGCTCGGGTGTTTCTGGCTCCTCGACGGCACCGCACTCCCCACGGCGAGTCGCCGGGCGCTCGACGTGATCCCCGAGGATCGCACCCCGCAGTCTCGCCCACCCGACCCGATCCTCGACACCTACGACGGCCCCGGGCTCACACTCGGTCGGCCGCGGACACAAGATGGGACAGCCAGTGACGATTCCATTGCTCTCCCGCCCTCCTTGCAACGCCTGCACACGGCGTGGTTCGGTCGGACTGGCTCAGGGAAATCCACCTCGCTCGTGCGGGCGATTCGGGACAATCACGCCGCGACCGATGGCGCCGACATCCTGCTTGATCCCAAGGGTGACGGCATGGCGACCGACTACCTCCGCGCGCACTACGCCCAGTACGGGCACCTCGACAACGTCCTGTATTTCGACTGCAGCGAGGTCCTCCCCGCCATCTCGTTTTTCGACGTGCGGGCCGATGTTGCGGCTGGCGTGCCCCGCGCCACGGCCGTCGATGATGTCGTCGACCACTACATCGAAATTCTGACGGCGCTGATGGGCCGCGACCGCTTCGAACAGGCCGTCCGTGCGCCCGATATCATCCGGTTTCTCGTCCGTGCGAAATTCGATCCCGTCCACGGCGACGATGCCTTCTCCCATCGCGACCTCCACGGGGCGGCCCGACGAATGCACGAACGGCAGTCGGCGCCCTCCGTCTCGAATCCGGATCTCGAACGCATGCTCGGCGGCGTCGTTGCCAACCGTGCCCGGACGTTCGACGAGGTGATGCAGGGTGTTGCGAACCGACTGGAGAAGGTGCCGACCGACCGTCGGCTCGCTCGCCTATTCAATCACGTTCCCGACGCGGTCACGAGCGATACTGACGCGGTGGCGACGACGAGTGCGGCCGCCTCGGCGACGACAACCACCACCGAGCCAACCCTAGGCTTCGATGACGAGTCACCGACCGCCACCGAACAGCAGACTGCGGACCCACGTGCGACGTCACCCACGCCTGGCACCGCGCACTTCGATCTCGGCCAGTATCTCGATGCGAATGTCGTGGTCATCCTCGATCTGGGTGGCCTCCGCATCGAGACGCGCCGCGCGATCACGCTTGTTCTCCTGTCGAACCTCTGGACAGCCCTGCGACGGCGCCGCCAGCGCCGCGAGGCGGATCGCCTCCCGCTCGTGAACTGTTACATCGAGGAGGCCGCCAGTATCGCGGCGACGGATCTCATGACCACCCTGCTTGCCCAGGCCCGCAGTTTCGACTGTGCGCTCACCCTCGCCATGCAGTTCCCCAACCAACTCGACCAACTCGATCCGACGGGGGCGGCGACGGACGAAGTCCTGAACAATATCGGGACGATCCTGACTGGGCCGATCGGCGTCGATCAGGGGCTCGCCGAGCGTATGGCGACCGACGAGCTGCCGGCCCAGGACGTGGCGAATCGCCTTCGGGGTCTGCAGCGTGGCCAGTGGCTTGCGAGTCTTCCCGCGGCGTTCGATGCACCGGCGCCCGCTCCGTTCCAACTGCAGTCCGCGCGGCCGCCTGCGGGGCATCCGGCTGCCGAGGCGTCCGTCAAGCCGGCCGTCACCGACGTCATTGCCGACGTGGAACGCCGGACGCGTGAGCGGGCGGGCGTCACACTGGTTGACCCCGAACCCGCCGCCGACGCTGACGGTGACGCGGCGACCGATCCCGACCGCCGTGTCGACTCCGCCCTCCCCCACACGATGCGGCTCCCGTCGTGGGTGGAGTACGACGGCGACATCCACGCCCTCCGCTGTGAGACCTGTGACAATCGCTACGATCCCACGAGCGAGGGGATGGCGCGAGCGATTGCCTGCTGTCACGATCCCGATGCCGTCAACCGTGACGATATCCCTATCTGCGAGTTGAATCTGAAGCTCACGCCCGAGGAGCGCGCGGACAGCGAGTGGTCCGACGCGCAGCTCATGTTCCTGCAGGCGGTGTACAACGCGCAGCAGTTACGGTACGAGCCCCCAGGCTACGATCTGCTGCGTGACTCGATGCTTCGCTTGCAGGAGTACGTCGGTATCGATCGCGACGCAGTCGACGAACTCCTCGAGACGGACCTCCTGCGCCACGATACGGATCACCCGCACCGCCTCTATTCGGTCTCGCCCGCGGGCCGCGACGTCATCGGCGAGCACTACCGGCAGGGCGTCGATTACGGCCATGGGCAGGGCGATTTGGAGGAGTCGAGTCAGCACGTCTTCGCTGTCGAGGTGGGGCGGCGCTGGCTCGAACAGGCGTACGTGGACGATCCCGAGTCACCCGTCGTCGAGGTGGTGCCGTACTACGATCTGGATGGGAATCACCGCCTCGATATTGCGGGGGTCGACGAGGCGGGCGAGATTCGGGTGGCTGTGGAGGCCGAGCGCGTGAATCACGATCTTCGGGAGGCGGTGCCGGCCGATTACGATAAGATCGCGGCCTGTGATGTGGATGCGGCGATCTGGATCGTGATGACCCAGCGTGCGGGCCACGACGTGCTCCAGGCGCTCAACGACCCGCCGGATGGCGAGCCGCGTGTCGCGAAGACGTACGCGGAGACGACGCCGCCCCAGCAGTTCCGCATCGACACGCCGGGGGTGACGGCGATGTATCCGGCTGAGTGGTTGCGGGAGCGACTCGGGGAGTGATGTGCTGTGGGGTGGCGGCGCGCGAGGGGCGTGGTTCGCGGGGTCGTGGCACGGTCGCCGTGGAACTGGTTTGCGGTGGGGCCCGGTTCGGTATCGTGTTCATAATCGGGGGGACTGGGTCAGCGGGGTGGAGACGGTCGTTCGGTGGGCCAGCGGTCGTCGCGGAATGGTCATAATTGGCCTGTACGCCCGCAAGAGATGGGTGTCCCTGGGCTCTCCGGCTGTCACGTTTGGAGGCCCCCGTTGGTGCGCCGATTTCCTCACTCCACGCTCCAACCGCGCTCTCAGTCGCGTTCGGCCGCGTCGTGATCGCTCGTAGGGCCAACTCCACGGGGACGTGCCCCTCATTCACCAGCTAACCGCCAGACGGCTTCCGATTATGACGATTCCAATAGCCCATCGATCGGGCCCCGCGCTGTCGCTATCTTCTCCCCTTGTGTCGCATTGGCCCCGTATTCGGGCCGTACGCAGACGATTTGCACCGGTGGTTCGCTCGGGCCTCTGGACCCTAGTTCGTTCGTTGTCGGTGGGACTCGTTGTCCTTGCGGGCGGCGAGACCAATTATGACGATATCCCTCCCCCCGAATTCCCGTTCATAACCAGGCTAAGACGCTCAAATCCGATTATGAAGACGTGATCTGTCCTAACCGAATCTTCATACCCGAAACCGGGGCCACAGTGCGTAGCCATGCGCCACGACCGAGCTGCATCTGCAACCCGCGGCCTCACTGGCGAGACTGAGGTCATGACTACCGATGGCCTTGCTCGTGTTGCGACACTCGCTCCCGGTACTGACGTTTACACGCTGGATCTCGACACGGGACTGGCGACGACGACGGCCATCCGCTCAGTTGAACGACGGGTCGTCGACACCCTCGTTGCGATTGAGACGCGACGGGCCGACCTTCGAGTCGCAGCCAGCCACCCGATCCCGTTCACCACGCGCGATATGTCTCGCCCGCGTCTCGTCCGTGCCGGGGCAGTGGACGGTCGGGCGGCGTACCTATTCGTCAACGACTGGCGACGCCCGCCGCTCCCGGAACCGGCCCAGGTCGACATCACCGACTGGCTCACCGAGTACGAACTGTGCGCGACGTTTGAGGCGCACGGTCACACAGTTCGGGCGGCGTTGCCGGCAGGGTGTAACCCCATCCGTCGAAATGGGACCGTCGGCTACTGCTTCGATCCACCCACGTTCAAGCGGTATCAGGCGACTATCGAGCGGCTCGCCGACCACGTCGCGATTCACGCTGGGCCGAATCATCATCGCCGCCCGTACCGCTTCGCTGCTGACGACTTTCTCCGATTGCTCGGGTGGTACATCACCGAAGGCAGTGTGTACTGGCCCGAGACGAGCCAGACAGCGCAGGTGGCGATTGCGCAAGAAACGCCGTCGCATCGACGGGCAATCGCGTCCCTGTTCGAGCGACTGGGGATCACCGTCAATCAGAACGACCAACGGTTCGCGTTCGGGTCGGTCGTCTTCGGCCGACTCTTGGAGCGGCTCTGTGGAGGGACCAGCCACACCAAACGGCTCCCGCCGTTCATCTGGGAGTGGTCACAGGCCTCCCAACGGCTCCTCCTCGACGTGCTCCTCAAGGGAGACGGCGATGCCCGTGGCACCTACTACACGGCGAGTCCGCAGTTGGCACACGATCTGCTCCGCCTCTGTATTGAGTGCGGAGTCAAACCTCGGTATACACGTCGGGGGGAGATGTGGCGAGTGTACGTCCGGAATGTGAACGACGGGTTTCGCCCGGAGCAACATGTGCGTCGGTTCCACCGTCCGTGGACCGTCTACGAGCTCACGCTCGAGGATGGCGCTGTCGTGATGGCGGGGCGCAACGGCCGATTGCAGTGGGTTGGTACTGGCGGCGCCTGGTAAGTCGCCGCTCAAACTATGCCGGCTGAGGCGGCTATCGTGACGGTCGTGATCCGCGGAGTTCGTGGCGCGGTGGCGGACGACGCCACCACTGCGCCGCGCTCACCGTGACCGTATCCGCGCCATCGTCGACGCCGGAGCAAGCCGGGCTCCCTACTCGAGTTCGGGGTCGTCTACGCCGTTCGCGTCCCCCGCTACCGCGTCCATGACGAGACTGGCGATCCCGGAGGCAGCGAGGCCGATGCCGACCGCCCGGAGCTGTCGGAGATACGCCGGCTTCGCCCGGAGTTCACTCGCGTTCTCGAAGTTCGTGCCGAGCAGCAGTTTGAACAGCGTCACGCCGAGTTGCGGGACGAGTGCGGGACGAGTGCGGTGAGCAGTCCCTGCGCGATGGCCCACAGTGCACCGATCTTGCGGCAGTTCTCGCCGTCCATAGTGTGTGGATTCGACCCGAGTACCGTTGGGCCTTGCTCCCTACATGTCGGGGTCATCAAGCGGCGGCGTGATCTCGCAGCGACCGACGCGGGGTCGAGAGCGTGTCTGACGGCGAGGGCCGATGCCCTTCGTCAGACGGGTCGGTGTGAGCCAGTGCCGGTGGCTCGTCAGGACGGGTCGGCGAACCACGAGTAACTGCGGCCCCGCGTGGCCGACCCCGCTACGCCCCCGGCCGCCAGCCGCGGAGCAACGCGGCACACAGCCCGCCGACCGCGAGGCCGAACGACAGGCTCGCGGTCCGGAACAGCAGGACGGCGGTGGCCACCGAAACGCTCGGCGCGCCCGTCGTGACGACGAGTGCGCCGCCGAGGAGGAGGTCGTACGCCCCGAGGCTCGCCGGAACGGGGACGACCGTCGCGGCCTGCGGGAGCGGGACGACGACGAGGATCGGGAGGACGGCGACGGAGGCGCCGAGTGCGGTCAGGAGCGTCCACAGCGCGATGGCGACGAGGAGCTGTTCGACGACGCCGCCGAGGACGATCAGGACGACGAGTGTCGGTCGACCCCCGAACTCCGCGACCCGCGTCCGGAACCGATCGACGGCGGCGACGACCCGCTCGCGATCGGCCGTGATCGACGGCACGACCGTGGAGACGGCGGCGGCGAGGGGTGTCAGCGCCGCGACCGACAGGCGGGCGAGGGAGTTGCCGAGGACGACGGCGATAACGCCGACGCCGACCACCACGACGACGGCGGCGACGAGTGTCCGCAGGACGCCCCCGGCGTCGCCACGGAGCACGGCGATGCCGACGGTGCTCGACAGCAGGATCTGCCCGGCCGCCTTCACGTACTTCGCCACGCCGCGAACGCCGAGTGCCTCGCTGTACGCGGTGTCGGTCGCGACGCCGATGAACCGCGCCATGATCGGCTCGGAGCTCGCGGCGCCCGCCGGGCTCACGATGTCGAAGAAGTCGCCGGCGAGGGCGAACTGGACGCTCCGGAGCGAGTCGAGTCCGGTCCCGAGAGGGCGCACGGACGCCCAGACGCCGATGCCGTCGGCCACGCCCTCGGCGACCACGAGGAGCGCCAGTACGCCGAGAACTCCCGGTGCAACGGTCCGCGCCCGGCCGACGATGTCGCCGACGCCCGCGTACCACGCGTACAGGAGCACGGCGCCCCCACCGAGCGCGACGCCGAGGAGGAACCGCAGCCGCGTGTGCATGTGGCGAAGACGAGGTGAAACCGGAATGAATCTACCGTCTCGCGGATACGCGAGGCGGTTCACCGATCGGTGGCTCCGACCGTCGGCGCTCCCCGTTCGAGGCGCTGGCCACTCGGATACCGGGGGACCCGTCCCGTCGGCATCGCCCCGGCGTCGACGGGCCGGACGAGGTCGCCGTGGAGGCGGTTCGGGAGTCCGGTGGCCGTACGTCGAAATGGGTGAGCCCCCGACCTCGCGACGGGCGATCACCGTGGGGGTGGCGTCGGCGTGTCCGTCGCCGTTTTCGGCCCGCCGGTCGTCGCCCCGTGTTCCCCCTGACCCTTCTCGTTGCCCAGCGCGGCTGCCACGGCGTGGAGGCCCATCGCTCCCACCACGGCGCCCGCCCCGGCGACGAACATCCGTCGGCGGAGGCTGACCGCCCCCGCTTCGTGTGACTCGCCAGTCGCGTCGGACATACAACTAGTCTCGCGACCGACCGCGACGTGAGCGTTTATATTACGTGTCCATAGCGACCGGTAGGGGTACCACGGGAACGTACTCACGCCGTCGGTCTCACGATCCGTGGCGACCGGTCGGCCGGTCCCGGGACGCGTACCGCGCTGACTCGATCGGATATGTGCGAACTGTCGCCACGGATACTCCAAAGGGCGGGCCTTCGGGTGGAGATGCGCTGGCTCTCCAGGTCCGATCCCGCGGTTGCCGACCCCTCGCCCGGTCGAACGGCGGGGAGTTGCGCCAGCGCTTCGACGGGGACGGATCGCTCACTGCCGTCGATGGCGAGTTGGAGCCCCATCGTGGCGGTGACCACGCGATATCGTCGGCCCGTTCGGCGTAGACTGATAGGGATTATCGGAAGTCATCAGAGATTCTCGCCGGGACGGTCCGGCGAGAATCTATGGACAGTTACGATAACCCCTATGATACACAGCTGTCGGCTCCATCCCACGGATGACGCCGTGGGCGTTCGCCTCGACACCCCGTCACTGGTCTCCGGCCGGTATCGCCCGTCTCGTAGTGTTTATTGTAAGTCACTACCGGTGGGTAGCCAAGACGGTCCAGCGATCCACCGGTAACCAGTTACAGTAAACACTATCAGTCGGTCGTCGCCGCGGCCGGCGTAGAGGCGGCCGATGGCTCGTGGACCTGCGTGTACACCAGGAACAGCCCGACCACGCCGGCGGCCGTCGCCACGACGAAGGGGACGGCGAAGCCGAACCCGACGAGAATCCCGGAGAGGAGCGTCCCGAAGGCGATGCCGAGTCCGAAGCCCATCGTCAGCAGGGAGAGGGTGGAGCCGGACTGCCCCTCAGTCGCGAGGTCGCCCGCCAGCGCGAGCGACGGGGCGAAGACGGCGGCGACGGCGGCCCCCTGCAGGAATCGGAGGGCGATCATCGACAGCGAAGTGGTCACGAACCCCTGAAGCAGCGTCGCCGGGAGCAGGAGGACAAAGCCCCCGAGCAGGAACGGCCGGCGACCGAAGCGGTCGCTAAGCCGGCCGATCGGGAGCTGAAAGAGGACGTTCGCCAGGACCGCGGCGCCGAACTGCACGGAAAAGAGGAGGTCGCCCTGGCCGAGTCGTTCGTTGATCGTGTTGGCCAGCGGGGCGAAGATGGCGAAGCTCATCGCCATCACGACGGTCACGAGCGCGAGCGCAAACACCGGATCGAGGCCAGGGCCGTCGCGGTTTCGGACGGCTACCGACAGGTCGTCGCCCGCCTGTGCCGCGAGTTGCTCGGGGTCGTCGATGAGCAGCGTCACTAGCCCGAAACTGACGGCGGCGGCCACGACGGCCACCAGAAAGGCGGCGTCGAACCCCGAGAGCGTCACGCCGCGGAGGGCGTAGGGTCCGAACTCGACGATCACGCCGGCGACGAGGGGGCCGGTCCCGAACCCGAGCAGTCGGAACGTGTTGAACAGCCCGAAGTTCCCCCCGCGTTCCCCCTCCGCGGAGTACTCGTTGACCAGCGCGACGGTCATGGGAACGGTGAAGGCGGCGCCGACACCCTGGAGTCCTCGCAACACGAGTACCGAGACGTAATCCGCCAGGAACAGGAACCCGAGGCTGCCGAGGGCCACGAGCGCCAGGCCAAAGAGGAGATACACCTTCCGTCTGCCGGTCCGGTCGGAGAGCCGGCCCGTGAACGGCTGGCCGAGACTGTTCAGGAAGCCGAACAGGGAGAGCACCACCCCGATCAGGAGGGCTTCGGTCAACCGGAAGGAGACGGGACCGACGGCGACGGCGCTCCCGATGAACCCCGGCAGCGCGACGGCCCGCCCGATATACAGGGGGAGCACGACGACCAGAAACGAGTTGGCGACCGAGTCGACCATCCGCGCCAACGCCAGGGTTACCACCCGCGAATCCAGGTCGAGAGCCAACGCCATCGATCATACGACAGGACGGGACGGAGTTATGCTTCGCGTTTTCGACGCTCCTTCCCTCGTATCCGAACGCTCTCGATACTGTGAGAACTATACTCGTGGGGCCGACAAAGGGCACGGTTTCGGGTGGAGAGCCACCCACTCGGGATACGCCGGAGCGACCCTACCGCACCGACTCGATCACCCGCGCGACGGTCCGGGTTCGGTCCGCCGGCCGTATCTCGGCCATCGACACGTACTCGCCGTCCGCTTCGGCGGCCATCGACCGACACACGTCGGTGCCGGTGGTGCCGCGGTCGAGGTCCAGGACGACGAGGTCGATCCCCGACGCGCCGAGCCGTCGGGCGAGGCGGTTGGTTTCGACGACCGGATCGTCCTCGATCCCCACCGTCGGCCGGCCGTCGGTGAGGACGACGACGACGGCCGGCAGGTCGGGAATCGCCGTCCGCTCGCGGTCGACGAGTCGACGGGCGGCGAGCAACCCGGCCGGGAGTGGCGTCCGGTTGCCGACCGGGACATCCTCGAGCCGGCGGGCCGCCACGTCGGGATCGTCCGTCGGCGGCACGACCACGTCGGCCCGCTCGTCGTGGAACGCGACGACTGCGACGTAGTCGTCGTGGCGGTTCGCCCGCCGGAGCACGCCCGTCGCGAGCGCCGTCGCCCTCCGGATGTCGCCGTGGGCGCGCATGCTCATCGACGAGTCGACGACGAAGGTGACGAGTGCCGGCGCCTCGCCGCTCCGGCGCTTCACCCGAAGGTCGCGCTCGGTGATGTCGGTCCCCCCGCGGCCGACCGTCGATCGAAGCGTCGCGTCGACGGCGATGTCGGCCGGGCGGTCGGTCGACTGCGCGCGCCGCGAGCCGACGTACCGCCCCGCCGATGGCCCGTCCGAGCCGATCGTCTCGGTGCCGATGCGGGCCGTCCCGCCGTCGAGTGGGGCGACGACGGGATCCGAGTCGGCCCCGTCGATGGTCGCCGTCCCGGCCGTCGCGTCGCCGATGGGGTCGAGTCGCGGGCGCTCGGGCGCACGGCCGTCACCCGTCGTCCCGTCCTCGCGTCCGCGACCCGGATCGTTCCCGCCGGTGCCGTCGCTCTCCGCGTCCGGCTCCCCGCCGCCGGCCGTCAGAAAAAATCCCGGAGCCTCCGGATCGCCCGGTCGATCGCGTCGTCGTCGCGCCGGTCCTCGCTCCCGCCACGTCGGCCACGCTCGGGCGCTGCTTCGGAGTCGCCCGTGGCCGGGTCGTCGTTCGAGCGGTCGTCGGTCACGCTGTCGGCCGTCGACGTGTCGTCGAGGTGGTCGGCGGCGAGTCGATCCACCGACACCTCGTCGTCGAAGGGGTCGCTGGGGATGCGGTGGGGGAGCGCAAACGCCGCCGCCCGCCGCACGTCCGCGTCCTCGACCGCGGTCCGGCCGTCGAGTGCGGCTATCGCTCGCGCACACCGTGCGGTCGTGATGTCGCCGCGATTTCCTTCGACGCCGGCCGCGATGCAGAGTTCGGCGATGGTTCGACGGCGCTCGTCGTCCAGCGTGATGTCGTCGTAGCGGTCGCGGGCCGTCACGATCCGCTCCCCGAGTCGGCGTTCCGCGTCCCGATACCGTTCGCGAACCGCGTCCGGGTCGCGTTCGAACGCCTCGGCCACCTCGACGATCGACGCCCGCGTCTCGGGATCGGTCGGCGCCTCCGCGTCCACCTGGAGGCCGAAGCGGTCCAGAAACTGGGGCCGGAGCCGCCCCTCCTCGGGGTTCATCGTTCCCACGAGGACGAACTCGGCCGGGTGCGTGATCGTGAGCCCCTCGCGTTCGATCCGGTTGACGCCGCTCGCGGCCGCATCCAGCAACAGGTCGACGAGGTGGTCATCGAGAAGGTTCACCTCGTCGACGTAGAGCACCCCGCGGTTCGCCCGGGCGAGCAACCCCGGATCGAGCGCGCTGACTCCTTCGTTCAGCGCCTGCTCGAAGTCGAGCGAGCCGAGGAGGCGATCCTCGGTCGCGCCGAGTGGCAGGTCGACGACGGGCGTCGGTACCCGCTCCGTTTCGGTCGCCGTCCGCTCGCGACACGCCGCGCACTGCCGTGCCGGGTCGTCCGGCGGGCAATTGAAGCGACAGTCCGCGACGACACGAATCTCCGGGAGCACGCGTTCGAGCCCCCGAACCGCGGAGCTCTTGCCGGTGCCCCGTTCGCCCCGGATCAGGACACCGCCGATGTCACGGTTGACCGCGTTCAACAGCAACGCCGATTTCAGGTCCTCCTGCCCGACGATTGCGGGGAAGGGGAGTCGGTCCATGTGTCACGATACCTCGACTCGTCCGCAGGAGTGCGTGCGTATATCGGTTCGGGTCGCCGCGAGTGCCGCCCGTCTCACCGTGACGGCGCGAGTTCCCCGTTCTCCGCGGCCGATGGCGTCGACTCGGGGACCGAGGCGCCCGTGGGCGGCTCATCCGCCCGCGGCAGGGTTACGGTCACGACGGCGCCGCCGTCGTCGGCGTTCCCGATGTCGACTCGCCCGTCGTAGGCGTCGACGATCCACCGGACGAGCCAGAGGCCGACGCCGTCGCTGTGCTGGAGTGCCGTCTCGGTCGCCCGGGCGTCGGCGTGAACCGCGAGTTCGGCGTCGGTAAAGCCCGGCCCGTCGTCCTCGATTCGGAGCCGGACGGCGTCGCCGCCATCGGTCGGCTGGACCGTCACCCGAAGCCAGGGACCGCCGTCGGCTTCCGACTCACTGCCAGTGGACCCGTGCTCGACGGCGTCACCGGTCCCCGTCCGGTTGCTCGTCGAGCCGTGCTCGACGGCGTTCCTGAGCAGGTTGTCGACGACCGACGAGAGGAGTTCGTTCGCCGCCACGTGCGTCTCGTCGATATCGGTTTCGACGGTCACCGAGTCGGTCGACTGTCGAAGTTCGTCGATCCGGTCACGAACGAGCGCGCCGAAATTCACGGGCACCGTCTCGACCATCGATTCGAGGTCGTCGAGCCGTTTCGCCGCGTCGCTCAGGCGCTCGATGTGCGCGAGGTGATCGCGGATCACGTCGGCGGACTGGAGCGGCGTCGACCCGTCCGTCACGACGAGTTTGAGGTGGCCGCGAATGAGGTTGAGGCTGGTCCGGATGTCGTGGCGGAACAGCCGGAGGAAGACGGTGTTGCGCTGGTTGAGCGTCCGAGTCCGCTCGTGTTCGGCCCGAAGTTCGAGAAGGGACCCGACCAGGACGCCGACGACGCCACCGGCGGCGATGTCGACGATGACGACGCTCCGCCAGCCGATCCCGCGGAGCAGCGACGGCGCGAGTAACACGACGACGACGGCGAGAAGGGTCGGGACGCCGAGTCCGAGTGTCGACCACCCGGCGACGCGCCAGACCCGTTCGTCGTCGAGTGTGCTCCGTGCCAGGCCGACGCCGGTGACGAGGAAGCTCCCGGCGATCATGATCCCCATGCTGAGGCCGAGCAGTGACCGCGACTCCATCGCGGTCCCGGAGCCGAACGGCCGGAGCACCCCCACGCTGAAGACGCCGAACAGCACGACACCGACGGCGACGAGGTAACTCACGCCGAGGTCACCCTTCGAGACCATTCCACCATCCTCGTCGACCGTTCACATAAACGGATTGATTGGATTATCAGCCGTGATTCTCCCCGGGATCGTCGGACTGAAATCGTTCGCCGCCGTAGCCGTCCCGTGACCGAGACGCCCCCCGACTACGCCGAGCGGTTGCGCGAGAATCGCGCCGAGAAGGACCGGCTGTTCGCCGAGGAGCGTGGTTCGCCCGTGCCGCCCGAGCGACGCGAGGAGTTCGACGGGCTCGACTACTTCGACCCCGATCCGGACTACCGCGTCACGGCGACCGTGACCGTCCACGACGACCCCGAACCGGTCGACATGGACACCAGCGACGACCGGACCGTCCGCTACCTGCGGGTCGTCACGTTCTCGTTCGATCTCGGCGGCGAGGCGCACACCCTCCGGGGCTACCGACAGGAAGGTGGCGACGACGCCGTCTTCGTTCCGTTCCGCGACAAGACGACGGGGCAGCAAACCTACCGTGGCGGCCGCTACATGGAGCTCACACCCGACCGCGAACTCGCGGACGGCGACCGCGTCACGCTCGATTTCAACCTGGCGTACACGCCGTTCTGTGCCTTCAGCGACGCCTTCTCCTGTCCGCTCCCGCCCGAGGAGAACTGGCTGGAGACGACGGTGCCGGCGGGGGAGCGGGTGCCCGGCCTGTAGGATTATATGGCTCGGCCGGCGAAACGGATGCATGAGCGACACACGGCAGTCCCCCGAGCCGACCCTGAAACGCGCCGCCGACGCCAACTACGAGGAGCTATCGAAAGCGGACGGCGTGCGCAAGGCGGTCATCCTCGACGAGTCCGACGGCGCGCCCACCTTCCGGATGCGTCGCTACCGTCTCGACCCCGGCGCCGAGGTGCCCAAACACACCAACGCGGTCGAACACGAGGTCCACACCGTCGACGGCGAGTACGTCGTCGGCATCGAAGACGAGGAGCACACGGTCCGCGAGGGCGACTCCCTGCTCATCCCCGCCGGCACCGTCCACTGGTTCAGAAACGAGAGCGAGTCGGAGAGCTCGTTCGTCTGTATGGTGCCGAACGGCGACGCGGGGATCGACCTCGTCGACGAGTGAGACGATAAACCGTACGAGCGGGGCCGTCGGACACCGAACGAGGGTTAGCGGCCGAGCAGTCCCCCGCTCGGGGCGCCCATCGACATCCCGTTACCGCCCGACCCGTCCATCGACCCGCCGGTGTCCTGGCTCACCAGCAGGTCGAAGGCGGTGTCGGCCGGTTCGTCGTCGGGCGAGAGATAGCCCGCGGCGAAGGCGGTGTAGACGCCGCCACCGGTCAGGCTCACGTCGAACTCGGCGACCACGTCACCGTCGTTCGAGTCGGTGTCGCCCCGGACTTGGAGGGTGTAGTCGCCGGCGGGGACGGTTACGTAGCCAGATTCGCCGAAGGCGACGCCGTCGAACAGCGCGTCGCCGTTCGACGCTAGCGTCACGTCGACGGCGGGGGCGTCGGGCGAGGCGTGGACCAGACGCACGCGGGCCATGTCGTCGCCCGGATCGCTGTTGTCGTCCGTCAACACGAGTGGTTCGAAGGGCTGATCGGCCATGTCGCCCACTTCGCCGACGGCGGCGACGGTGTAGGCCGTCCCGCTTTCGACGGGGACGGCGCCCTCGAAGACGGTCGTTCCCGACTGGCCGGCCGGGGTGATGCGAACCTGTCGCTCGCCGGCGGGCACCTCCAGATAGTCGCTGACGGCGCCGAAGGCCACGTCTTCGAGGACGGCGCTGCCGTCGGCGTAGATGTCGACGTTCGGGGCGTTCGGGGACATATGCGCCACCCGGAGGCTGGCCGGGTCCGGGCTCTCCATCATCCCGCCCCCGGTGTCGTTGGCGACGATGAGGTCGAAGGCGGTGTCGGCCGGTTCGTCGTCGGGCGAGAGATAGCCCGCGGCGAAGCCGGTGTACACCTGCCCGCCGTCGAGGCTCACGTCGAACTCGGCGACCACGTCGCCGTCGTTCGAGTCGGTGTCGCCCCGGATTTGGAGGGTGTAGTCGCCGGCGGGGACGGTTACGTAGCCAGATTCGCCGAAGGCAACGCCGTCGAAGAGTACGTCGCCGTTCGACGCTAGCGTCACGTCGACGGCGGGGGCGTCGGGCGAGGCGTGGACCAGACGCACCCGGGCCATGTCACCGCCCGGATCGCTGTTGTCGTCTTCCAGAACCAGGGGCTCGAACGGTTGGTCGGCCATGTCGCCCACTTCGCCGACGGCGGCGACGGTGTAGGCCGTCCCGCTTTCGACGGGGACGGCGCCCTCGAAGACGGTCGTTCCGGACTGGCCGGCCGGCGTGATGCGGAGTTGGCGCTCGCCGGCGGGCACCTCCAGATAGTCGCTGACGGCGCCGAAGGCCACGTCTTCGAGGACGGCGCTGCCGTCGGCGTAGACGTCGACGTTCGGGGCGTTCGGGGACATATGCGCCACCCGGAGGCTGGCCGATCCGCTCGGCGTCTCGGTTGCGGTTTCGGTCGGCGTCTCGGTCGGCGTCGCCGTCTCGGTGGCCGTCGCCGTCGGCGTGGACGTGGCGTCGCCGCCACCCTGCCCACCACAGCCGGCGAGGCCGGCGGTCGCGGCGGTTCCGAGTCCGAGAAGTACGCGGCGTCGTGTCGTGTCGGCGGTATCCGTCATCGTACGGTTTGGTTGCGGTGTGACGGACAGTTAACTACTTTCGCAACTCGGACTAGAATCTCTCGTCACTCCGTTGTAAGTCGACTCGACGACTCGATACATTCCGTCGCAGTCGCCCGATCACACCACACTCCTTTCAGCATCCATACCGGTTGAATTTGCAGTTAACGGTACACAATGATTAAACGGTTCATGGCCGAATAGGTCGGTGTGAGCCAAGACGCCCGGTCGATCGAGGCCGCCCCGCGGCGCAGTCGGTCGCGACATCGTCGCGATCCCCCCTCGTCGGGCGTCGATGGAGACCGGTGCGTTATTTGTGGCTGCCACGGAATCCTCGGAGGTATGGAGGTGGTGCTCTGGCAGGTCCTCGCGGCGACCCGTGGGGGGCCGAACCGCGCCCGTATCCTCCGCGAACTCGACGAACGCCCCCGCAACGCCAACCGCCTCGCCGACGACCTCGACTTGGCGTACAACACCGTCCGTCACCACCTCGATGTCCTCGAAGAACACGACATCGTCACGAGTGGCGACGAGAACTACGGCACCGTCTACCTGCCGAGCGAGCGAACTCGGAACCACTGGGAGACCGTCGAAGACATCTTCACCAAACTCCAAGGATGATTCGTGAACCCACCGACCCGCCGACCGCCGAGGGGTGCCGATGAGCCTGATGGTCGACGCGGCCCGCGTCGCCGCCAGTATCAACATCGTCCTGTTGCTCGGCCTGCTGAGCATCTGGATCCGTAACTACCGGGAGGTTCCGGGATCGGTCCTGCGTGGGCTCATCCTCTTTGCCGTCTTGCTCCTGGCGGAGAACGCCGTCGCCCTCGCGTTCTACCTCAACGCGCCGGCGATGCCACCCCTCGCCGTCGAGGTCATGATGATGCTTCAGGTGCTGGAGACGGTGGGTATCGCCGTCCTGTTCTACACGAACTGGCAGTGACGGCCGAGGGGGCAGCGCCGGCCCCGCCCGTCCGCGTTCGCCGCCCGGTGGGTTGACGAACCGGTATTTCGAGGTCAAAACATTGGCCGATAGTTTGCACGTAGCCGATACGAGTGCTTGTTTTTCCGCTACAAGTGGCCTTTTGTGTGTTATACGTCCTATATTTGGCCGATATGTCGAACGTCCCACCGAACGTGCGGGCACCGACGCCGGACGAGATCCGCGAGAAGGCGGCGAAACACCACATGACCCTCTCCGACGAGGAGGTGGCCGACTTCTCGGCGGTGATCGCGGAGACGATGGCGGGGTACGAACGCCTGGACGAACTGCCGGAACCGACGCCCGAGCGGGCGTACTCCGACCGGGACCCGGGCTACCGACCGACGTCGGCGGAGGACCCGTTGAACGCGTTCGTTCGGCGGTGCGAGGTGCAGGGAGCGGACGCCGGCCCGTTGTCCGGGTACGAGGTCGGCCTCAAGGACAACGTCGCCCTCGCCGGCGTCGAGATGACCTGTGGCTCGAAACTCTTCGAGGGGTACGTTCCGGAGACCGACGCGACGATCGTCACGCGACTGCTCGACGCCGGCGCGACGATCACCGGGAAGACGAATATGGAGGATATGGCCTTCTCGGGAAGCGGCGAACTGTCCGCGACGGGGCCCGTCCACAACCCGTACGACCCCGAGTACATCGCCGGCGGCTCGTCGAGCGGGTCCGTCGCCGCCGTCGTCGACGGCGACGTCGACGTCGCCATCGGCGGCGACCAGGGTGGTTCGATCCGCATTCCGGCCGCCTGGAGCGGCGGCGTCGGTCACAAGCCCACGCACAGCCTCGTTCCGTACACCGGGATCGCTGGCCTCGGCCGGTCGTTCGACCACGTCGGCCCGATGGCGACGAGCGTCGCCGACTGCGCCCGCGTGCTCGACGTGATCGCCGGGGCCGACGGTCTCGATCCGCGACAGGGAGCGGTGCCGACCGAACCGTATCTCGACGCTCTCGACGAATCGCCGGAGGTGACCGTCGGCGTCCTCGAAGAGGGGTTCGAGCACGATGCCAGCGAAGCGGCAGTCGACTCGACTGTCCGGGACGCACTCGACGCCTTCGCCGAGGCCGGTGCCGAAGTGACGACAGTCTCGGTACCGATGCATCTCGACGGTATGCCGATCTGGAACGGTATCGCCACCGAGGCGACCGCGGCAACGGTCGACGCCGACGGCATCGGCCACTACGGCAACGGCCGGTACGACACGCAGTTCATGGACGCGTTCGGCCGTGCACGCCGCGCTGCCGCCGACGACTACCTCACGACGCTGAAACTGACGCTCGTGCTCGGACAGTATCTCGCCGACGAATACCGGGGTCACTACTACGCGAAGGCACAGAACCTGAGCCGGGAACTCGCCGACAGATACGACGAGGTGCTGTCGGAGGTCGACGTACTGGCGATGCCGACGACGCCCCAGACCGCACACGAACACCGCACCGATCTCGATCGGGTGGCCGTGATCGAGCGCGCTCTCTGTATGCTGGCGAATACGGCGCCGTTCGACGTGACCGGCCATCCCGCGCTCTCGGTTCCGGCGGGCACGGCCGACGGACTGCCGGTCGGCCTCATGCTCGTCGGCGAGCGATTCGACGACGCGACGGTGTTGCGCGCGGGCCACGCGTTCGAGCAGCATCACGACTGGGAGGCGTTCTGACGGCGCCGGCCGGGTCGCCACGTCGACGCGCCGTCCGCGCCACGACGCGTCACAGCGAAACGGTTTTCTCCGCCCATTTCCTTCCGAACACGAAATGTCACTCACGCGACTCGGTCCCGTCCTCGTCGCCGCGCTGGTGCTCCTGAGCGGTTGCTCGGGGGTCCTCGGCGGCGACACCGCGACGCCGACGGCGGCGCCGACAGAGACGCCGACGCCCGCACCGACGGGGACGGGGACTCCGACCGCCGAAGCCTCGTACACACAGACCGAGCACATGGGCTGTCAGCCCGGCGCCATCGAGAAGAACGGCACCTGCGAACCCGTCACGACCGGCGGCAACGCCGACATCTTCGGCGCCGAGAACCTCGCGCCCATCACGGCCGAGCGGACGACGATCAACGGCACGCCGGGCTATCTCGCTCGCCCGGCCGCCGAGGGCGAGTACCCATCGGTCGTCATGATCCACGAGTGGTGGGGGCTCAACGGCAACATCGAGCACATGGCGGAGATCCTCGCCGGGCACGGCTACGTCGTCTTCGCGGTCGACCTCTACGACGGCGAGGTGGCGGCGAACTCCTCGGAGGCCGCGCGCCTCTCCGGACAGGTCCGCGAGAACCCCGACGTGGCCGTCTCGAAGATGAGCCGCGCCGTCTCGGGGCTTCGTGACCGCGCCGACACCACGGACCGGGTCGCGAGCCTCGGCTGGTGTTTCGGCGGCGGTCAGAGCCTCCAGTTGAGTCTCAGTGACGCCGACCTGAACGCGACGGTCATCTACTACGGGACGCTCACGACCAACGCGTCGACGCTCCAGCGTATCGACGCACCCGTCCTCGGCGTCTTCGGCTCCGAGGACCAGGTCGTCGGCATCGAGAACGTCCGCGAGTTCAACCGGACGCTCGGCGAACTCGGCGTCGAACGCGAAATCCACGTCTACGAAGGCGCGGGCCACGCCTTCGCCAACCCGAGCGGCGAGAGTTTCCGCCCGGACGCCACGCGTGACGCGTGGTCGAAAACGCTGCGCTTCCTCGACGAGAACCTGAAAGAAGACTAGTCGAGCAGGTTGGCAACCATCGCCGACACGCGCTCCCGTTCGTCCTCGTTGATGGTGTGTCCCATTCCCGGGTAGAGCCGTGTCGTCACGTCGGCGTTCAGCCGCTCGAACACCGTGGCGGACACCTGCACGCGCCCCTCGGGGATGTGTGGATCGATGTCGCTACAGCCGAAAAAGACCGGCGTGTGGTCGAGGTCACCGTCGTAGTCGTCGGGATCGATCGTCTCGCCGATCAGGCCACCCGAGAGGACCACCAGTCCGCCGTACCGACGGGGGTCGCGGGCGACGAACTCGCTTCCGAGACACGCCCCCTGCGAGAAGCCCAGGAGCATGACGCGGTCGGTCGGAATCCCTGCGTCGGTCGCCCGCTCGATGGCGTCCGCGATGGCCTGTAGCCCCGACGTGCGGCCCGGTTCGTTCGCCTCGACCGGCGCGGTGAACGGGCTGGGATACCACGTGTTGTTGCTCGCCTGCGGTGCCAGATAGGCGACGCCGGGATGGTGAAACGACTCCGCCATCCGGACGATGCTCCGCGCCGTCGCGCCGCGGCCGTGAACGAGGACGACGGCCGCCTCGGCCTCGTCGAGGGGCGTCCCCGCCGTCACGAGCGGCTGCCCCTGGTGTGGTCCGTTCACGTGGTGCCTCTCGGTGTCGATAGATGAATCGTCCACGCTCGACCCGAGGGGCGCGACGAATATATATTTTTCATGACACGAGTGTCGCCTGGTTGCACCGGTGTTACCGCTCGTCCGATCGGTCGACGACGGGGAGTTCCACGACGAACACCGACCCCTCGGGCTCGTTGTCCTCGATCCGAACGTCGCCGCCGTAGCGGTCGACCAGCGTCTCGACGAGATAGAGCCCGAGGCCGGTCCCCTCGCTGTCGAGGCCTTTCTCGCCGTCCTCGAAGATGGCGTCTTTGCGGTCGTCGGGGATGCCGGGGCCGTTGTCGGCGATCCGAACGGCTACGGTGTCGTCGGCGACGGCCGCCGAGACGGTCACCTCCCGGACCGGGCCGTCGTTGTGGACGACGGCGTTCGTGAGGAGGTTCTTGAACACCGAACCCAGCATGTCGTCGGCGGGGACCGACACGTCGGGAATCGTCCCCTCGGTCGTCAGGATTGCGTCCGTGTACGCGGCGTCGACTTCGTCGATCCGGTTGGTGACGGCGTGTCTGAGCCCGACCGGCTTCGTCTCCGCCGTGGCGCTGAGCATCACCTTGGCAACCTCGCCGGCCGTCTTGGTGGTCTCGACGGCGTCGCGGCCACTCGACACCACGCGTTCGACGTAGTCACGCCCCTCACCGTCGACGAACTCGCGGAGGATCGTGGCGTAACCGACGACGACCTGCAGGTCGTTGCGGATGTCGTGGCGCACCACCTGATTGAGGATTTCGAGGTTGTCGCGCTGTCCTTCCAGCCGCCGTTCGTACTGTTTGCGTTCGGTGATATCGCGCACGACACAGATGTAGCCGCCGTCGGAGATCGGGGTGAGCGAGAGGTCCTGCGGGAAGGCACTCCCGTCGGCACAGCGGCCCCGCGCCTCCCCCCGCCACTCCTCTCCTCTCTCGATAGCCGGCACGACTTCGGACTCGAACCGGGCGCGCTCGTCGTCGCCGTAGAGCATCCGCCACGTGTTGCCGACGAACGCGTCCGGGTCGTCGTAGCCGTAGATGTCCGCGTGTGCCTGGTTGGCGTAGACGAACTCGCCGTCCTCGTCGAGGATGCCGATGCCGTCGATGGACGCCTCCATCGCCTCGACCTGGTCGAGCACTTTCCGCGCCCGCTTGCGCTCCGTCAGATCGACGTAGAGTGCGTTCGTCCCCACGATGTCGCCCGCCGCGTTCCGCCGCGGCGTCGCCTGCAACAGCGTCTCCAGTCGGTCGCCCTCCAGTGTGCGGAGCGCCCGCTCGGTCGTGACGAACTCGCCGGCCAGTGCCCGCCGGTAGCCATCCCCGTCGAGGAGTTCCCGCGCCGCTTCCTCGGTGTAGACGTCCGTCAGCGGTCGCTCGCGAAGGTCCTCGCGGGACGCGCCCAGCTTGGCCGCGAACTGTCGGTTGCAGTCCTCGATGACCGGGCCGTCGTCCGTATCGCGCGTCAGCGCGACCATCACCGGTGCCTCCTCGAACAGTTGTCGATACTGCGACTCGTACAGTTCCTGTATCCGGACGCGGTGGTGCGCGTGCCCGATGGTCTGACCGAGGTCGGCCAGCAACTCCCGTTCCGGTGCGTCGAACACCCCCGTTCGGTCGGCGTAGACGTTCAACACGCCGTAGAGCGTGTCGTCGTGAACGAGCGGTATCGCGGCGCTGGAGCGATACGACCGTTCGAGGGCCTCCGCCCGCCACGGCTCGTACGCCGGCGCGTCCGGGATGTCCTGGACCACCTCGACGGCGTGGCTGTCGATCGACCGGCCCGTCGGTCCTCGACTCACCCGACTGCCGTCGGCCGCCACGTCGATCGTTTCGAGATAGCCCGCTTCGAACCCGGCGGACGCCCGAGGTGTCACCTGTCCGTCGGTCTCGTCGTACTCGCCGATCCAGGCGAAGGCGTAGGGCTCGGTGTCGACGATGGCCTCACACACCACGTCGTCGATTTCGCCGGCCGTCCGCGCCCGGACGAGCGCCGACTGGATCGTCCTGACGAGGTGGACGACCCGTTCGGCCGGACGGGTCGGCTCCGCGGCGATGGCGTTCGTGACGGCCTCGACCAGCCGATCCCCGTTCTCGCCCGACCGCGGCACGTAATCGGTAGCGCCGGCGCCGATCGCCTCGCTCGCGAGCGCCTCCGACCCGTCCGCCGGATGGAAGACGACGGGCAGGCGCGGGTGGGTCGCCCGCACGCGCCCCAGGAGGTCGAGTCCGTCCCCGTCGGCCAGTGGCGGCGACGCGACGACGCAGTCGACCGACGCCGTCGCTAGCCGATCGAGCGCGCCCGCTACCGTCGCCGTCGTGTGGACCTCGAAGTCGGCCGTCTCGAGGTGGGTCGGCGGCGTTTCGTCCCCACCGCCGTCGACGTACAGTACGTGCCGCCGCCTCGACATGCCTCCCTTTCGAGGCTTTCGTGACTTAAATCATCTCCCCCGACTGCGCGGTCGCCCCGCTCAGACTCCGAACGTCCGCTCGAACTCGGTGGTGGCTTCGTCGGTGCCGGCGATGATCACCTCGTCGCCCGCCTCGAAGGTGAACCCCTCGGGATCGAAGTCGGTGATCGTCTCGTCGTCCCTGACGGCGGCGACGACGGTACAGCCGGTTTCGGTCCGCACCCCCTCGTTGACGATGGTGCTTCCGACCAGCGACCCCGCCGGGAGGCGGACGACGTTGATCTGCTTGTCGTACGCGAGCACCTCCTCGTCCTCGAAGACGGTGGAGGCGAGCATCCGACCGCTGACCGTCGCCAGCGACTGCACGTAGTCGCCGCCGGCGCGGTACAGCTTCTGGACGTCGACCTCCTCGTTCGCCCGGACGACGATGTAGAGGTCCGGGTTCACCTCGCGGGCGATGAGCGTCACGAAGATGGCCGTCGTGTCGTCGGCGACGGTGACGATCAGCGCCGACGCGTCCGCGATGCCCGCGGCGGCGAGCGTCTCGGGGTCGCGGGCGTCCCCGACCACGTCGGCGTCGGCATCCGCCTCGGCGTCGAGGACGGTCACCTCGGCGCGCGAGTCGGCGAGAGCGTCGGCCGCCGCGCGCCCGGAGTCGCCGAACCCCGCGATGACGATTCGCTGTGGGCCGAACTGACGGACGGTCGAGGCCGTCGCCTCCTGTAACGCCTCGACCTGAGCCGACTCGCCGGCGACGAGGAGGCGCGTCCGCGCCGCTAGCCGTTCGCCCATCCCGATCGGCGTCTGGAAGTCCCCGTCGAACCACGCCCCGATCACGTTCACGCCGAACCGCTCGCGCAGGTGCGCCTCGCCGAACGTCGTCCCGTGAAGGGCGCTGTTTTCGGCCACGGTGAGTTCGACGAGTTCGAAGTCGTTGCCGTTCGGCAGGGGGATCGCCGACCCGTCCGCACCCCCGACGCAGGACACCACGTCCGTCGTCACCGTCGTCGGGACCTGGCGCGCCAGACTCGATCCCAGGAGCTGTCGGGGCGAGAGCACCTCGTCAGCCCCCGCGGCCCGGTGGTAGCGGGCGAGCGACGCGTCCTCGACCAGCGTGATCACGCGTACGTCCGGCCGGGCGTCCCGCGCCGAGAGCACGATGCTCGCGTTCGTGTCGTCGGCGGCGTCGGCGACGACGGCCCGCGCCGACTCGATGCCCGCCGCCCGGAGCGTGTCCGTCGACTCGGGGTCGCCGTGGACGACGCGATAGCCGTCCTCGTGGAGGCGTCCCGCCCGCTCCTCGTCCGCCTCGACGAGGACGTACGCCCGCCCCCGGGCGTCGAGTTCCGTGACGAACGCCTCCGTCCGCGGGGTGTGCTCGCAGATGATGACGTGATTTCGCAGGTCGTCGGCCGACTCCGGCGCACTCGGCGTGAGCGCGTCGCGGAGCCACGGCACCGCGAACACGTCGACGGCGGTGAGGATGAGGCCGATGCCGGTGAGTTGCATCGTGATCGCCAGCAGGTTCATCTGGGGCGTCCGCCACGGCGCGTCCTGGCCGTAGCCGGTGGTGGTGAAACTCTGGATCACGATTTCGAGCGACCGATACAGGGGCTGTGGCCGGCCCTCCCAGACCGCCATGCCGACGTTGTAGACGAGCGTGAACAGCAGGGTCGTCGCCACGACCAGCGCGAGATAGTAGACGGTCCGGCGGGTGCGCAACGCCATACGCGGGCTTCGCTCCCTCGACATTTATATTCGGCCGGCTTCGTTGCCGGGGCGACCCTGCCATCACCCTTGGCTCACGGGACTTTTTCACTGCCGCCGCCCATTCGCCGTCATGCTCCGCCGGCTTCGCGAAAACGGCCCCGTCGTCCTCGTCCCCCTCGCCTGGTCGTTCGTCGCCGCCGCCCACTTCGGGTTCGTCGCCCGCCGGACGCTCCTCGTCGCCCACGTCGTGATGGCGACGCTTCTCCTCGCCTTTGCCGTCCTCTCGTGGACCGACATGCGCGCCGGCGCACTGCTCGTCTGGCGGCGGATCATCGTCGCCGGATTCGCCTTCACCGTCGCCGGCGCCGTCGGCCTCGTGTTGTCGTCGACGCCGTTGCTGTGGGTCGCCGCCGTCGGGTGGATGCTTCTCCCCGCCGCGGGGCTGTGGGACACCGGCCGGCGCGGCGCACGCCCCGCCCGCGCCTACTACGCCGGCGGCGCAGTCTCGGCACTCGGCGCCGTCGCCTACGTCGTCGGCCCGAACGGATCGATGGCGACGCTCGCCGGCCTCGCCCTCGTCGGCGTCGGCCAGACGGCGGGCATCGTCGCCGCCGTCATCTATTAGACGAGGCGGTCGCGCAGGTCGTCGGTCACGGCTACCGTCGCCGCCGCCCCGCCGATATCGGCCGTTCGGGGCGCGCCGGCGTCGGCCAACTGTGCCGCGACGCCGTCCCACAGCGCCTCGGCGGCGGCGTCTTCGCCGAGGTGTTCGAACATGAGCGACCCCGAGAGTACGGTCGCGAGGGGGTTGGCGACGCCCTCGCCCATGATATCGAAGGCGCTGCCGTGGACGGGTTCGAACATCGACGGGTAGGTGCCGTCCGGGTCGATGTTCGTCGAGGGAGCGAGGCCGAGACTCCCCATGATGCCGCCGCCGATGTCGGTGAGAATGTCCCCGAAGAGGTTCGACGCCACCAGCACGTCGAACTCGTCCGGCCGGCGAACCATGTCCATGCTCGCGGCGTCGACGAGGAGGCGTTCCACCTCCACGTCGGGGTACTCCTCGCTCACTTCCGCGACCATGTCGTCCCAGAACACCATGCCGTGGGCCTGCGCGTTCGACTTGGTGACGTTCGTCAGGTGGCCCGAGCGCTCGGTCGCCGCCTCGAACGCCGGGCGCAGGAGCTTCTCGGTCCCCTCGCGGGTGAACACCGACGCCTGGACTGCCAGTTCGTTGTCGAAGCCCTGGTGTTCGCGCCCGCCCACGTCGGCGTACTCGCCTTCCGTGTTCTGCCGATAGACCACGAAGTCGATATCGCCGCCCTCGTACCCTCGCAGGGGGCTTTCGACCCCCTCGAAGAGGTACGCGGGGCGCTTACAGACGTGTTGCTGGAACCCTTTGGTGATCGGGAGTCGGAGGCCGCGCAGGGTGACGTGGTCCGGCACCTCGGGGTGGCCAACGGCGCCGAGGAGGATGGCGTCGAACCCCTCCAGCCGGTCCAGGCCGTCGTCGGGCATGAGCGCCCCCTCGTCGAGGTAGCGCTGGCTCCCCCAGTCGAACCACGTCGTCCCCACGTCGACGCCGTAGGCGTCGGCCACGTCGACCAGCAGAGGTTCGACCGCCTCCACCACTTCGTTCCCGATCCCGTCGCCCGGAATCACCGCAACGTCGTACATGGGCGTGGGTGTCGGGGACCGATCATAAAGGGTGCGGCCCACAGAAGGGTCGAAAGACGCCTCGGCGGATCGGTTCACCCACCCGCCGCGCAGTTGTTCGGCCCCAACTCCAGTTCGAACGCCGCGTCGTCGTCGACGGCCTCTCGCCCGCAGTTGATGGCGACGATACGGTCGGCGTTGGCCGGTTCGGCGCCCACGCGGGTCACGCGGTCGACGAACGCCGTGTCGTCCATCCCGAAGACCGGCAGTCGCTCTCGGAGGTCACCGAGGCGGGCCACCTCGGGACCCGTCTCGACGCCCGCGTCGGTGTGTCCCGGCGCGATCAGGGTGTCGTCGGGGAACTCGCGCAGTCCCTCGGTCAGCGTCGCGTACAGCGTCCGCGCCTGCGCGGCGGGGTCGGCGTCTTCTTGCAGATCGGGACGGGCAACGCCGTCGAGAAAGAGGCTGTCGCCCGTGAGGAGCGTCCCGTTCACTTGAATGCCCGTCATCTCCGTCGTGTGACCGGGGAGTGCAACGGCCGAGAGCGTCGCCGTTCCGACCGCGAGTCCGTCGCCGTCGGCTATCGTCTCGAAGTCGTCCCCGTCGGCCACGCCGCGGTCGGTCACCGCCGCCGCCGGAAGGATCGGCGTCGCGCCCGACTCCGCGAGCGCCCGCACGCCGCTCACGTGGTCGGCGTGGACGTGCGTATCGATCGCGTCGGTGAGCGTCGCGCCGGACTCGGCGGCGTCCTCGCGGTAGCGGTCGGCGAACGCCCGTAACGGGTCGATCACCGCCATCTCCCCGTCGGACACGACGGCGTAGCCGAGACAGCCGCTCGCGGGGCGGCGGTACTGGAAGACGGTGGCGCCGTCGACCGTCCCGATCTCGACCCGGTCGTACAGCCGCGCCCACGCCTCCATCCCGCCGGCGAGGTTCCGGGCGTCGACCCCGGCGTCGACGAGTTGAGCGGCCACCTCGGCGCTCGCTTCGCCGCGGGGGCAGACGACGATCACGGGTTCCGCCACGTCGTCGGGCAGGAGGTCGGCCACGTCGCCGGTGACGCCCGCCGCGACGAACTTCACGTAGGGAACGTGGACGGTGGACGGCGCCTCGATCCGCCAGCGCTCCACCTCGGTCCGGTCGCGCACGTCGAGGAGTGTCAGCGGGTCACCGTCGGCGAGGCGGCGCCGGAGGGCGGCCGGAGTGACGCTCCCGGTGTCGGTGTCGGTCGCCATACGATCGCTACGCTCGCGTCGGCGTTAAGGGTAGGGTCGCACAGGGACGGCTACGGCCGGCAGTATAACGACCGCCCCGATCCAAGACGACGTATGGACGGCGACACGCTCGTCGAGACGGTTCGGAATCGAACGGCGACGGAACTCGACCGCCTCGGCTCGGAGAAGGCGCTCGTGGCGACGACCGAGGCGCGACTCGACCGCGAGCGGGTGCTGGCGGCGACGCTCGCCGCCGAACGCCGCGCCGCGGCGACGTTCGTGGCGTGGGCCGACGACGAGGACGACGCCGACGCCCGTGCGGCGTTCGAGCGGGTGGCGGCCCTGGAACGCGACCACGCCGACCGCGTGGCGGCGCTACTGGACGACCCCGACGCCGTCGACGCCGACCCGGACGCCCTGCACGCCCACCTCCGTGATCTGGAGGGGACGCCGGAACGCGTCGCCGCGGGACTGGTCGCCCGTCCCCTAGTGAGTTCGCGTTCGCTCCTTCAGGTGATCAACTTCTTCGTCAACGAGGCCGAGGAGTCGGCCGCGGACACGATCCGCGGGTTCCGATCGGAGACGGACGCCCTCGTCGACGACGGGGCGGCCCTCCTCGACGACTGCTGTGCGGACGGGGACGACTGGGACCGCGCCGTCGACGCCGCGGTCGAGGCGATTACCGTCGCGTACGACGAGTACGCCGATCGGCTCCGCGGGATGGGCGTCGATCCGGCGCCGGTCTGTTAATCCTCCGATCGCAGCCGCGCCACGATTTCGTCGGTCCGGTCGGTCGACCCCAGATCCACCACTTCGTCGCCCACCGCCACGTCGCCAGGGGTGGTCACGGCCGCACAGATGCCGCCCCGACCGTCGCCGAGGGCGCGGGCGACCCCCTGCTGCTCGGCGAGTTCCTCGACGTGGGCACACGGCGGGCGCGGGCGGGTGCCGTTCAACGTCGCCTCGCCGACTCGGAAGCGGTGATCGAGCAAGTCGTGGAGGTCGACGCCCTCGGTGACGAGGTTGCGGCGGTGCTGGCCGGCCGCGAGCGAGAGGCCGAGTTCGTCGTCGATGTGCGCGATATCCTCGCTCGCGATCAGCGTCACTTCGCAGACGTCGAAGGGCGTGTAGTGCCCCCGTCCCTCGCAGTACCGGTCGCCGCGGAGGCCGCCCTCGACGGCCCGGACGCGGTCGACCGACCGCATCGGCTCCGATCCGGCGTCCGCGACGAAGATGTCAGTCACTCCCATGGGATCGCTGAGGTGGCGGCGGACATAACCGTTCGGTCCCCCCGGACGCCGGCGGCGATCGATGTGGCCATTCGTCGAACGACGAACTACAAATCGACAATCTGATATAGTAGCTTGGTAACATAACACACGGTAGTGGCCCATGTCACTCGCACAACTCGGTCGGCTGTCGACTCCGGAGTTCGCCACGACGATTCGGGACGCTGGCGTTGCGGGCGCTGGCGGGGCCGGCTTCCCGACACACGCGAAGTGGCGGCGTCTCGACGATGTCGATCACTTGCTCGTCAACCACCAGGAGAGCGAACCGATCTACTACATGGATCGATGGCTGGGGCGGGAGCGCGCGGGCGCCTTCGCCGCCCTGTTCGAGGCGTTGCTCGATTCGGCGGTCGAGACGGTCGTCGTGGCGCCGAAGCTGAAGGATCGCGACTGGACGCGGCCGCTGGAGGCGGTGACGGACGCGACGGTCTATCTGCCCGATGACCTCCCGGTCGACGCCGACGACGAGTCCGGCGTCGTGTTCGCCTACACCGAGGATCGGTACAAGTACGGCATGGAGAGCGTCCTCCTGAACGTCGTGACGGGGACGGTCGTCGGGGGCGACGACCTCCCGATGGACCGCGGCTGGATCGTCCAGAACACCGAGACGCTCCGAAACGTCTATCGGGCGCTCGACCGGGGGGAGCCGACGACGCGCACGCTCGTCCACGTCGCCGGCAACGTCCCCCGACACCGGTTTCTCGACGTGCCGATCGGCACGCCCGCCGCCGACCTCCTCGACGCGGCCGGCCGACCCCTCGGATCGCTCTCGGACGCCGAGGTGCTCCTGCACGGCGGTCCGGGGTGGTCGTTCCGAACCGACGGCACGCCCGCCGAGTTCCGGGTGTCGAAGCGGACGAACGCCCTCATGGTACTCGACGCGGAGACGGTCGCGGCCAACACTTACGGCGGCGGTCGGATCGACGTGCTCGACGCGTGTGACTGGGCCGGCGACGACCACGAGACGACGCCGACGACGCTCGATCCGGACGGGGTCGGCGTCCCCCTCGTCTCCAACCCGTCGATCGGCCCCGTTTCGCCGGGCGAACCGCTGGTGTCACCCGGCGACCGCGTTCGGCGCCGGGAGCAGGTCGCGGCGCCCGGCGACGGCATCAGCAACGCCCACCACGCCCCCATCGACGGCGTCGTCACCGACGTACACGAGGCGCGGATCGACATCCGATTCGACGTGTGTCCGGTGTAGGCGTCGGTCCTCATACGTCGAACGGGAGGCGCGACCGCGCGAAGCCGGCGAGCGTCCGGAGTTTCGACGGCCGCCGAATCCGCTCCATCTCCGCCTCGGTGAGTTCGAAGTCGAACACGTCGATGTTCGCGGCGAGGTGGCCCCGACTCGTCGCCTTCGGGATGGCACAGACCCCCTCGTGCTGGATCGCCCAGCGAATCGCCACCTGCGCGGGCGTCTTGTCGTAGCGCCGGCCGATCCGACCCAGCATGTCGTCGTCGAGGACACCCCCGTGACACAGGGGGCTGTACGCCGTCAGGAGCACGTCGTTGCGCCGGCAGTACGAGAGCAGGCGGCGCTGGTCCCAGTACGGATGGAACTGCACTTGGTTCGTGAAGATGGGTGCGTCCGACAGCCGCCGGGCTGCGTCCAGCAGGCGAACGTCGAAATTCGAGACGCCGATATTGCGGACCAACCCCGCCTCGACCAGTTCGTTCATCGCGTCGAGCGTCTCCGCGAGCGGCGGCCCGCCGGGCAGTCGCACCGGTGAGAACGGCGGCTTGTCGTTCGGCCAGTGGATGAGCAGACAGTCGAGGTAGTCGGTCCCGAGGCGGTCGAGGCTCTTCCGGACCGACCGACCCACCGCGTCGTGGCGTCGGGCGCTCCCGTCGAGTTTCGTCGTGAGAAAGAGGTCGTCGCGCTCGACCGCGCTCGATTCGATGGCCGCGCCAACCTGCCGTTCGTTGCCGTAGGCCTGTGCGGTGTCGACGTGTCGATACCCCAGGCCGAGCGCCGTCTCGACCGCCCGCCGACAGTCGTCGCCGCGGAGACGCCACGTCCCCAGACCGACCGCGGGCACGTCGACGCCGCCGACGGACACGGACTCCGCCATCATACCGGCACACGGGGCGCGGTCGGCCTAAGGGTGACGGGCCGAATCGAGGATTCATACGCCCCGCCGCCCAACGGCCGCCGTGCCGAAGCCGAACGCGTACGAACTGGGGTTCCGGTCGGTCGAGCGCGAGTTCGACGACCACCCGCTCCCCGTCGAGGGGGCCATCCCCGACTGGCTCTCGGGTCGCCTGCTCCGCAACGGCCCCGGCCGGTTCGAGGTCGGCGGCGAGCGGGCGACCCACTGGTTCGACGGCCTCGCGATGCTCCGTCGCTACGGCTTTGCCGACGGCGCGGTGCGCTATACGAACCGCTTTCTCCGGACCGAGGCGTACGAGGCGGCGACCCGCGGCGAGCGAACGAGCGAGTTCGCCGGTGGCCCAGGGCCGCTCCGCGAGGTCCTCCGGTGGCTCCGGGCGCTCGGCCCGCCCGAATCGACCGACAACGCCAACGTCCACGTCGCCCGCTTCGGCGACCACTCCGTCGCCCAGACCGAGGCGCCCCGCTGGGTCGCGTTCGACCCCGACACGCTCGCGACCCGCGGCGAGTTCCGCTGGACCGACGACCTCACCCTCCACCTGACGACGGCGCATACGTCCGTCGACCCCCGGACCGGCGAGACGGTCGGGTTCGGCCTCGAGTTCGGGCGCCCGCACCGCTATCACGTCTACGCCGTCGACCCCGAGACGGCGGCGCGACGGCGGATCGGCTCGGTTCGTGCCGAGGGGCCGGGCTACGTCCACGACTGCGCGCTCACCCGCGACTACGTCGTCCTCGTCGAGACGCCGCTCCGCATCGACGTGTGGCGGGCGCTCGTGCCCTGGGGCGACGGCCTCCTCGATATGCTTCGCTACGACGACGACCGGGGGACACGACTGATCGTCGTCGACCGTGAGTCCGGGACCCTCGTCGCCGACCCGACCGTTGCCCCCTTTTTCACCTTCCACCACGTCAACGCGTTCCAGCGCGACGACCGACTCGTGATGGACCTCGTCGCCTTCGAGGACGCGAGCATCGTCGACGCGCTCTCCTTCGAGACGCTGGCCGAGGACGCGTTCGCGGCGGCGCCGGAGGGGAGACTCGACCGCTTCCGGTTCGATCCGACGGCGGCCGACCCCGACGTGACGCGGACCCGCCGCTACGACGGCGGCCTCGAACTCCCGACGGTACCGCGGGCGGTCCGCACGCGCCCGTACCGCTACGCCTACGCGCAGGCGACGGACCGGCGGGGCGCGAACGGCCTCGTGAAAGTCGACCTCGATCGGGGGACGGCGACCGAATGGTGGGGACAGGGGGTGTACGTCGAGGAGCCACGGATGGTCGGGCGGCCGGGCGCCGACGCCGAGGACGACGGCGTCGTCCTCGCGCCCGCCCTCGACACCGGCGCCGAGCGGTCCGTCCTCCTCGTCTTCGACGCCGAGACGCTGTCGTTGCTGGCGCGGGCGCCGCTTCCCCACGCCGTCCCCTTCGGGTTCCACGGGCGCTTTTTCGCCGATGGATGAGTGCCCCGTCACGCACCCACCGACGCGGTTTTGTCGATTCCGCCCCGAGCGACGCCGATGGTCGACTCGCCGACGATTGCCGTCTGGCACCGCGACGACCTCCGCCTCCGGGACAACGCCGCCCTCGACGCGGCCGCCGCGGACGGTCACCCCGCACCCGTCTTCGTCGTCGATCCGACCTTCTACCGGAGCGGGATGGCCGCCGACGCCCGTCTGCGCTTCCTCCACGAGTCGCTGACGGCGCTCGACGACCGCTACGCGTCGCTGGGGAGCGGCCTCGTTTTCCGCCACGGCGACCCGGCGGCGGTCCTCGACGCCCTGCCGGTCGACCGGATCTACGTCAACCGGAGCGTCACTGCCCGCTACGGCCGGGAGCGGGACGCGGCGCTGTTCGGCCGCGACGACGTGACGACGTTCGCCGTCGACGGCCTCGACCGGACCGACCGCGGGCGCGACGAGTACGACTGGCAGGCGGGGGCCGAATCGTACTTCGAGTCCGAACCCATCCCCGCGCCGGATGCGCTTCCCCCGAACCCCCTCGCCGACGGGCCGACGGTCGACGACGTGGAGCGGCGCTACGGCGTCTCCCCGACCAAGCGAGCGGTACCGACCGGCGGGCGCGACGCGGCGTGGGAGCGCCTACGCGCGTTCGCCGACCGACTGGATCGCTACCCCGGCGGTATCGCCGACCCCGCGGCGGCCGAGGAGCGGACGAGTCACCTCTCGCCGTATTTCCAGTTCGGCTGTCTCTCGGTCCGGAGCGCGAAACGGTACGTCGACCGCGAGGGGACGGACCCGCGGGGGATACGTCTGTTCGCGAAACGGTGTTACTGGAACCGCCACTACAGCCAGAAACTGGTCGACTGGCCGGGCTGGACCGAGCGCGCGGTCAACCCCGTCTTTCGGGGCCTCTTTCGCGACAGCCACGACCCCGATCTGGTGGCGGCGTGGAAAGCCGGCGAGACGGGGTTCCCGCTGGTCGACGCGAGCATGCGCGCCCTCCGCGAGACGGGGTGGCTGAACTTCCGGATGCGAGCCATGTGTGCCTCCTTTTTCACCTACGTCCTCCAGTGCTGGTGGAAGCCCGGCGCCGACCACTTCTACCGCCACCTGATCGACGGCGATGCAGCCATCAACTACACGCAGTGGCAGTCACAGTCCAACCTCACCGGCGTCCATCCGGTGCGGATCTACGACCCGCGAAAGCAGGTTCGGGAGCACGACCCCGACGGCGAGTTCGTACGCCGGTACGTGCCCGAACTTCGGGACCTGCCGACCGAACACCTCGACCGCCCGGAGCGGACGCCGCTCGCGGTTCAGGCGTCCTCGGGCGTCCGGATCGGCGAGGACTACCCACACCCGGTCGTCGAGTTCGAAGCGCGGCGCGAGGCGGCCAGGCGGCGCTTCGCGCGACTCGCCGACCGCGCCCGCGAGGCGCTGTCCGATCCGGAGATTCGTCGCCGAGCCAGCCTGTCTCGGCGACACGGTCGAAAGACGGCCGACGATAGCGAGACGGACGCGCCGGGACAGCGCCGACTCGACGACTTTTGAGCCGACCGACGGCGTCTTGAGACGCCACGCCGTACGGCACGACGTGCACGGCGAGTTCTCCGGCGACGTGATGGACGTCCTCGAACAGTTGTTCGAGGCGGGGGCGCGGGCGCTCGACGGCGACGCGGCGTCGGACGGAGCGTCGCGAGCCGACACCGCCCGGCAGATACTCACGAGCGCCGAGACGGTGGCGACGAACAAGCTTCCCGAAGGCGAGTTCCGGTCGCGCTTGCTTCACGGCTGTGACCGGGCGCTGTCGACCCTCGACGCCGACCCGGTCGTCGCCGCCGAGCACTGTCGGGCGATGGCCCGCGAAGTCGACGCCCGTCGATAGGGCGGATCGAGCATTTATATCGCCCCGTTCCTACCGCCCCGTATGCGCCTCCACTGGCACCGGACGGACCTCCGGCCGTCGGACAATCTGGCCCTCGTGGCCCCCGACGACGACCCGATCCTCCCGGTGTACGCCTTCGATCCCCGGATTCTCTCCCACGCCGCGCCGCCGCGGGTGGCGTTCGTCATCGACAGCCTCGCCGCGCTCCGTGACTGGTACCGCCAGCGCGAGAGCGACTTGGTCGTCGTCCGCGGCCGCGCGCCAGACGAACTCGCCCGTCTCGCCGAAGCGTCCGACGCCGACAGCGTCTCGTGGGCGCAGGCGTACTCCGGACTCGGCCGCCGGCGCGACGACCGGGTTCGCGAGTGCCTCGACGGGATGGGCGTCGACACCCACGTCGTCCACGACCACCTCCACCACGAACCGGGGTCGATCACGACGAATCAGGGCGACCCCTACTCCGTCTACAGCTACTTCTGGAAGAAGTGGAAGGACCGCGAGAAGCGGGGGTCGGTTCAGGCGCCGGGCGCCGACCGCCTCGCCACGCCGCGGTCGGACACCTCCATCCCGACACTCGAGGACCTTGGCTTCGACCGGCCGGAGGCGGAGATTCCGCCCGGCGGCTACACGGCGGCCCGGCACCGCCTCAACGACTTCTGCTCCGGACCGATCTACGACTACGGTGACGCCCGCGACGACCCGGCGGCCGACGCCACCTCTCGCCTCTCGGCGCATCTGACTCACGGCACGGTCGGGGTGCGGACGCTCCACGACCGGGTGGTGCGTGCCCGCGAGACGGCACCCGACGACGAAGCCCGCGAGGCAGTCGAAACGTTCCGCGGCGAACTCGCGTGGCGGGAGTTCTACCACCACGTCCTCTATTTCAACCCCGAGGTGGTGACGGAGAACTACCGCGACTACGAGAACCCGATCGAGTGGCGCGACGACCCCGAGGCCCTGCAGGCGTGGCGGGACGGCGAGACGGGCTACCCCATCGTCGACGCGGGCATGCGCCAGTTGCGCGCGGAGGCGTACATGCACAACCGCGTGCGGATGATCGTCGCCTCCTTTCTCACGAAGGACCTCCTGCTCGACTGGCGCGAGGGGTACGACTGGTTCCGGCGGAAACTCGTCGACCACAACCCCGCGAACGACAACGGCGGCTGGCAGTGGGCGGCGTCGACGGGCACCGACGCCCAGCCTTACTTCCGCATCTTCAACCCGATGACACAGGGGGAGCGCCACGACCCCGACGCGACCTACATCAAGCGGTACGTCCCCGAACTCAGTGACGTAGCGCCCGACCTGATCCACGACTGGCACGAACTCTCGCCGACCCAGCGGCGACGGACGGCGCCGGAGTACCCCGCACCGATCGTCGACCACGCCGAGCGACGGGAGCAGGCGCTGGCCATGTTCGAGCGGGCACGGGGGGAGGCCGACGACTGACCGACCACCGAGCCTTTTATACGGTGGTGTGTGCGTTGCACACCAATGACCAGCGACGACGAGCCCACCGTCCCGATCGTCTGTACGGCCTGTGACACGACGACGCGGGTCCCCTTGGCGGACGTGGCCGACGCGGTCGACCGGCACAACGAGAACGTCCACGACGGGGAGGATGTCGCCGAAATCGACCCGGCCATCGTCGAGAGCCTCGCCGATCTCGTCGTCGAGGATATGGGTCTCCTCGACGACGACGGCGGGACCTACGACTGATACCGATCATCGGAGGTCGTCACCTGTGGGTCGCCAGAACGGGTCGACGACCCACCGGCACACAGTTACAACTATGACGTGGACGCGTTTCCGGCATCCGGCGACCGACCCGAACACGTTCGAACGAACGCTCCTTTCGGGCCGGTCCGAAGATCGGTGTGGGAAGATGTTCGAATCGAACGAAATCACACGTCGGTCGGTCGTCCTGTCGACGAGCACACTGGCTCTCACGGCACTCGCCGGTTGTAGTGGTGACAGCGGCGGCGAGAACGACGGCAGTGAGAGCCGGAGCGACGGTGGCACGGCCACGGAGACGGAAAGGGACGACGGAAACGGCGGCAGTGGTGGCGGCGGCACCGCCAGTTTCGACGGCTGGATGGAGAACGTCGGCAACTACGACGGCGTCGCCGACGAGACGGGGAGCGGAGCGGTGACCGTCGCCGTCGGCGCGCAGGGCAACGGCGGCGCGTTCGCGTTCGACCCGCCGGCCATCCGGGTGTCGACCGGGACGACCGTCGTCTGGGAGTGGACCGGCGAGGGCGCCCAGCACAACGTCGCCGCGGAGGGTGGTGGCTTCGAGAGCGACCTGTCCTCGGAGGAAGGATACACCTTCGAGCACACGTTCGCCGAGGCGGGGACGTACGAGTACGTCTGCACGCCCCACCGCACCCTCGGAATGAAAGGCGTCGTCGTCGTGGAGTGACGACCGGCGCGGTCGTGCGCTCACACGCCACGGCCGAGTCGGACTCTTTTAGCCCGGCGCGGTACTACACCCGTCATGAGCGAAGTCCAAGCCGGCGAGCGACTCACCGTCTACTCCGACTACGTCTGCCCGTTCTGTTATCTCGGGCGCCAGGCCCTCGACCGATATCAGGGCGAACGCGACGAGCCGTTGGAAATCGACTGGCACCCGTTCGACCTCCGGGCGGGGAAACGGGGTCCGGACGGCGACATCGACCACTCGGTCGACGACGGAAAAGACGAGAACTACTACGCACAGGCCCGCGAGAACGTCCGCCGCCTCCGCGATCGGTACGACGCCGAGATGGCACAGGAGATCGCGACGGACGTGGACTCGCGGCCGGCGCAGGTGATCTCCCTGTACGTGAACGAGACGGAGCCGTACGCCACGTGGCTGGCGTTCGACGAGGCGGTCTTCGAGGCGCTGTGGGTCGAGGGCGACGACATCGGGGACCCCGAAGTCCTCGCCGACTGTGCCGAGGCGGCGGGGCTCGATCCGGGTGTCGTCGACGCGGCCCTCGACGACGAGGCGCTGCACGCCCGAATCGACGACCTGTTCGACACGGCGCGGCGCGATGGCGTCACCGGCGTTCCGACGTTCGCGTACGACGGCCACGCGGCACGAGGTGCAGTGCCGCCGGCACAGTTGCGGCGGCTGGTCGAGGGGGTCTGATACTGTTTATCGTAACTGTGTATCGGTGGTTCGCCAGAACGGGCCGGCGAACCATCGGCGGCGACTTAGGATACTCACTGTGATAGGGGTTATCGGAAGTCATCAGAGATCCTGTCGGGACGGTCCGGCGAGAATCTATGGACAGTTACGATAATCCCTATGAGACGGCGATGCCGTGACTCAGCGCCGTTCGCGCAGGTAGTCGACCGTCTCGCCGACGACGGCTGCCATCCGATACGGCGGATCGAGTTCGACGACGATCGGCCCGCGGTAGCCTCGGTAATACTCGACCGTCTCCCGCCCGTCCTGCATGTCCATCGCCACGTCGCCGGGATGGACGAGGACATCTTCGGTGGTCACCGTCTCGTAGTACCGGTCGAGCAGCGCCGTGTTCATCTCCCCGACGCTACTGAACGGCCGGTCGCAGTAGTCGATGATGTTCGCGTGGCCGAAATGGTGATCCGAGGTGACGTATCGGCCCATACGCTCGGGGCGGTCGGTCGCCCGAAAAGTATTCGCGTGTCGATTCGACGCCACCCCAACCTATTCCCCGCCGCGACCCTCACCTCCGTCGATGACCGATCAGGGACCAAGCCGACGGGGCTTGCTTCGCGCCGGTGCGCTCGCGCTGACGGCGGGACTCGCGGGCTGTGGATCGGCGGCGCCGACTGCCGGCGGGGCGGATACGTCGGCGGCGGACGCGACGACGGCTGGGCCGAGCCCGTACACCCGCGTCTACACGGAGGCCATCGACTCCGTGATGCTCGTCCGAACCGACCAGGGGAGCGGCACGGGATGGGTGTACGACGACACGTTCGTGGTGACCAACGCTCACGTCGTCGGCTCGGCGACGACCGTCGACCTCCGAACCCGCGACGGCCGATGGTACACCGGTGAGGTGGTGGGAACCGACCGCAACAGCGATCTGGCGGTGATCGAAGCCGCCGACCTGCCGGACGCGGCGACCCCGCTCCCGCTCTCGGGGTCGCCGGCGACCATCGGCCAGGAAGTCGTCGCCATCGGCAACCCGTTCGACCTCGACGGCTCGGTCACGACGGGCATCGTCAGCGGGACGGATCGCTCCATCCCGGCACCGACGGGGTTCAGCATCCCCGACGCCATCCAGACGGACGCGGCGGTCAACCCCGGCAACAGCGGCGGGCCGCTGATGGACCTCGGCGGATCGGTGCTCGCCGTCATCAACTCCGGCGGCGGCGACAACATCGCCTTCGGCATCTCCGCGGCGCTGGCCCGCCGGGTGCTCCCCGAACTGATCGAGTCCGGATCGTACGAGCACTCGTTCATGGGTGTCGCCATCGAACCGGTGACGCCGACCGTCGCCGAGGCGAACGGCCTCGACGAGCCACGGGGGCTGCTCGTGACCGATCTGGCGCCGAACGGCCCGGCCGCCGACGTGTTGCAACCGTCCGACGGCGCGGAGACGGTCGACGGCGAGAGCGTCCCCGTCGGCGGCGACGTGTTGCTCGCTATCGAGGGGACGCCGACGGACACGACGGAGGCGCTGGGAAGCTATCTCGCCCTGGAGACACGGCCCGGGGATACGGTGTCGCTGACGATTCTGCGCGACGGGAGCGAGCGGACGGTCGAGTTGGAACTCGGCACGCGACCGACGCGGCCGTCGCCGTCGTAGCCCGACCGTCTGCCGGCCCGACCCACGGCGCGCCGCCGCGTCGCTACGCTCGCTGATAATCGGGCCGGATAACTGATAAGTCGCCCTGCCATCCCCCGATTCATGGACGACCCTGTCGTCGCCATCGCCGTCGCGGTGCTTGTCGCGTGGGCCGGCGCCGCGCCGCCGGTCACCGCGCAGTCGGCCGACGCGCCGACGATCACCGTCGGCGTCGACGCCGAACCGCTCGACAGCGGCGACACGTACCACACGCCGACCGATCCGCTCGTCCGGGTGCAGGTGTCGGCCGATGCGCCCGTCTCGCTGATCGAGGTGCGGATCGACGGCACCACCCGACGGAGCTTCGAGCCGTCGAGCGACGCCGTCGACCGGAGCGTCTTTCTCGACCTGGAGACGGGACCCCACCGGCTCACGGTCGTCGCGGAGGCCAACGGCGTCGCCACGTACGCGGCGACGATAATCAAAGACGACGCGGCGCCGACGGTGACCTACACGGCGCCGTTCGCCCCCGGCGCATCGAGCGACGACCCCGGACGCCCGCCGGCGACCGAACTGACGGTAAACCGGGGCAACGTCTCCGTCGACGGCCGTCTCGACGACCTCTCGTTGGTCGACGCCGTCCGGGTCACCCACACCTACGACTACGAGTTGCCAAACGGCACGGAGCGGCAGGGCCGGCGGTCGTATCTCCTCCCCACGCCCGGCGTCGATTTCCGTCAGTCGCTCTACCTCGTCCCCGGATCGAATCGGATCACGGTGGCCGCCGAAGACGCGGTCGAGAACCGCCGCACCCACGAGTTCACGGTCGCCGTCGACGACGGGACGGCGCCGGATCTGACGGTCACCGACGTGGAGTGGGTGTCGCCGACCCGCCTACACGTCGAGGGACGGGTGACCGACCGCGTGCAGGTGCAGTCCGTCTGGCTGGCGTCCGGGAGCACGTCCGACGAGGCCGTGACCACGGAGAACGGGGTCCCCGGTCGCCACCCGCTCGTCTTCCCGAAATCGACCGCTCCGGACGCCGACCGGCGGTCGGTTCGTCTCGATACGACCGTCTATCACCCGCGGGGCGACGACTACGTCGTCCTCGGCGCGAACGACACCGCCGGCAACGAGCGGACGTGGAACTACTCGCTCTCGACGTTTCTCGCCCCGAACGTCACCGTCGCGGACGGACGGACCGGCTACGTCGACGCCCGGACCGTCGCCGTCGGCGGCCGCGTCGTCGGCGGCCAGGTCCGCGAGGTCAGCGTCGAGACGGTCGACCCCGTGACCGGCCGCATCGTCGACATCCGGCCGGTCGATCTCGGGCCGAACGGCGCCTTCGACACCCGCCTCGGGGGCGCCACCGACGAGACGCTGCTCAGGGTGCGCGTCCGCGACGCCAGCGGCGCCGAACATCTGACGAACGTCACCGTCGCCGCTCCGCTCGAACCGACCGCGACGCCCGCGTCTGACGACGGCGGTAGTACGGAGGGGGGACGCGAGGACTCGACCGGAGTGGGCGCCGACCCGGCGACCGAGGACGCGGAGTCGGCGAGCGACGGCGGCCTCCGGATTCCGGTCGTCGGCGTTGTCGTGCCGACCCCTGACGTGGGCGGCGTGCTCTCGGCGAGCGTCTCCCTCCCGGTTCCGTTCGTCGGGCCGATCGAAATCCCGATGCTGGCCGTGGGCGTGTCGCTCGCCGTCGTCGCCGCCCTCGTCGTGCGGCGACGGGTCGGATGAGACGCTACCGTGGATACCGAATCAGGCCGACGGCGAGCAGACCGGCCGCGAACGAAGCGCCGACCCCGGCCGCCAGTTCCATCGGTGCGGACGAGGCGACGCCCACCGCGACGCCCCCGAACAGCGCGAGTCCCATCGCCCCGAGCAGGTAGTCGACGCGCCGTGGCATCTCTGGCGTCGAACGAACGCGCGAATCGGTCATCGTGGTAATTACATCTAATTAGAAACCGGTGTATCTTTCGGCACGTCGTCACTTCTTGGGGAGCGTTGCCACGAACTCTTCGGGGCCGCGTCGTTCGACCTCGTACCCGTCCTCGTCGAAGGCGTCGCGTTCGGCCCGGAACTCGTAGAAGAGGGGTTGTGGATCGTGGTCGTTGACGATGATCAGTTCCTCGCCGGCATCGAGTTCGTCGAAGGCGTCGTGGATGGTCGTGTGACGCTGGCTCGGCGGCAGGTCGCGGATATCGAGTCGGTCCATAGCCGTACGGGGTGTCCCCACCCGGGAGTCGGTTGGGCCGAACACGTTCGCCTCGAACGTGCTCGGGCGAAGGGTTTTGACCGTTCGCCGCCCGTCTGTCGTGTATGGCCCATTCGACCCCGCCGGCCGACCCCGATCCGGCCCGCTGGACGGTGACGCTCACCGGCGCCGTCGCCAACCCACGGACGGTGCGCGCGAGCGACCTCGCGGCGCTGGAGACGGTGTCCGTCGAGGTGGCGACCGGCTGTGAGGGGGAGACGACCGCCCCCGACCGATGGCGCGGCGTCCGCGTCGGGACGGTCATCGACCGGGCGCGCCCCCGCGCCGACGCCTCGCACGCGCTGGTGCGCTCGGCCGACCCCGAGTTCGCCTGTGGGTTCACCCTCGACCGCCTTCGGGACGCCCTGCTCGCCGTCTCACTCGGTGGCGACCCGATCCCGACCGAGCGAGGCGGTCCCGTTCGCCTCCTCGTCGACGACGCGGACTGCTGGGAGCGCGTGAAGTGGGTCTCACGGATCGACGTGCTCGACGAACCGCCGGGCGACGCCGACACCGCCCGCGAGCAGGTGCCGGCCGACGGCTAGTCCGCCCCCGGCCCGACGACTTGGACCCCGACCACCACACACTTGTCACCGACGTGCCAACGCCGCACATGGTCGGATCGCGGACGGCCACGGCCGTCGCCGGACTCCTCGCGAGCCTCCTGATTAGCGTCGCCGCGTGGTACTACTTCGACACCGTGCTGGTGTTTCTCCTGCTCCCGTTTCTCCCACTTCTGTGGCGATCGAATCGGGAGACGCAGTCGGTTCGGGAGTGCCCGACCTGTGGATTCAGCACACGCGATCCCGGGTTCGACTACTGTCCGCGTGACGGCACGCCGCTCGATCGCCACCGTGACCGATCGTGACCCGACGGTACCGTCCACCGTATCTTTATATCGGCGCCGTGACAACGGGTGAGTAGTAGCCAGCATGGGGGGAGCGAACAGCGGCGAGCCGAGTGAGAGTAGCGACGATAGCCGACCGACTGCGACGCTGCTGTTGGGCGGCGAGACGGCCGAGGTTCTCGACGTGCCCCCCGAGTCGACGAACCTCCTCGTCGTCTCGGCGGCGCGGTCGATGCGGGATGTCGTCGAGGAGTGGCGTCGGCGCACCGGCGCCCTTCCCGACGCGTTCGGGCTGGTCACGTACGCCGAGTTCGAGCGGTCGGCGTCGGCCAGTGCGACCGGCCAGCCGTCGCGCAAACCGCTCCCCGGCGGGAATCTGACGGTTACGTCGATGTCCGATCCGGGCGACCTGCGCCGACTCGGGACGGCCGTCACGCTCTATCTCGACGACTGGGTCGACACCGACCGCGAGACGCTCGTCTACGTCGACGCTCTCGGGCCGTTTATCGACGCGAACGACGCCGAATCGACGTTCCAGTTCCTCCACCTTCTGGTACAGAGCGCCGTCCAGTTGGACGCCAACGTGGTCGTCGGCGTCGATCCGTCGACGACCCCCGACCGCACGCTCAACACGTTCCGGCCCCTGTTCGACCGGGTGGTCGACGCCACGGCAACGGCCGAATTCGACGACGACGAACTCCGTGACCTGCTCGGCAACCGCCGGCGACGGTTCGTCCTCCGGTTGCTCCTCGAACGGTCGACGGTCGAACTCGACCAGCTAGCGGTGCGACTCGCCCGTTGGGAGAACGATACCGACGAACCGACCCGATCCGAGCGTGACCGGGCGTACACCGCCTTGGCGTCCATCCACGTCCCGCGGTTGGCCGAGGCGGGGCTCGTGACGTTCGACCGGACCGCCGAACGGGTGTGCCTCACCGACGACCGGTCGGCCGACCGCCTCCAGCAGTATCTGCCCACCTCCGACGACGAGTGACGGCGATTACTCCGGTGTCGGATCGACGCGAACCTCGCCGCTCCCGTGGATGGTCACCCGACAGCCGGCGAGTTCGAACTCGAGGATTCCGCCTTCGCGGGGCGTGCCGTCGCGTTTGGGGGTGAAGATGCGGTTCAGCGCATCCGGCTGCACGACCGCATTGAGGTTCACCTCCGTCGGCTCCTTGCCCGTCACTTCGAGAACCGCGTGCACGACGGTGACACTCAGTTCGATATCGCTGGTCTCGTAGTAGTTGACGACGTATACGTCGTCTTCGGACCCGCCGTTCGTCGCGTGACGATCCGAATCTGTATGTGAGTTTTGCATATTGGTGCGACTGTGGCTACCCCATCATTCATTTCAACCAATATTAAATATGGGTGTGTTTCGCCCCTCCGGGAACCTGGACAGGAGTATTGATAGAATGACAATATGGGCTCGTGTGGGTCGTCGCGGCGGGGCACCGGCCGTCGCGAACGTGGCCGAGGACCGGTACCGACGGCCACCGATCCGTCTCGTACCGTCCGTCGTCGCTGTTCTCCGGTCGGTCGCATCGGTTCGGAAACCCGGCACCGGCTCGCAACGACCCGTCTCATACTGATTATCGTACGTCGTCATCGGTGGTTCGCCAGAACGGGCCGGCGAACCACCGGTACAATCAGTCGTCGAGCGCGTCCGTCAGTCCCCACTCCTCGGCGCGGGCGCGGGCCTCTTGGCGTGCCTGTTCGCGGATGGCTTCGATCTGTGACTCGTCGGCCAGAAACGCCTCGACGGCGTCGGTGTCGTCGGCACCCAGTCGGTCGTCGGGCGCCGCGTCGCGGGTGCGCGTCACCAGCCCCCTGTCGGCCGAGAGACGCTCCGCCGGCAGGCCGGGCAACACCCGTAGGTCGTCGGCCTCGTGAGCCTCCGCCAACGCCCCCCGGTCGAGTTCGTACAGTTCGGCGCTGTAGGGTCCCGGTCCCGCCACGTCGGCGAGGGCATCGGCGCCGCCCCGGTCGGTGTCTGTGCAGTACGCGAGCACCGGCACTCCGTCCTCGAAGGTGACGACACCGCGCGTCTCGTCGCCGAGCAAAACGGCGTCCTGGGGCTCGAAGACGGCGTAGCCCGTCAGCCCCCGATCGAGGGCGGTCGACAGCGTCTCCCCGGGGTCGTCGACGACGCGTGATCGGACCAGATCGCCGCGTGGGATTCTCATACTTCGTCCGGCACGACCGCGCTCCGGAAGCGGTCGGCCACGTCCCCGCTCGCCCCGTCGCGCACGTCGAGTCGTCTCGCCGCCTCGCGGAACGCCTCGGACGCGGGTGCGTCCGGGGCGTGTGCGAGCAACGGTTCGCCCGCCTGTCTGGCCGCGCGTGCGCTGTTGCTCTCCGGGATCACGCCCAGCGTCTCGCCGCCGAAGTAGCGGTCCGCCTGCTCGGCGATGCGGTCGATCCCCTCGTCGTCACGGACGCGGTTGAACAGCGTTCCCGCCGTCTCCGTCCCGTACGATCGGGCGTACTCCTGGACCTTGAGGCCGTCCGAGAGCGCCGGTATCGTCGGCTGGAGGACGATCACCGTCCGATCCGCGAGCACGACGGGGAGGACCGCGCTTTTCGACCCCAGCGCCGCCGGCGAGTCCAGCAAGAGCACGTCCGTGTCGGCGGCGAGTTCGGCCACCACGTCCCGCAGCCGTTCGGGGTCGGCGGCCCGAAACGCCGCTAGACTCGTCCCGCAGGGGACGACCTTCATCCCGAAGCGGTCGTAGACGGCGTCGGAGACGGCGGCGTCGGCCCCGTCGACCAACAGGTCGTGGAGCGTTACCGCCGCGTCGTCGAGGCCGGCGTGAAAGAGCAGGTTAGCCATCCCGGTGTCGGCGTCGACGACCGTCACGTCGTGTTCCTCGGCGAGCGCCATGCCAAGCGCGAGCGTACTCGTCGTCTTCCCCGTCCCACCCTTGCCGCTCGCCACGGCGAACGCCTCGACCATCGGTGTCCGATTTTGCGGCCCCGGAATTAAACGTTCGGTCCGGCCAAAGCGTTTTGCCGATCTGCCTCCTTCGACGGGTATGCCACCCACTCCCGCGGCGTTTCGGGACCTGCTGCTGTCGCTCGACGCCGCGGCGCTGACGGAGTTCGTCGCGGCGGTGTACGGGGCCCGTGGGTGGGAACTCGACCGGGACGGCGACGACCTGCGGGTTCGGCCCGCAGGGACGCGGGACTGGCGCCGACTCGTCGTCGCGCCCGTCGACCGACCGCCGACCGACGCCGACGGCGTGGTCGTGCCGACGCTCGTCATCGACGCCGACGGAGCCGGTACCGGGGAGCCGACCGTCGTCGACGCCGCCGCCCTCCTGGAACTGCTGCGCTACGCCGTCGACGACGCGGCCCGTACGCGCCTGTTCCGGGACTTCTTCGACTGCGAGCCGGACGCCTTCGAGGGGCCGGCGGCCGTCGACGCCGTCGAGACGGGGACGGCCGAGCCACAGACCGACGCGCCGCCCGAGTCGACGGCCGATCCACGGGCTGATGCCTCGGTCGCCAGCGACCCCTCGCTCCGATTCGGGCGCCGACTCGTCGTCGCCGTCGCTATCCTGTCCGTGGTCGGCATCGTCGCCGTCGTGGTCGGACCGACGCTCGCGCCGACCGGTGAGGACGCCGTGGCCGGCGCGGACGCGACGACCGACACCCCCGACGACGCGGGGTCCGAGGCGCCGGCCACCGACCGCGCCGTCCCGTCGACACACGCCGGCGTGGTGGCGGTCGACGGCCCGTTGCCGCCCGGCGTCGATGCGACGGGCATCACGAATCACGAACGCCTCGGCGCTGGCCGACGCCCACGAAGCGGCGCTCGACGGGCGTTCGTACCGGCTCTCGGTCGTCGCCCGCGAGTTCGTCGGCGGGCGGCCGACCGCATTCGCGTGGGAGCGGGCGGTCGTCGAGGGGCCGACCCGGTATCGCTCGGACGTGTCCGTGATCGGGACGTTCCGGCAGCAGCCGCGGGCCATCGGCACCACCTCGGCGTACGCCGACGGCACGATGCGGTTCGTCCGGCTGACTACCGCCACCGAGGCCGACGGGACGATCAGGTTCACCGAGCGCGGCCCCGAGTCCGGAACGGCGGATGGTCCGGGCTGGCGAAGCGTCGCCGTCGACCCCGCGGTCGATCCGTTCGCGAACCGCACCGCGACGCATCTCCGGGGCGTGCTCGACGTCGACGACGCGGCCGTCGTCGGCTCGTTCGAACGCGAGGGGACGACCTACGTCTGGATCGACCTCCGCCGCCGGCCGCCGGGGGGCACCGACGCGATAGACAGCATCCTCGTCGACGAGCGCGGCCTCGTCCACGAGATTCGTCACGAGTACGCCTACCTCCCGCCCGAAGCGTCGACGGTCCGCACCGTCGTCACGGTCCGGATCGAACCCACGAACGTGACCGCGTCGCCGCCGCCGTGGCTCGACGCGGGGGAGTCCCCGCCGGTCAGGAGGTGACGCGGGCCGGCGCCCGCCCGTCGGCGGTGGTGTTCGTCGCCGCCATCCACGCCGGCCGCGTCACGGTCACGGGGCCGGGGACGATCCGAATCGTCACCTCGATCCGGACGCCCGGCTCTATCGCGGGCGTGTACGACCGGTGGAGTTCGCGCACCAGCCCCGTCTCGTCGACGCGCGCCCATCCCGTCACGTTCCGTGATTCGGGCCACGGGTCGCCCTCGAAGGCGACGCGGTACGTCGTCGTCTCGTTGCGTTCCGTCCGCCCGACGATCCGGGTCTCGTTGGCGCTGAGATACCACTGGATGGTTCGTTCGGTCCGGTCGACGAAGCTCACGGCCTCGGCCGACGAGCCGAGGGTCGACCGAACCGCCATCCGCCTCCGCACGCCGTTGCCCGTCCGGATGTAGCCAACCGAGCCGTTCGCGTACATCGACCCCGACGCGACGACGGTCTCCTCGTGGCCGAGCGAGCCGAGGCGCCGCACGCGCGACCGGTAGCGATCCGGCGACGCGACGAGCGCTCGCTCGTGGGCGACGCCCCGCAGTTCACCGTCCTCGAACTCCCGGTACGTGACCGTGAGGCGGTACGATCGGTTCGACAGCGTGGCCTCGTGGGCGTTCGCGAGCGCCGCCGCGTTCGTGACGCCCGTCTCGTCGATGCCCCGCGGGAACGCGGCCGCCGACTCGTCGGTCGCCGTTTCGGTCCCGTTCCCCCCGAAGAGGGCCGCCGGCGAACCGATGTCGACGCCGCTCGATCCCGTCGCGGTCACGACGCCGCCGAGGGCGAGCGAGAGCGCCAGGCCGACCACCGCGACGCGGCCGAGCCACTCCGACCGATCGCCGTCCGGCCCCGACTTCCCCACTCCGTCGTCGCTCGCCGGCGCGACCGGCCGGGGCGACGCCCCGTCCCGCCCCTCCGCTGCGCCCGAGTCGTCGTTTCGGTCCTCGTCGAGTCCGTCCGTGTTCGCCGCCCTCCGCCCCGTCGTGTCCGGGCCGTCGCCTCCACACTCCTCGGCGGCCCCGAACGATCCCGGATCGCGGTCGAAAACGTCCCGGCAGAGGCGCGTCCGCTCGGTCGTCGGGAGGGCGTACGCCACCAACTCGTGGAGCGTCGCGGCGTCGACGAGGCGGTCCGCGTCCGACGGGGCCGTCGTCCCGTCCCCACCGACCCGGACGACGAGGCGTCGCGGCCGGTCGGCGCCGGGTGGCGTCGCCAGCAGATCGGCGGTGTCGTCGGCATCGCGTTCGACCGTCCACCCGCGCGCGTCGTACACCGCCGCGGTGAACGCTATCGCCGTCTCGCGATCCAGCGTCGCGAGGTGGGCCCGGAACGCCGTCCCCGGCACCGAAGTCATACCCGTTCCTACGCCTTGACGCGCAAAACGTTTCTGCCGCGGCTCACGGCGCGTCGTCGAGCCACGGCGGCGGCGACGCGGAGACGTTTCCGGGCGCGAGACGCATCGTGACGACGACCCGAACCGGCGGGCCGTCGGACGGTCGGTAGACGTACTCGTGGTGGAGTTCGTGGACGAGTCCGTGCTCGTCGACGAGGAGGCTCCCGGTCGTCTCGGCGCCCGCACTCTCGTCGCGGCTGACGGCGATCCAGAAACGCGTCGTGCCGTTGCGCTCGAAGGCGCCGACGACCCTCGTGTCGCTTCCCCTCAACACTCCCCGGAGATATCGCTCGCTCCGACTGGCGACCCGGTCTTCCGGCCGGAGTTCGGTTTCGACCGCCGTCCCCGCCTCGCCGGCCAGACGGACGTACCGCACCTGCCCGTTGGCGAACGCCGAGGTGTTGCCGACGGCCCGCGGGTCCTGCCGGACGGTCCCGACCCACCGCAGGTCCGTGCGGTAGCGGGTGGCGTTCTCGACGACCGTCCGCTCCGCGACGAAGCCAGTCGGCGCGCCGTCGACGAACTCGCGGTGGTGGACGGTCAGGCGGTACGAGCGCCCGTCGAGCGCCGCTTCGTGGGCGTCGGCCAGCGCCGAGGCGTTCGCGATACCCACGGCGGTGACGCCCGGTGGCCGCGGCTCGGGTGCCGACGACACCGCGATCACGCCCGGGCGAGCGGGCTCGTCGTCGTCTGTCGCGTTCCATCCGGTGTCGAGACGACGCGTCGCCGCTTCCGCGGCCGAGTAGTCGCTGGGCGTGCTGTTCGTGTCGTCCGCACCGTCCACCTCGCTCCCGTCCATCCCCGACGACGTGAGCGCCGGGCCGGTCGCGGCGACGATGGCGACGACGAGGACGATTGCCAGTCCGGCGGCGAACGCGCGGCGCGCCGGGACCCCGCCCTCGTCGTTTCCCGACTCCCTCTCCGGCGGGTCGTCGGCCGTCCGCGTCGCTTCCCCGTCGGCGCCGGCGTCGCTCGATGCGTCCGCCGTCGACGGCGGGTCGAAGTCGTCGGGGTCGGCGCCGAGGAAATCCCGGAACAGCCGCTCCCGGGCCGTCGAGTCGAGGGCGTACCACGCCATCCGGCCGACGTCGTCGGCATCGAGGCTCGTCACCTCGCCTTCGTGCCTGACGGCGACGGCGACGGCGTCGTCGCAACTGACCGCGAGCCGTCGCGGCCGGTCGGCCCCGGGCGGCGTGGCCAGCAGGTCGGCGGCGTCGCCCTCGCGCTCGACCGTCCACCCGCGAGCCGCGTACACCGCCGCGACGAACTCCGTCAGCGCCGCGGCGTCGAGGCCGGAGAGGCAGTCACGGACCGTCTCGCCGGGGGTGTGCGTCATACTCGGCGCTAGGGAGCAGTCGGCAAAACCCTTGGCCCGACCGGCCGTTGGCCCGCGAGTGTCGGGACGGTGTCAGAACTCGGTCCCCTTCCGCGCCCGCTGTCCCGCGTCGATCGGATGTCGCTCCTTTCGGACCTCGCTCACCAGGTCGGCACGGTCGGCGAGGTAGTCCGGGTGGTCGTGGCCACCGGTACAGACGAGTTCCAGCCCCTCGGGTTTCGACTCCACGAGCCCGACCACGTCGTCGGGGTCGACGAGCCCGCGGTTGGCGGCGTACAGGATTTCGTCGAGGATCAACATGTGGACGCCGTTCGCGGGGTCGCCGTCGAGGGGAAGCGGTGCCGAGAGGTCCACGTCCCGTGCCCCGTCGATCAGGTCGCGGGCGCGTTCCAGGCCGCCCCGGGCCTTCGCCGCGTGGTCGGCGTCGTCGCTCCCGTCGGCGAAGCCGTGCCAGCCGTAGTGGCCGCTGTGTTCGTAGCTGAAGCCGTCGACCTGCGTGATGGCCGCGTACTCGCCGCGCACGTCTTCGACGCTCGCCGCGCCGCCTTTCATAAACTGCAGGCAGTGCACCCGGTAGCCGTGGCCGGCGGCGCGAAAGCCCATGCCGAGGGCGGCAGTGGTCTTGCCCTTCCCGTCCCCCCACCACACCTGTACGCGGCCGAACTCGGCCGGTGCCTGCGGGGCGGGCGCCCCGTCGTCGTCGACCGGGGATCGTCGCGGCTCGCTATCCTCGCTCATACCCCTGCTTCGGCCCGGCGCGGGCTTCAAGGGTCCGATGTGGGAAGCCGTGTCACCGCCGCTCGTTCGTCGGTGACGACGCCCGCCTCGGCGGCGTACTCGCCGTCGGGGTGTCGCGAGCGGAGGCTGGCGGCGACGGCGTCGCGGACGCAGGCGCGGGCGGCCCCGCCGACGGCCGTCGCGCTCCCCGAAAAGCGGGCGGGGTCGCCCGCGGGGTCACAGGCGGCGACGACGGCGTCCGTCGTCGTCCCGGGGATGCCGGCGAGTTCGAGCAGGGTCGCCGCCTTCGCCTCGGCCGCGACGGTCAGGAGGTTCGGGAGCGCTCCGGGCGCGAGCGAGCGGGTGGTGCCCACGACGACGTTGACGGTGCCGGCGTGATGCCCGCCGTCCGTCCGCGCCGCCGCGTCGACCGGGAGGGCGGCGGGATTCGACACGCCAGCCGTGGCGACGGCTTCGACGGGGCCGAGTCGCGCCCGGCGGGCGTGCCGCTGGGCGACGCCGGTCAGGAGCGCGGGGCCGTCGGCGGAAAAACCCGCGGCGTCGAGCCGTTCGGCGACGTAGGCGTCGAGGTCGGTCCGCGTCCAGCCCTCGGGGACGGTGCAGTTGTAGGCCGCGGGGGCGCGACCGTCGCCGCCCGCGTACCCGGTCGAGAGCCAGCGCGTGCCGGTGCGGGCGAGGCGACAGACGCCGTCCCTGACCGTCGCGTCGAACACGGCGGTCACAGCAGGGCGTCGAGCAGCCGGTCGTTCTCGTGACGGCGACGGATGGCGACGCGGATGTGGGCGTCGAGGGAGCGGAACGTCGTCGCGTCGCGGACGACGATGCCGTCGCGTCGGGCTTCGTCGATCACGTCGCTCACCGACCGATCGTGGACGCCGAGGAGGAGAAACGGTGCCTCGGAGGGGTACACCTCGAACGAGTCGCGCAGGCGGTCGGCGACGCGGGCGCGTTCCGTGCGCACCCGGTCGCGCGTCTCGGCGACGAACTTCGTCTGCCGCAGACAGTAGGCGCCCACGTCGGCCGCGGGCGTCGAGAGTCCCCACGCCGGCCGGGCGACTTCGAGGCGTTCGTGCAGACCGCCCGTCGCGACGGCCAGTCCCATCCGAAGACCCGGCAGCCCGAACACCTTGGTCAGCGACCGCACGACGACGACGCCGGGTTCGCCCGCGAGCGTTCGGTAGTCGGTGAAATCGAGGAACGCCTCGTCGACGATCAGGGTCGTTTCGGCGCGTCGGCACTCCTGGGCGTAGGCCACGAGGTCCGCGCGGCGATAGCCGACTCCGGTCGGGTTGTTCGGGTTGCAGACGACGACGACGTCGTACGGCGCCGGGTCGGTTTCCAGGATGCGGTCGTGGGCGACGAAGTTCGGCGTGGCGCCCTGTAGCCGTACCTCGCGGTCGTACTCGCCGAACCCCGGTTCGGGGAGGAGGGCGTCGTCGCCGGTGTCGAGCGTCACGCCGAAGGCGAGTCGGAGCGCCTCGATGCCGCCGGCCGTGGGTACGACGTTCAGCGGTTCACAGCCCAGATACTCCCCCGCCGCGGTCCGATACTCGCAGTAGTCGTCCTCCGGATACCGCGTCGCGGCGGCGTACGCCGATTCGTAGACGCTCACCACCCCCTGCGGTCGTTCCGGATTGGTGTTGGCGCTGAAGTCCAACAGGGTTGCGTCCGACGCCCCCCCATGTGGCACGCGTGTCACGTCGGCCACGGCGTCAGGGTCCATACGAATCGTTCACACGCTCCACAACCTCAAGCGTTCCGTCCGCGACGGCGCCGAGCGACCCCGACCGATCCGCCAGATAGAGCGCGCCGCCCATGCCCGCCCCCTCCTTCGCCTCGCCCGCCGCGTAGCGGGCGAGGGGGTCGTCCCGCCCCGCAAAGCCGGGATCGGTGACGACGAGTTCGCAGTCGAGGCCGGCCGCGGCCGCCCTCAGATCGGTTTCGGCGGCGACGTACGTCGTCGTGGCGACGGTCAACGGGTCCGCGACACCCGCGTGTCGGACCAGCGCGGCGGCGGCGAGCATCTGCGTCCCGCCGCCGAGGACCACGTCGGTCCCCGACTCCAGCGCCCCGGCGACGAGGCCGGCGACGACGGCGAGTGTCGGGTCACCGAGAAAGCGCACGGCGAGTTTCGGGCGGTAGGCGGCGTCGCCCGGGTCGAGGTCGCTCGCCGCGAACCCGTCGTCGACCACCCGCCGTTTCAGGTCGCGCGGGTTCTCCGGGAGCGACGAGGAGACGGGAACGGTGACGGCGTCGCCGTCTTCCCGAGGCGCCCGTGGCGCCTCGCCGACCCCGAGCGCCCGGCAGACGCCGAGTGCCGTCGTAGTGCCGCCGGGAATCGTCTCCCCGATCACGAGTTCGTCGTCGGGGAGCGCGTGTCCCAGTTCGCGGGCGGCGACCCAGGCACCCGGCGCGGTCGGCACCGGATCGGCTTCCCGTACGTCCCGGCCGGGCTTTGCGCCCACGTCGACGGTCGGCGCGCCGGTCGGTTCGGCGAGGCCGGCGTCGACGACGAGCGTCTCGAACCCCACCTGCTCGCGGACGGCGCGCGTGACGGCCGCGGGCGTCGGACAGCCCGTCGGGCTCACGGGGACGGCGGGCGCGCGAACGAGGTGGCCGTACTCGATCAGTTCGGCGTCGGCGCTCGGGGTGTGTGCCACCAGGGCGGGGTCGGCGCCCGCGGCGCTGATCCCCTCGATCCGCGCCGTCTCCGTCGTCCCCGCGACGAGGACGAACCTGGTCACGACAGCGCCTCCGCAACCCACAGATCCCGCGGTCGGTTCACGTTCACGGCGAGTCGCGTGTCGTCGCTGACGTATATGTCGTCGTCGGTTCCGGCGACGACGTTGACGCCGGTGGGGGCGAGCGAGCCGTCCCCGACGGTCGAATCGACGCTCGCGCCCAGTCTGCGCTTTAGGGCGACGGGGACGGCGACGGTGAGCGATCCCTCGGCGTCGGCCGCCGCGTCGAGGACGCGGTTCACGGTGCCGGGCGTGAGCAGGGGGAGGTCGGCGGCGACGGTCAGCGCCGGACGGCCGACCCGCTCCAGCGCCGCGGTCAGGTCGGCCACGTACCCCTCCCCGGGCGTCTCGAAGACGGTCACGGCCGACGGGTCGAGGTGCGCGCGCGTCCTCGGTGTATGCGGCGAGACGGCGGCGTAGACGTCGTCGCCGCGGCTCGCGAGGAGGGCCTCACACACCCGGTCGACCATCGCCGTCCCGGTCACCTCGACCAGCGGCTTTTCGCTCCGTCCCAGCCGCGTCCCCCGCCCGCCACACATCACCAGAGCGTCCACGCGACCACCCCCGCGTGGAGCGCGACGACGCGGGCGAGTTCGTTCGCGGCGCCGAGCGCGTCGCCGGTGACGCCGCCGAGGTGGGCCGTCGCCCAGCGGCCGACGGGGAGCGCGACGGCCGGGCCGGCCAGGAGCGTGACGACGAGCGCCGGCGTGGCCCCGGCCGGCGCGAGGAGCGCGGCGGGGGCGGCGGCGACGACGACTGGCAGGAGGGCGGCGCCGTTGGACTCGCCGACGACGGCCGAGCCGAGGCCCTCGTGGCCCGGCGTCCCGAGGGCGGCGAGCGTCGCCATGCCGACTTTGGCGCTCACCTCGCTCGCGAGGATCAGTCGGGCGGCGATCCGGGGGCCGGCGCCGGCGACGCCGAGGGCGCCGAACGCGAGAGCGAGGAGGGCGAGGCCGACCACCAGGAGGCCGCCGACGCCGATCCGGGAGTCCTTCAGGGCCGAGCGCCGGTCGTCGGCCCCGTGGGCCGCCGCGGCGTCACCACAGTCCGCGAGGCCGTCGACGTGGGTGACGCCGGTGACGAGATAGAGCGTCGCGAGATACAGGGCCGCCGCCGTCGAGACGGGGACGGGAAGGAGGAGGGGGAGCGCGGCGAGGCCGCCGACGACGTAGCCGGCGACGACGAACGCGGCGGGCGTCCGACGGAAGGCGTCCCAGCCCGCCTCGCCGCCGCCGACGGGCAGGCGCGTCAGGAAGGCGAGGGCGCCGCGGACGGCGGTCAACACAGGGCGATCACTCCCGCCAGCCCGAACGCGAGCCACCCGGCCCGCGAGACGACGGCGACACCCCGCGTCGCGTCGGCGGGCGTCGGCAGGGCGGGGCCGGCGTCGTCGGACTCCGTCAGACTGTCACCGGCTTCGTCGGTTACCCGAGGCGTCTCCGACGCCTCGCCGTCCGAGGACCGTCGGTCCTCGCTCAGGTCGTACGCGTCGGGTTTCGTCAGCCGAACGTCCAACGCGACGGCGAGTGTCGCCATCGGCCACCCGGCGTTGGGCGAGGCGGGGCGGCGGGCGAGCGGCCGCGCGCGCCGGAGCGCACCGGGACGGCCGGCGACGACGGAGAGTAAGACGGCGCTTGCGCGTGCGGGGAGGAACATGACGGCGTCGTCGAGGCGGGCGGGCGCCCAGCCCATCGGCACCGAGCGGTAGCCGAAGGTCGAATCCAGGGTGTTGACCGCCTTGACCCACGCGGCGGCACCCGCGGCCGCGGGCAGCGAGAACGGCGCGAGAAGGGCGAAGCCGGCCAGCGGTGCCACGAGGCCGTCGCTCAGGTTCTCGGCGGCGCTCTCGACGGCGGCGCTCCGCACCTCGCCGGCGGAGAGGGGCGCCGCGTCGCGCCCGGCCAGCGAGCGCAGGCGCGTCCGCGCCGCCGGGAGGTCCGACTCGCTCGCCGCGACGACGGCGCGCGCCTCGGCGACGAGCATCCGCCGGCTGGTCGAGACGAAGAGTACGAGGCCGGCGAGGGCGCCGCCGGCGAGCGGGTCGAGTCGGCTCCCGACCGCGACGACGCCTGCGACGGCGCCCGCGGCGAGGAGGGGGACGAGCAGCGCCGTCGCGACGCCCGCCAGCCGGGGACGGCGCCACGGCCGGTCGAGCGGCCCGAGCGCACGGCCGAGCCACGCGACGGGGTGGTAGCGAGCGGGCGGTTCGGCGACGAGTCGGTCGCCGAGCGCCGCGAGGGCGACGCTTCCCGCCGCGATCAGCGGCACGGTTCGCCTCCCAGCACGTCGTCGAGAGCCGACAAGGGAGTCTCACGCACGTCGACGAACCGCCCGCCGAGGGCCTTGATCCCGCCGTCGGCGTCGGGGTCGTCGCCGACGTGGATGAGGGCCGCGGAGTCGACGCCCAGTTCGGTCGCGAGCGTCTCGAACGGACGCGGGTGGGGTTTGCGGAAGCCGCAGGCGGCGCTGGTGACGACGGCGTCGAACGCGCCCCGGAGGTCGGCGCGGACGAGCGTCCGCGGGACGAGTTCGGGGACGCTACAGTTCGAACAGAGACCGACTGGGCCGCGTCGACGGGCAGCGTCGAGGGCGGCGTCGACGCCCGGTCGGCGGGACACGTCGGGGTCGAAGGCGGCGATCACGGCGCGTCTGACGGCGGTGTCTACCGCCTCGACGCCCCGGCTCCGGAGCGCGGCGGCGACGTGGGCGGGGAGGGGAATCTCGGCGGCCTCGGGAACGTCGAGGTGAGGGGTCCGGTAGGCGGACGCCCAGTCGTCGGGGACGGCGACACCCCGGTCGCGAAGCTCGGCGGCGACGGCGGCGGCCGGATCGTCGGGCATCGACGCCGTCACGAGCGTCCCGAAGAGGTCGAACGACACGGGCACGGTCTGCCGAAACCTCGGTGTCGAGCCACTTTAACTATCGCTGTCGCGGTCGCTGGCGCCGACGAACGACGACGTTTCCGACTCGCGGTCGGGGCCGGGGACGGGGAAGAGTTACGTCGCCGCCGGCAAACGTTCGGCCGTGACTGTCGTCCGGCTCCGTACGATGCGAACGCCCGCCGACGCCGCCGACTGGTATCTGGCCGGACGGGCGTACACCCGTCGCGTGGCCGACGGGATGGACTTCCCGGGCGCCGGCCGGATCGACGGCGAGGCGGTGGCGACGACGCTTCGCACCGATCCGGCGACGCTGTCGCGGCGCGAGGCCGAGTCGGTCGTCGGCGTCTTTCTCGGCGACGCCGTCTACTCCGAGCCGTTCTGTGAGTGGATGCCGCCGTGGTACGAACTGGCGGTGGTGCCGCTGGCCCGGGTCCTCGAACGGCGCCTCGGACGGCTCGCCCGCGAGGTAGCGACGGCGACGGGACTGACGACGACGGCGCCCCGGTTCCCGCGCCCGCGTGATACGTTCGTCGCGGGGGCGTCGCCACTCACCGGCGTCTCGGGCTTTCGCGAGCGGTTCGTCCTCGCCGCGGCGGTGACACACGTCGAGTGGTTCCGGCACGCGGCGACGGCCGACGGCGTCGACGTGCCCACGGGCTTCCTCGACCGGGCGCTCCGTGAGACGCTGTCGTACTACGCTGGCTCACGGCCGTCGCTCTCGCCCCGCGTCCGGCGGTTCCAGGCCCTCTGTTTCTCCGACGAGACGTGGGTTCGGGACGTGGACGCGGCGTACGGGCTGGATAGCTGGCTGTTCGCGCTGTGGGCGCGACTGCTCGGCGCGGAGCGCCGACGGCTGGCGTCGGCTGCGTAGCCACCACCACTCACCGCCGCGTCGGCCGTCCGACAGACAGGCGTCAGACACTCGCGAAGGTTTCAAATAACCGGCCTGCGTGTCTGTGAACGATGAGCAAGATCACGTTCCGCGCCGACGACGACCTCGTCGAGCGGTTAGAGGCGTTCGACGCCTCGAAAAGCGAGGTGATGCGCGAGGCGTTGCGCACCTACCTCGACGACGCGGAGCGTGAGGAGTCGCCGGGCGGCGGGTCGGACCGGCTCGAAGCGTTGCTCGCGGAGTACGCGTTTGCACCGCGCGAGCCGCCGGCGATCAACGTCAACGTCACGCTGGACGGCGATTCGACGGCCCAACCCGACGTGTCCGTCGACCGTGAGACCGACCCGGCGGCGCGTAAGACGGATCGTGAAACGCCGGACGACGCGTCGGACTCGCGGAACGCGGCCGGGCAGCGAAACGCGTGTTCCCAGTGTGGCGAGGAGATGTCTGCTGGCCACGTCTACTGCCCGAACTGCGGCGAGAAGTCCGCTCACCGGGTGTTTTGCGACTGTGGCGACGAACTCCGATCCGACTGGGCGTTCTGTCCGAGTTGTGGGCGACGGACACCCGCTGCCGACGTGCTCGACCGGCCGTAAGCGGTGTAAACGCCGTTTGTCTTACAACGGCCGTTAATTTTATAAGGTATTGGTCTCTTGGTACGTTCGCGTAAGACGGTCGTCTTACAGGGCCGCCGGCCGCGGGGTCGAACCCCCGTCGTCGTCCGGTTGACCCGTGTAAGACAGCACATCGGGGCGTCGCCCCATCCGTCTTACCGGGGGAATGCAACAATGGAGCGTGTGACACTACGAATTCCGAAGCAGCAGATCGAGGAGGTCGAACAGATGGTCGAGACGGGAGAGTTCCCGAACCGAAGCGAGGCCATCCGCTCGGCAGTCCGCGAGATGCTCAACGAACAGAGCGAGTCCCGTGACGACAACCGCAAGCGCAACCGCAGCTGGGCGAAGGTGTAACGATGCAGGGATTCGTCCAAGACGCCATCGAGCGTGAAGAGGCCGAACAGCGCGACGCCGACGACGACGACTCGTTCGGCGACCCGCGCATCGTCATCGTCGGCGCCGGCGGCGCCGGTAACAACACCGTCAACCGCCTGTACAACATTGGCGTCGACGGTGCCGAGACGGTCGCGATCAACACCGACAAACAGCACCTGAAGATGATCGAAGCCGACACGAAGATCCTCGTCGGCAAGTCGCTCACGCAGGGGCTCGGCGCCGGTGGCGACCCCTCGATGGGCGAGCGTGCGACCGAGATGGCCCAGGGGACGATCAAGGAAGTCCTCGGCGAGGCCGACCTCGTTTTCGTGACCGCCGGGATGGGCGGCGGTACCGGGACCGGTGCCGCGCCCGTCGTCTCCAAGATCGCCAAAGAGCAGGGCGCCATCGTCGTCGGCATGGTGTCGACGCCGTTCAACGTCGAGCGCGCCCGTACCGTCAAGGCCGAGGAAGGGCTCGAAAAGCTCCGCGGCGAAGCGGACTCGATCATCGTCCTCGACAACAACCGCCTGCTCGACTACGTGCCCAACCTGCCGATCGGCAAGGCGTTCTCCGTGATGGACCAGATCATCGCAGAGACCGTCAAGGGCATCAGTGAGACCATCACCCAGCCCTCGCTCATCAATCTGGACTACGCGGACATGTCCACGATCATGAACCAGGGCGGCGTCGCGGTGATGCTCGTCGGCGAGACTCAGGACAAAAACAAGTCCCAGGAGGTGGTGAGCGACGCGATGAACCACCCGCTCTTGGACGTGGACTACCGTGGGGCCTCCGGCGGGCTCGTCCACATCACGGGCGGCCCGGACCTCACGCTGAAAGAGGCCGAGGGTATCGCCAACAACATCACCGAACGACTGGAGGCAAGCGCCAACGTCATCTGGGGCGCGCGCATCCAGGAGGAGTACAAGGGCAAGGTGCGGGTCATGGCCATCATGACCGGCGTTCAGAGCGCACAGGTCCTCGGCCCGTCGACGCAGCGGCAAGCCGAAAAATCTCGTCGGAGCCTCAACGGCGAGGACGTTTCGGAATTCGAAGCCACCGACAACGTCGGGCAGGATCAGGCGTCCTGGTCCGACGGCGGCCGCGAACAGGTCGAGAAGCGTAACGGCATCGACGTGATTCGGTAGGCCACGGACGGCTCTCAGAGCACCTATTTTCGGGCCGCGCGTGTCTTACACCGCCTCGATAGAGGCGACGAGTCGACACTTCCGGCAGATGCGCCCGCCCGTGCTCGATCCACAGCGGTCGCACTCGCCCAGATCGCTCGATCCATCCTCGCGGTACCGCTGTGCCGCGAGTTCGGCGAGTTCCTCGTAGCCCGCCATGATCGAGTGCCGGGTTCCCGGGTGGGCCTCCTCCATCCCGAGGAGGAGTTCCTGTATCTCCCCGCGGTAGGCCTCGCTCGCGTGTGGACACTCCGTGATGTGGGCCGGCAGGTCCGCGAGGTGGGCGTACAGCGCCACCTCCTTCTCCGGCACGTCGCGCAGGGGTTTGGCTCGTGGAACGAACTGCGAGCTCTCGGCCCGCCGGTCGAACGGCCCGAGGCTGGCGTCGAAATGCTTGGCGATCTGTTTCAGGTCGCCCTCGAAGAAGTTCATCAGCGCCGTCTGGGCCTCGTCGTCGAGATTGTGGCCCGTGAGGAGTTTGTCGGCGTCGAGTTCGTCGGCGTAGGATTCGAGCAGATCACGCCGGAACACGCCGCAGTACGCACAGGCCGCCATGTTTTCGGGATCTTTCTCGACCACGTCGTCCATCCGAACGCCGAGTTCGTCCGCGTACGACACCACCTCGTGTCGGAGGCCGCGGTCGGCGGTCAGCGCCCGAGAAGCGTCGAGGCTCTCGTCGCGGTAGCCCTCGATTCCCTCGTGGATCGAGAGGGCAACGAGGTCGACGCGGGGATCACGGCCGAACGTCTCGTCGAGGATGTGGGTGAGGACGACGCTGTCCTTGCCGCCCGAGAGGCCGATCACCCACGTCTGTGGGTTCTCGGGCGAGGCGTCCGCGGGCAGGAGACCGTCCTCGCGAACCCGGCGACGCACCCGCTTCTCGACCGACGCGCGGACGTGGTCGTCACAGAGGTGGGCGCCGGAGTAGGCGGCGTGCATCACCGCCTCGCGACCACATTTGTCGCAGTCCATCGGCGCCCCCTTGCCGGGCGGGCCGTATCACGGTTTCGTTGGACAACCGTTTTGCGCGCCGGCGCGTAAGGGCGGGTGATGGACAGAGCTGTCGCGCTGGACCGGGTCGCCGACATCGTCGATCTGGTCGATCGGGCCGCCACCGACGACGCCCTCCTCCCCGTCCCCGTCCGGGAGGTGTGGGTGTACGGCGACGTGGCCCTCGGACTCGATCCGATCGACCGCCTCGATGTGTACGTCACGAAGGATCTCCTCATGCGCGGTGACGACGACCGTTCGGCCGCGTTCGAGGAGCGCTACGGCGTCGCCGGCGTCGGCAAGACGGTCGACGCCGACTGGGCCGAGACCTATCCGGATAGCGTCCGCGCGAACGACAACGGCCACGCGGCGCCCGAACGCTGTCTCGCCGCTCATCTGATTGCCGACGACGAACCGATCCACCTCGAGGTGTGCAACGCCTCCTTCTCGGACAACGTCACCCAGCGGCTTCGGGGGGCGATGGCTCGCGACGCGTACGAGGAGATTCTCGACCCTCGCGGCGTCTGCCTCTACGCCGACGGCCGACGCGACGACGACGCGATGGCGAAACTCCGCGGCGGCGAACTCGCCTTCCCGACCCTCTCCGGTGCCTTGGAGATGCTGGGTCTCGACGAGGACGAGGCGGCCGAGGCGGCCGCGGTGATGCGCGAACGTCGCGCCGAGGCGACGGGCCGGACGGTCCGGGGCGACGTGGTTTGACATCCTCCCCGCGCTAAAGCCCAGGGCTCTCTCCTTGGACTTCGTAAGACGCTCCGCCGACGGTCACTGCTGGCGACTCGGCGGCCCGTCGTGACGACCCGTCGACAGTCGGGTTCGTCGACCCGTGCGGACGAACCGGTGACGCCGGGAACGCACACGAGGCGGTGGCTCGCACGGCCGCGACGCGCCCCGTGATGACGGTCAGACACGGGTGCTGGCCACGTTCCTACTCGAACTCCCGTTCCACTGGCACCCGTCCGACCGTCACGTCGAACGGTACCACCTCGGCCCGGCGATACGTCTCCGCCCGCATCGCTGCGACCACCTCGCGGCCCATCTCACGCCACGCGGCCCGCAGGTCGTCGTACTCCTCGCCCACCGCGCGACGGAGTTCGGTCTCGTGGTCGGCCAGCCCCGCCCCCGTTGCCTTCCGGGTCGCGTCCTGCAGGTCGGCCTCGTCGTACGGCGGTTCGATCACCTTCCGGTGGTAGTGCCGCCGTGTCCGCACGTCGACGAGGCCGGCGGCCTCGAACGCCTCGACGACGCGGTCGCCCATCGCCACGTCGGTGTTCACGCCGTCGAGATACGCCTCGCGAACCCGGCGTTCGAGGGCGACTTCGCGCTCCACCGTCGACTCGACGGCCACGTCGCCGTTGTCGGGTTCGACGGCGGCGACGGCGTCGCTCGCGACGCGGCGAAACTCCCGGAGCGCCGCGACCGGATCGGGCAGGTTCACCAAGAGCGCCTGACACGTCACGAGGTCGACGCCGCCGTCGCGGACGGGCAGTCCCAGCGCGTCGCTCGCGACGACCGGCCGCCCCGTTTCCTCGCGGGCGACCCGCAGGAGCGACGGGTCGGCGTCGACGCCGACCACCTCGCAGTCGCCGGCCTCCGCGGCGAGCACCCGCGTCAACTCGCCCGTCCCACAGCCCACGTCGAGGATGCGCTCCCGGGACGGCAAGTCGAGGTCGTCGAGCGCCTCGCGTGACGACCACAGGCCCGCCCGCGTCCGCCGGAGGTAGTCGGCCGAGAAGTTGCGCACGGGAGTCGTACCGCGCCGGGCATCAAAAATCAGTCGTCCTCGACCAGTCGCCGGGCGGCGAGGGCGACTGTGACGACCGAGGCGACGCCGGCGCCGACGCCGAAGCCGGGTACCCGGACGCTGGTGTCGTCGTCGACGCGGACCGACACGCCGTCGGACGCGGTGGGCGACGGCTCGGGCGTTCCCGTCGGTGTCGGCGTCGCCGTTTCGGTCGCCGTTTGCGTCGCCGTTTCGGCCGCTCCCGGCGTCAGCGTCGCCACCACGCCCGCGTGGTCCGACGGCCAGAGTCGGTCGTCGTCGACCGCGATGCGATCTTCCGATTCGGCGCCGACCCGCGTCGCGTCCGTCGTCCCCAGGCCGCCACGGACGAGGACGTGGTCGATCCGCGCCGTGAGCGACGGGGCGTCGTTCCGGAGCCCCGCCGCGTGACAGCAGGTGTTGCCGACGCCCGTCGCGGCGTCGCGAAAAGGGCCCGTGAGGTGGTCGTAGGCGCCCCGCGAACCGCCGGGGCCGCTGTTGAGGTCGCCGACGAGGGCGACCGGGTCGGCGCGCCCGCTCAGGAGGGTCTCGATTTCCCGTGCTTGCGCCAGACGCGTCCCGGCCGAGACGGATTCGAGGTGTGTATTACAGACGGTCAGGCGCGTCCCGCCGACCGACGCGTCCGAGACGAGGTAGCCGCGCTCGACCGCAATCGAGCGGTCGCCGTCCGAGAGCGAGACGGCGGCGTCGAACCGCCCCGTCGCCACCTCGCTCGTCGCCACCGACTCGTGGGCGAGCAACAGGTCGCGGTCGGTCAGGCGGACGGCGCGGCGCTCGCCGTCGACCGTCGCCGGCAGTTGGATGTCGGTGGTCGTCACCGCGTCGACGACGCGATAGGGGAGGCCGCGCTCGTCGAGTGCCGCCGTCAGCGTCTCCCGGAAGTCGTATCGAATCTCCGTGGCGGTTGGCGTCGTCCCGGCCGTCGGCTCGCCGGTCCGGATCAGCGCCACCTCCTGCAGTCCGATCAGGTCGGGGTCCGTCCGTTCGATTTCGGCCGCGATGGCGCCGAGGCGTTCGGGGACGTGACTCCGGTCGACCGTCCGGAGGAGGTCGCCCACGGCGGTGTCCACCGCCTCACTGCCCTCCGTCGCGGCGACGAGGAGTCGAAAGAGGTTCGCGCCGAGATAGCAGTTGCGCGTCGCGACGGTCACCGAGTCCGCCGCCTGCCCGTGCGCCCGGCCGGCACCGAGGCCGGCGCCGACGGTTCCCGCCCCGGCCGCGAGCACGTCGCGTCTCGTGAGTTGCATTCGTCGTTCGTACGGGGGGTCGCCCGAAAAGCGCCGTGGCTACTCCGCCGCCAGTTCGTGCACGCGGTCGATGTTCCACGCGAAGCTCTTGGCGTTTTCGGTCGGCGTCTCGAGGACGAACGGCCGGTCGCGCAGATCCGGGTGGGTGACGATCCGGCGCATGCCGTCGACGCCGATTTCGCCCTCGCCAATGTGGGCGTGTTCGTCCTTGTTCGTCCCACAGGCGTGTTTCGAGTCGTTGAGGTGGAGACAGTGGAGGTTGTCGAGGCCGATCACGTCGTCGAACTCGTCGACCGTCTCGTCGACGCCCGCGGCCGTCGAGAGGTCGTAGCCGGCCGCGAAGACGTGGGCGGTGTCGAGACAGACGCCGAGGTCGTGGGCCGATTCGGAAAGCACCGTCGCGAGGTGTTCGAAGTCGCCGCCGAGTTTCGTCCCGCTCCCCGCGTCGCTCTCGACGAGGACGGTCACGTCGTCGGGCACGTCGAGTTCGTCGAGGGCGCTCACGGCGTTGTCGAGGCCGCCGTCGACGCCGGCGCCCGTGTGTGCGCCGAGGTGGACGTTCACGTACTCGATGCCGAGTGTCGCCGCCGCGTCAACCTCGCGTTGCATACTGTCGACCGACTTCTCGCGCAGGTCCGCCTTCGGCGTACAGAGGTTGACGAGATACGAGGAGTGGATGACCCACGGGCCGTCCAGATGTTCGGCGGTGCCCTCGCGGAACGCCGCGGCCTCGTCGTCGCCGACGTTCGGGTCCTGCCACACCTGGGGGGAGTGGGTGAAGATCTGTCCGCAGTTGCCGCCGACCTCGCGCTGGTTGCCGACCGCGTTGTCGACGCCGCCAGCGACGGATACGTGTGCTCCAACTCGCATAGGGAGTGGTGGTGGTGAGCGTGGAAAGGCGTATCGAATCGGCGGGTGGATTGGATGCCGGGAGGGGTGTACGACCGCGTATCGAATACGATAGTCATAGGCTAACCGTTTTATCACCGCCGGCTAAAGGCCAGCATATGGACGGCCCGATAGCTCTCGGCGAGACGGTCCCGGCCGTGGACGCCACGCTCGTCCGCCCGGACGGGACGGCCGAGACCGTGGCACTCGGCGACTTGGTCGCGGATCGACCGGTGTTGCTCAGCTTCTATACGCTGGATTTCAGCCCCGACTGTATCGACGAGTGGTGTTCGTTCCGCGATTTCGACTGGTTTTCCAGCGGCGACCACGTCCAGGTCGTCGGCTGTAGCAAGTCGAGCGCCGGCCTCCACCGCCGGTTCATCGACTACCTCGGTCTGAACTTTCCCCTCTATGCCGACCCCGACCTCGACGTGTCCGACGCCTTCGGCGTCACCTACCGCACGCTCGGAATCACGCGTCGCTCGCGCCGGTCGTGTTTCCTGATCGACGGGGATCTGACCGTCCGCTACCGGTGGCTCGGCGAACACTGGCTCGACCCCACGCGAGACACGCCGCCGGTCCACGAGATTCACGAGGCTATCGTCGACGAACTCGACGTGGCCGGTCCGGATACGTTCGGCTTCTAACGGTCGTTCGGGTCGCGTCGCGTCCACTCGTCGGTCGCGTACGTCTCCGCCGCCCGGTCGCGTGCGCGGGTGAGTTCGTCGGCGGTCCACGTCCCCGCCTCGGCGTCGGCCCAGTCGGCGAGCGCCGCCTCCAGGTGCTCGACTGCCGTCTCACGGCCGATGTCGGCGTGATCCGCGATGCCCGTCACGCGATCCCGAAACGTCGCCGGCGTCACGTCGTCCGCGTCGGCGAAGACGGCGAGGTGGCGCTCCGGCCGGGTCGCGTACGTGAGCGACCCGTGCTGGACGACGGCGTCGGCCCGGCGGTGCTGGGCGTTGCCGCTCACCTTGCGCTCCGTCCCCCCGGACGCCACGACCACGTCGTGTGCCGGGTGGAGTTCCCGCAGGTAGCAGGCGGGCTGGTGGCGGGCGGGACGCCCCGTCTCGGCGAATCGCGCCGGCACACCCATCCGTTCGAAGGCGTCGAGGATCGGGGCACAGAGCCGGTGATACGACTCGACGAGGTCGCCGGGGAGTTCCTCCGCGGGCGCGACGACGGTGTAGGAGATGTCGCCGTGGGCGTCGTGGTAGATGCCGCCGCCGCCGGTCGGGCGCCGCGTGACGCCGACTTCCTCGCGCTCGCAGTGCTCCCAGTCGACGGTCGTGGGGTCCTGGTGGTAGCCCAGCGAGAGCGTGCTCGGCTCCCAGCGGTACACCCGGAGGGTCCGTGGCCCGCCCGCGGCGGCCGTCTCGGCCGCGATCTCGTCGAGCGCCATGTTCATCGGCCCCGACCACGACTCCTCGCGGATCAGCCGCCACTCGCGGTCGGCGAGCGGGTCGTCCCCGTCCATACCGACCGGTCGTCGCCCGACGGCAAATGGGTTTCGCGGGCGTCTGCATATTTAACCCCACCACCACTGATACGCACGCATGACGATCGATATCGACCGCGACCGACTCGTCGAAACGATGGAGGAACAGGCGGCCATCGGGGGCACGGCGGGCGGCGGGCTCGACCGTCTCACGCTCTCGGACGCCGACCGCGAGGCCCGCGACTGGTTCGTCGACTGCGCGGCCGACGCCGGCCTCGACGTGCGGGTCGACGCCTTCGGCAACACCTTCGCCCGCCGCGAGGGCACCGACCCCGACGCCGAACCGGTGCTCGTCGGCTCCCACCTCGACTCCCAGCCGTACGGCGGCATCTACGACGGGGCGCTCGGCGTCGTCGCCGCCCTCGAGTTCGTCCGCACGCTGAACGATCGGGGTATCGAGACGCGCCGCCCGGTCGAGGTGGTCAACTGGACCAACGAGGAAGGGTCGCGGTTCCAGCCGGCGATGCAGGGAAGCGGCGTCTGGGCCGGCGCCCACGACATCGAGACGGAGTACGAGAAGACGGACGCCGACGGGGTTCGCCTGCTCGACGAACTCGAACGCATCGGCTACCGGGGGTCGGAGCCGGCCGAGCCACGGGAGCCGTACCACGCCTACCTCGAACTCCACCCCGAACAGGGGCCGCGGCTAGAAGAGACGGGCGCGGACGTGGGCATCGTCACCGGTATCGTCGGTCTCCGGTGGGCGGAGGTGACGTTCGAGGGGCAGGCCAACCACTCGGGGACGACGCCGATGCACTACCGGGACGACGCGCTCGTCGCCGCCGCGGACGCCGTGACCGCGCTCCGTCGCCTCCCCGGAACCCTCGGCGAGGCGAGCGTCGCCACCGTCGGCTCGCTGACCGTCGAGCCGAACTCGGTCAACATCGTCCCCGAGACGGTGCGGTTCACGACGGACGTGCGCGACCCCGACGAGGCGACCCTCGACCGCGGCGTCGAGCGGATGGAAGCGGAGGTGGCCGCGGCGGCCGAGCGCGAGGGCGTCGACTACGGGGTCGAGCACACGATGCGGGCGTCGAGCGTCGACTTCGCCGACCGCCCGGTCGAGGCCGTCGCCGACGCGGTCGATGCGCTCGGGTACGACGGCCGTCGGCTGGTGAGCGGCGCCGGCCACGACGCCACCCACGCCGCCGCAGTCTGCGATACGGCGATGGTCTTTGCCGTCAGCGAGGACGGCAAGAGTCACACCGAAGACGAATTCACGAGCTGGCCCGACTGTTATCGGTCGGCGACCGTGCTGGCGAACGCGGCGCTGGATCTGGCCGAACGGGCCGACTGATAGTGTTTATCGTAACTGTTCACCGGGGGTTCGCCGATCCGTTCCGGCGAATCACCAGTACTGACTCACGATAAACCGCATGAGGGAGTCGACCCCGATCAGGCCGACTCCACGTCGTCCGTCTCCGGGCGGTACTCGTCGAGCAGCGACTCGACCGTCCCCCAGTCGACCGGCGGGGCGTGTTCGGCAAGTGCCGCCTCGAAGTCGGCCAGACGGTCAGCGTAGCGGTCCCGCCACCCGGTTCCCGTGTGGTCGTTGAGGCGGTCGGCGAGCGACTGTCGCCGCTCCTCGAGGGCCGCAAGGCGGTCGTCGAGGGCAACGAGGCCGTCGGCGTCGACGGCGCCGTGGGTGTCGTCCGGACCGGGCTCGGGCCAGGCGTGCAGGTCGTCGACCTCGGCCCGAAGGTCGTCGAGCAGTAGTCCGGACACCCGGTGTCTGAGGGCGGCGTCGAACCGGGCGGCGGCAGGGGCAGCGTCCACGTCCCCGGCTTCGAGCGCGTCGAGGGTCGCTGCCACGCCGTCGACGAAGTCCGCCACCGCGTCGGCATCGGCGTCGAGGGCGTCCAGCCGGCGGTCGGGATTCCGCACCCACGCGGTCAACTCCTCCGCGTCGACGCCGAGTTCGTCGGCGGTGTGCTGGGCCGAGTTGGCCGCCGCGTGGAGCCGGCGAATCTCGACCGCAGTCTCGTAGATGGCGTCGGGGTCGTCCGCGAGGGCGATGACGGACTGGAGACGGTCGCCGAGGTCGTCGACGCGGGACGCGACCGCCGCGTGTCGATCCTCGAAGTCGTCGAGTCGGGCGGCCACGCTGTCGAGATGATCGACCGCGTCGGCGGCCTCGTGAGCGTCGTCGATCAGCATGCGGGCGTTCTCCACCCGGGTTTCGGGGGTCGACACTACTTTGGAGACGTGGGCGAGTGCGTCGTCGACCATCTCGCGGCGCACTTCTCCCTCTTCGGTCACCCGTTTCAGCGCTACCCGAACCGTGTCGGGGTCGTCGCCGGTCCGGGCGACGACCGCGTCCACGGCCGCGTCCAGTGACAGCCCGTCGAGTGCGTGGTCGGTCACACGCATCGGTTTCGCCGAATCGGCGTTATACCTTCCGTCTCGGACGTAACAACAGCTATTGGCACATATGTAGCGGTATGTTTGTCACGGTGTCACATGGGGTCAGCAACTACCCCTCATATAAACCGTCTTTACCGGACGTACGGCTTCTCTAATTGATGTCTGACGACTCAGACCGAAACGGTCGCGTTTCACGGCGGACGTTCATCGCAACTACTGGTACCGTCGGTATCGCCGGGCTGGCCGGCTGCGGCGGGCAGTCGAGTGGGGGCGGCGGCGAGGGCGAGTCCACTCCCGAATCCACTACCGAAACCGAGTCCGACATGGGCGGCGGGAGTACGGAGACGGAATCCAGCAGCGGCAGTATGAGCACCTCGCTGCTCTCCGCCGAGGGCTCCTCGACCGTCTACCCCATCTCGAACACCGGCAGTGCCTACTGGAACTCCAACGCGCCGCCGAGCGACGGCGAGTACTGGGGGTCGAACTCGGAGAGCACGGTGCCGGGCTGGGAACAGCTCGGCCAGCCGGATATGCTCCTCGCCGATTACTTCGCCCAGAAGTTCGGCTTCGAGCCGACCGAGACGCGCTCCAACCCGCCGTTCCCGACGACGGTCGGCCTGAGCCACTCGGGGACCGGCTGTGAGGCCGTCACCGAGGGGCTTGTCGACATCGGCAACTCCTCGGGGCCGATCACGGCCGAACTCGGCTGGAGCGAGCAGAAGGCACAGAACACGGTCGTCGACAACGTCGTCGGCCGCGACGGCCAGCCGGTCGTCGTCAGCAAGGACATCTACGACGCCGGCATCACCCAGTTGACCGGCGAAGAGATCCGGCAGATCTACCAAGACGAGGTCACCAACTGGAGCGAACTCGGCGGCCCGGACAAGGAGATTTACGCCATCGGCCGCGCCGAGGGCTCCGGGACGGACACCTCGTTCCGCCTGAACATGCTCGGCGGCGCGGACGCGCCGATGCCGGGGGTCGACACCCGCTTCGGTCAGAACCAGCAGGTCGCCCAGGCCGTCGCCCAGAACGAGGGCGCCATCGCGTACATGGCGCTTGCGTTCACGGGGCCACAGGTCCGTCCGATCGCCATCAACTTCGAGGGGACGGTCTACAAGCCCAACAAGGACGCTGAGAACACCATCTACGACAGCGACTACCCGCTCAACCGCGACCTCCACATGTACACGCTGATCCAGGAGGGCAACCCCAACGGCGGAGGGTACGACGCACGGGAGGCCGCGTTCATCAACATGTTCCTCAACGAGTTCGGGCAGACCGTCTTCGTCGAAGGGAACAACTACATCCCGCTCCCGACCAAGGACCTGCGATCGATGAAAGAGAAGGTGTCGGCGCTCGCCACCGAAGACCTGATCATGCCCTAACGTCCCGGGACGATCCGGCCGGTCGACGCCCGCGACGACGGACCTCCGGTTTTTGTATACCACAAATGATACGACACGAGACACACGACACATGGCATCGGTAACGGGGAGCGAACGGCTCGGCGCGGCGGCCGGGCGACGGGTCCAGCGCGTGCGCGAGTTCGTCGACGACACCGACCCCGCGGCACTGCTCACCATCGCGGTGATCGCCGGGTCGCTGTTGACGGCCTTTGTCGGCTTTCTCGCGGTGTCGAACCTCACCGTCATTCCGTTCCTCGTGTTCGTCGCGGCGACGGGATACGGCTGGGTCCGCTACCAGGAGGAGACGGCGCTGATCCTGACGCTGACGATGACCGTCTCGACGCTGTTGATACTCGGGCTCATCATCGTCTTCATCTTCCGGGAGTCCATCCCGGTCCTTCGATACGAGACCGCCACCCTGTACGGGGTCGAGGTGCCGGGCCTGCGGATGTTCATCCAGACCAACTGGGACGCGGTGTCGCCGCCGATCCGGTATTCGATGGTACCGATGATCCACGGTACGCTACTGGTGACGGTCATCGCGACGGCGGTGGCCGGGCCGCTCGGCGTCGCTGCCGCGCTCTTCCTCTCGGAGATCGCGCCCGATGTCGTCCGCGAGTTCGTCAAGCCGGGCGTCGAAATCCTCGCCGGCATCCCCTCCATCGTCTACGGCTTCATCGGCTTCACCATCCTCAGCCCGTGGGCGTCCGACCAGTTCCGGACCGTCGGCCAAGGGAGTTACCTGTTCGTCGGCATCGTCGTCGGCCTGATGGCGCTCCCGACGGTCGTCTCCGTCGCCGAAGACGCCCTGAGTAGCGTCCCCGAATCGATGAAAAGCGGGTCGCTCGCGGTCGGAACGACCGACTGGCAGACCATGACCTCGATCACGCTGCCGGCGGCGTTCTCGGGCGTCTCCGCCGCGGTCCTCCTCGGTGTCGGGCGTGCCATCGGCGAGACGATGGCCGCGACGGTCATGCTTCGTGGCGTCCCGCAGCTCACCGACCCGCTGGTGAACGTCTTCTACGGACAGGAGACGCTCACCTCGCTCATCGCCCGCAACTACGGCGAGGCGGACGGTCTCCAGATGGACGCCCTGTTCGTCGCGGGCGTGATCCTCTTTATTACCGTGCTCGTCATCTCGATCGGCGCACAGTACATCGAGTGGCGGATGCGGAGCAAGCTTGGGGGTGAAGCCTGATGGCGGGGGCGACCCGGTCGCAACTCGTCGAGGGCGACACGACGGCGACCGACGCGGTTGCCGGCGCGACGGTCGGCCTCTCGGCGATCCTGTTCATCCTCGCAGTGGCGGCACTGTTCGAGCGGGTGAGCCTCACGGGCACCCTCGCCGGCCTACAGACGGTGACGTTACTTGGCGGGCTGTTGATCGCTCTCGGCGCCGCCGTTACGATCTTCGGCATCGGGTCGCGGCTCGGCTACGTGGAGACCGACCCCGACGCGAGCGCCGGCCTGATCGCGGGATTCGGCGCCGCAGTCCCGTGGTTCGTCATCGGCGGCGGTGTCGTCTCCGAGACGCTCGGTTTCGGCTTCGCCGGCGGCACCGCCGGCGCCGTCGTCGCCGGCGGTGCGGCCTTCGTTGCGACCGCCGTCCCCCGCGAGGACATCGGCTCGACGGTGCCCCTCGGCGCCCTGTTGGCCTTCGTCGGGCTAGTCTTGCTCAGCGGAACGATCGGTCCGGAGTGGCTGTGGAAACTCGACTGGGAACAGCAGGCGTCGATCACCGCCGAGTTCCTCGTTCCGGTCGCGACGCTGTTCTGTGCCCTCTACGGCGGGTGGGCCGCGGCGAAGGCCTACGGCCGGTTCGGGGCGCGCGGTCGACACATGGGCGCGTACGTGCTCGTCTACCTGAACGCGCTCTCGATCATCGCCTTCCTGTTCATCCTGATCGCGTTCGTCGCCGTCCAGGGACTGCCCGGCCTGCTCACCGGCGTCGAGGTTGGCCTCGGCGTCGGACCGCAGGTGTTGGGCCTGTTCGAACTGCCGGTGTCCGTCCCCTTGGTGATGAACGGCGTCGCGCTCCTGAACGACTTCCAGGGCGTTCTTCCGGCCATCGTGGGGACGTTCTGGTTGGTCATCGGCGCGGTGGTGTTCGCGGTGCCGCTCGGCGTCGGTGCGGCGGTCTTCCTCACCGAGTACGCCGAGCGCGGCCGGTTCACACAGGCCGTCGAGGTGGCGACCAACGGTCTCTGGAGCACGCCGAGCATCGTCTTCGGCCTCTTCGGGTTCGCCTTCCTAGTGCCCCGCTTAGGCAACCGGAAGTCGCTACTCGCCGGGATGCTCACGCTCGGGTTCATGCTCCTGCCGCTGGTGCTCATCACGAGCCGCGAGGCGATGCTCTCGGTCCCCGACGAGTACCGCGACGCGAGTGCGGCGCTCGGCGTGTCGAAATGGCAGACGATTCGGAGCGTCGTTCTCCCGGCCGCACTCCCGGGCGTCGTCACGGGGGTCATCCTCGGCGTCGGCCGCATCGCTGGCGAGACGGCACCTATCCTGCTGACGATGGCCGGCGGCACGTTCATCCCCGGCGGACAGACGGTGGACGTCATCGGCGGCTTCGAGTTCACCGGATCGCCGCCCTTCGTCGCCAATCCCGAACTCCTGCAAGCGACCTCGGCGCTCCCGTACCAGCTGTACGCCCTCATCACGGCGGGCGTCGGCTTGGGGAGCAACGTCTCCGATCCGGATGGCTTCCGGTGGGCGACTGCGCTCGTTTTGCTGCTCGTCGTCCTCTCGTTTTACGCCATCGGCATCGGCGCGCGGTACTACTTCCAACAGCGACTCAGACACGAATAACGATGAGCGATTCACAACAGACCCAAAGTCAGAACCGGACACAGACTAGGACGACGGGCAGCGACCAGCCCCTCGAAACCACCAGTGGCGAGACGGTCGAGGAAACCCGCGAGGAGTGGACTGACTACGACTTCCGCGGTGAGGCGAAACTGGTCGCCGAGGACCTCGATGTCTACTACGGCGACGACCACGCGCTGAAGGGCGTTTCGATGGAGATTCCCGAACGGAGCGTGACGGCACTCATCGGCCCCTCGGGCTGTGGCAAGTCGACGTACCTGCGCTGTCTCAACCGGATGAACGACCGGATCAACGCCGCCCGAGTCGACGGATCGGTCCGCCTCGACGGGAACGAAATCTACCAGGACGGCGTCAACCTGGTCGAGTTACGAAAGCGGGTCGGCATGGTGTTTCAGTCGCCGAACCCGTTCCCGAAATCCATTCGGGACAACATCTCGTACGGGCCGCGCAAGCACGGGGACATCGAAACGGGGCTGTTGGCGCGGATGCTCGGCCGTGACGACCGCGAGGCGGAGCGCGAACTCGTCGAACGGTCGCTCAAGCAGGCCGCCCTCTGGGACGAGGTCCACGACCGACTCGGCGACAACGCCCTCGGCCTCTCCGGCGGCCAGCAACAGCGGCTCTGCATCGCCCGCTGTCTGTCCGTCGACCCCGAAGTCATCCTGATGGACGAGCCCGCCTCCGCGTTGGACCCCATCGCCACCGCGAAAATCGAGGATCTCATCGACGACCTCGCCGAGGAATACACGGTTGTCATCGTCACACACAACATGCAGCAGGCGGCCCGCATCTCGGATCAGACGGCCGTGTTTCTCACCGGCGGCAAACTCGTCGAGTACGACGAGACGGACAAGATATTCGAGAACCCCGAAAGCCAGCGTGTCGAAGATTACATCACCGGCAAGTTCGGCTGAGCATGACCAGAGACGAGTTCCAGGAGTCGCTCGCCGACCTTCGCGCCGACGTCCTCGCGATGGGCACGCTCGTCGCGGACCGTCTCGACCGCGCGCTGACGGCACTCGAGACGGTCGACGAGGCGGCCGCCCGCGAGGTGGCTGGCGCCGACGACGCGGTCGACAGACGGTATCTCGACATCGAATCCACGTGTATCCAGTTGTTCGCCCAGGAACAGCCCGTCGCGGGTGATCTCCGTTTCGTCGCCTCCTCGTTCAAGATCGTCACCGACCTCGAACGTGTCGGCGATCTGGCCGTGAACCTCGCGCAGTACACGCTCGCGGCCGACCGCAAGCGGTTCGAGACGGTCGATCTCTCCTCGATCGGCGACCTCGCCTGCGATATGCTCGACGACGCGATGGCCGCCTACCGCACCGACGACGCGGCCCTGTGTCGCGACATTGCGGCACGCGACGACGAACTCGACACGCTGTGTCAGCGCGCGAGCGAGCGAGTCGTCCGCGAGCTGATCGAACGCGAAGTCGACGAAGGCGACTCGTGGGCCGTCGAGGAGCTGATGGACGACGTGTCACGACTCCTCCTCATCATCCGTGACCTCGAACGCGTCGGCGACCACGCGGTCAACATCGCAGCTCGGAGCCTGTATATGGTCGAAAGCGACCCGGAACTCGTCTAATATGGAAACGCGAAAACTCCAGAAGATCGGCGGCTCGACGTACTCGGTTTCGCTTCCCAAGGAGTGGGCTACGGAACACCGTCTCGAAGCGGGTATGCCCATCCACCTCTACCCGCATACGGATGGTTCGATCGTGGTCAGAAGCGCGGCCCGCGACGGCGGACCGCTTTCGTCGACGACCATCACTCTGCCGGCGGCGGACGGCGACGTGATCGAACGGGCACTCCGTGCCGCCTACGCCGTCGGGTACGACACTATCTCGCTCGTCGCGCCCGAGGGCGAGGAACTGACGGCCGACGTGCGGCGGGCCGTCCGACGGTGCGTTCGGACGATGGTCGGCCTGTCGGTCACCGAGGAGACGGCCGAACGCGTCGCCGTCGAGAACCTGCTCGCCACCTCGGAGGTGTCGATCCGACAGTCGGTGACTCAGCTCCAGTTCACGGCGCTCTCGATGCACCGCACCGCCATCGAGCGCGTGACACGACGTGTTGCGGGCGATTCCGTCGAGTCGGCGCCCACCCTCGACGACCGCGACGACGAGGTCGACCGTCTGTTCGAGATGCTCACTCGCCATTTCAACCGCTCGCTCACCGACTTCGAAGAGGTGGACGATCTCGACGTGAACCGCTCGGAACTGTTCGATTACTACCTCGTCGGGCGCCAGATCGAGCGGATCGCGGACCACGCCGTCCGGATCGGGGCGCTCGCCGACGCCGTGGAGCCACGCTCGACGCGCGGTCGGACGGCGTCCGACGACGCCCTCGCGGAACTCACCGCCCTCGCCGAGGCCACCTGCGAGGTGGTCGAGATGGCGACAGCGGCCACCCTCGACGCGTGCGACGACCGGGCCTACGAGGCCCTAGAGCGGTGCGACCGGGTCGTCGATGACGTGCGGGCGCTGGATCGGACGCTCTTCGAGCGGGCGCCCCCCGGCGCGTACGCCCTTTCACGGGTGCTCGCCAGCCTCATCCGCACCGCCGAATGCGGGGGCAACGTCGCCCGCGTCGCGCTCCGGGCGGGCCTCCGCCCCGAGTGATAGTGTTTATGATAACTGGTTACCGGTGGATCGATCGACCGTCTTTGCCCCCCATCGGTACTGACTTACAGTAAACACTATGAGACGGGTCGGTGTCAGCGGTCCGGCGGACTCGGCGACCGGACGGTCGAGACGTACGCCGTCAGATCGCGGCTCGTAATCATCCCGATCACGACGTTCTCGCCGTCGACGACCGGGAGATGGTAGTGGCCGGCGTCGATCATCAGATCCGCCGCCGACTCGACGGTGTCCGTGGGCGCCGCCGTCACCACGTCCGTGCTCATCGCCTGCTCGACGTTCGTCGCCGGATCGTAGTCGTACGCCCCGTCCGCGACGACGCGGACGAAGTCGGTCGTGGTGAGGATACCGTCGAGTCGTCCCTCGTCGTCCACGACGACCACGGACCCGATGTCGTGATCGAGCAAGAGCGCCGCCGCCGTTCGGAGCGTGGCGTCGACACCGATCGTGTGTACCGGCGACGACATGAGGCTCCCGACGAACACGTCTTCCATCCAGTGTGGTACGTGTTCACATCCAATAACGCTGTCGCGGACGCGGGAGTACAAATACGATCCGCCCCCTGTGTCGGGTATGCGCTCCGATGTCCTGATCGTCGGCGGCGGCGTCGCCGGTCTGTCCGCCGCGACTTTCACCGCCCGTGCCGGCTTCGAGACGCTCGTCGTCGATTCGGACGACTCCATCCTCCGCCGAAACGCGCACGTGGAGAACTACCCCGGCTTCCCCGCCGGCGTCAACGCCCGGCAGTTGCTCGATCTGATCGCCGAGGGCGCGGCGCGGGCGGGCTGTGAACGCCGCGTGGGCGAGGTAGTCCGCCTCGAACGGGCCGCCGACGGCTTCGTCGCCGAGACGGCGACCGGTGACCGTCACCGCGCCGACCGCGTGGTCGCCGCCACGAAGAACGCGGTCGACTACCTGCCCGACGCCGTCGAAATCGTGGACCGCGGCAAGCCGTTCGTCGCCGTCGACGGTCGCGGCCGGACGGCCATCGAAGGGCTGTACGCTGCCGGTCGCCTCGCCGGCAAGCCCCATCAGGCGATCGTGAGCGCCGGCCACGGCGCCGAGGTGGCCGTGACGCTCCTGGAGGACGCCGACGCCCCGTTCTACCACGACTGGGTCGCCCCCGCGGGCTACTTTACCGATCGGGGTCGTGACCTGCCCCCGGGCTGTGAGGAGATCGACGACGACGAGCGTCGCCGCCGGGAGGACGCCGCCCGCGAGGTGATGTGCGATCGGTTCGCCGACCCCCACCCGTCGGCACAGCCGACCCATCCGAGCCTGACCGACGCGCCGTCGGAGGAGTGACACGCACCACTGTTAGTAGTCGAGTTAACGACCGTCGCCCGACTCCGGTCCACCGACGACCCCCGCCGAGATGGACGACCGGGACGGTGGAGACGGACCTGCGTCGAAGGCGTGACGGGGTACGGGACGCAGCCGACGACCGAGTCGGCGTCACCGGGGTGATGTGGCTCCCGCGGGTGCGGCCGGACAGGGACGACTGGCCGATAGTTGGGACACAGTGTCCCGTGGTTGCGATAGGCTCAGTCGACGCTATCTTGCTCGTCGTGAACGGTGTCGAAGCGCATCGCTGCGGCGCCGGCCACCAGCGCGGAGCCGAACTCGAGGACGCCGACGACGAGGAACGCTTGATTGATCGAGAGCCCCATCGACCGGAGCGTCGGGAAGACAAACAGCGTAGCCATCGCTACGAGACCCGCGACGACGAACACGACGACTGCGAGTTGATTCAGTGACGCAGGTAGTTCCGGTTCGGGGGTTCCGTCAGACATCGCTATCGGGTCCTCCTCGGTGTTCGTGAGGCATCCGAAAAATACGGTCGACGGTCGGCCGAACGGTACACTCCGGCTGTCGGCCCTCAGTCGTCCGTCGTGGCCGCGCCCTCGGTGGCGGACGGCTCGGGGGCCGACGTCTCACCGAAGATGGCGCGACTGCGGAGCAAGAGGAGACCGAAGCCGACCTTCGCGCTCACGTCGAGCACCATGAACATGAGCGTCTCGACGCTGAGCGGGACGATGCGGGCGCCCTCGCTCCCGATCAGCCACACGATCGGGTAGGCAGACCAGAGGATGATGGTCAGGTTCCGCAGGATCATGAACGTCGAGGCCACCTCCTCGTCCATCCCGCTCGCCTTCTTCGTGAAGCCGAAGAACAGGACGTACAGGATGTACAGCAGTGCGGCCGTGCTGACCGCCCACCAGACGAAGCGGAACTGGTACACCTGCGTCAGGGCACCGATGAGGCCCGTGCCGATCATGATGCCGTCGGCGCCGATCAGCGCGAGGATGGTCCCCCGGTCGGCGTCAACTAGCAGGGCGAGGTCGAGCAACAGGAGCGGCGTCGTGAACAGCCAGTCGGCGTACCGCGCCCAGTAGATCGGGTTCTCTTCGCCCGCGAACGGCACCATCGTCACCCCGTACCCCAGCAGCATCGACAGGTACATCGTAAATGCGATGGCTGGGATCAGCGTCGTAATCGCGTAGAACTTCTTCGCTTCCGGGTCTTCGACGCCCATCCCCTGCACCATGAAATACAGGGTGCCGAGACCCATCAGCGCGGTCCCGATGGCGAGCCAGATCCACTCCGGCCGGGACGTGATCTGTCCGACTTGTAGTATCGCGTTCGACATCGCCGGTATTGCTGCCACCATACACACACAACTACTGGGTTGGTGAGTGTAATACTGAGACCAAATTAGTACGGTACGGTTTATGCACCCGTGCCGACGGCCGACCGATCACCGCCGCGTCGATGGCTCCGCTCCCGAGCATCTGGGGTACCCCTGTCACGGGCGTCGCCGGTCGGGGTGGCAACTACCGGCAGCATCGGCGGTGGGGCACCGCTACCACTCGAACATCACATAAAACTCGTGACCGTTCCCGCAGCAGAGTGACCGAACCTTCAGGCTCTCGGCCGCCGGTTCGGGCCGCTCCGTCGTACTGATCGATTTCACCGTCGCACTCCTCGGCAGCCCAATCTTGACGTTGGCGCCACACCGAGGGCACTGGAGTTCCGTGATCGGCACTGATCGAACCAACGCGAAGCCGTCTGTTAAGCGTTCCTTCCACCATCCCCTGGGCCTAATCAGTTTGGCCGGATATTCACAACCGGTTCGGCCATACCTTTGGTCTGATCGTGGCGAAGTCGCTCATCTCCCACGGCGCAGCCGTCGAGCGGGACTTATTTGCCTCCGGATGGCGGCGCCTCTCCCCGGCCGACGACCTCGTCCCGAGTCCGAACCCGAACTCATGACTACACGGACCACATCACGCGACCCCGGCCCCGACGCGACGACCATCGAGGTGCTCTTCGCGGGCGAGGTGCCGCGGGGAGCACCGACGCCGAACGATCTGGCCGCGGTCGACGACCGGTTCGTCGTCTCACAGTCGACCGACTTCGTCGGGGCGCGTAACAGCGTCGACGCGGGCGCGCCCGACTGCGTCGTCGCGGTGCACCGCTCCGACGGCTTCGACGGACTCGCCTTCCTCGAGTCGATTCGGGTCGAACACCCCGCTCTCCCCGTGGTGCTCGTCCCCGCGGAAGTCGACGGCGAGGTGGCTCGTCGGGCAGTCGCGGCCGACGTGACCGTGCTCGTGCCCGCGACGGATTCGGACGCGCTCGACTCACTCGTCGACGCCATCGACGAACACGCCGAGGCGTCGCGAAACGACGACCCGGTGCGGATGCCCATATCGGATCTCACCGTGGAGTCCGAACACCGGCTGAAAGAGCGCGCACTCGACGAGGCCCCGATCGGCATCACCATCTCCGACGCGACGCGTTCCGACCAGCCGATCATCTACGTGAACGATAGCTTCGAGGACATGACCGGCTACTCCCCGAAGGAGGTCGTCGGCGCCAACCACCGCTTCCTCCAGGGACCGAAAACCGACCCCGATCAGGTAGCGAAACTCGCCGACGGAATCGAAACGGACCAAGACACCCGGGTCGTCCTCCGGAACTACACCCGTGACGGGGCGATGTTCTGGAACCAGGTGGATATCAGCCCCATCTTCGACGACGACGGCGAGGTGACTCACTACGTCGGCTTCCAGATGGACGTCACCGAGCGCAAGGCAGCGAGAGAACAGTTGGAAGCCGAGCGCGAGACGCTGGACCGGCTGCTCGACCGCGTGAACGGGCTGCTCAACGATGTCACGGAGTCGCTCGTGCGCGCGGAGAGCCGCACCGACATCGAGCGACTCCTCACGGAGCGCATTGGCGGCGGCGACGAGTACGCGGGTGCGTGGCTCGGCCGCTACAACCCGACGGAGAAGGACGTAACCGTCTCCCACCGCGCGGGCGACGTGGACGTGGCCGACGGGACGACGTTCGATGTCGACGGCGACGCGGACGCCGCCGGCGTCCGCACGCTCGGCGAGGCGGTAAGGGCACAGGAGACGCGAATCGTCGACGATACCGCCGGCCTTCCGACCGCCGGTGTCGGAGCCGGAGACGCCTACCTCCTCGTCCCGTTGGCCTACCGCGGGACGACCTACGGCGTGCTGGCGGTCATCGACGACGCCGGCCTCGCCGACGGGCGCGAGCGGGTGGTGCTCGAAGCGCTCGGCCGGAGCGTCGGCACGTCGATCAACGACGCCCTGACCAGACGGACGATCACGGCCGACACCGTGCTCAAGATCGGCGTCGAACTCGTTGACGACGACATCGTCCTGGTCGACCTCGCGTCGACCCTCGACACCCGCTTCGAGCACGAAGCGACCATCCCGGAACCCGACAATGACGAGATACTCAGCATCGTCAGCACGACCCACGACGACATCTCCGAGGTGACCGAAACGGCCGCGGACCACCCGGACGTGCTCGATACGGAGACGCTCGTCAGGGCCGAGGACGAGAGCGTGGTGCAGTTCCGGCTCGCGAATTCGCCGGTGATCGACGCCCTGTCGGGACTCGGGAGCCGTATCACCGACATGTCGGCCGACACGACTACGCTCACGCTCGACTTCCGCGTCGGGACCGAACGTGCGGCGAGCCGAGCCCTCGACGTGCTTCGGGGGAACTACGACCGGGTCGAACTCGTCGCCTATCGGGAGGATACGCCTAACCGGACGCCGCACGCGTTCCGCGAGGAGCTTCGGAACGACCTCACGGAGCGCCAGTACGTCGCCCTCAAGAAGGCGTACGTCAGCGGCTACTTCGAGTGGCCGCGACGCGTCGAGGGCGAACAGCTCGCGGACTCGATGGGTATCGTGGCCTCGACGTACCACCAGCACCTGCAGGCGGCAAAGCGGAAACTCGTCGAGGCGTTCTTCGACGAGTGATACGGAGCGATGCAACTGTGTCCCGGTGGTTTGCCAGCCCGTCGTGGCGACCCACCGGCACTGATTTACACCAAACGCGTGCGACGATCCGGAGCGGGGTCGCTCAGCTCTCCAGAAACGCCTTCAGGTTCTCGACGGTCGCCTCGGCCTCACGCTCGTTGTACGCCTTCGCTACTGGTGCGAGTACGGTGTCGACGACGGTGTCGGGCAGTCGGTACTCGGCCTCGTAGTGGACGACTGTGCCCCCGTTCTGTCGGAGGTCGTAACTGATCGTCCCGTCGATGGCGCCCGAGAGGTCCTGCACCAGCCGCTTCCCCGGCGACCGGTCCACGTCCTCAACTCGGCCGACGAGTTCGACGCCGGCGAGTTTGTACCGATACTTCGCGCGCTTGCCGCCGTTCGAGAGCGTTTCGATGTCGCTCACCTGGATCAGACTCGGGGTTATCTTGACGTGGTTCCGCGGGTCGTCGAGGAACGAAAACACCTCTCCTGGTGGGGACTCGATCTCGATGCTTTTTTCAACGCTAAACATGGTCGGCGCGACGCCCGTTCACACCGTGTGTCGCCTATCGAATAACTGTACCACCGAACTGAGTTGGCACGACGCCACTTCGTGATCCCGGCTCATATTGGGCGTGTTCATTTGTAGCTCCGTTTCGTGGTTCGGGGCGTGGCTACGGGCCACGACTCGATCATGACGACTCGACTCACGATCGCCGATACGACGGACGTAACTGCCACCTCAGCGCCCGACGCCGTTCGGTTCGCCCGGGCGACCCGCCGACGGATCGGCGTCGATGTCGGCGACGTCGTCCGTGTCGCCGGCGACGACGAAACCGTCGCGACCGTCGGCGACGACGCCCCCGACGTACCCGAAGACGCCCTCCTCGCCGGCGAGGCGGTCGAGCGAAACGCCGGTGCGAACCCGGGGTCGACCGTCTCCGTCGATCCCGTCGCGGTGCGGCGGGCGCGCACCGTCACGGTTAGCCCCGCCCGCTCGTTTTCGCTCGAAGGCGATCCCGACGCCCTGTCGCGCGTGCTCGCAGACCACCCGCTGACGGTCGGCGACCGGATCGACGCCGATCTGTTCGGCGGGAGCGTCGTCGTCTCGCTGGTCGTTCGCGACCTCGATCCGTCGGGACCGGTCGTCGCGACGCCGGAGACGACCGTCGTCGTACACGACGACGTGATCGACACCACGGTCCCGACGGTACCGGCCGACGACCTCGGCGGACTGGACGACGAACGGACACGGCTCCGCCGCCTCATCGCCGCACCACTCGCCGCACCGGAAGCGTACGACACCGTCGGTTCGCGGCCGCCCGCCGGAGTGCTCGTCCACGGGCCGTCCGGGACGGGGAAGACCCGACTCGTTCGGAGCGTCGCCGCCGAAGCCGACCTGCCCGTCCGGACGGTCGCGCCCGCCGACTGCGAACGCCGCCACACGCTCTCGGGCGTTCTCGACGATGCGGCCGACGCCGCGTCGGCGGTCGTGTTCGTCGAGGACCTCGCCGCCGCCGCCCCGACGGACGGCGGCGACGGCCGGCGGTCGAACTCGCAGCTGGGGTGGCTTCTCGACCGCGTCCGCGACCGCGACGACCTCGTGGTCGTGGGCGAGGCCACCCACGCCGACGACGTTGATCCGGCCCTTCGGCGCGGCGGCCGGTTCGACGCCGAGGTGCGTGTCGGCGTCCCCGATGCCGCGGGCCGACGGGAGATACTTGCGGCCCACGCCACCGACCTCCGGCTCGCCGCCGACGTCGACCTCGGCGCCGTCGCATCGCGCACGCACGGGTACACGGGTGCGGATCTGGAGGCCGTCCTCGTCGACGCCGCCACGCGGGCGGTCGCGCGGGCCGCCGACGGTGACGCGCCGGTCGTACGTGCCCGCGATGTCGAGGCCGCTCTCGACGCCGTGGGACCGACGACCCTCCGCGACGTGACGATCGAACGACCCTCGACCACTTACCGCGACATCGGCGGACTGGACGATGCGAAACGCGAGGTGATTCGGGCGATCGAGTGGCCGCTTCGGTATCCCGAACTGTTCGAGCGTCTGTCAGCCGACCCGCCCACCGGCGCCCTTCTATACGGACCGCCGGGCACGGGAAAGACGATGCTGGCGAAGGCGGTAGCGAACTCGACGGATGCGAACTTCCTCGCCGTCGACGGGCCGGAGCTGATGGATCGCTACGTCGGCGAGAGCGAGCGGGCGGTTCGGGAGATGTTCGAGCGCGCCCGCCGGACCGCGCCGTCGGTGGTCTTTCTCGACGAACTCGACGCTCTGGCACCCGCCCGCCGCGAGACGGACACCGGCGCAGCCGAGCGGGTCGTCTCCCAGTTGCTGACGGAGCTCGACGGCGTCTCCGACCGGGGCGAGGTGGTCGTGCTGGCGGCGACGAACCGCCGCGACGGGGTCGATCCGGCGCTGTTGCGCCCCGGCCGGATCGAGCGCCAAGTCGCCGTCCCGCTTCCAGACGAGGCGGCTCGGGCGTCGATCCTCTCGATTCACCTCGACGACGTGCCGACGCGCGGCGTCGACCTCGACGCGCTCGCGGCCGAGACGGAAGGCTACACCGGAAGCGACCTCGCCGGCGCCGTCCGTGAGGCGGCGTTACTCGCGATGGAAGGGCACCTCAGAGCCGAGCGCGACTCGCTCGACGCCCTCGCAGTCGAGGGAACGCACCTCCAACGGGCGCTCGAACGCATCCGGCCCTCGGTCGATCCGGACGACTGGTGACCATCGACTTGGGACGGTGTTCAAGGTCCGTCGCTCCCGAGTGGGTGTATGGAGAAAGAACAGCTCGTCCTCGGGGCTCACGGTGTTGTCGCGCTCGGAATGCTTGCGTTCGGTGCGTACCGCGTCTCGCGCGGGAACGTTGTTCCCGGCGCGATCAACGTGGCGATGGCGGCCGGGATCGTCGCCGTCGGCGTCTACATGACGCGTCTCGCCTGACCCGACCCGGTCCGATCCTCCGACCGGGTCGGCCGGGACGTCGCGTTCGGATCCGTGTCCCGACGCGACCGGACGGGACGAACCGGCGATGCTACCGAACTGATGCGTGTTCGTGGCGGCGGGAGGGGGTGTGTCGTCGCCTCCCGTTCGGTCTCGGCGGCGGTTTCGGCCGCCGGTGCCGCCCCCGCGGGCGGGGGCGGGGCGAACTAGCTTGGTTCGTGATTGAAGCCCCACCGGATACTACACCCCTCTATGACCGAAGACACCGATCAGGCGGTCGAGACCGACGTGGACGTCGAGGCCGAAGCGACCGGACAAGAGACTACCGAAGACGTGGTCGTCGACCTCGACTCCGCGGAGGCGTACGAACAGCGCGTCGACCAGTTACAGGAAACCGTCGAGGAACAGCAAGAGCGGATCGAGGAACTGGAGGACCTCCTTCTCGACCTGTCGGTCCGTGCTGCCGACGACCGCGGGATGGGGGTGTGTCCGGAGTGTCACGGTCCGGTCGAGAAGATACGCCGCTGGGTCCGGCCGACGACCATCGAATGCCGACGTTGCGGCGAGACGTTCCACGAGTACTGATATACATCCCGAACTGATTTGGTACACGGTTCATGCCTTCGGCGTCCACAGCGTTCACAGACGGGACGAATCGTCCACGAACCGAGCGGCACGTTTCACACCATGATTTCGTCCGATCAGATCCGTCGGAGTAAGGCCGTCCAGCGACACACCGGCCGGACGTTCCACGTGGCGACGCGGCTGTTGCCGGAGCGGGTCCGGTACCCCACCTACGTACTCTACGCGTTCTTCCGGACGGCCGACGAGGTCGTCGACGACGATGATCCCGGGCCGCCGGCCGAACGCCGTCGCGAACTCGAACGCATCCGTGCGGCGGTGCTCGGCGAACGCGAGGCGGACGATCCTGTGCTCGCGGCCGTTTCGGACCTCCGCGAGCGCCACGACATCCCCCACGAGGAGATCGACACCTTCGTCGACTCGATGCTGATGGACATCGAGACGGATCGCTACCGCACCCACGAGGAGCTCTCGACGTATCTGCGAGGCTCCTCGGCCGCCGTCGGTCACATGATGACCGAGGTGATGGACCCCCCACGAAAGGAGGCGGCACGTCCCCACGCGGCGGCGCTCGGCGAGGCGTTCCAACTCACGAACTTCCTTCGCGATGTCCGCGAGGACGTGCGCGACTACGACCGGATCTACCTTCCCGAACGGGTACTGGAAGCCCACGGAAGCTCTCACGCCGACGTCGAGTCGCTGACCCCAACGGAGGGGTTCAGAGCCGCGGTTCGCGACGAACTCCGCCGGACCGAGCGGCGCTACCACCACGGCGTCGCGGGCATCCGCTACCTGCCCGCGGGCTGTCGACTCCCGGTGTTGGTCGCGGCGGTGCTGTACGTCGACCAGCACCGACTGATCCGCGAGTTGAACTACGACGTGCTCTCGACGCGGCCGACGCTGACGATGCGCCGCCGTCTCTCGCTGGCCGCGCGGACGTGGCTCCGCTGGCGGTTCAGCGACGACCCCCTCGCGACCTTCTATCGCGTGACCGGCCTCGACGCCCCCGACGGCGTCGGCGACCGTCCCGCCGACGCGCCACGGATGCCGAACGCTCCCTCCTGATAGTGTTTATACTAACTGGTTACCGATGGGTCGCCGGACCGGCTTGGCGATCCACCGGTACTGACTTACAATAATCACTACGAGACGGGCGTGGAGACGTGGCACGGGCCGAATTGTTAACAAACGAGCCTATAATTATCAACTCTAACGGATAGTCGGCGTCAAATTAGCAGTCAGGTTAATAACCGTCGCCCGACTTCGATCCACCAATGAACCCCGCCGAGACGAACGGCCGGGACGGTGGCGCCGGCTCCGACCACGACGAGACGGGGGTCGCGACGGTACAGTTCTCCGTGCCGGACATGGACTGTGCCTCCTGTGCCGGGAAGGTGGAGACGGGCCTCGGGCGCGTGGGAGGTGTGACGGGGTACGAGACACAGCCGACGACCGGTCGCGTCGTCGTCTCTTATGACCCCGACGCGACGACCGAGACGGTCCTCGTCGCCGCCATCGAAGGGGCAGGCTACGAGGTGACCGAGCGGAGCGACGACGACACCGCCGACGGCGACGGCGGCGTCTGGCACGGCACCCGGGCGGTCAAGACGGCCGTCAGCGGCGTCGTCCTCGCCGTCGGTCTCCTCTTCGAGTTCGTCCTTCCCGGCCTGAACGCGCCGGTCGCACGGGTGCTCGGGGGCTCCCTGTTCGTCGCCGACGTGTGCTTTCTGCTCGCCGTCGCCGTCGGCGGGCAGGCCATCGTCCGGAACGGCTACTACTCGGCGCGCAGCCTGAACCTCGACATCGACTTCCTGATGACGGTCGCCATCGGCGGTGCGCTGGCGGCCAGTCTGGCGTTCGGGGAGGCGTTGTACTTCGAGGCCGCGATGCTGGCGACGCTGTTCAGCGTGGCCGAACTCCTCGAACGCGCGTCGATGGACCGCGCCCGCGACTCGCTCCGTGAACTGATGGATCTCTCGCCCGACGAGGCGACGGTCAAACGCGACGGCGGGACCGAGACGGTGCCCGTCGAGGCCGTCGAAGTTGGCGACGTGGTCGTCGTCAAACCGGGATCGAAGATACCGATGGACGGGGAGGTGGTCGACGGCGACAGCGCCGTCGATCAGTCGCCGATCACGGGCGAGAGCGTCCCGGTCGACAAGACGGTCGGCGACGAGGTGTACGCCGGCACGATCAACGAGGCGGGGTATCTCGAAGTCCGGGTGACCGCCGCCGCGGGCGACGACACCCTCTCGCGTGTCGTCGAGTTGATCGAAGACGCGGGGTCGAACCGGACCGAACGCGAGCAGTTCGTCGAGCGATTCGCGGCGTACTACACGCCCGTCGTCGTCGGCTTCGCCGTCCTCGTCACCGTCGCCACTCCCTCGGTCCTCGGGGTGACGTGGCCCGAGGCCGTGGTGTACGGACTGACGCTTCTCGTCCTCGCCTGTCCGTGTGCGTTCGTCATCTCGACCCCAGTGTCGGTGGTCTCCGGCGTCACCAGCGCCGCGAAAAACGGCGTCCTGATCAAAGGGGGTAACCACCTCGAAGCGATGGGATCGGTCGAGGCCATCGCCTTCGATAAGACGGGGACGCTGACGACGGGCGAACTCAGCGTGACCGACGTGGTGGCGCTCAACGGCAACACCGAGGCCGACGTGCTCCGCTGTGCGCGCGGGCTGGAGAAACGCAGCGAACACCCCATCGGCGAGGCCATCGTTCAGCGCGCGGAGGCGGCGTCCGTGTCCGACCGGGAGGTCGAAGCGTTCGAGAGCGTCACCGGAAAGGGCGTCCGGGCGGCCCTCGATGGGACGCCCCACTACGCCGGCAACCCCGCCTTCTTCGCCGAACTCGGATTCGACCTCTCGCACGTCCACGCGACGACCGACGGGGGCGTCGTCACGCGGACGAGCCAGCGGCTCTGTGAGCACCACGACTGTCTCGACCTGCTCTCCGACACCGTTCCGGCGCTCCAGTCGGAGGGCAAGACCGTCGTCCTCGTCGGCACCGACGAGGAACTCGAGGGGCTCATCGCCGTCGCCGACGGGGTTCGCCCCGAGGCGGCGCGGACTATCGAACGACTGCGGGCACTCGGGGCCGAACGGACGGTGATGCTCACCGGCGACAACGAACGGACCGCCCGCGCCATCGCCGAGTCGGTCGGCGTCGACGACTACCGCGCCGAACTCCTGCCCGACGAGAAGGCGGCGGCCGTCGAGGAACTCGTCGAGGAGTACGATGGCGGCGTGGCGATGGTCGGCGACGGCATCAACGACGCGCCGGCGATGGCGACGGCCACCGTCGGCGTCGCGATGGGCGCTGCCGGCACCGACACGGCGCTGGAGACGGCCGACGTGGCGCTGATGGGTGACGACCTCTCGAAACTCCCCTACCTTTACGAACTCGCTCGCGACGCCAATCGCGTCATCCAGCAGAACATCGGCGCTAGCCTCGCCGTCAAGGCCGGCCTCGCCCTCGCCGTCCCCTTCGGTTACGTCCCCATCTGGCTCGCGGTCCTCGCCGGCGACGCCGGGATGACCGTCGGCGTCACCGGCAACGCGATGCGGCTCTCGCGAGTGCGAGCGGACGAGGAGTAGATTCGATATCGCGATATGCGATTTACGGCCCGACGCGGGGGGCTTTTGTCCCTCGGTCGCGGAGTCGAGGTATGGTCAAAAACGTCGCCAGCGTGGTGGCCGACCTCGCGTCCGAGGATTTCTATCTGCTCTCGGGGGTCGAGCAGGGGATGCGGTTCAGCGAGTGGGTCAACCGGGAGAAACTGCCGGAGTACGCGAATCTGACGGCCGAGGAGGTCGACTACCGGCTGGATCGCTGCATGAAACGGGACCTGATTCAGCGCCGGACCATCCAGTACGAAGGCTATCAGCTCACCTTCGAGGGGTACGACGTGCTCGCGCTCCATACGTTCGCGGAGCGTGACTCCATCGAGGGCGTCGGTGCGCCTCTCGGCGTCGGCAAGGAAAGCGACGTGTACGAGGCCCAGTCCTACCGACCGCTGGCGCTGAAGTTCCACCGCGAAGGCTACACCAACTTCCGGGAAGTGAACAAGGAACGCGAGTACACCGCCGACCACAACCACGTCTCGTGGCTCTACACCGCGCGCAAGGCGGCCGAACGCGAACACGACGCCCTCGAAACCCTCTACCCCGACGTGTCGGTGCCCCGGCCGGTCGATCACAACCGCCACGCCATCCTGATGACGAAGTTCGAGGGAGTCGAACTCGCGCGCGCGAAACTCGAAGAGACACAGGCCGTCGGCGTCCTCGATTTGATCCTCGAGGAGGTGGCCGACGCCTACGCGGCGGGGATGGTCCACGCCGACCTCAGCGAGCACAACGTCGCCGTCGCGGAGTCGGGCATCACCATCTTCGACTGGCCGCAGTCGGTCCCGACGGATCACGCAAACGCCGTCGAACTCCTCGAACGCGACGTGGGCAATCTGATCGGCTTCTTCCGGCGGAAATACCCCACCGTCGTCCCCGACGTGGACGCGAGGCGGGTGGCCGACGCCATCGTCGCCGGCGACTTCGAGACGGTGCGCGCGGCGAGTCGAAGTTCTTAAACGGAGCCGGGCGGTAGACCGACCAACTCGCTGGCTGACGGGCCCCAGCGGGCACCCGACTCGTCGGGACGACATGTAGCCCGCCGACTTCGGCGGCGCCGAATCGCAAGCGCCCGTGGGTAACTCATGGCACGAAGCTTCTACTCCCACATCCGGGACGCGTGGCAGAACCCCGACGACGGGGCTCTCGCCGAACTGCAGTGGCAACGAAAACAGGAGTGGCGCGAGCAGGGCGCCATCGAGCGCATCGAGCGCCCGACCCGCCTCGATAAAGCGCGCAACCTCGGCTACAAGGCCAAACAGGGCATCGTCGTCGCGCGGACGTCGGTCCGCAAGGGCGGCGCCCGCAAACGCCGATTCAAGGCCGGTCGCCGCTCGAAGCGCCAGGGCGTCAACCGCATCGGTCGCCGCAAGAGCATCCAGCGCATCGCGGAAGAGCGCACCGCGCGCAAGTACCCCAACCTCCGCGTGCTCAACTCCTACTGGGTGGGCGAGGACGGCTCACAGAAGTGGCACGAGGTGATCCTCGTCGACCCCGAGCATCCCGCTATCCGGAACGACGACGACCTGAACTGGATCTGTGACGACAGTCACCGCGGCCGGGCGTTCCGTGGCAAGACCAGCGCCGGCAAGAAGGGCCGCGGCCAACGAACGCGCGGTAAAGGCACGGAACACACCCGACCCAGCGTCGGCGGCGACCGGCGACGCGGCAAGTAGCACGGCTCTCGACGGTTTTCACGTCCACTACCGCCGTAGCGACGGCGCCGGGCACTCGATAAATCCTATATCGCGATACGGAACCCCGGACGACCAATAGTTGAGACCGGTCGTCTCAATGCATATGGTTCTCGAAGTGCTTCGTGGTCGACAGGGCTCGTTCTTCGTCGGTGTTTACGTAGCTTTCACTCCTAACGCTCTTTACAGCGGATGACGTACCTCCTTTCAACGATGTCCATCGACCGAGATACATTCGAGAACACGAGCGAGGACGAGCTCGCGGATCTTTCGGTCCCTGATCAAGTCCTCGGATTTCTCGCCGCCAACGAGGATCGGGCGTTCAAGGCTCGCGAAATTGCCTCCCAGATCGGCGTCGACGAGGGAACGGTGAGCACTGCACTCTCACGATTGAAGGACCGAGGTCTGGTCAAACACAAGGCGACGTACTGGGCGGTGACCGACGACTCCGAGCGACTCGACGGATACAGCGGGTACGAACGCGCAACGGCTCTATTCAACGACCAACTTGGCACAGAGGACAAGGAGCCCTGGCGCAAACGCGCGCCCAGCGAGTCACACCCGAGCGTTGAGGACGAACAGTGACCAACGAAGAGACACCGATTTTCGAACGTGGCGACGCCGTCGCGTCAGCGGCTAACCGCTCTCGACGGCGACGTCACCGTGTCGATCCGTCGGAGCGCTCACCTAATCCGTCAGTCCAACCGCTTCGTCACAGGACTCGGACGTCAGAAACAGCTAGCTGAGGATGCTTTGTGAGGTACTGATTCTTGCTCTCTCATTCGGAAGTTACTGATTCGAGTTCTGCTCCGCAGTTTCGCTAGGTTCCGTTACCGACGCGACCGTTGCGACCACATTCGGAGCCATCCGCTCTGCGTACCCTGCCGCAAACCCGATGACAACCATCATCGGTGCGGTAATCACGTCGTCCGCGATGATCGCTCCATTCTGCAACAGGGGCGTCTGGAGGAAGAAGTAGAACAGGAGCGCGGAAATCCCTCCAATCACACCGCGAGCGCCTGTGACTGTGAGCTGATTGATCTGTTGAGGGATCTTCGTCGAGAGTGATCGGTTCCTGAGCGAACGCATACCGAACAGGGACGCACCCATCACACCGGCGATGATCATGAACACCGCGAACCCCGGAGTTGCAGTCGTTGGTTCTCCCCACGGCGTTTCGAGCAGAGATGCCACGCTGCCGGTGAGTCCCGACGTTCCGTTCCACACCCAGTCGAGCAGCGTGAGCGCGAGCAACGTCAGTCCGGAGAGCACACCCATCAGTACGAGTTGGTTGAACTGACGCTGTCGCTCGCTCCGGTTCAAGTAGACACTCTCGTACTGATCGTCGAGGATCCGGCTTGCCGCTCGGAGCTCCGGGCCGGTGATCTCGTCCTTGAGAGCTTCCGTCTCGTCACAGAGTAGATCGACCACCGCCTGCCTCGGCCAGTCGCCGAGCACATCGAGTGCCTCCCCCCGGATGACGGCAGCCCGGGTCCTGAGTTCCGAGCCACGGTCGTGGTCACCGTCCGTTCCCTCGAGCTTCTCGAGGCCGTAGACTTCGAGCCGTTTCGCGGTGTGGAGATGGCGCCATGCCTCGTCTAGGGCGCCCGAACGTAAGTCCGCTTCAGCCATCCCCAGCAGTTCGCGCCCGTACGCAACCCACGAATCGTCTTCCGAGCGGGTCCGCTCGGCCAAGAGCTCGAACTCCGGGCGAGCCGTGGCGAGTTCGGCATGAAGTCTCACATAGGCTGCTCTGTTGACGAATCCCCTGGCCAGGAACATTGGCCCCGTGAACCGGTCTCGTGCGTCGACGGTCGTGCCCGACCCCGCTGCAGAAAGAGGCCTTTCTTATATGGCGGATGCCTGATCGGGGGGACTCATAATTCCGATAGGTACGTCATCACACAGCATAACCGTATCGTTCGCGTTAGATACGCACGACCGCCACGAACTCCATACGCAACTCCGGCGCGATCACCCCTCCGCCGCTTGCGGCACCCCAGTAGGTTCTCGACCTCGCAGCCCGGTGTCGGGTGGATATCTCGTCCACTTTTTCCGACGGTAAGTTCATTTAGTAGTACGACATCTAGGTCTATTAACATGAGTGTGATAGCGTCCGGAGTGAGTTCCGAGTACGAACCGCCCGAGGACCTCGAGAGCTGGCGTGACGGGGTCAAGCTCCCGGGGACGGATCAGGTTGGACGCGGCTACAACGTCTTCGAGGGCGAGTACCTGCCGGACGCGAACGCGATGAGGGAACCCCTCTTCGACCTCGGAGAGTACGAGGAGGACTCGACGCTGACCGACCGGAAGTACTACAAGCGGGAGCGAGTGGACGTACTGCCCAGAGGCCTGGGAGAGTTCACGAATACTGAGGGACTAACCGTACAGGAATACCAGCGGAACCTTGCAGTGTCGGTCGGCATCGAGGGGGAGTCCGCGGTCGGGTTCGGGTTGTTGAGCGGGGCCATCAGCGCCCAGTTTGCGACATCGCACATGCAGCTCGCCTCGGCGTACTTCCTTTCGCGTCACAATAACATCCACAAGGCCACGTTACGCCTGCCCAGCGGATTCCGGAACCTGCTCACCGACGAGGCCAAGTCGGACTTGACCCGGATGCCCCCCATGGACCTGTTCGACAAGTACGGCACACACTTCCTCCGCAGTCTGATCATCGGGGCACAGGCCGAGTTCAGGGTCACGACCAACACGGCAGAGATACGCGACGACATGGATATCGACGTGGCAGCTAAAATGTCATACGAATACCTCACTGGGCGGGTGGAGGCCGAGGCGGCCGTCGAGTACCGCGAGCGCCATCGGGAATTGCAGCGTCACTCCCACCTCCTCCTGGTGACACGGGGCGGGAAGGAGGAGTACGGCGACGAGATCATCGAGAAGGGAACCTACAAGCAGTGGACCGAGAGCATCGAAGGGAACCTGGCCGTCGTCGCGCTCCCGCACACCAACGACCACCGCTCCTCGAACAGCAACCGTCCCCTCCAGCCGATCTGGGAGCTCCCTGACGACGACAAACGTCGGGAGGAACTCCACGCGGCGTTCGAGGAGTACGCGGAGCGGTTCGAGTCGCTGCCTGAACCGACCATCGCGCCGGTCTACGGGTACTCGACGAAGAAACCGAAGAACGGCTACTCGGTCACCGAGCCGAAACGCTGGTACTTCTCCCGGAGCCGATCCGAGATGGCCAGCGGGGGCTGGGGCCTGCTGACCGAACCGTTCTTCTACGTCTCCACAGAACCCGGCGAGGGGAGAGTGCCCGTCTACCGGCACTCCGCCCCGAAACCGATCCGGTACAAGCTCTCGGTTGAGCAGCGCCCAGGACACCGCTGGTCCAATGAGACTGAACCCGTCTGGTACGCCTACCCTCCCAAATCGGGCGATGCACCGGGACGGGTCGCGATATTCGGCCACACGAACCCGAACAAAGGCCACAAAGGCGTGTCGGGCTGGTATTACAACACCCGTGATCAAGCGCACGGGTGGGACAGGGAAGAGCTGACCTTCTACGCCGACGTGGTGAAATTCGGCGAGTAAACGGGTCGATACCGGCCCAAGCTCCGACAAGGAGGTGCTGAAGAAGGAAACTGGAATCGGATAGCAAAGACCTCTACCCGTGGTATACCGGCGTCTGAGTGGCTACGCTGTCGAAAGTCTCCGAAATTCGCGTATATGGTTGAATTTTCAACAGTATAGGCCGTTTGGAGAGCAATCCGAATCAGTTTCCGTTCCCCGATTCGGCCAAAACCATGCATTACAGGCCCGCTATACCCACTGTAGTCTCAACATCCCCCGGACGACTACCAGTCGAGGCTGCCCCCGCTCTGGTATTCGGTCACCTGCGTCTCGAAGAAGTTCTTCTCCTTGTTCAGATCGACCTGCTCGGACATCCACGGGAAGGGGTTGTCAGTCCCGTACTGTTCGGACAGATCGAGTTGTCCGAGTCGTCGGTCGGCGATATGTTCGACGTACTCGGCAAACTGTTCCGAACTCATCCCGAGGATGTCGTCCGGACACGCCTCGTGAGCGTAGATCTTCTCCAATTCGACGGCTTCGGTGATCAGGTCGACGACTTCGTCGCCAAACTGCTCGGTCCAGACGCCGGGATTCTCGGTTCGAATCTGGTTGATGAGGTCCACGCCGAACCCGAGGTGGAGCGACTCATCACGCATGATGTACTCGAACTGTTGGCCGACGCCGACCATCTTGTTCCGGCGTTTCAGGCCGAGCATCATCGCGAACCCAGCGTAGAAGAATACTCCCTCCATAATGACGTAGAAACCGACGAGATCACGAAGGAAGTTGCGGAGGTCTTCGTCCGTTTCGATGGTGAAGTCCTCCTTGTTGATTACCCGCGTCAAGTCGACCACGAACTCGTCTTTCTGTTTAATAGACGGGACACGGTCGTACATTCCATAGAGGTACTCGGGGTCGAATCCGAGCGAATCACAACAGTAGATGAACGTGTCCGTATGGATGGCTTCCTCGTAGGCTTGCCGGAGCAGGTACTGACGGCATTCGGGGGCCGTGACGTAGTCGTACATCGCCAAGACGATGTTGTTCGCGGTGAGGGACTCGGCCGTCGAGAAGAAGCCGAGATTCCACTCCACGAGCTGTCGTTCGCCGTCCGAGAGGGCGTCGCCGTTCCACTGGGTGATGTCGTCTTGCATCGGGATTTCGTCCGGCACCCAGTTGTTGTTCACACCGGCTTCGTAGTACTCGCGGGCCCAATCGTAGTCGATCGGGAGTATCTTATTCGGGTCGTGTTCGGCGTCGTTGTTTATGATGGGCATCGTTGTAGTGGTTGAGCGGAGGTCGTTCGACCGTTACTGACAAGCCTCGCAGGTAGGGTCCTCGACTCTACAGAGGTCGCCCTCGTCGGTTGGGTGACCACCATCGGATTCGAGGGCCTCGGACGAGGCGTCATCGCGACGCTGGGTCTTCCCGTACTCGGACATATCCAGCGTGGACTTCTCGATTTGGGACGCCCCGAGCGTTCGGAGGTAATAGGTCGTTTTCAGGCCCAGTTCCCACGCCGTCTCGTACACATCGGTGAGGAGGGACCCGTCGGTCGACGGGAAAAACACGTTGTGTGAGACGGACTGGTCGATCCACGTCTGTCGGTGTGCGGTCAGCTGAAGCTGATGACGCGGATCGATCTCGAAGGCCCCTCGGTACAGTCGCTTCAGCCCGTCCGGGATAGCATCGATCCGCTGAATCGACCCGTCGTGGTACTTGATGCGGTCGATCATCTCCTCGTCCCAGAGGCCCAGTTCTCGCAAGTCCTCGACGAGTTGGTCGTTGATGATCGTGAAATCACCCGACATATTCGACTTCACGTATAGATTGGAGTAGAGGGGCTCGATCGAGGGCGTCGTCCCGTTGATGGTCGAGACGGTCGCCGTCGGGGCGATGGCCATCGTGTTCGAGTTCCGCATTCCATGTTCTTCGATGTGTTCGCGAACGACGTACCAGTCGAGCGTCTCCTCCCGTTCGGTCGGAATCTCACGGCCACGTTCCTCCTCCAAGAGGTCGACGGTGTCTTGCGGGAGTAGGCCGCGGTCCCACTTCGACCCCTCGTACGAGGGGTACGGGCCGCGTTCCGCCGCGAGCTTCGAGGAATTGAGGAGCGCGTGGTAGGAGACGAACTCCTGCCAGCGATTGGCTTTTTCGACCGCCTCCTCGGAATCCATCGGAATCTCCAGTTGCATCAGGGCGTCGTGAAAGCCCATCGTCCCGAGGCCGATCGGCCGATGTTGCATATTCGAGCGCTCGGCTTCGTCGGTCGGGTAGAAACAGAGGTCGACGACGTTGTCGAGCATCCGCATTGCCGTCTCGATGGTCTCTACGAGGTACTCCCGGTCGAGTTCGCCGTTCCTGACGTGGGTCGCGAAGTTGAGGCTCCCCAGATTGCAGACGGCGTGCTCGTCTGCACTGGTGTTGAGCGTGATTTCCGTGCAGAGATTCGAAGAGTGGACCGTCCCGACGTGGTCCTGTGGAGAGCGAACGTTGCAGGGGTCTTTGAACGTCAGCCACGGGTGGCCCGTCTCGAACAGTCGCGTGAGAATCTTCCGCCAGAGATCCTCGGCATCGACGCGGTCGTACTGTCTGAGCTCCCCCTCGTCGGCCCGCCGTTCGTACTCGCGGTATCGCTTTTCGAACGCCTCACCGGAGCGGTCGTGCAGGTCCGGGACCTCGTCGGGGCTGAATAGCGTCCACTGCTCGCCGTTTTCGACGCGCTTCATGAAGAGGTCCGGTATCCACGCGGCCGTGTTCATATCCGGCGTGCGGCGACGCTCGTCCCCCGTGTTGCGCTTGAGATCGGTAAACGCAGGGAAATCGAGATGCCAGCAGGCGAGGTACGCACACGCAGCCCCGCGCCGTTTTCCGGATCGGTTGATCGCCGCAGTGACGTCGTTGCTGATACGGAGGAACGGCACGACTCCGGTCGACTCGACGCCAGTACTCTCGATGAGCGCACCGGCTGACCGAAGATTCGTCCAGTCGTTGCCGAGCCCGCCGCTCCACTTCGAAAGCTGTGCGTGGTGTTTGTACGAGTCGAAGATGTCTTCCAAATCGTCTTGGACCGTCGTCAGGTAACACGAAGAGAGCTGTGGATGGGTCGAGCCGCTGTGGAACAGTGTCGGCGTCGAGGGCGTGAACTCCAGTTTCGAGAGCACGTCGTAGAACTCCTTGGCCCGCGATTGGGGATCGCCCTCTTGGATCGCGAGCCCCATAGCGACCCGCATCCAGAACGCCTGCGGGAGTTCGAGGTGTTCCCCGTTCTGTTCGGTCTTGAGGAAGTACCGCTGGTACAGCGTCTCCATCGCCATATATTCGAACTTCCGGTCGCGATCGAGTTCGAGATATTCGGCGAGGTCATCCAGATCAAACCGTTCCGTGAGGCGCTCGTCAAGGAGGTCGAGGTCGACGGCACGTCGGAGGTTCGTGACGAAGGCTTCCCGATACGCGCGGTCGAGCTCGAATCCAGTGAGGTCGTCACCGAGTATCTCCCGGTAGTATCGCTGTCGGAAGACCGCGGCTGCGACGCGTTTGAGCCTCGGCTCGCGTTCCACTCGTGCAGTTAGGGCTTGAACGACGGCCTGATACACCTCGTCGGCGGGGGCATCGTCGTAGAGATTTCGTTCGATTTCGGCGACGAGGTCGTTCCAGTCTGCGGTGGTTAGGTTCGTTTCGAGATCTGTGCGTGCCCGATCGATGATCGATCGGATATCGGGTGTCGTCGCGGTGGATTGCTGACTCATATGTTGGGTGTTCAGTCGTCTCTCGTCGCTGGTTCGAAGTCGTCTACTTCCGCATCGAGGACCGCATCGAGTTCACGGAGGAACTCCTCCGGTTCGGAGAAGGCTTTGTAGACCGAGACGAATCGGATATACGCGACCTTGTCGATATCGCGTAATCTATCGGAGACGTGTTCGCCGACGAGACTCGACGAGACGATGCGCGTCTCTCTACCTTGGAGCGTGCTCTCGATGTCGTCGACGAGACTCGTCACGCGTGTCTCGGACACGTCGCGTTTCTCCACGGCACGTTCGATGCCCGCGCGAAGTTTCGCACGGTCGAAGGGCTCGATGGTACCGTCGCGTTTTTTCACCTGGAGGGAATCCCACTCCGGACGTTCGTAGGTGGTAAAGCGGAACGTACACTGTCGACACTCACGGCGGCGTCGGACGGACGCTCCGTCGGCACTGGGCTCGGTATCGACGACGCGTGTTCGGTCGGTCCCGCAGTCCGGGCAGTCCATAGTTGTCACTCGTTGACCCTCCAGCTCTATAACCCCATATGTGGGGTTCATTGCTTTCGACCGCAATATCTGGTGGCAGGGGCTATCACATAAATCCTTCCCAACAGAGTTGATGTAATACAAATAAACTTGATTAGGGGCGTGGACGATCGCGACACACACCGGGTGGCCCAGTCTCGACCGTCCGCGGGTCGGGACGACAATCAACGGCCGTTCCGGTGAACCGAGCACCTCCACACTGCTCACGGGCGAGCCTGCCGGTGCCGACTCCGTCGACGGCGGGGTCCGCCCGTGGTGAACGACTCCGCACGGAACCACGCCGATTCGATAGCTGTACGAAAATTCGAGGGTTGGACGCGAACGACTTACTACGGCGGTCGTCACCCACCAGTTGCAATGACAGAACGAAACGGCGGAAGCGTCGAAGACAGCGAGTCTAACCGGAGGAGTCACTGATCGTGCGCGTTCCGGTCCCCACCAACAAACTCGTCGCGTTCACGCTCGCAGGGGCCCTCCTCACGGTCGTCGTCGCCGGCGGCCTTGCCCTGCCCGGTGGCGGCCTCGCGCAGGCCGGGGCACAGTCCGACACACCGAGTCCGACCGCGTCGAACGCGTCACAACAGGTCGCCGCTGGTGCTCCGACGCCGAATCGGGACTTCACCCCGGCAGTCCAGACGCGGTCCGGCTACGAGGAGGAGGAACACGAAGAGGATGAGGAGTACGAGGAGGACGACGAAGACGACGAACACGACGAACACGAAGCGGACGAGTGACCGAGATGCTGGGATCGCCCGCCTCGGTCTACGAACGGCTCGGAGACACACGCCACGAGTTCGAGTGCTGTGATACGACGTTTCGGGTCCACGTGACGGGCGCCCGGGCCGACGCCGCGGCGACTGCGGCTCGAGAAACGGCCGAGTCACTCGAAGCGCAACTGGATGCCTTCGATGCGGCGAGTGCCGTCAGCCAGCTCGACCACGACGGCGAGGTGGCGAACGAACACGTCGCCCGTATCGTCCGCCGCGGACTCGAATACAACGACCGAACCGACGGGGCGTTCGATATCCATCAGGGCCGCGTCGAACGGAACCTCAAAACGTTCCTACGCGGTGAGTGTGACACACCTCCAACGGAGTTCGATACCGGAACCGTCCGAACCAGTGGGTCTCACGTCACTACCGACGTCGAACTCGACCTCAACGGTCTCGCGAAAGGGTACATCGTCGACCGAGCCAGCGAGGCACTCGCGGGTCTCGGTCGACGCGGGTTCGTCAGTGGTGGCGGCGATATGTCCCCACCGACGGGCCCGGTCGCCGTCGAAAGTCCGTACGGCGACGACACGCCGCTGAAGATCCTCGATACGGACTGGTACGTCGCAACGTCCGGCAGATATCGGCGCTCGCGAGACGGCACGGACCACATCTACGACTCGACCACCGAGTCGATCGGAGCGCGTCACGAGTCCGTTACGGTCGTCGCACGCCGAGACTGCATGGAGGCCGACGCCCTGGCGACGACGCTCGCTGCGCTTTCACTCGAAGACACGAAGGCCCTCGCGGCGGAGTGGGAGGGGCTGGAGGCACTCGTCGTCCACGACGGTGTCTTTCATACGACGGAGGGGTTCGACACGCATGTCCTGGACACGTAAGCAACGAATCACGGCCATGGCGATCGTCGTCCTGGTGGTGGCCGTCCCCGCCCTCTGGCAGATCGGAGACGTGCGTGCCGCCCAGGCGACCGAAGAGAAGCAAAGCGACCTCGCCGATCGGACCGTTTCGACGAGACAGGTCCCCACCGATTACGACGGGGACGGCATCGACGACTCCGACGACGGGTGTCCGACGCGACCGGAGACGACGAACGGGTTTCAGGACGCGGACGGCTGTCCCGATGTCGTCGAAACGACGGGTGCGACGTAATGTCGCAACTCGTCTGGCTCCTCGACCGCGGTGCCGCCCTCGTCACGTATTCGGGGTTGTATCTGGCGGTTCTCACGGGTATCCTCTACAATACGGAGTCGTTCGGCGTGTTCCACGACGCCGCTCGACGCATCCACATCGAACTATCCACGTTCGCGATGATCGTCACGCTGCTGCACGCGGGCCTGGGCGTCCTCGACGCGTGGTTCGTCGTCACCGGACAGGTTCCCGCACCGGAATACTCGATGCCGTACTTCCTCGGTGGCGTGGCCGTCGGCGTGGGCGCACTGCTGACGCTCGTCGTCGCGGTGCTCGGCTTTACCGACGCGAAACGCTTCGAGCGGCCGTGGGGGCCACGCGCCGTCCACTCGTTCGCGTACGTCGGGTTCGCGTTCGGGACGATCCATGCTGCAGCGATCGGCACCGACTTGACGGGACTGATCCGTCCCCTGCTGGGCCCCTCGGTGGCGTTTCTCGCCTACGTGCTCCTGTTGCGCTTGTTGGTGCTTCGAGGAGCGCCATTGGACGCGACGACGAGTCATACGGAGTAGTGTAACTGTTCACCGGCGGTTCGCCGAGACGGACCGGCGAACCGTCGGTGAAGACTCACACCAAACCGTCTCAGTAGCTGTCCCAGAGACCCAGAACGCGATCGACGACCGTGTCGGTGAACGAGCGGCGGTAAACCGTATAGAGGTACTCGACCCGATCGGGATCGCTGACCTCGTAGACGACGCTCCGGCCGTCGCGCTCTTTCGTGACGAGGTCGGCCTCGGCGAGTTTCGAGAGGTGCCAGGAGACGGTCGATTGCGCCTTGTCCAGACGGTCGCTCAATTCGGTCGTCGAGAGCGGGCCGTCCGCGAGGAGGTATGCGAGGATGCGGCGACTGTACTCCCGCCGCAGCGCGTTCATCACCGCCCGATCGGTTTTGCCGAACTCGGCGGCCGGGTAGTACCGCGTGTACTTGCCGTCGTCCGAGACTTCGACGATCCCTTCGTCGGCGAGCCACCGAAGGTGATACTGGAGCGTCCCCTGGGCGTACTCGAGTTCGTCGAGTAGCGCGCGAAAGTGAACTCCCGGCGTGTCGGCTATCCGCTGGTAGATGGCCCGCCGCGACGCCAGTTCGAGGTCCGGGTCCGACATTGGTCAGTCACGCGTCAACGCGACGAAGAAGGCCAGGAGGCCACCGAGAATGAGGACCGAACTCCCGTGTTCGACCAATTCCAGCGTCGCGTACGGGATATACGGGAGCAGCGGATACTCGAGAAACACGATCAGTCCGTAGACGGCGAACATCGCGTACCCGAGTGTGACGATTCTCATCCGGCCATCGCGTTCCCGCCGCCACGCGAGGAAGCTGAAGACGCTGAGCCCCGCAGCGAGGACGAAGATGCCGAGACTGACGTACTGTTCGAGTAGTCGAGCGAGTGGCATACCTATCCGTACACACGGCCGGCGCGACACATTCGACGACCGGTACGACTCGATGGAGTGGCGTGTCCGGGAAAACGATTGGCGTCCAACCGTCGAATCCAATCGACCGCGTCGATACGGGTCGTCATGGCTGTGTATCGGTGGGTCGCCGAGACGGTCCGGCGACCCACCAGTACCGACGGATAATAAATCGTACGAGGGGACCAGTCACGGCGGACGACGGGGATGACCGTGCGCGCCGTCACCGAACGGAACGGTACTCCCCATGTTTCATCCCGAGGGCGAACGCGACGACGGCGAAGGCGACCATCGAAGGCAACACCATCATGAAGACGGTTCCGGGCGCCATCACGTTGGTGAGGGCAATCGTGGCGACGGCGGTAATCGCGACCAGTACCCCGACCGACCGGAGGAAGTCGAACTCCATACCGACGGTGAGTTTCGGGCAGTGAAAAGGATTTCAGTGGTCAGCGTGGACGTGTGCCACGATCGGACCGTCGGTCGCCGAGGGTAGTGGGTACATATGGTCGAACTGACGATTCTGGCGGACAACCGCGTGGCTGCGTCGTCGCCCGCGACGAAGCGGAGATTCACGCGCCCGTCGACTGATTCGATGGCCGGCTGAACCGCTTCGACGCCGCCCACTGTACGGGGTCGACTGCCCGGCGAATCCTGGCCGACCGACTGCCCGACGCCTTCGACCCCGTCGGCATCGGGGTGATCGACCTGTCGCCGGTCGTCTCGTTGTGTCGTCGGCGACACGGGCAAACGATTTGTGCGCGGAGCGTCGTCTTCCCGCCATGCAACGTACGATCACCGTGCCCGTCCGGCGGCCCGGGTCGCCGGAGGGGGTGTAGCGTGTCGGCGTCCGACCTGCCCCCCGTCTACGGCGGCCGAGAGCTCCACGTCCACCTCGACGAGAACGACGACGATACCGAGGCCATCGATCCCGCCGACGCCCGGCGGTTCCTCGGTGGCAACGGCTTCGCGGCGAAGGCAGTCCACGATCACGTCCCCGCCGACGCCGACCCGTTCGACCCCGCGAACGTCGTCGCGTTCACCGTCGGGCCGATGAACGGCACACCCTTCCAGTCGACGAGTCGGGGCGTCGTCGGCTTCGTCAGCCCGCAGACGAACGGCTTCTTCGACAGCACGTTCGGCGGCACCTTCCCCCGCGCCCAGAAGACGACGGGCTTCGAGAGCATCGTCCTGCACGGCACCGCCGACGAACTCTCGTACGTCCACGTCGACGGCGAGGGGGCCGAAGTCGTCCCCGCGCCCGACCTCGCAGGACTCGGCACCTACGAGACCTGTGCCGAAGTCGAGTCGCTGGCGGCCGCGAACGCCGAGGACGACGTGCACGTCATCGCCGCCGGTCCCGCCGGCGAGAACCTCGTGCGCTTTGCCTGTCTGCTCCACGACTCCGAGATGCGCGAGGGGGTCGCGGGCCGTGGCGGCGCCGGCGCCGTCCTCGGATCGAAAAACGTCAAGGCCGTCGTGATCGAAGAGGGTGACTTCCGGCCCGAACCGGCTGCCGACGGCGACCTCCGGAGCCTCGTCGGGGATCGGATGGGGCCACTGATGGCGGAGACGGAGATGCTCCAGAACTACGGCACCGCCGGCCTCGTCAACCCGATAAACGAGATGGGGAAACTCGGGCGGCAGAACAACCGGGTCGAGCACTCGCCCCGCGAGGAGGCCGAGGCGATCAGCGGCGAACTGATCCGCGAGGAGTACGTCACCGAAGACACGACGTGTGCGAACTGCGCCGTCGCCTGCGGGAAACACGTCACCGTCGAGAGCGAGGGCGTCGTCGACGCCAAGATTCCGGAGTTCGAGAGCCTGTTCGGCACGGCGACGATGACCGACACCTTCGACATCGAGCGGGTGATCAAGGCCAACGACCTCTGTGACCGCCTCGGCATGGACACCATCTCGTGGGGCGTTAGCGTCGCGTTCGCCCGCGAGTGTTACGACGAGGGCCACCTCGACGACGACGACTCGCCGCATCTCGCCTTCGGCGATGCGGACGGCCTCGTGGAACTCGCACGCCGAACGGCTCGTCGGGAGGGGTTCGGCGACCGCCTCGCGGAGGGATCGTTCCGCCTCGCGGCCGACCTCGACGACGAGGCCGAGCGCTACCTCCACGGCGTGAAGGGCCTGGAGTTCGCCGCCCACTCGCCGCGTGGGCTGAAGGGCATGAGCATCGGCTACGCCACCTCGACCCGCGGCGGCTCCCACCACGACACCCGGCCGACGCCCCAGTACGACGGCGAACACGCCGAGACGACCGAGGGCACGCCGGCCTTCGCCGCCCGCACCCAGCATTTCACTGCGCTCGGCGACTCCCTCACCCAGTGTCGGTTCGTGAGCGAGGGTGGCTACGACAAGCGCGTCACCCACCGCTACCGCGACGCCATCAACGCGGCGACGGGCTGGGAACTCTCGACCGACGAGGTAGAGCGGATCGGCGAGCGGATTTACAACCTCGAACGCCTGATCAACGTCGAACGCGGCGTCGCGCGCCGGGAGACGGACACGCTCTCCCATCGCGTGATGCACGAGCCTATCCCCGACGGGCCGGCCGCGGGGATGTACTGCCCGCCGGAGGAACTCGCCGCGATGCTCGACGAGTACTACGCGTTCCGCGGGTGGGACGACGACGGGATTCCGGCCGCCGAGCGCCTCGACGCCCTCGACATGGCGGAACTGGCCGACTGATCGGCCGGGGAGTATATCTCCGTCGCTCCGAACACCCCGACGTGTCCCCATCCGGTCGGCCGTCCAGGCCACGCTGAACAGCATCCGCCTCCCCGCCGCCGGCGAGACGACCGACCGGATCGAACTGCGCGTCGACCACGGGTTCGCGGTCGGTACTCGACGTGGCTCAGGCGTCACGAGGGGGCCGCGAGATTACTGCCTCGGATCGCGGGCGGTCAACAATCCCTGTGCCATGAGACGCCGGGCGATGACGACCAGACCGTTCCCGAATCCGTCGCCGAATATGGCTTGTTCTTCCTTGGTGTCGGGCATGAGCGAACTCACGAGAATCGTCGAGCGGTCGACCAGAAGGAGCCGGCCGATCGCCGTCTCGTTTTCAGTAGCGTCCTCGCCATGTAGCCATTCGAGGCCAGAGACGAACGTCGTGGCGTCCGGTACGGCCGTTTGTATCTGGTCTTGAAGCGACTCCGTCAACGCGCCGACGAGAAGGTCGACCCCGCTATCGACGTCGTTGAGGGTGGCAACGAGATCGTCGGTCAGCAGTGACTCGTCGCCGACGACGAGAACGACCTCCTCGGATGCCTCCTCGATGAGTTGGTCCGTCCGATTTTCGATCGCGTCCCGCCCGGACATCGCCCATACCTGCTGGACGGGGGTCTCGTCCTCCTGCTCGACGATTTCGACCGTCTCTAGCGAATCGTAGAGGCGTTCGACGCGGTCTTCGTACTGGTCGCGCAGGGTCTCGGTCGCCTCGTCCAGCGGAACCACCCGGAACTGCTGCGGGCTCGAATGCTGGATCTCGACCAGACCTTGCGCTTCCAGCACTCGAATCGCATCGTACACCCTCGTTCGGGGCACCTCCGTCATCTCGCCCAATTGCTTTGCTGTTCCCGTGTCGAGACGGGACAGGCCGACGAAACATCGTGCCTCGTACTCTTTCAAGCCGAGTTGCTGGAGGACCTCGATTGCTTCCTCCAAATTATCCGTAGTGTCTATGTGTCCCAACCTCACGGGGCGTTCCCCAGTGATTGTCTGAACGTTTCGCGCCCGACACAAATAGCCATTGTCACTCCGCTCATGACGGCTAGTGCGTACGAGACGTGAGAAGAGCAGCACGACCGTCCGAATCCGCTGCTCGGGCGAGCGCCGAAACTTTGTTGTGATTTTTTTAGTGACAACAAATTTCCCGGGATTTCACCGGGCAGAAGCGCAAATAAACGATAATAAAAAGTAACTCATTTAATCACAAAAAGAATATATCGGATGAAAGCTAACCTTATATCGGCACGCAGTCCAGTCCCGTGTCCCAACCACCGTACTGTTGCGTGCCGGCCCGGCCACTCTCCGTGGCTGGGCTCACGATGATCCACGTCCACCTGATCGATGAGCAGTGATCCAGTCGAAGACCCACGGACCGCCGCGATCGAGCAACTCGAACGGTTCGGGTTGAGTGCCTACGCCGCACGGACGTTCGTCGCGCTTGCGAGCCTCGGCACGGGGACTGCCAGAGACATCAGCCAGGTGTCGGAGGTGCCACGCACTCGAGTGTACGACGCGATCGACGAGTTACACGACCGGGGGCTCGTCGATATCCTCCAATCGTCGCCCAAGCAGTTCTGGGCAATCTCCGCCGAAACCGCGAGTCGGACGTTCGAACACGAGCTCCAGAACCGCACGGAAATCCTCCGGACGGCGCTGAGTGAACTCGAACCCATCGAACGACGGACCGAGCAACGCGGCGTCTGGACGGTAGACGGACAGACTGCGGTCACGGAACGGGTTCTGGAGTTTTTTGCCAGCGCGGACGACGAAATCGTCTACATGACCGTCGAAGAACTCCTTACCGAGGACCTGATCGAAGGGTTGAGCGAAGCCACAGAACGGGGCGTTTCGGTCAAACTGGCTGGGGTGTCGACGGAGGTCCAGGAACGCATTCAGGACCGGATCCCCGGCGCGACGATGTTCGAGTCGCTATGGATCTGGTCGGACACGTCGGCGGGACGGCTCATGATGGTCGACGGGCGAAAAACCCTCGTGAGTGCGCTCGTCAACGGCGCGGACGCAAGTCCGTCCGATCCGCGGGCGGAGACCGCCATCTGGGGCGAGGGTGACACGAACAGTCTGGTCGTGGTGCTGAAGGCGATTTTCACCTGGCGACTCGACGCGAATCCTCCGGACTAACCGGACCCCATACTCGCGGTTCCCCAACCACCGGAGACACCAGATCAGGGATTCGGCGGCGACACTTCTTCAGGGAGCGAGTCGAGCACCGCCTCGACCTGTTCGTCGGGATGGTACCGGACGGCACCAGTCGTGTGCTCGAAGTCGACGACACCGTGGTCTGCTAACTGCGGCAGGTGGGTGTGGTGGAGTTGGATGGCGAGTGCTTCCCGGTCCTGCAGCGGGCCGTCTTTGGCGTCGGGGGATCGCCCGTGCATCCGATCGACGAGATCGTCGACCGTCGTGGCCCCGTTAGCCTCGTGGCGCAAGTGGTGGATGATCAGACGTCGGTGCCGGTCGGCGACCAGGCGAAGACACGCGTCGAGACCGTGATTCGTCATTGTGCGCCACTCTCTACCGAAATTCATCAATTGTATCTATTTTCACACTTGAGAGAATTTTGATTATATGAGTCACACTCGATGAGCGTCCCGGTCTGCAGTGGTACTACAGTAGTCGTTGTAGACTCTCGAAGCCCACGTCACCCGGCTAATCAAAAATCGACCGATTGTTAAAATCTCGTCAGTTGATGCCGTCGGAGAGCGTTGGTGCCGGTGCCCGCTCACCAGCGGAGGGATCATACATGACAACTACACATAACTCCGTCCCAGAAACAACGCTCTACGTGTGCCGTGATTGCGGAGACGGCATCGAAGATCCCAACACCAACAAATGTCCTCACTGTGGTGGATTGTTGATGAACAGTACTGTCCCACACGATTAGCAGCGCGATCCCACGACACGAAGAGGAGTTATTCCAGTGGAGCGCCAACCACGGGTACGTCCTGTTATTATCCGGCCCCAGTAAGACACCGTGAAACGCACGAACCTCGTCACGCGCTGGCGACGGAGTCGCTCATGAACGCGAACGCTATCCCCTTCGCCGTCTCCAAGTCGGCGGCGGTCCCGAGGTCACCGTCCCGCCCCGAGCGATGTACTATGTATTCCCAGACGTTGTCCCCATCGATGACCTCGTTGATGTACACTGCGCTTCTGGTGTCTTCCTGTCGATAGAGGACCGTCGTGTAGTCCCGGCCCATGAGTTCGTCGTGTGTCGTCCGCTCGGTCTCCAATACCCAGCCCGTTGGTGGATTTCGTTCGGAAGTCATCGTCAGTCGTTCGTCTCCTCCTCCACGTGGCCGGCACTCGCGGCGTTCGAAGCCCCGTCCTTGACCGCCTTGGCCTGTTGTTCTAGCTCTTCGACGTCCATCTCCGCGGCCCGGTCGATTTCGCCGAGTATCTCTTTGATGTCGTCGAGTCCGACGAGTTCCCGCGTCTCGGCGTCGAACTGGAGGCTGTCCAGTTGCTGACCGTCGGCCTCCACGTCGCTCCCCGTGAGGTGCTTGCCGTACCGGCCGACGAGCGAGGTGAGTTCCTGCGGGATGACGAACGTCGTCGATTCGCCCTGTCCGATCGCTTCGAGCGTGTCCATCCCCTTGTCGATGATCGCACGTTCCCCCATCGACTCCGCGGACTTCGCGCGCAGTACCGTCGAGATGGCGTCACCCTGCGCTTCGAGAATCTGGCTCTGTTTTTCGCCTTGCGCTCGAATGATGTTCGACTGCTTGTCCCCTTCGGCCTTCTCGACGGCACTCCGGCGTTCGCCCTGTGCTTCGAGGATCGTCGCCCGGCGTCTCCGCTCCGCACCGGTTTGCTGTTCCATCGCGTTCTGCACCTCCGGACTGGGATTGACCTCTCGGACCTCGACCGACTCGACGCGAACTCCCCATTCGTCGGTGGGTTCGTCCAGTTCCTTCCGGATGCGGGCGTTGATTTCCTGGCGCTTGTTCAGCGTCTCGTCGAGTTCCATGTCGCCGATGACTGCCCGGAGCGTGGTCTGGGCGAGGTTCGAGACCGCCGTCTTGTAGTCTTCGACCTCCAGAAACGCCTTTTTGGCATCCATCACGCGGAGATAGACGACGGCGTCCGCCGTCACGGGGGAGTTGTCCCGCGTGATAGCCTCCTGTCGGGGCACGTCCATCGTCTGTGTACGCATGTCGAACGGGTACGTGCGCGAGACGAAGGGCGGAACGAAGTTGATGCCCGGCTCGATCAAGCCGCGATACTCGCCGAAGACGGTGAGTGCCTCCTTGTCGTAGGCGTCGACGATCCGCACCATCTGCCAGACCGTTACGATTGCCAGCACCAGTACGAACAGGCCAACTATCGTTACCTCGAAAGTCGAAACCTGCAGCAGGACCGGGTCGTACATGTGTTGCGTATTCGCTCCGTGACTGCATCAAGCGACGATATTTTCACATTCTACAGATTTTTTATTATTAGAGTGACAGTATGCCGTTGTAGAATCGCGTTCGACGGTGTAGAAGTCAAAACGGCACGTGGTCGAGAGCTATGACCGCGTTTGGAACTGTTCGCACACCCGGTCGCGTGTTGTCTTGCGATCGGGTGTGCAATGACTTACAAAGGTTACTATAGTCCAGGAAGCCAACACGAGCGCAGAAGTCGGAGGCACTAAGAATCGTTACCGGCCTTTATTATATTGTCGGTTTAACATGTGGTATGGCACTCGACGTAGCGGTTCCGGACCCGCCAGACCTCTCGAACCGAGGGAAGCCACGCGAGTTCGAGTTGCAAGACGAGACGCTCGGCTCGGAGGACTTCTACCGGGAAGATATCGAAGACCTGCTCCAGGAGGGAGCGTGGAAGGAGGGATTCAACGAGTGGGCCGAGTACACGGACCTCGACGAAGCGCAGGTTCGAATCGTCAGCGACCTCGGCCTGTTCCAAGCGTTCGACTTCTACTGGGACCCCACCGACGACCGGCTCCGCTTCGACGTCCCGACGATACCGGACGACTGGCGGGAGCGAGACGCGACCGAGTCGCTCGATTCGAGCACGGTTTCGATGATCGACGCCGCGTTACAGGATCTCGGCCGAGCCGTCCACGAGACACTGGAGGACTACCTCGAGCGGAACGAGGAAGCCTCCGATTTTGGCTGGGGGAAAGAGACGTACGGCAGACGAGGCGAGTGACCCTCGTGTGAGTACTCGGATGGCTGCGTACCGTGGTGGGGCGTCGGCGTACGTCGTTCGAGGCGTCGTCGTAGCGGCGTGTTCCCGTTGCAGTATCTCCTCCCGAGCCACCGGCCGTAGCGCTGGTCCCGTTTGTCACTGTCGGGATGCTTCTTCGACTGCGTCGGTCTTTCCCGTGAGCAACGGGTGTTCGCCGCGAGACGGAGGTCCGGTCGCAATCACTGGAGCCCGGTGCGGTGGGACTACGCGCGCTCGATATCCCGTTCGACGATTCGTTCGCGAATCGACTCGGCGCGCTCCTCGAGTCGCTTGACGTACCGTCGGACTTTGTCCGGCTGTCGGCCGCTGAACGAGGCGACCCAGTGGATGTCCGTCGACGGCCACGTGAGGAAGTACGCCACGAGCGTGTCGCGGCCGGCCTGGACGATTTCGGGGGGGACTCCCCGCTCGCCGACGTCACGCTCGTCGAAGCCGTTGACGTCGAAGTAGACGTCGGCGTACAGTTCCGCCGCGTCGGGGTCGGCGAACTCCTTGCCCTCGTGGTTCGGGGCCTCGAATCGGTAGACCGTCTCCTCGTCGGTCGTCCGCTCGACGATACGCACGTCGAGGACGTAGTCGCGGTGAATGGTTTCCGTCTCGTCGGCGGGCGGTTCGTCGTGTCGCTGGTCCGTGGATCGTGACATTGTGATCTATGATAGACGGTGGAAAGCCAGTGCAGTCGGTTACCTTCGCCGACGGAGGCCGATGCCGGCCAGTACGGCGATGGCGACGAGCGAGAGCACCGCCGGCAGCGATCCGGATCCGGAGGTCTCTTCATCGCCGGAGCCGGTGCCGGTCCCGGACCCACCGTCGGTGCCGGTTGTCCCTTCGCCGTCACTGGTGGACGACGTGCCGGCGGTTCCGCCGTCACTGCCAGCCTCGTTCCCGGACTGCCCCCCCGTTTTCGTCCCGCCGTCGCCGCCGGACACCGTTACGGTTCCGGACTGCGTGGCGGGGCTGAACGCACTCCCGTCGTCGGCGTCGAACTGCCGCGGGTCGACGGAGAGCGTAACCTCACCCGGCGTGGCGCCAGCAATCGTCACCGTCGCGAGGGTTACATCGGTCGCACCGGGCTTGATAGCGTCTTCCATATCGGCGGCTTCGAGCGTAGCGGCAGTGCCGTCGGCGCTGATCTCCGGTTCGCTCGTCAGCCCGAACCGGTCGGGGTAGCTTGCGGACTCGATCCGTGCCGTCTCGGCGCTCCCGACGGTCAGGTCGAAGTAGTACCCCGAGAGCCCGTTCGGGGCACTCGTGAGGACGATACCGACGGTCGTGGTGCCGTCGGGGGCCGTCGTGCCGTCGGTGACGACGACGGTCGGTTGCTCGTTCTGTGCCACAGCCGTCCCTGCCGCCGCCACCGCCCCGAGGAGGGCGAGCGCCACCAGTGCGACCGCAAGCGCCGCACTGCGGCGGGGACCGGCGAGTATCGAAATCGGACGTGTCTTTCGTGTCATTGGTATGGTGATATGGGGTGGTGGGATGGGGCCTCCGGCGGGGCCGGTCGATGCCCTTAGTTGACCTCTTCGTAGAGACTCACGATGTCGTCGAAGTCGAGCCCACCGTTCTCGTTGAAGTCGTACGCCGACTTGTTCATCGTCACGCTGTCGCTGTCGAAGTTGCTGAACAGGAGCTGGATGTCCTCGTAGTCGAGGCGGCCGTTGCCGTTCACGTCCTCGTAGAGGCCGTCACCGTCGGGATCGGTCGGGGCACTGGCGCCCGTGACCGTCGGCGGGCCGGTGACGAGCACGCCGGAGCGGGCCTCGGCGTCGATTGCTTTCCCGGACTCGTCGTCCATCTGGTTGACCGAGACGTTCAGGTCGGTCGTCCCCGTACTGTCGCCACGCAGGGTGAGCGAGGCGACCGTGACGTTGTGACCGCCGGCTTGGACGTTCCGGTCGGTGTCGGCAAAGCGCAGCATGGCGGTGGAGCCGTCGTCGCTGATCGAACTCTCGGTGAGGCCGAGCGCGTCGGGGAACTCGACGCCCGTGATCGTCGCCACCTCGGGGTTCGAGACGGTGATCGTCACCTGCGCACCGGAGAAGCCGGCCGGCAGGGACTTGGCGTACACGTTTGCGGTGCCGGTGGCACCGTAGCCGACGGCCTTCGACTCGACGTCGACCATGACGCTCGGCTGGTAGACGTACAGGCAGTCGTTGGGGTACGATCGGCCGAGCTGGTCGGCGTCCTCACAGCACAGCACGCGGCCGTCGTCCATCACGTGGACGTTGTCGACGTTCAGCAGGGCGTCGTCGGAGATGGCCGCCGAATCCGTGCTGTCGGGACCGACGATGGCGGGTTCGAGCCGCGAGATGTCGTAGTTCGGGCCGAGTTCGCCGCGGTAGACGAGGCCGCCGTCGACGCGGTCGAGCTGCACGTCGCTCACGTCGTCGGCAAGCGAGTCGTTGAACTCGGAGATGCCGAAGTAGACGAAGTCGCCGGGCTGGGCGTCGTCGATGCTGTCGATCCCCTCGGCCTTGTTGAAGTCGGCGGACGCGCCGATCTCCTTGGCAGCCGCGTTGGTTTCGAGGAAGGGCACCCGGCGGAGTTCCTCGTCGACGCCGTCGGGGCCGCGCTCCTCGTACTGCGTCGCCCAGTCGGCGATCTCCTGGTCCGTGATGTAGTTCTGGTTGCCGTTCGCGATGACCTCCTTGTCGGCCTCCTCGATGGCCGCGTCGAGGTCCTCCTCCCAGTCGGTGTCGGCGTGGGTCTCCAGGTAGTCGACCTGCGTGATGTCGTCGTACTCCGCGATCCAGGACTCGATCTCGGCGTTGGTTGCGTTGCCGAGCGGCAGCCATTCGAGTTCGAGGTTCGTGTTCGCGGGGGAGTTCCGCTGCCCGGCGTCGGCGGCGCTCGCCGCGTCGTTGGTTACCTTGGCCGCGTAGAGCGTTCCCGACACCTGCATCGGATCGTCGTACTCGTCGAGGGGCTGATCGGCGACGAACTTGTAGATCGCCTTGTTGTCGCCGTCGGAGAGCTCGTAGACGGTTTGGTTGTCGGGCTGGAAGCTCGGCATCTCCCAGGCCGCACGGCCCATGACGTAGTGTTTGACCGGCGTCGGCGTCTCGGCGGCCGGGTCACGGATCTCGAGTTGGTAGCCGTAGCGGTACCGGTTGGGGTAGCCCTCGCCGATCGGGTCGCGGGTGTTCGTCTCGTCGACCTCGACGGCCGTACCGTTGGCGCGGGCGTCGATCCCGCTCGGCGTATCGACGTCCCACGTCGACTGGCCCGGCCCCTCTTGATCGATCGCGTCCGCGCCGAGGTAGTACGCGGCCAGTTCGACGCCCGAGAGTGCGAAGGCACCCTGGGGGTACCAGGTGACGTACTCCTTGCTCGGGATCTCGGCCGGGTTCGGCCGGTTCCAGAAGTGTGCGGCGCCGCGCTTTCCCTCACCGGAGCCGGCTTCGAGGGTGCCGCTCACGGTGCTGGCGTAGCTCGTTCGGGGGTGTGCGTACTCCTCCTCGGAGGAGACGTACGTGCCGTACGGCGTGCGGTTCCCACCGCAGTTGATTCGCGTCCCACCGAGGCTCCGGAGCCCGTCGGTGTTAGCGAGGTTGATTGCGTCGTCGAGGTTCGACTCCCACTCGCCGTCGTCCGTTTTCGAGATAGGGATCCGGGTGACGTTGCCCGGGCTGGTTTCGAAGTTGGTGAAGAGGTAGCCCTCGGTCGCGTCCTCGTTCGTGGGGATGAACTGGTTGCAGTCCGGCGTGTAGCCGGGTTCGGTGTATCGGCTGCCGGCGTACCGGTCGATCGGGTTGCCGTCCGGCGTCTCGGGGACGCCGAGTTGCTCGCTCCCACCGTCGATCGGGTCCTCCTGTCTGGCCAGGAAGACGTACTCTCCGTTACCGACGCGGACGCGGCTCTGCTCGTCGGCCGTCGTCGGCACCGACAGCTCCGAGAAGTCGTCGTTGCTGCCGTCGAGCGTGAAGTTGAACCCGCTCACGTAGCCGATTCCGCCCCGAGACCAGTTCTCCGGGTTGTCGCGGCTCGGGTGCTGGTGACTGAACAGCAGCGTGTTGTCGTTCTCGAAGACGAACGGTCCGGTGACCTCCGCCCCCAGCGATGTCGACGCGAACCGCTTGAGCTCTCCCCTGACGCTCGGTGCGCCGACCGTGTCCGTCTCCTCTACGTCCGCGCTCGCCACGCCGGACATCCCGGCGCCGACTGCGGCGGCTACTGACGTTGCCATCAAACTTCGTCGAGTCAAATCGACCATGCAAGTGAGGCCTTCGAGTCGATTAATATGATATCTTATATGTTCTCTCAATAGGCGGGCGGAGGCCTGTCCGGAGCCACTCCGTGAACCGATACCACAATATCGGGAATGCGAATATATTGTTTACATATCTCTCGATACACCATGTGAATTATAATTTCGGGACGGAACTACGGTGTCCCGTCGCGAGTCGGCCGACTCGGCTCCCACGAAATGTCACTCGGCCGGTCGCCTACGACGGTGGATTCTCGGCGTCTTCGAGTTCCTCGAACAGGCTACTCACTCGACGCTCGATTTCGTCGCGGATTTCACGCACTCGATCCGGATCCCGACCGTCAGGGTCGTCGAGTGCCCACTCTCGGATATCGACGCCCTCGCCGACATCACCGACATCGAGCGTCGAACACCCCATCGTGGCGACGTAGTCACAGGACTGCAGTTCGTCCAGCGTGATCTCTCGTGGCGCCCGGTCGGAGAGATCGAACCCCGCTTCGTCCATCGTCTCGACGACCTCGTCGTGTACGTGGTCGGCTGGATGGGTCCCGCCGGTGAGGATTTCGATGCGGTCTTCGAGCCCACGTCGCTCCCGTTCGCGCTCCGCGAAGGCCGTCGACATCTGGGAGCGGCCGGCGTTCTGGACGCACATGAAGGCGATGCGAATCGGATCGGTGTCGGTGTGTTCAGTCATTGTAGCCGGTGTGTGTTGGTTCGTCGTTTCGCTTCGTAGCGATCATTGTAAGTCAGCACCATCAATCGTCCTCGGGAGTCGGATCCGATCCAGTCGGTGTGAGCTGTCCCGTCGTGGCACCACTCCAGTCGAACTTTCGCTGGAAGTAGAGCGCGACGTTGACCAACGCGAGCAACACCGGAACCTCGATGAGTGGGCCGACGACGGTGGTGAACGCGACGCCGGAGCCGACGCCGAACACCGCAACGGCGACCGCAATCGCGAGTTCGAAGTTGTTCGACGCCGCCGTGAAGCCGATGGCCGTCGTCGTCGAGTAGTCCGCGCCGATGCCCTTGCCCATCCCGAAGCTCACGAGGAACATCACGACGAAGTAGATAGTGAGGGGTACGGCGATCAGAAGCACGTCACCCGGCGACGCGACGATGTTCTCGCCCTGCGTGGCGAACATCACGACGACGGTAAAGAGGAGCGCGACGAGCGTGAGCGGGTCGATCTTCGGGACGAACTCCTCGTCGTACCACTGCTGGCCCTTCGTTCGGGTGCCGACGTACCGCGTGAGGAATCCGCCGACGAAGGGAATCCCGAGGAAGATCACAATCGCCTGAAACACCTGCATCGGCGTCACGTCGAACGTCTGGATGCCGGCGACGAGACTCTCCATGCCGAGCAGCGGCGGGAGAAAGAGTCCGAAAAACCAGACGTACACTCCGTAGGTGACGATCTGAAAGAGGCTGTTGAACGCGACCAAGCCGGTCACGTACTCCGTCGAGCCCTCCGCGAGTTCGTTCCAGACGAGGACCATCGCGATGCAGCGGGCCATCCCGATGAACACCAGCCCGAGGAAGAACTCGGGACGGGCGGGGAGACCGGGAACGAGCCCGCTGAAGAAGATCACGGCGAGTCCGAACATCAGCGTCGGGCCGATGAGCCAGTTCTGGACGAGGCTCAATCCGAGCACCCGCCAGTTGCTGAAGACGGCTCGGAGCTGCGAGTAGTCGGCCTTCGCCAGCGGCGGATACATCATCAGAACCAGTCCGATCTCGACGAGATGGAGGTTCTGGATCGGTTGCGTGACTGACGGGGCGACGAATCCCAGGCCGACGCCGATCGCCATCGCGCCGAAGATCCAGACGGTGAGGTACTTATCGAGGAAATCCATCGATCGCGGGTCCCCACAGCTCTCGCAGCTACAGTTCGGGCCGTGCTGGTGTTCGACGTTACTCATCGATGGTCACGCTCCCTTCGAGGACGGTGACGAGCGCGACGGCGCGGTTGGTCGCCCGGTACTTCTTCCAGCGGCCGTCCTTCCGTCCCTCGACGAGGCCAGCTTCGACGAGTTGCGAGAGGGCGTGACTGAGACCACTCTCGCTCACGTCGACGACGCCGTTCAGTTCACAGACACAGAGCTCTTCTTCCGCTGCGACGAGTACCCGAACGAGCGTGTAGCGTGTCTCGCTGGCGAGCGCCGAGAGGACTTCCAGTTCGGCGTCCACCTGGTCGGTTCCGAGTGCCGCTTCGAGCGTCCCGAGTTCGTCGAGACGCCGCTCGACGTCCTCGCTGCGACACTCCTCGAGTTCGTCCTCGAGGTAGCGTCGAAGCCGTTCCGTTGCTTGTGGCATGGAATACGATTGAATATCTACTCAATTAATTATTCCGGTGTATACACCAAATATCCAGATTGTCCGGTCTAGATGGGATATGTGCGATCATCTGGCTGTAGTTGATTCACTGTTCGAACAAGTAAAACGGAAACGGCGGTCGGGCGGACCCTCCCGAGCCACGGACAACGGCTACCGCGCGTCGTTTCGTCGGTCACTGCTCGTCCTCGACGCTCCGATGTTCGAGACCCGTTTTATTGGAGCGGTCAGTCTCAATTTCCACGAAGACCACATTTCGTATGGCGACAGACGATTCATCTGGTCGGGGGTCCTCGGCGCACGGACAACACGGATTTATCCACGTCCGTCACGGAACGTAGGCTATGAGTGACCTCTCGCTGGACGCTACGCAGCTGGATCGCTACTCCCGGCACATCATCATGGACGAGGTGGGGCCGGACGGGCAGAAGCGCCTGCTGGATTCGAGCGCGCTCGTCGTCGGTGCTGGTGGCCTCGGCGCGCCCGTCATCCAGTATCTCGCGGCCGCGGGCGTGGGAACCCTCGGCGTCGTCGACGACGACGTGGTCGAACGATCGAACCTCCAACGACAGGTGATCCACGGCGACGACGATGTCGGGCGGCCGAAAGTCGATAGCGCGAAGGACTTCGTCGCGTCTCTCAATCCCGATGTGGACGTGACGACCCACGAGATGCGACTCGACCGGGCGAACGCCGACATCCTCACCGACTACGACATCGTCGTCGACGCCTCCGACAACTTCCCGACGCGCTATCTCGTCAACGATGTCTGTCGACTCGAAGGGATTCCCGTCTCCCACGGCGCCATCTACAAGTTCGAGGGACAGGTGACGACGCTTCACCCGGACGGCCCCTGTTACCGGTGTCTGTTCCGCGAGGCACCCGAACCCGGCACCGTCCCTGACTGTGCGACGACGGGTGTCCTCGGCGTCCTCCCCGGTACCGTCGGCTGTATCCAGGCGACCGAGGCGGTGAAAGTCCTCCTCGGTGCCGGCGACCCCCTGATCGGCCGCCTGCTCTTCTACGACGCGATGGACATGAGCTTCGAGACGGTGCCCTACGCCGAGGACCCCGACTGCCCCGTCTGTGGCGACGACCCCATCGACTCCATCGACTCCATCGAGTACGTCGACGGGTGTGTTATCGGCGCGGACTGAACGAAATCCTTTAGCGCCCGCGCGGAGGAGTGTCGAAACGCGGGACCGTGGGTTAGCCTGGTATACTTCGGGCCTTGGGTGCCCGTGACCCCGGTTCGAATCCGGGCGGTCCCATAGCGTTTATAAGTAAAGCGGCCGGTTTTGCCGCTACTTTCCACCCGATCAGCCGGAGGTGGTCGGCGTGACTTCGCCGGGCGGATCGGACCCCCGACCTGTCTGTGATAGTTTACTTCGCTCCGACCGGACGGAGTGGCGAAACCCCGAGCCACTCACCGAGGGATTGGCCGCGTTCTATCGTCCCTGCTCCGATTGTTGGAGTGAGCAGCCCGAACTTGGGACGATAATTCTCCGCTCTACGAGCAACCGAGCGAGCGTCTATCACAAGCCCTCGGTTTCGACTCCAGAGGAGTCCGCCGATCACTGCCTCGCTACCGACGGCGGTGAGCTCCGTGATCTCACTCCTGCCGACGGGATAGAGCGCCACCTCTCCGAGATCCTCGAAAAGAGTGGCTCCCTTCCCGCGCGGTACCACGCGCGAGAGGCGCTCCAGCACCTCTCTATCCTCGAGGAGCGTGACGGATCATGAGCGCCGAGCCCACGGTCTCAGGCCACGTCCGAAAGCGGTGGCTGGATCGCTCCGACGCTCCCCACCTCGAGCCCGCCGTCCTCTGGAGCCGCGGAGAGCGCGTCCCTCCTGGAGAGTTTGGTGCCGACGAAGCTCGGTACATCCCAACCGCCGACGTGATCGTGATCCGCCGAGGCGCGTCTCTCGCTACCGCTCTCGAGGCGGACTGTTTCGAGCAGCGCGCGGCCGCGGCCGCTCAGGAGCGTGATCGTGCATGAGCCGGATGGAAACCGTTTGCATCGGGTGCCTCACTCCCGTCGTCCCGGCCGACGGCCCCGGCCCGGCCACCGACGGAGGCGCTATCTGTCCGAAGTGCGGCCCCCGAGAGAGCCACCAGCTCGTCCGCCGGCCCGTCACGGAGGGAGCATGACCGCGTGCGATTCGTGCGGTACCCGACTCCAGTCCGGGAACGTCCGCGTGTTCGTCCCCGCCTCGGGAGAGGTGGCTATCGCTCTCTGCTCCCGCTGCTCTACGCGGAAGCCGAGCAGTAAGCTCTACCGTCCGACTGGAGTCCCCGATCGCTCTCGGACTGATCTAACGGAGCGTGGTCGGTCATGATGGGCGGACGTACGTCCGACCGGGAGCGATTCCCCGAGATTGCCGAGGAGATCGGAGAGGATCCCGCTCGGTGGCTGGATTGTGATCTCCTCGAGAGCACGCCCGGCGATAAAAGCGAGAAGTGGCGACTCCAGCGCCGGATAGACGGGATCGCCAGCCTGGACGTTGCCCGGAAGTGGGCCGAGGTGGAGCGAGAGCTCGAGCGCGGTCCGAGAGATCCCGTCCTGGACATGATCCGGGAGCGCGTGGCCTATCTCAACCGTCACGGTACCCTGGAGGAGCTCCTCGAGGAGACCGACATAGAGGCTCGTCGAGAATCCACGCCGTCGACTAGCTCGGAGACCGTGTGGACGGATCGCCCCGACGGAGAGCGGAACGTGAATCGGGCGGATCCGAACCGCTACCGAGCGACCGCTACCGACGGAGGTGAGCAGGAGTGACCGATCTCCCATCCACCGCCTCGGAGCTGAAAGACGCCATTTGGAGCGGCCGGTGCTTCGTTGCCGAGGGGAGCCGCGTTCGGATCTACCTGGATTTTGTGGAGACCGTCGGCACCGTCCGGACCGATACCGGCCCGGAGGGAGAGGATCCCCACACCACGAGCGCCTCTCACGAGGATCTAAAACTCGCTCTCCGTCTCGGTCTCCAGGAGATCAGCCGAGACGAGATCCCGACGGGCGGTGATCAGGAGTGAGCGACTCCGAGGAGATCGCCGGCCAGCTGCTCCCGCAAACACATGAGGTGGAGGGAGAGCTGATCTATTCGGAGAACGGACTTGATCCCTACTGGCTCCTGATCTCGCTCCTCGTGAACAAGTACGACGGCCACGCCGAGGATATTCCAATGGAGATCGGAGACGAGAGCTGGACGGTTGAGCTCTATTACCAAGAGGGAGGGATCTCGGCCGCGCCTTTCGATGCGGTCGGTGGAGACACCCTTTACGAGCCGCGGATCGCTATCGAAGGCCCCGACCGGCGGAACATCAATTTCCACGTTCGGCCACGCTACGCCGGCATGAAAGCGGAGTCCTCTGGAGAGGTGATCGAAACCCCGTTCAATAACGAGAATCGCCCCGACGAAGGGTACTCCGTCCGGATCTCGGGATCGAACGTAGATGTTCGACGGTACCCCGATCTATTCTGTCGGTCCGTCCACGCGCTCGCGGCTGGCGAGAACGTCTCCCGTCGGTACTTCCGTGAGCTCAGTCCCATGAGCAACATCCACGCCGTTGAGCTCTACGTCCGTATTCGGAGAGAGCTGGCGGAGTCGTTGCTTCAGGAGGATGGACCGCTCCAGCGTATGAGCACGCTCCTCTCCACGAAGCTCGGAGCCGAAGGTGCCTACTATTTCAGCAACTCCGGCCCGAACCGTGACGTGCTCGGATACCGGCACCGGCTCCTCCTAAACAAGTCCGATGCTGACGAGCTGCTCAACCGCCACCGTCACGGAAAGCAAATCAAAATCTACCATCCCGATAAGGTGCGTGATCAGGAGGATGATCCGCTCTACCATCCGAAGCTCGGTATCCTCTACCATTTCTCGAAAGAGCACCTCGGGAACGAGGGGAACTCCGTTCCGTGGAGCCGCCTCGAGGAGCTGCTCCGGGAGCTCCGAGAGACGCTCATGAACATCGTTTCGTGGTCCGGTCTCACCACGAAGCCCGATCCCACCACGTACGTCTCGGACGATGCTTTCGAGCTCCGGGAAGCCGAGGATCCGGTCCAGCTCGTGAAAGATCCGCTCCCTCGGGTGGAAGCGGATCAGGAGAGTCTCCTCCTGAAAACTCTCGGTGATCTCACGCCCTCAGACGAGCAGCTCCTCCAGGTGGTAGCGGACGGCGGAGAGGTGAGCGTCCACGAAGCCGCCGAGGAGACCGACCGGAGCCTCTCCACGATCTACCGCGCCCTGGACCGCCTCGGAGATCTCCTCCGTAACGACTCCGGCACGCTCTCGTTCATATCGGAGAAAATCCGAGAGGATCTCTCCGGAGTCCTTCGGGAGACCGAGACCGCCCTGGAGTCCGGCGTGCGCCGTCTCTGTGAGCTCCTCGATCTCGATCCACGCCAGCTGGAGCAGAAGGGAAGCGCGTGGCAAAAGTGGCTCGCTCGGTGGGGAGCCGAGGCGGTGGAGCACGGTGATCAGTCCGAGCGGATGCTGATCAAAATCTCTACCATGATGGACCGGCTCCGTGCGACCGACCGGCCGCTCGTTGACGAGATCGTGGCCGAGGCGTACGAGGCGTGGTGTAACTCCGGCGGTCCTCGAGGAGACTGGTGGGATGCACAGGTGCAGTGGACGAACGGAGCGGATCAGACCCACACCGTCTCCGTCTCCGCGCTCCTGGAGCCCGACGGCTCTCCGGTTCGATCAGCTCCCGGCTGATCGCCCGACTGGTGAGAGGCTTCACTATCCGCCGCTCTTTTCTCCGGTAATCGTTTCCGCTTCCGTCGGTGTTCGCCGTGATCGTGGCCGCCGGTCTTAACCAACATCCGAGCGCCCCGACCGATAGAAGTTGGTTAAGATCGGGCCGCGTTTCCGCCGGATGGGAAGATCCCCTTAGGAAATGCGCCTAAGGGCGCAGGTGAAACAAAATACACCGCCCCGCTCCGCACAGCACACTCCAGTTGATCCACGCGAAACGGAGGTTGCTCAGGTGCGACGAGAAACAGCACCGGCCGCCAGCCCGATCAGCGCGACCACGAAGATCACCAGCTCCCCGGCCGTGGCGATTCCCACGAGGTGCCGACCGAGACCGCCTAGGTTCGATACCGCATATTGACCGACCGGAGAGTTGTAGCACCCGATTCTCGAGCAACTCCGAAAGAGAAAGTGGAGAACGAACCACGCCACAAAAAGGAACGTCACCGTCCACCCCGCTACGTCCCGAGCAGAGTCAATCATCCAGGATCCGCTCCTCGGGAGTCGTCCCGCGGAGCTCCCGCCACTCCGCCAGCCACTCCCCGCCCTCCTGGAGCAGCGTAAACAGCGTCATGACGAGCGCCGGTAGCGCCGTCACCGTCCACACGGCACCGAGAGCAACACCGACCGGGTGGGCCGTGATCAGGTAGTGCGCCCCCACCTCGAGGAGAGAGCCCACGAACACCAGCGCCATGAGCACCGAAAACGCCAGCCCGATCAGCTCCACCGCGTACGGCTGGAGTCGCGGAGCGTCACCAGGGAGCAGCGTGATCCCGATCCACACGTACGCCGCGATTATCGCCACGTCCCTTGAGGGGAACACCGAGACCGCGGAGCTCCGGCTGATCCACTCTAGGAGCGCCAGCACCAGGAGCCCCACGTGGAACACTACCCGTCTCCGGGTGATCCGCGGAACGCTTAGAACCACGGGAGACCCTCCGTCGGGATCGCACGCACACCACTCTGGATGAGCTGCCGAGCGCGCTCTATGTCGGCGGAGATCACGCCCGCCAAGAGGAGCACGAGCATCACCACGGCCACCGCCCGAGCATAACTCCCCGCTCGTCCCGCTTTCCCGACAGCCACCGAGCCGTACCTGGAGGCCCGCCGCCCGTATATCCACACCCCGAGCAGCACGAGCACCGAAACCGCGGAGACTCCCTCCACGCCGAGGCGCTCGAGGAGCATCCGGACCATAGGGACGAGATCAGGGATCATTTTTTCCGATCACCGAGCGAAAACGTCACCTTCGTCTCGGGAGTTGCTGCGTCCTTCTTCCGGCTCTGCCACCACGAGACCACAGTGTACCCCACGATCACCACGGCCGCTATCCCCGCCAGCGGGAGCACCGACCCGAGACTCTCCCCGACGAAACGAGAGATCGATCCAGGGTTGAGCGACTCCAGGGAGAGCAGCCCGAGCGCCAGCGAGACACCGCCCACGAGCACCCACCGCTGACGCCCGCGGATCCCCGTGCGCCCGGTCGCCCACACGAGCCCGATCACGAGCGCGGCCAGCGTCCCCATCACGAGCACCGGCCGCCCGGTGCCGTAGTCAGCTGGAGTGGAAGCGTCTCCAAACATCCCACCGCCCCCGCCACCGGAGCTCGAGGTATTGATCATGAGCGACTCCGCGGAGTCGTCCTCTACGAACGAGACCACTCCCGCGTTCGCTTCCTCTTTCGCCACGATCCGATCCCTGCTCGTTGAGTAGAGCTGGTACGTCGTCCCGGTGGACGCCTCGAGGTACCGGATCGTAACGTCGTCCCCGTCGGTCGCTCCCGGCTCCAGCGAGATCGTGGGCTCGTCCGGATCAGCCACCGAGACCTTTGCCTCTCCGGTCTCCGGTGCCACGGTCAGCGGGATTAGCGTCACCCGTGCCGATCCGCCCTCCGGTGCGTTCGGGAATTTGAGCCGTTTCTCCCCGGAAGCCGTCACGATCATGTGAGAGTCCGGGTTGCTCCAGCTCTCTTGGTAGGTGTACCGCACGCCTGGCGTAGAGACTCCCGAGAGATCAACATAGAAGCCGCTGCTCTTACTATTGATTCGGAACTCCACGTCAGCATCCTCTCCGGGGAGAATCGGATCCGTCACCGTGATCGCTCCGTTGACTGGCCTAACGTGCCGTCCCGTCACCCGCACCGACATATTCGTACCCGCGTCTACGTTACCGTCTCCGTCACCGTCGTCCAGCTGGACAGAGAGCTGTGATCCGTCCAGAGAGTAGCGTGAGCTCGGGACTGAGCTCCAAGAACCGCCGTCGGTCCGCTCCTCGAGGCGCGTGATCTCCGTAATCGTCCCTTGGAACGGGAGAGTGACCGTCGGACTCTCCTGAGTAGAGGCAAAGGTGCGGCTCGCGTTGTACCGCTCCGTCCACCCGTCCGCGGAGTACGATAGCGCGATCTCGTCCGTTGCCTTGTGACGGTAGTTGAGCCCCACCTTTGGAGTCGGAGCGTCGGCCGAGAGCGTGCCGGTGCCGACTGAGACGTTGATGGTATTGGTGCCGCTTTGGACCCACGAGGTATTCGCGGAAAGCGATTGTGTAGATCCATCGGAGAGCACTCCGGAGTAACTCGTAGTTTTTCCATTCACTTCCACGGCCGGATCCACGGTCTTAGTCTGCTCTTTGAGAGCAATATCAACGTCCACCTTACCATCAGTAAACGAGGTTGTGAGAGTTGTATCGGTTGTCTGGATGTCGAGAGGGACCGACGCCGACGATGACAGCGTGCCGGTCGTCACCGTAGCCGAATCGCTCCCAGTGGAGACCGAAACGGATGACGGATAAAATGACTCTACCTCAAAAGATTCTATCTCGTGGTTTGCGGTGTTACTTGTGAGAGTTAAAACAATATTAGAGCTATCAGGTACGTCAGTATCTAGCGTTTCCGTAGCGGCCGCCGAATCGGGGAAAGCACTACCTCCTCCGTTGACCGTAATCGATCCAGTGGCGAGCGTCGATCCTCCCTCGACCGATATTGCATAATCGACACTTGTGGACGTACCAGTATCTGACGACTCAGACACGTAAAACGTGGTACTGTAAGCGGTATTAATCTGTCCTGTAGTTGAGGAATCTCCACCACTCGGCCCGGAAACGGATCGCCTCATTGGACTAACCGTAACGCGCGGCTCTCCGTCCGCGGGACCAGTCGGTTGCGCGTTGCCGGCTACGGAGAGGCTCGTCGACGAGCCGGGAGAGAGACCGGTCGCACTCTGGTTATCCCACTCTGTCGTTGCGTGTCCGGTGACGTTGATCGAATAATTAGAGACGCTATCCACGGATGAGAGATCATATGCCACGCTTGAGCCGTCGGAGAACGATCCGCTCACCGTTACCTCTCCGCTGAAAGTCACGGTGTTACTGGAGAAGTGCGGCACCTCGAAGATCAGGAGCCCCGACTGCGCGCGGACTTGGCTCGTCCACTCCGAGCCGTCCTCGTGCGTCCCGTGGACCGCCTCGGGGATCCGACCGATAGCGCCTTCCACCGCGTCTGCCGGGATCGCTACCTCTCGGCCCGCGTGGTTCGTGTCGTCCTGGATCACCAGCGCCAGCGATCCCCCGCCGACGCTCGTCCCGTTGTCCAGGTACCCCTCCGCTCGTTCCGAGGTTGTCACCACGATCTCGGTGGTACTGGCGTTGTCGCTCACCATGACTGAGCCCTCGAGATCCTCTTTCGAGATCGGGAGCGACTGATCCACCGGGAGATCCTCGTGAACGTTTGCGTCCGGAATCGTGACGAAGCCCGACGGTCCAGCCGCTTGAGCGTCACCTACCGGAGCGACCGGCGTGATCACGCCGCCCACCAGCACGACCACGAGGATCAGCGCCCGGATCCAGCGAGCTCTCACGCGGAGATCACCTCGTTTCCGCCAGCGGCACCGCCAGCGGTTCCGCCAGCGGAAACCCCGGGGGTTGGCACTACTTCCGTTGATATACGCGCGTGCGTGGTCGCTCTGAGCGCGCGTCTCGCGAGACCCGCGCGAATTGTCTGAGAATCGATCCGAGACCGCTTGAATCGGTTGCTCATGCTGATCTCACCTCTTGAACCTCGGGAAAACGGAGCTGGAGCTGACCGGGTACCTTCAACCACTCCGGCGTATCGCTCCAAGAGAACTGAGCGAATTGCTGTTTATTCCACGAGAGCGCCTCTCCGAGCTGAAGCCCGCCGGTATAGTTGCGCGGCATTGGAGCCTCTCCCATCCCGACGGTCTCGCCCGTCGGGTTATCCATCCCGTTGAGCGTGATCCGCCAGCGGATCTTTTTCCGGAGCAGGTGGTGGAGATCCTCGAGCTCGTGGCCGATCCCGTCCAGGCTGAAATTGTTACGCCGAGCGTCCACGTACTTGTTACGGAGCGCCGAGATCCGGCGGTGGTGGCCGTGGTATTCGTTGCTGGCGTGCTCCGGCATGAGGTTTCCCGCCTCGTCGCACAGCCACGTCACGAACATCGGCGGACCGTATTCGATTTTCGAGATTGCCCACGCGAACCACCAAAACTCCGTGGGCGTCGGCTCGAGATCGGGATCCTCGGCCGCGTCCCACGCCGAAACGTGCTCCAGCTCGGGGATCTCGTCCGCCCGCTCGGTCAGCTCCGAGCATCCTCGAAAGCGCGGATCCGGATAGACCACGTGAAAGCCGCCCTCCTCGAGCACCTCGTGGTTGAGCTGGATCGGATCCTCGTAACGCACGATCTCCCGGACCGACCGCTCGAGATCGATAGGGATCGGATCCATGTCGTCAGCTGGTGGATCCAGCCGTGCCTCGTACTCCAGCCCTTTCGGGAGCGCGACTGTTGCCCACGGAGCGAGCGGAAGCCACTCCGACCGCGCCGAGGAGCCTCTCCACACCACGGCCGTCGGGTTGATCTCGAGATCCCGAGCGACCATGCTGATCGCCATTGTGCTCTTTCCGCTCCCCTTCGGTCCGTACGCGAACCAGTCGGTCCCGCCGAGCCTCATATCCTGGACGATCTCCGGATGCTCCTGGAGCCACGAGAACACCGCCCGCCGCTCTCGGGAGAGCCCCTCGTGATCCCCGCTTTCGATCCGGATCTTATCCAGCGGAGAGAGCTTAATCAAGTGATCCAGGAACGCCCGCGGATGTTCGATCAGCGGATCCGAAGCCCCCTCAATTCCGGGATGATCAGCCGTCTCGAGATCCTGGATCACGTTACCCCATCGACGCATCCCGAGGTTCCGAACCATGTTCTCCCCGAGCGTGTGATTCCGGGGATCACCGGTCTCCTGCTCGGTGTGCTCCAGGTTGTCCGCCTCTCTACTCTCCAGTCGCTCCCGGAGGAGCTCGGGATCCCGAGCTTCCTCGAGCAGCGACCGGCCGCTCTCAGTTGTCTTACTCATGAGATTGAAGAACTCCCGCCGGATTGCTCCGGCACTTCTGCCGCCGTCACTTCGGCCGCGCGATCCGCCAGCGCGTCGGCCGCGCGATTGAACGCGGGGAGCAGGAACTCCGCCGCCCACGACCGCCGGACGAATCGCGCCCGCGCGTCCGCTTCCGTTCGTACGAGGTACTGGCGGAGTGGCCGCTCGAAATACGGTTCCGCCGCCGCGTGCGCCGAGATCTCCGCATACGTTGCACTCTGGAGTTGCTGACTCCACACGAGGAGCTCGTCCTCCGAATCGAATCCGTCCAGGAACGAGACGAGCGTCCGCTCCTGTTGCTCGGCCAGCTGACCGAGCTCGGGACGCATACCAGGATACTCCTGGCGATCCGGCGTGATCGGCTCGGGAGCGTCTCCGTCGTGCTCGTCGTCCAGGTGATCCACGCGCTCCACCGCCGTCCACCGGAACGCCTCGAGCGCTCCGTGGAACGCGGGGAGCAACGAGTTAGCCGCCAGCCCCCGCCGCGTCTCGCGTGCGACGTACGGCTCCGGAGCATCTGCCGGCCCCCACTCTCGGCCGAGGAGCCGGGAGATCGCGGCCGCGTTACACGAGATCTCCGCGTACCACTCGTCCTCGAGCTGACCGAGCGTGTGGATCACTACCCGTTGCTGCCACTCCAGGAGCTCCCGCCGATCTCCGAACCCCTCGAGGAGCTCTATCAGGAGATCTCCCTGATCCTGGACGAGCCGAGCCATAGCCGGCCGCACCAGTGGCTCCTCCTCCGCGTCGGGGATCGAATCCTCCAGCTGCCGACGGAGCCGAGCAGCGTCCACAGGTGGCTCCTCCGGCCGGATCTCTCCTCCTGGACGAGCGGCCGACCACATACCCGGCCACTCCCCGCGCTCGTCACCTCGTGGATCGGACCGATTCGGATCAGTCGTCTCCATGAGCCCCCTCCGTCTCTCCGTTGCTCATGCGTCCGACCGGCCCCTCTCCGGTAAACCGATCAAACAGCTGATCCAGTTGGCTCGTACTCTGCTCGTCTTGGAGCTCCGCCTTGTCCGCCTTGTTCTCCGCGCGCTCCTCCGCGAGATCACGGAATAGCGTATCCCACGCTTTCGCTTCGGAGAGCCCGTCCGCGTGCGTCAGCATCGTCGCCAGCGCCCGGTGGTAGTGGAGCGGAGCGAGATTCGCACGGAGCTCTCCCGAGATCGGCCGGGCGATCTTGACCGCCGTCAGCGCCCCGGCACCGATCAGGAGCCCGAGGATCGGAGACTGGACGAGCAGCTTCCCGATCCCCGCCGAGGCACCGAGCCACCCGAGCCCGAGCACGTACGGGCGTAGATGCACCCGCCTCCGGGTTGTGGTTCCCTCCTCGGTCTCCACCTCCTCGTGTTCGATCAGCTCGGGGAGCGTCATCTCGTGGTGTTCCGGCTCGTACTCCAGGGGCTCCTCGTCCTCCGGGTGGAGGAGATAGAGCTCCTCGTACGGGCCTTGGTCCACCTCAATTCGGGTTTGCATATTCCCGTCCGGGACAAAATCCGACCGAGCGCCCCGAGCCCGCGCCCACCATTGGCGGAGCCCGTCTCGGACCGCCGTCCGGATCCCGTCCTCTCCGCGTGCAAATGGGATCGGCACCGCGTCGGCCGAGAGCACGCCCGGAGCGTCTCCAGGCTTCCGAGGCCCTCCGGTTCCAAGAGCCGTCTCCCCACCGTCAGCGCGCGCGCTATCGGCTCCAGGAGCGTCTCCGACTGGATCCGGATCCCCGTCGGTGAGAGAGAACCGAAGGAATAGCGCGTTGTACGTCTCGGCCGAGAACCACTCCACGGCCATGATCCCGAGGATGATACCCGCTACCGCCGAGATCAGCCACGGAGCCGTAGCGAGCGTGTTACTGATCCAGTCCCATCCGACTATCAGGAGCAGCACCAGCACGATAGCACCGACCACGTACCAGATAGGCGAGATATTCGGCGGAGCTTTCGCTCTCTTGACCGCCAGCCGACCGCCGTAGAGCGTCACCGCCGCGACTCCGAAGAACGGGAGCACCAGCCACCCGTATCCCCACGCCAGTTGGCCGCCGAGGGAGTTGACTGGTGCCGCTTTCGAGGTGGCCGAGGTTCGATGCTCGAACCTCCAGCGCGTTTCCCCCGGCTCCTCGAGGCAATTCGGCTCCTCCGGCTCCTGTACGCACATCACCGCGTTGCGTTGCGTATCAAAATGGCTCCGGAGGTTGATCGTGAGATAGTCGTATCCCGGTCCGAGCGTTGCCTGAGTGGAGTGCGTGGAGACGTTTTGAGCGATAGTTTCCTCTCTCGACGAACCTTCGTCCGTCGTCACCGTCCGCGTCTCCGTCGTCCAGTAGGCTACCCGCACGATCACCTCTTTCTGCTCCGCGTTGTACCCGCGTTTGCTCCACAGCTGGAGCTTATCTCGGTTGACCGTCCGGCCTTTCTCCAGGTACCGCCAGCTCGGAGATTTCTCTCCCTCCTGGACGAGCAGCCCCGTAGGGAGCACTTTCACCGCGTACTCTGAGTACGAGCCCGCTGCTCGGACCGACGGCGGAGCGTTCGCTGGATGCTGACCGTTCGGCCGCAGCTGCTCCAGCGTGAGATCCGTCACACTCCCGCCGGACTGACCGGCCACCGGTCCGACCGCTCCGAGCCCGAGGCTCCCCGTCACGATCACGACCGCCAGGAGTGCGACGGAGCGCCTCACTCCTGGACCCTCCACGCGACTGCCAGGAGCAGCGCGAATAGCCCGATAAGGCTAAACTGCCACCAGAGTACCGTGATCTCCCCCGACAGCCCGATAGCACCGAGACCGATAGTCACGAGTCCGGCCGTGAACACCGGGAGATCCGGGACGAACTGGAGTAGCATCCCGACGCCCTTCGCGCCGGTCACACCCGCCGACGCCAGCCCACCGAGCGCACCGACGAGCGCCACGCCGAGCAGGTTAAACCAGCTCCCGAAGCCGCTTTTCGCGTTTTCTGCGAACCCCGAGACCGCCTCGGAGCGATCCTCCGCGTCCTCGTAGGCGTCGTACGCCCACGCCGTTGCTACCAGCCCGAGCACTCCCGTCAGCGAGAGCCCCGGATGATTGAAAGCCCACGTTGCGGCTCCAGAGAGCCACTCTATCGGCATGATCGGTACCTCCGTCTCTTGTTACGTTTCATCGTTCGTGTCTCCTAAATCGAGAGCTCGGCCGACCCCGTAGAGCAGGAACGCCAACAGGAATAACGGACCGAGCTTAGGGAACGCCGCGAACTTCGGCGCGATAAAGCGGTTGTACGCTCCGAGGAGCGGGAACCAGATTTGCTCCGTGGTGAGCGCCCACGAGCCGATCCCGCCGAGCGTCCCCACGATCCACGTTCCCGCCGCCGTGATCACCGCGCCGACTCCGCCAGCTCCCTTTTTTCCTAATTCAACCATGATCCTATTCCATCCCGTACGCCGTCCGCACCGGGAATCACCGAGATCCCCGCGTAGACGAGCACGTAGATCACTCCGACCGCGATTGATCCCGCTATCACGGCCGCGATTGCCGACGCTATCGGTGCTCCGAGACCGCCCGAGACTGCGATCTCATAGACCGGATCGTAGATCAACCCCGGCACCGTTCGGAGCGCCTCTCCGACTGGACCGAGCCCCTCGAGGAGACTGTCCACCGCCAGGGAGATCTGTCCCGTGACGATTGAAACCGCCTCAAGTACGAGACCGATCAGGTACCCCGCGAGATCGAACACCTCTCGCACCACGAACTCACCGAGGTTGTTACGAATCCACCGTTGCGGATTCGTTGCTATCGTGATGAGCGTGTTTACCAGTGGTACCAGCGGTCTAAGATCTAAGATCCAGTCCGGGATCGTCGGGCCGTCAGCCATTACGGAGTCACCCGATCCGAGAGCACCGAGAGGATTGCTACCACGGCCGCGATCTCCGCCCCGAGCAGTATCGGAGCAAAGACCGGAGACGCCTCGAGAGCAGCGCGGAACGCCGATCCCCACGCCAGTTGAGCCGCCTCTCCAGCTCCACCGATCAGTCCCGTGAGTAGATCCGATACGAGCCTCTCCAGCCACGAGAGCACGCGGACGTGCGCCTCTACGTAGGCGTTAAGTACGGCGGTGATCCCGCCCACGAGCGCCAGCCACGCCCCTCCCGCAAGCGTGCCGAGGAGCTTCCCCCACCGGATCCAGTTGTCACCAGTGCCGACGTACTGAGAGGGATTGAATACGCTCGTCCCCCCGGATCCGGATCGTTTGAAAGGGTCGCTCAGGCCCATCCTATTCCTCCTCGTTATCGTCCGCGTTGAGTCCGATCACCGGGATGTTGGTACCCGTGCCGAGGAAGTCCGAATCGCGTCGATCCAGGAACCACACGAGCATCCCCACGGTTCCGAGCACCGCGGCCGCGAATACCATGATCACGAACGGGCCGAGCGTATTCCACGGCTCGAGCCCGACCGCGGTTGCCGCGGTGTTCCACACGTCCTGGAGAGCTCGGCCGGGAGCTCGGAGAAACCCGAAGGTCAGCGCGATACTGGACTCCGTGAGAGCGTCCACGTTGCCCGTCACGAACCCCGCCAGCGCCTCACCGATCCCGATAAAGATGGCAAAGAACGCCAGCACGAGCCCACCGAGCCCGTTTATGAACACTTGGCCGAATCCACCCTGGGATTCCGCCTCGTTGATGTAGGTCAGCGCGTCGTCCAGCCGAGCCATAATCTACCCGCCTCGTTTGATCAGCCCGAGCGTAGTTAGGAGCCCCACGATACCGCCGACGGCCCAGTTGTAGGCGCTCGTGAACGGGTTGCTCCCGCCCGAGCTCCAGAAGCCACCGCCGCCGGTATTCTGGAGAGCGTCCACCTCCTCCTCAAGCAGCGTCGGTGTGATCTGGACGACATACGTCGTTCCGCTTTGGCCCGTTGCGTCCAGCGTGATCGTGTTTCCTTGCTCACCGAGATCGCTCGAGGCGTCTACCCACGAGCTATCAGCGATCTCGGAGGTGGCTGTCTCACCGACGCCCTCCACGTAGCGGAGTCGCTGGTACCGCTCACCAGCGAGAGCCTGCTCTGTGACGAGCTTCAGCTGGCCGTGCGTCAGCTCGTACGCCGTTTCCACGTTGATCCGTCCCTCGAGCACCAGTTTCGACGGGTACCCGCCGATGTTGTCCGCGTCCACGATCTCCGCGGAGTAATCGTCCGGCTGATCCTGGAGCCGGTAGCGAAGATCGTAGATCTTCATGCGGCTTATCGTAGCGTCGTCGAATGTTTGACCGAGCGAATCCGGAGACGTGACGTTGATTATCCCGCCAGTCGGCCGCTCCTCCACCGTTTCGCTCGTCCAGTCTCCGTCAGCATCCTGGTAGCGGTGCGTACCGAACGACCACATGGACTTTCGCTCCGCGTTGAGCGCGGTGATTGTCACCTGAGCGTCCGAACCCGACACCCGAACAATCACCATCTGGATCCCGTCGAAAGAGCCGTCACCGGATCCCTCCACAGCGAGATCCCCGATCCGATGCTGGTAGATCACGCCCGAGGCGGTCGCGTTTGCGATCACGTCTTTCGAGCTGGCGATCTGAGAGGAGTTGATAGACGGAGTGATCTCGTCACCGTCTCCGTCCTGGAGCACGATCTCCACCGTCGCACCAGCGTCCAGCTGCTCCACGTTTCCGATCAGCTGGAGCACTCGTTTGTTCGGATCCCTCGTCTCTGAGAGACCGGAATACGTTGCGGTGGCCGTCCCGGTGTTCGAGCTGGTGGAGAACGTCAGCGACTCCACGCCCTCTCCGGTAGAGCCGTCGGTCTCCGAGACCGACACGCCGGAAGTCGTCCAGTCCGAGGCGTTTGTCCAGCTGGCGGAGTTGTTACTCTCTGAGCTCGTCCGAGGGAATTGATTAAAATCCGATTCGGAGATCCGGTCCGCTCGGATCCCTACGTCGTTGCCGCTCTCAGTCCCGTTGTGACGAGCCTCGAGCTCCACCACGTTGCCCTCGTTATTTTCGTACTCCAGCGTCTCCATCGTCTCCATGTCGTGAGTGAGCTTCGTCAGCTCGTCTTCCTGGACGTACGTCGTGGGGTACTCCTCCGCGCTCGTGTTGACCGTCACCGCGGCCACCGCCGGCATTGCTACCGAGAGCACGAGCAGCGCCGCCAGCGCGAGAGCTCCCCCCCGCATCCGGGTATTCATTGTCTCACTCCAGAACCGCCCCGCGTTACACTCTGATACGATTCTCCTGGCTCGTTCGGCCTATTTCGGCCGATTTGAGTCCATTCCATTGCGATCTTACCCCATCGGCTTTACAGCCGACGGGGATCGGCCCGAGAAACGAGCCGATGATTCTCTATCTGCTAAGTAGAACCCTCAATGATCGGAATCTTAGAAGATTAGGGATGCTCTTACAAGATCATGTATGCGGTGACAAGTTTATGCGAGATCATGCATGAGGCTCTCTCGTAATGGCAGCCGAGAAAGAGGGGGAGAACCAGAACGGAGATCTCGTGAAGGTGCAGCACGATGAAAGCGCGGGCCGGTACCACGTCACTCTCCCCGTGGATTGGGTCCGTGAGAACGGAATTACCGAGGGAGAACAGCTTTACGTTGGAGATAGCGACTCCGAGGAGTCCACGGGAATCCTCGAGCGCGTCTCCAATCTCTTTTGATAACCGGTATCTATCACAATCCAGAGAGGTAGACGATGGATTCTCCCCCCGGATCCATCTTAAGCAAACTGGTAGTTTTTTCGAGACCGCATGACGGCGGTGGAGTCGTACGCGCGCGATTTAGCGCGTTTGGTACCACCCGCCCAAAATAGAGGGGTTATCTACAAATCCAGTACTACTGCGTTTTCAGCCTATCACCGGCTGCGCTCCCAAAGGCTGTATGCCGACGGTTCGGTGTTTGCACTCACAGAGCTGTCGGGCGTCATCTCGTTGATGTCCACGTCCGAGCTCTCAATTCGCCAGTCAACATAGTCGGCCGTCGCGTCAAGTTGACACTGCGGGTCTTGGTGCTCGATTGAGACACAATAATATCTGGCGATCTTATGCCCAGGGTTGAGTGTATATAAATGAAAAAGTAACACACAGGCTGTGCGTTCACTCCAGTCCACGCACAGGAACGGACTTCTCGTTTCCGACTTCCGTATTAAATCGTCACGCTGTAGGGATGACCGACCATCTTGAGCTGAAATAGCCGTCGCTAACTGGATTACGCCAATAAAAGAATCCGCACCGGGTGACCGCTTTCGGCGGTCAGTCGTGATTGGCTTAGTTGTCGCGCCGGGCGGCCAGCAGCGCAGCCGCGATGAGCGCGATGACCGCGACGAGGGCACCGAAGCCGGGACCGCCGCCCTCAGTGGGCGTCGGCGTGGCCGTTGCCGTGTCCGTCGGCTCCGGCGTCGCCGTCGGTTCCGGCGTCGGCTCCGGCGTCGGCTCCGGCGTCTCCGTCGGAGTCGGCTCCGGCGTCGCCGTCGGTTCCGGCGTCGCAGTCTGGCGGTTCTGGACGATCTCCACGGTCTCGGTGTCCGTGTTGTAGCTGTCGTCGGACTCGAGCGTGTACGTGCCCGTCTGCACGTCCTCGAGTGCCAGCGAGACCTGGTAGGTGCCGTCCATCGACCAACTGTCCGTAGTGGTCAGGGCGACGGAGTCACCCTCCTGGGTCAGCAGCTCCACGGTGATCGCGTTGTCGTCCGGCACGAGGTTCGTACTGCCCTCGACGACCATCGTGTCGTCGACGGCGATCGGGTTGACACCCGAGGCCTCGGCGCCTTCGGGGTAGACGTTCTGGATCGTCGTCTGCGCGTCAGCGTAGCGGAACTGCTGGGTCACCATCCGGTCGTCGCTCGCGACTTCCTCGGTCGTCTGATCGAGGATGCGCGCACGGATCTGGTCACCCGTCAGGCCCGCGTTGCTGAGGTTGGTCTCGACGAACGTCGAGAGGCTACCGCCCGGGATCGTGCCGTCACCGTAGTCGCCGTCACGGCCCGGGATCAGGACGTGCACGCTGACCTGACCCTCTTGGAGGCCCTGACCGCCGGAGACGCTGAGTTCGTCTTCCTCGAACGTGTTGTCGTCGTCCACCGAGATGGACTCGTAGTTCGCGTTCCCACGCTCGCCGACGAAGATCACGTCGACGTTCTGGTTACCCAGAGCCGTCCCGGTGACGTTCACTTCGTCGTCCTCGATGGCCACCTGGCCACCGACCGTCTGGACGGTTGCGCTCAGTTCGGTGTCGACCACACGGAGGGACTTCTGACTGCTCGTCCCCGTGTTGAACGCCGAGACGTTGAGCGACGAGTCGGGGTTACCCGTACCACCCGCGTCGGCCGTGTCGATCACGCCGATGCGGTAGCTGCCGGGCAGCGAGAGGATCTCGTTACCTCCGCCGTCACCCTCCGAGAGGATGACGTCTTCGACTTCGAACGTGTCGTCAGCGTCGACGCTGATCGACCCGTCGACCGGACCGCTGCTGGCACCGTCGTTACCGGTTTCGGTACCGTCGACGTCCAGAAGCTGGTAGTCGCCCTGGCGCCGGATGTAGAGCGAGACATCGTCGATGCCCTGACTCGCGGAACCATTGATGGTCACTTCACTGCCGACCACGTAGGTGTTGTCCGGAGTCTCGAGGGAGACCTCACCTTCTTCGACGGTGAGCGTCGGGTCGTCTTCGGGCTCCTGCCCGTTGACGATCTCCGTCGGATTCGTGCCCGACGCGTGGAGGTCAACATCGACGTCGGTCGTATCGAGGTACTGCGTCTCGATCTGACCGACACCGACGCCCGTGTCGTCGTCGATGGTGACGTTGGCGTAGGCGTACTCCACGGTGCCGACGGTGTCACCGTTGCTGATCTCCGTCCGGGTGAGCACGCTGTTGGAAGCGTTGATCAGGCCGACATCGTTCGTGTCACCGACCTGGCGGAAGATGCGCGCCGAGTCGAGGTTGCTGTTGGTGTCACGGAAGTCTTCGGCGTCGATGACCACGTAGTGGTTGTCACCAGCGTCCGACCCACGGAGCGTGAAGGTCACGTCCTCACCGCGCGTGGCCGTTTCCATGTCGAGGTCGTTGGTGATGTCGTCGTCACCGGTGACGGTGATTGTCGTCGACTCGGTCGCCGACCCGAAGTCGAGGTCGTCGCTCCCAGCGACGGTGACCGTGTAGGTCCCCGTCCCGAGGTCGGTCAGGTCGAGGTTCCAGGTGACGTCCTCACCGTCGGTGTTGGCGCCCTTGACCGCGGGGCCACCGTTCTGGGTGAGCGCGTCGCCGGTCACGTCGAGGCCGGTGTCGTCCTCGACGGTCAGTTCGATGTTCTCGGACTCCTCGTAGTTGTAGTCGGCCACGACGTCGAGGTCACCGGAACCGGTTCCGGTGGTGGGACCGCTAGGGCCACCCTCGCCCTCGCGGACGGAGCCGCCAGCGATGTCCTCGCCGTTCGTGTTGAGGATTTCGAGGTCCTCGATCTGGGGCTGCAGGACCGTCACGCCGTAGACGCTGTCCTGGAACTGGTCGGGACCGTTCTCGTCGTACTGGCCGGTCGCCTGGTCGTCGTCGATCGGGATCGTGAGGGTCTGGCCCTCGGCGCCACCGCTGACGCCGATCAGGGAGTCGACCTTGCTCCCGGTGGAGTCGACGAACGTGATGTCTTCCTCACCCTGGAAGACGGTGGAGCCATTGTAGACCTCACCGCCGCCCGAGCCCGGAGATTCCCGGGTTGGCTGGACAAGATCGAAGGTCGGCGAAGCCGACACCGATCCATTATTCGCTGCGGAGATCGGGACGCTGACACCGCTCTGAGCGGTGTTAAGGCCCGTGGTGTCGTGCGTCAGGGTGAGTTCAAGCGTATCACTATCATTTCCAACAGTGTTACCGCTCTCAGTGACCGGCACGGAAACCGTGCCGCCTGCGAGAGAGGCACTACCAGCGGATAGGTCGGTGCTTCCAGTGAAAGAAGCCCCACTGACCGTGGTCGAGACGCCACCTGGGACGTTCGACAGGTCAAATTCAATCGTGTCGCTTGTGCTGTTATTGAGCTCTACATCCACCGCAATCGTCTGCGACGCCGACGAACGCTGAAGTGTAACGTCATCGGCGGACGCACCGCTGAGGTTAGTTGCCTCAGCTGCAGCCGTTCCAGACAGCGCCACGGTGCCAGCGAAAACTGAGAACACCATAAGCGCGGCCAAAATGACTGCGCGGATTTTCTGATTATAGTCTGTCATGTTTTGCGTTGTTGTCTGCAGTGACAGTTCAGAGGTGGATCCTCTTCCGTGTCGAGTTTGTGGGCAGGCTGACCGCCAGCCCCCACGGGTAGGGGTATCATCGGATTTACCGAGGTAATATAAGTGCTTTGTGGATTCTAATTTATCGTCTGCCAACAAGAATCAGAGATCGAAATACACCTAAGCAATAACGTGATAGTGAGTATATCTGTGGTACGCCGCTTCATCTCAGAAAGAGAGTTGGCCGAAACGTACGGCCCGAATAAAGGATGGCAGACGGTTGAACAGTACCGAGAGGCACATCGACTTCGCAAGGAGAACCCGGATTTAGCCCGAGCCGAAATCGCTCGAAGAGTAGACCGTCCGGCAAGCGCAGTTCGTGGATGGTTGGTGGAAGACAAGACGCCGAAGCCGGTAAAGGCATTAAATGAAGCCCATCAGCGGGGATGGATTGATATAGAACCCACATCAGAACAATTCAGAGCAATTAATCAACTCGTAGCGTGGATCTTCTCGGGAGGAGGCGTTGCGGAACGCGCTTTTACACCTCACTTCTCCGTGGATGATTCACTCACGCTATCGACTGTTTCTCAACTTTTGCGATGGGTTGATCTAACATATCGAATCGATAGTGATCGGCCAGAACGTGGAACTGTTGTCATCCCGCGTCAAGCAGCATCGGTGTTTGGACGGGTACTGTATGTCCTTGGTGTACCGAGGGGAGTCAAAGCTCATAAACAGAAATTAGGATTACCGGAGTATTTGACCACGCTCGCTGAGGAACATCAGCGAGATTTCTTAAGAGTGTATGTACTGAACCGTGGACGAGACCTCCGCAAAAATAACATCACGGGAACGTACTTACACAGCCTCCGATCCGAAACGTTCTGTGAAGAAATCAAAAATTTAATCGAGTCTGTAACGGAAGGGACAGCGACTGTTGGAAGTAAGAAAGAGGTATGGATCTCAGCCAACTCAGTTCGTGACCTTGCTGGAGGCAGGCCAGTTCGTCCAGCAATAGCCACGGGGGTAGCCTTTGGTTCGCTCACTCCTCCGACTGAACGCGCTTTTGCTTCTACTTACAGAGTAGGCAAGAACCCTGGAGGCTATCGATATCTTCACTTGTATGAACAAGTGAGTGAAAGTGACGAGACCGGGTATAAATTAATGAAGCAAATCGATGATCTCAAACTGTCATCGATACAAAGCTGGGGTCAAGGTAGCCGACCGTATGTAAAAAATGGGACGGAGGCTGTACGCGAACTTGGATGGATTACTCCCACAGCAGAGGGAAAAACTGCGCTTGCACTCACCTCATTAGTTGCGTGGGTGTTCGCGCGCGGATCAATTCGTTCGGATAGTCATTACCCTGTGTTCAGCATTAACTCTTGTGACCACCGAACATCTTTTGAAGAAATTGCTGATACGCTGAATCTTTCATATGAGATTATCCGTGAGGATGACCCTGATCGTGCTGGTGAGGCTCGTCCAACTGACAATAGCTCCGTTCTTGGACGGCTACTCTCGGTTCTCGGAGCTCCATTAGGAAAAAAGAGTGAACTTACGCACTTTCCGCCAGCGTATCTATATTATTACCCCAGACACGCTCGCCGATTTGTCGAAACGTGGTGCATACACTATGCTAATAGAGATGGTAAATTAACAATAACTATCCCACCTCGGCTAGGGGAACGATTTGCAGATGGGCTTGAGATTCTTCTGACTGAACAGTTATGTTGGCAGACCACTCGAACAGGAAAACGTGAATTTGAGACGATTAGAGACGGTAACAACTAATCCTTTACCAATATACGTCTGTTATTTATCCGAATCCAGCCCACCAACCTGGTCGAACCTTATCCGGCGGTCTCGTCCTTGGAGCCGGCCGTCGCAACTCTGCGTTCACTTCGCCCTCCAGATACAACTCACCCCACGTCGTGATCTCGTAGTGATTGTCTAGCTCTCTCCGCTCGTACACATCAACGAAGCCAGCCTCAACGAGCATCCAGCACCGCCGTTCGATCCACCGTCGTTTGTTCCGCATCCCCGCCTCGAGCGCGATCTCCCACGCGCTCGCCTTGGAAACGTCGGCAAGAAATTCGAGTATCCGATCATCGGTGAACTGCATCCAGCACCCGCTCCGGCGAATCACGTCGCTCATGCTACGCCTGAGCCTTCCCGTTCCCGTTTTCGCTCTTGTCGGTGAGTTCCTCAGCGTTCAGCTCTTCATCCAGGTAGGCTTGACCCTCTTGTGTGATCGTATAGACTCCGTTCGGTAGACGGTTGAGGAGGCCGTGGTCGGCGAGTTTGGAAAGCCGGCGAGAAATCTGAGCGTTGCTAATATGCACGTAGCCACTGTCTTCGGCTGTTTTTGGAGATATATGCCCCTCCGAACGGGCGAGTTCCAATAGACGGTCATCCCATAGTACCATCCACGGAGCGGATTTCCTCATTGATATTGTGCTAACACACTCGCCTCTCTTTTTCCATTGATTACTGTATTAGAATTGCACTACTAATCTAATAATGCGTCGTTACATTTATGCAGAGAAAGTGTGCAAGTGTTGGTGCGGACCGACGCGAGACTCTGTTGGCACTTTGTGAATCAGTTGGTGACGCGGGCGGTGGAACCAGCACCACCCGCGCTACGGTTCCGCGATCAGAACGATGATCGGAACCTCTGCGGGATCTACCTCCCGCACGACCGACGAGGTAACGCATTCAAATAGTCCTGACGACGGCAGTTGCACGTTCTGCACTGCCGACGCCGAGGGGTACGACGCTCGGGCCGAGGCTCCCTCCTGTCGCCGGTGTGCGGCCGCCCACTCTGCCGGAGGTGCATCGGAGTGATCGACACCGACGAACTCTCCGAGGAAGAGATCAGCGCCGTCGTCAACACCCGGATGTTTCAGAAGGCCCTCGCCTACCGGCGGCTCGCCGATGGGATCGGTGTCCTCGAGGATGAAGACCAAGTGTTCGAATCGCTCGTCACGTCGATCACGAAACAGCACACCTCGGTGACGACCGAAGCCTCTACGCGGGAGTTCTTCCGGCTGTTCCGCGAGGAAGTCGAGACGTTCACCGAGGAGCTGGCGGACGAGGAGCAAAACGGCGGCGATGCTGGCGATTTGCGCGATCTCGTCACCGAAGACGGGAGGGGTTCGCGGTGATCGACGCCGAGCCCTTCGCCTCTTTCGACAACGGAGTGGCGTGGTACTACGAGTCCGACGACGCCGACTCGGTACGCTACGAGGGTACTGTGGAGCTATATTCGGGGTGGGTTCGGCTCGTCGATCCGCTCGGTATCTCGACGTGGGTTCCGCGCGAGCGCGTTGAGCAGGTGCACGAACGATGAGCGACGGACCGACCGACCTTTCGCCCCGTGAGGCGGCGAAGCGGTATCTGGACCGGCGCCGTCGGGAGCTCACCGACGAGTCCGTGGACTCGTACTACTATCGGCTGAAACTCTGGTGGGAATGGTGTGAGCGGGAGGGGATCACCTCCGTCCAGAATCTGACCGGCTGGACGTTCGAGCTGTACGAAGGCTACCGCTCCGGACTCGGTGTCGCTACGAGTACGCTCCACGGGGAAATGGAGACGCTCCAGCAGCTCGTGGAGTACCTCGAGCGGATCGGCGCCGTGGAGGAAGGGCTCGCCGAGAAGGTGAACGTTCCCGAGGTGCCGGAAGACGAGAAGTCACGGGATACGAAGCTCGAGACGGGCCGGGCAATCGGCCTGATCAAACACTACCGGGAGAGCTCGGAACTCTACGGAACGCGGTTCCACGCGCTCCTCGAGCTGGCGTGGCACACGGCCGCCCGCTTGGGCGCGCTTCGCGCGCTTGATCTACGCGATTACCATCCCGGTGAGGGATTTGTGGAGTTCGTCCACCGAGCAGAGACGAGTACGCCACTCAAAAACAAGCTGAAAGGCGAGCGGACTGTCGCTCTCCGGGAGCCGGTCTGTGAGACGCTGAACGCGTACATCCGGCACCACCGTCGGGACGCACACGACGACGCCGGTCGTGAACCGCTGTTCGCCTCGTTTCAGGGGAACCGCCCATCTACGGGTACGCTTCGGACGTGGATGTACCGGGCCACTCAGCCATGTATGCGCGGCTCCTGCCCTCACGGGATGAATCCGGCCACCTGCGACTATCGATCTCATAATCAAGCGAGCCAGTGCCCGTCCGTCCGAGCACCTCACCACGTCCGGACTGGCTCGCTGACGTGGCACCGAGATCGTGGTGTCCCGAAGGAAGTCACCGCCGAGCGAGCGAACGCGTCCACTCGCGTGATCGACCGATACTACGACAAAGCGACTCAGCGCGAGCGGATGGAACTGCGCCGACGACCGCACCTGGACAAACTATCACTTGACGATGATATCGATTCGGAAACGGATGAGTAGCGTACGTCAGATGGTCGGATTTGCCGCCTGTTGCATCCCGGGCGGTCCCATTCATTTATTACGGAATTAGCCCCTGAGGCGCGCGTTCGGGGCTCTCGTACCACGATCCGCGAGCGGTCGCTGGAGGTGGTCGGGATGAACCGTGTCCTCGAGCTCAATCCACCGACTTGCTCTCTCTGCCCTCTCGAAAGGGAACAAATAATGACTGGTTGCCATGTGGCCCGAGCCGGTGAGGTGGTGACAGGAGAGCAAGACCTGGGTTAGACACCCTTCGGGGTCGACTGAGCTCCCCGTCCTTCCGTCGAGAATTGCGGCTCAATCAGCCTGGGATGTCGGCAGGTCGAACAAAATTTCACACCCCACTAAGCGAGCGCATACATTTGGGCATGGACGCATCACTCACGGCTCCAGCCGGACCTGAATGCGACTACATCGAAATATACGAATCCGATCGCCAGATCTGTGTGCCCTATCAGTCGACCCCCCCGGGGGTTCGGAGGTTACTGGAGGTCGACGGAAATTACTTGAGCCAGGCAGCAGATATTGGGTCTGTGTGCCCGAAATTGGGCATGGTTACAGACGGACCCTTGTGGGGTTGAAGCATCTCAGCGTTACAGATGGCGTAGGCTCGCGACTCGGTTACAGACGGACCCTTGTGGGGTTGAAGCACCTAGCCTAATCAGTCTAATGCAATATGCACGTTCGTTACAGACGGACCCTTGTGGGGTTGAAGCTCGGTTCGAGATCGTGACGACAGCGCCCACGCGTGCGTTACAGACGGACCCTTGTGGGGTTGAAGCGACGAGTCCTGCGACGGCAAGGCGATCCCCGACAGCGTTACAGACGGACCCTTGTGGGGTTGAAGCTTTGGCGACAACACGACGGTGAGGCGGTCCGATGAGTTACAGACGGACCCTTGTGGGGTTGAAGCTTCTAACCAATCATCTACGTCGGCTTCCCGCCAAGTTACAGACGGACCCTTGTGGGGTTGAAGCGAGGTAAAGTCGACGGTGAAGGCGTACGAGGGAGAGTTACAGACGGACCCTTGTGGGGTTGAAGCGTCGAGGAGGTCGTCCGCTTCCTGCGGCAGTGGCACGGTTACAGACGGACCCTTGTGGGGTTGAAGCATCACGACATTGGCTGTGTAGACCGACGCGTCGGTTACAGACGGACCCTTGTGGGGTTGAAGCGCGACGGGCGCCACTATCGGATTCGCGTCCCGGAGGGGTTACAGACGGACCCTTGTGGGGTTGAAGCCGACCGCGAGTGGTGGGGGCAACTCCCGCGCTGGTGTTACAGACGGACCCTTGTGGGGTTGAAGCCGGTCACGTCGACCCTCCTCCGAGCGTCGACTGATTGTTACAGACGGACCCTTGTGGGGTTGAAGCCGCACGAAGTCGGGCGCGCCGATCTCCTCCCAGAGCGTTACAGACGGACCCTTGTGGGGTTGAAGCCGTCTTCGACTGGTGCTCGCGTAGGTTGAACTCCTCGTTACAGACGGACCCTTGTGGGGTTGAAGCAATCAGTTCGACGACGCGGTCCGCGTCGCCTTCGAGTTACAGACGGACCCTTGTGGGGTTGAAGCTCCGCGATGAGGATGTCCATGTCGTCGTACCCCTCGGTTACAGACGGACCCTTGTGGGGTTGAAGCGGTGTCGAGTCGTTGGGAGCCGTATCGTAGCCGTTGTTACAGACGGACCCTTGTGGGGTTGAAGCAGGACGCGATGAGCGATGGGGAACTCCCGTTTGACGTTACAGACGGACCCTTGTGGGGTTGAAGCACCCGGTTGTCGAGGTTTTCGAGGAACGCTCGAATCGTTACAGACGGACCCTTGTGGGGTTGAAGCGTCGGCACGAATCCCGAGTACGCGGATGTCCCAGCGTTACAGACGGACCCTTGTGGGGTTGAAGCGGCCTCGGCGCGCTGGCGGAGGTAGTCCTCGATATCGTTACAGACGGACCCTTGTGGGGTTGAAGCACGCTCGTCGAGCCACTCCATCACCTTCGCGCGGGTTACAGACGGACCCTTGTGGGGTTGAAGCAGCGTCTCGCCGAAGCCGATCACGAGATCAAGTCCGGTTGCAGATGGACCCCGTCTCGATCCGGGTGGTCGACGCGGAAGACAAGTGCTTTCTTCGCCTGCCCCGAGGTTGGGTCATGCGCCTCCGCTCGTTGCTCGAACGGATTCCGTGGTGGGGGTACGGCGCCGTCGGCGTTCTGTATCTTTCCCTCCTTGCCGTTCGGCTGTTCGAGGGGTCGTTGCTCTCTACACCCGGACTGATCGTTCGGCTCTTGCTCGGCTGGTGGCTCGTCCTCGTGGGCTACCTGAAATACTACGGCTACGTCTGATCGAAAACGATTATGTACCCGTCCGTCGAGTCGGGAACCGATGCCCTCCAGTCGATTGCCCACCCTCCTCGTGAGCGTCGTCGCCGCGTGTTCGCTCGCCGGCGTCGCCGCCGCACAGCCGGAGATGGGGTCCGAATTCGGTCTCGCCGCGCGTACCGCCCTCCGATTCGTCGTCGTCCTCGCGATCAACCTCGTTCTCGGCGGGGCGTTGCTCCTCCTCGCGCCGGCGTACGCCCGGCGGATGGTGGCCGCCATCCGCGAGGACACCGGCGGCGCCTTCCTCTGGGGCCTGCTCGTCGGCATCGCCGTCCCCATCGCGCTCGTGTTGATCGCCATCACGATCATCGGTCTGGTACTCACGATTCCGGGCCTGATCGTGCTGTTTTTTCTCGGCTTGATCGGTAACGCGGTCACCGTCTGCTGGGTCGGCGGACGCCTGACCGGGCGCGACGACCCCGATGGGGTCGCCGTCGGCACCGGCGCCGTGGCCCTCGCCGTGGTGGGTGCCGTCCCCATTCTGGGGAACCTCGTGACGACGCTGCTCGGCTTCTTCGGCCTCGGCGTCGTCGGGCGTGATCTCTACCGCTCCTGGCAGGACTAGGATGTTTTAGTCACCCGCCCACGACCCGGCCGTATGCGATCACGAACGGTCACCGGCGGCGGTGGGGTCGAGATTCACGTCGAGGAGCACGGGCCGCGGGACGCCCACCCGATCCTCCTGATCCACGGCTTCTCGCAGTCCCGTCTCGCGTGGACGCCCCAGTTCGAGTCGACACTCGCCGACGACTACCGCCTCGTCGCCATGGACTGTCGGGGCCACGGGTCGTCGGGGACGCCGGCCGACCCGGACGCCTACCGCGATTCGGCCCTCTGGGCCGACGACGTGCGCGCCGTCGTAGAGGGGTTGGACGCCCCCACCCTCGTCGGCTGGTCGTATGGCGGCCTCGTCGTCTCGGATTACCTCGCCACCCACGGCGACGACGCGGTTTCGGGCGTCGTCCTCGTCGACGGTATCACGGAGAAGGGGACCGCCGACGCCGATCGGTTCGCGGGCGAGCGGTTCGTCGCCCTCGATCCGGGCTTCCGGTCGACCGACGCCGCGGAGAGCGTCGCCGCCCTCGACGCCTTCGTCGACCTCTGTGTCGCGTGTGCTCTCGACGACGCGGATCGGTACCGGATGCTCGGCTACAACGTCGCCGTCCCGCCGTTCGTCCGCGCGGCGATGCAGGACCGGACGGTCGAACACGAGACGGCCCTGGCCGCAATCGAGACGACGGTCCTGTTGCTTCACGGCACGGCCGACGCTGTAGTCCGACCGGCCGCGGCACGAAAGCACGCCGACCTGTTCCCGAACGCGACGCTCGAACTGTACGATGGCGTCGGTCACTCGCCGTTTTTCGAGACACCGGATCGATTCGAGGCGGACCTGCGCGCGTTCGTCGAGTAGTCACTCCGTCGCCCGCAGGCCGGGGTGACCGTCGACGACGGCGGCACCCAGGTCCCGAGCGTCGGCGGGGTAGAACGACTCGAACGCGGCGACGAACTCACGGGCGCGTTCGCGGGGCGCCCCCCGCGGCACGGCTTCGAGGACCGACTCGCCGTCCACGAGCAGGCGGAGTCGTGGTTCGGGATCGGTCGGTGGCGTCGTCTCGACGCGCAGGTCGTCCTCGGTCCGGTCGAAGCCCGCCCCGGCCGTCGACGGGGTGTGTGTCCACGCGGACGGCAGATCGACGCCCGCACTCAGATCGGCCAGAAACGTCGCGAACACCTCCTCACAGCCCTGGCAGAGCGGGTACGTCCCCTGCGAGACGACGCGGTCGTCGACGACGCTCGCGAGGTCGACCCGTCCCGTCTCGTCGGCGGTTCGATCACAGAAACTACAGGCGTCGGCGTCCGGGTCCCGTGGCTGCCAGTGTCGAGTCAGGTCGACCACGTCCGGCCGACAGCCGTCACAGACGAACGTCGTGTCGGGGAGTGTCACGTCCGGATCGACCCGCTGGCGCATCCGAATCCGGCCGTGGCGACGGTCGGGCGACCGCCGAAAGTGGCTCCCGCAGGCGTGACAGCGTCTGATTGGACGCATACCCACGACTCGCGCTCTGACGAGCATAACCGTTTCCCGGCCCGTCGGACGGGCGTCGGACGGGAACCGTGAAGTAGGCGCGCGGAGTCGGGCGAGACGATGACCGAATCCACCTTCACACCGGAGGCGGCAATCGCCCACCTCCGGGCACGAGGTGTCGTCCCGCCCGACGCAGACGCGACCGCCCGATCGCTCGGCGGCGGCGTCTCGAATCACGTCCATCAGGTCACCTGGGACGACGACTGCCTCGTCGTGAAGCGTCCGCTCCCGAACCTCGCCGTCGACGACGACTGGCCGGCCGATGTGGACCGCGTCCACAACGAAGCCGCGGCCATCCGTACCTACGGCGCCGTCCTCGACGACGCGGGCGTCGCGGCGCGTGTCCCCCGAGTCGTCAGCGAGACGGGCGACCCGGACCACGTCGTCGCCATCGAGTGTGCACCCGACGGGGCGGGAATGTGGAAGGCCGAACTGCTCGACGGCCGCGTCGACGCCGGCGTTGCGGCCGTCGTCGGCGAGGTACTCGGTGTCGTCCACGACGCCACGGCGACCGACGACGCGGTCCGGGAGCGCTTCGCCAGCAAGCGCCCTTTCGACCAGTTGCGCGTCGACCCCTACCACCGAACGACTGCGGAGCGCAACCCGGACGTGGCCGACGCCATCCACGACGAAATCCGGCGTCTGCTGGACACCTCGCGGACGCTCGTCCACGGCGACTACAGTCCGAAGAACGTCCTCGTCGACCGGGCAAACGGCACGACGCCGTGGATTCTCGACTTCGAGGTGGCCCACTGGGGCGACCCGGCCTTCGACACCGCGTTCATGCTCAACCACCTGTATATCAAGTCCATCCACAACCACGCACAGCACGACGCCTACGCGGACGCCGCCGACCGGTTCTGGACGGCCTACGACGCCGCCGTCGGCTGGGACATCGAGCGCGAGACGGTCGCCGAACTCGCCGTCCTGATGCTCGCACGCGTCGACGGCAAGTCGCCCGTCGAGTACGTCGACGGGACGGTTGCGAACGCCCTCCGCCGCGTCGCCAAACGCACCCTCCGTGGCGACGCCGAGACCCTGGCCGCGTTCGCGGGCCTCGCCCGCGAGGAGGCCGCGGCGCTATGAGGATCGACGCCGTCGACGCTTGGGAAGTCCTGGACTCGCGGGGCGACCCCACGGTCCGGGTTCGCGTGGATGCGGGCGACGCGAGCGGCACGTTCACCGTCCCCGCCGGGGCCAGTACGGGCGCTCACGAGGCGGTCGAGCGCCGCGACGGCGGCGACCGCTACGGCGGGCGGGGCGTGCGCGACGCCTGTGTGGCCGTCCGAAACGACCTCGCGTCCGCTGTCGAGGGGCGGCCGGTGACCGATCAGGAAGGGATCGACGCGGCCCTCGTCGACCGCGACGGCACCGACGACCTCTCGACCCTCGGCGCCAACGCCGTCCTCGGGGTTTCGGGGGCTGTCGCTCACGCCGCCGCGGACGCGACGGGTCGCCCGCTCTACGAGGTGCTCGCGCCCGATTCGGGGTCGGGCGACCTGCCGATGCCCATGATCAACGTCCTGAGTGGCGGCCTCCACGCCGCGGCCGATCTGCCGATCCAGGACTTCCTCGCCGTGCCCGTCGGCGCCGGGACGTACCCCGACGCCCTCGAAACCGTGTGGGAGGTGCGGCGGGCGGCCGGCGCGCGCATCGGCGCGGAACGGCGTTCCGGGGGCGACCACCCGCCCGCCGTCGCCGACGAGGGAGGCTTCGTCCCGCCCGTCGCCGACGCGGACGCGGCCTTCGAGTTGCTGGTCGGCGCCATCCGCGACGCGGGCTACGACCCCGGCGACGAGGTCGCCATCGCCGTCGACGTGGCGGCGACCCATTTCTACGACGCCGACGCCGACGGGTACGCGCTCGCCGGCGAGACGCTCGACCGGGCGGCGATGATCGACCGCGTCGTCGGCTGGATCGACGACTACCCCGTCCGCTCGGTCGAGGACCCCCTCGCGGAGGACGACTGGGCGGGCTGGGAACGGCTGGCCGACCGCGTCGGCGACCGGGTGCAGTTGCTCGGCGACGATCTGCTGGCGACGAACGCCGACCGGCTGGACCGAGCCGTCGCGTCGGGCGCCGCCAACGCCGCCCTCGTCAAGCCGAATCAGGCGGGGACGATCACGCGTACGCGTCGCGTCCTCGAGGCGGCTCAGGACGCGGACTGGGCGCCCGTCGTCTCCGCGCGCTCCGGCGAGACCTGCGACTGGACCATCGCGGATCTGGCCGTCGCCCTCGACGCCGGACAGATCAAGATCGGCTCGCTCGCCCGGTCGGAACGCCTCGCGAAGTACAACCGCTTGCTCGGCATCGACCGCGCCTCAGACGGCGGGTTCGCCGGTGAGGCGGCGCTGGCGCCGCGCGAGTAACCCTCCGCGACGGCTTCCGGGGACGCCACGGCTCGACGCCCCCCAAGGGGTCGCGCCCGCGGACGCGACCGAGACACCCCGCCGTCGAGCCGCGGCGCCCGTGCCGTCCGCCGCGGACACCGTACACAGGCCCACGACCCGGTGGAAATTGAGTGCTTTGGCGTTACTCTCGTTACGACCAATACTTACACGTGGCCGCCGCGTGATCGGCGGCTATGAACGTCGCCGAGCGCGTCCACGTGATGCCGCTGGGGTTCGAGCACGACCGGATCGTCGAGCCGGCCGTCGAGTACCGCGCGGATCGGGTGATCCTCTTGGACTGGATCGCGGACGATATCGACCGCCCGTCGTACCACGACGACGTGTTCGCCGATCTGTCGGCGGCGGGCATCGACACGGAGCGGCGGGACTGCCGGCTGTTCGATCTCTATGACTCCATCGGGGTCATCGCCGACATCGTGACCGCGGAGGCGACGCCGGACGACGACGCCGACGTCGCCAACGAGGTGTACGTGAATCTCGCGACCGGGAGTAAGATCACCGCCATCGGCGGGATGATCGCCTGCATGGTGACCGGCGCCGCCAGCCCCTACTACGTCCGGGCCGAACGCTACGCGTCGGGGGCGGAGCCGGTCGGCTACGGGATGGAACTCGCCATCGATCTGCCGACGTATCCGATGGACTGCCCGGACCGCCAACAGGTCGCCGTTCTCGACCGGGTGGTCGAAGCCGGACCACAGTCGAAAAAGGGGCTGATCCGCTTCGGCGCCGACCGCGACCTTCCATTCATCCGCGACTGTGACCGTCCGTTCGACGCCGCGGGCAAGCCGACCAAGCAGTCCTACGCGCGGCTCCGCCGACACGTCGTCGATCCGCTCGCCGACCGCGGGTTCGTCGCCGTCGAGTCCGTCGGCACGACGCGCCAGGTTCGGGCGACCGAAGCCGGCCGGAACGCCCGTACGGCCTTCGCGTTCCTACTCGACGGCTAGAGCTCGTCGAGCAACGCGTCGAACCGGTCGTCGTCGTCGAGCGCCGTGACCAGCGTCGACGTGTCGAGTCCCGGTTCGTATTCGGGGCGCCCCTTTCCGACGGGGGAGTCGCTCCCGTCCGTCGCCATCCGCACCAGATCGTCGGCTTCGAGCTCGTTGAGCGCGCGCGTGGTCGCCGCTTCGGAGACGGACCCCACCACGTCGGCGTCGACGGCGTCGACGTGTCGGGAGCAGGCGCGGGCGATTTCGCCCGCGTGCGCGGGAGTGTTTCCGTCCGCCGCGAGCCGGGCGATGCTGATCAGCGCGAGTCGCTGTGTGAGCGTCGTCGAGTCGAGGTCGGCCATACGTGTCGTACGACCCCCGATCCTCAAAATCGTACCCCATTGTCCTCGACGGTGGGCGTCGCCCACGAGACGACGAGTCGGACCCCGTCCCGGTAGTCGGGATCGACCGTCGCGTGCCAGCCGTGGACCTGCGCGAGCGTCCTGACCATCGGGAGCGCCGTCCCGGTCGTCGTGTTCGCCACCGCGTCGCCGTAGTCGAAGTAGCGCTCGGGATCGCCCGTTATCGGGTCGCCGTCGCCCGTGATCGTGACGCCGCCGTCCCGGTGTTCGACGACCACCCGTGACGCCCCGTTGTCGAGGACGAATTCGAACGCGCGCGCGGACAGGAGTTCGAGCCGGGCGCCGTCGGCCTCGACCGTCCCGTCGCCGTCGACGGTGAGGGTGGCACCGCGGCCGTCGGCGTCGGCCGTGGGCCAGGCCGCCCACACCGTCTCGCGGACGCCCACGGGCTCGGTATCGGTCATCGTCCGCCCGTACTGTGCCAGCGTCGCGAAGTCGTTCATGAGGCGCGTGGTCCGGTCGGTCGTCTCGGTCGCCGTTCGGAGGGCGTCACGGGCGTCGGCCACGTTTCCATCCTCCAACTGCGCCATTGCCCACCGGACGTTGCCCCGGACGATCGTCACGGCGTTGCGGAGTTCGTGGCGCATCCCTTCGGAGAGGTCCTCGAGTTGCCGGTTGTGCCGTTCGAGTTCCCGGCGCTGGCGCTCGATCCGCGTCACGTCGGAGAAGACGACGATGCGCCCGAGCGAGCCCTGTCTGACGTCGAACGCCTTCTCGCTCACCACGTAGTGACGGCGTTCGCTCCCCCCGCCCGCGCCGTCGACATCGAGGCTGACCACGTCGCCCTCGGTGTCGAGCGCCGCGGCCAGCGCCGGCACCGCGTCGACCGGATCGCCGACCGCGCCGTCGAGGGCGGGAAAGAGGCGCCGCGCCGCGTGGTTGTACTCGCGAATCCGCCGGCCATCGTCGAGAAACACCGTCGGTCCCTGGACGCCATCGGTGAGTTGGACGGCGAAGAAGCGATCCTCGTAGACGAAAAGGACGCCGAGGGTAAAGGCCGCCACGCCGAGGGGAGCGTGGATCATATCGAGTAGGAGCGGCGTCGCGTAGCCGACGATGTCGAGCACGACCGGGAGGCCGGCGAGGCCCACTAGGCCCGCGAGGGGCGTCGCGTCGTACTCCGATTCGGCGAACGCCTCGAAGAGCGCGAACATCCCGATGCCGGCGAGCAGGTAGGAGATGCCGGTGACGATCCAGTGGAACAGCCCCTGCCGGATCGCCAGGTGTGGGAACGGCGCGGCGACGACGGCAGTGGTGAAATAGAGGTTGTGAAACGGGTTGGTGACCTTCACAGCGACGACGGCGAGATAGAGGACGACCGCGGCGCGCCGGTACGCGGGCCGTCGGTGGTACGTCCGCCCGGTGTACGCGGAGCAGAAGTAGAGCCAGGCGAAGACCGTGCTGAACCCGAGTATCAGCCCGCCGAGATACACCGCCGTCTTCAACTCGATCGAGGGGACGACTAGGAGGACGGCGTGGCTGATGGCCCAGCCTCCGCTCGTCGCGAGGAGCGCGATCAATCCGTTGCGGGTGTCGTCGTCCTCGATTCGACGGCCGTAGACGGCGCCAACGGTACAGACGGTGCCCGCGATCGCGAACAGGAGCCCGTACGCGATGGCGGGAGCCACTCCAACTACGAACACGTGTCCCCGGCCTATCCGGCGGGCACTAACTAATGCTTCGGTTGCTCCGGGCGCCCGGTTCGGCGTTCGTGGGTGCGAGTTGTCCGGGGCGAAAGCTATGACGGAAGCCTTATCCCTCGGCGGGGGCTCTATTCGATTGCAATGGCAACTGGTACGGTTGATTTCTTCAACGACACTGGCGGTTACGGCTTTATCGAGACTGAGGACGCGGACGACGACGTGTTCTTCCACATGGAAGACGTGGGCGGCCCGGACCTCGAAGAAGGACAGGAACTCGAATTCGAAATCGAGGACTCCCCCAAGGGTCCGCGCGCGACGAACGTCGTCCGCCTCTAAGGCGTCGACCGTTTCTCGTTCGTAATTCGATTTTTCCCGGACGCAACGTCCCCGAGCGACGGCGCCGCGTCGATTCTCACCGCTGAGAACGAAGCCCACACGTTGAAACCCTGTGACCCCGAAGAGTCGGCCACCGTTCATGGGATCGCTCGCCGTCCGTCTCGTCCTCTCGGCGCTGCTCGTCGCCACGGTGGTACCGACGGGTACCGCCGCGGCGTCGCCCTCGATTACTCTGACAGTCGAGGGCACGACGGTGGCCAACGGCGAGTCGACGCTGGTCGAAACCGACCCCGACGTTCGCGTGCGCGTCGACGCCGCCGACCCCATCCGGGTGGTCGCCGTCCGTCTCGACGGGACGACCGTCCACCGGGCCACGCCGAACACCACGTCGTTCGACGCCTCGCTCGACCTCACCGTGACGAGCGGCGACCACACCCTCACGGTCGTCGCCGAGACTGAGACGGTCACGACCCACGAGGTGACGGTGACGAAAGACGCCGAGCGGCCGTACGTCCGCTATACGGCGCCGTTCGAGACCGACCAGTACGCGCCGCCGCCGGAGACGGCGACGGTGAACCGCTCCCGGGTCGTCCTCCGGGGTAACTTCACCGACGTGACCGGCGTCACGCATCTCCGCATCAGACGCACGACGACGTACGATGTCGGCGGCCTGACCCGTAACGACACGGAGATTTACACTCAGGGGGAGCTCAACGGCTCGTTCGCCCAGCCCATCTTCCTCGGCCTCGGCCGGAACACGATCACGGCCCGGTACTACGACGGCCTGGGCCACCAGCGAGTGCACAACTTCTCGGTCGTCGTCGAGGACACCGCACCCCCGACGCTGTCGAACCTCTCGGCGGTCCGGCAGTCGCCCACGTCGCTTCGCATCGCTGGCGTCGCGACCGACAACGGACAACTCCGGAACGTCTCGATACGCCCCCGAAATCGGTCCCGAACCGGGAACCGCTCTAGCGTGGCGGTTCCGATCGCCCCGTGGAGCGAGAAGCCGGACCGTGACCGTCTACGACACCGGTTCGCCCGGAACCTGTCGCTGTACACCGGCGTGACGGCCGTCGTCGTCTCGGCGAGCGACACCGCCGGCAACACCGTCGAGCGGGTGGTGACCGTCCGGCGGACGGTCGCGCCCGACCTCCGTCTCGACCCCACGGGAACGCGCTTCGTGACCGAGGGGACGGTCGTCGTCCGGGGGCGCGCGACCGACGGCGAAATCGTCTCGGTGAGCGTCGAGACGGTCGATCCCGACACCGGCGAGGTGGTCGACATCGCCACCGTCCACGGCGGCGAGACGGTGACCGACCTCTCCTTCGAGCGCCGCCTCGACGCCCCCGACGGGCGGCACGCGACGATCCGCCTGCGCGTCGTCGACAGTGCGGGGACCGAACACGTCCGTACGGTCGACCGGCAGTTGACGGTCGAGACGGCGACGGCTACGCCGACGACGGCCCCGACCCCGACGGCGACGCCCGCGCCGACGGCGACGCCCGCGCCGACGGCGACGCCGGCCCCGGCCCCGGAGTCGGGGGGGCTGACGATCCCCATAATCGGGGTTACGGTGTCGATTCCGTCGGTTCTCGGCACTTCGATCCCGGTGCCAGTCCCCTTCGTCGGCCCGTTCGACGTGCCGGTCGTTCCGGTCGCGGGACTCGCCGTCGTCGGCCTCGGGGCCGTCGCCCGGGCGCGTTGACGTCGACCGCCACAGGGATTAATTGTCGCGATCGTATACGTTTGACGAGGTGATGACATCGCCACCGCCCGCCCCGTCAGCACGCTCTACCTGACAGACACGGCCACGACGGTCGACGCCGACCAGTGTGTCCGCGCCGCGCCGTCGCCGTCCGGGTCGGCGCCGCTCGTCGTCGCCTTCGAGGGGTCGCCCGCCCGGTGGCTGGACGCGTGGCGGACCGCCGTCGACGACCCCTCCCGAGCGACGTTTCTCGTCGCCGACGCCGCCGAGTGGCTCGCCGGCAACCCGAAAGAACGGATCGAGTCGATGGCCGCCCCCGACACCACCGTCCGGACTCCGGTCGTCGACTCGCCCGGCAACCTCACCGACCTCGGCGTCACCCTGCTGGACGCGCTGGAGGCACACGACGCGGCCGACGCGCGGACCATCCTCTGTTGCCAGTCGCTGACGGTCCTGTTGCAGTATTCGGCGACCGACGAGGTGTTCCAGTTCCTCCACACCCTCGACGGCCACCTCGACCGCTTCGACGCGACGGGTCATTTCCACCTCCACGCGGACGCCCACGACGCGGAGACGGTCGCCACGCTGTCGCCGCTGTTCGATCGGGTGCGCAACGACGACTGACCACGCCGCCGCGCATCGCTCCCGTCGACATCATTATTTTGCCGGCCTCTCTGCCTGTGCTATGGTATCGGATACCTCTCTCGACGGAACGGTGTCACTGGTCACTGGAGCGGGCGGCGCCATCGGCGGCGGCATCGCGAAACACCTCGCCGCCGCGGGAAGCGACGTGGTGTTGGCGGTCCACAACGACGAGGACGTCGCCGACGAGATCAGGGCTCTCGGCAGCCGAGCGCATACGGTTGCGGTCGACGTCAGCGACGCCGAGAGCGTCGACGCGCTGATCGAGGAGACGGTCGCGGAGTTCGGTCGGCTCGACGTGGTCGTGAACAACGCCGGCACCCTCACCGTCGGCTCCGTCAAGGATCTCGACGAGAGCGACTGGGACCGCGTCATGGACGTGAACGCGAAGGGGACCTTTCTGGTCTCACAGGCGGCCATCCCGCACCTCCGAGAGACGGCGGGGACGATCATCAACGTCTCCTCCATCTCGGGGATGATCGCCGCGCCGGAGCACAGCCACTACGGCGCGTCGAAACACGCCGTTAACGGACTCACGAAGTCGCTGGCGATCGAACTCGCATCCGACGACATCACGGTCAACGCGCTCTGTCCCGGCATCGTCCCCTCGAAGATGTGGACCGAGGTGCTGGCACCGCACAAGGAGGAGTCGTACGAGGAGACAGTCGAGCGACTGATCCCGCTCGGGCGGGACCAGAGCCCCGAGGACATGGGCGAGGCAGCCGTCTACCTGGCGACGAGCGACAACGTCACCGGCGAGGAACTCACCGTCGACGGCGGTATCGTTCGGGATATCGTGTAGGCTCCGCGCGGCCGCGCGTTCCGGACGGATCGGCGGCGCCGCCGTCGCTCACCCGAGCCCGAGCGCCGCGTAGCCGAAGTACCCTCCGGCTGCGACGAGGCCGACGCCGAGGGCCTGCACGAGTCGACGCCAGCGGTCGGGGACGGCGTCGGTGCCGTACTCGCCGTCGCGGCCGGGTGGTCGGCGACCGGCGGTCTGGACACGGACGACGGCCCCGGGGGCGGCGAGGCAGACGGCCCCGAGCAGGAGGCCGAGAACGGCGGCCAGCAGCGTCCGGGCGTCGGTCATCGACTCCGGAGGCGTTCGATCCGCTTCTCGACCGGCGGGTGTGTCGACAGGAGGCTGGCGAGCCCGCCACGGTTATCGAAGATACAGAGTGCAGCGGTCTGCGAGTCGATCCGGCCCTCCCGACCCTGGGCACCCCGGCTGATCTTCTCGAGTGCGCGGGCGAGGGGTTCGCCGCTCCCGATGGCCTCGGCGGCGTCGCCGTCGGCGACGTACTCGCGGTACCGCGAGATGGCGAAGACAAAGAGCATCACCAGCATCTGGGTGAGTTGGCCGACGACGATGGCGAGAAAGAAGTCGGCGATGTCGTTGTCACCGGTGAGGAGGACGGCCCACTGGGCGACGATGGCGACGATGGAGGCGACTCCCTGACCGAGCACCATCATCACCACGTCGCGGTTGCGGATGTGGGCGAGTTCGTGGGCCAGGACGCCCTCCACCTCGTCGGTGTCGAGTGTCCGCAGGAGCTCCTCGCTGACGACGACGGTTCCCGCGCCCTTGCGCCCGATGGCGAAGGCGTTGGGGACGCCCATGCTCGCGATCATGAGGCGGGGTTTGTCGATGCCCATGTCCCGCGAGAGCGATTCGACGCGGCGGTGTAGGTCGGGGGCGCGCTCCTCCAGGAGGTCCTCGGCGCCGACGCTTCGAAGCGCCATCCACTTGCCGAGTTTGTACTGGACGCCGACGAAGAGGACGCTCCCGACGATCACCAGCGGGAGCACGTCGGTTCCGAACATCCCCATGACGACGGCTGCGGCGACCGCGTAGAAGGCGAACAGGATCGATCCGACGACCGCCATCCGGGCTTTGAGTCCGAGGTGGCGCATGGGTGTGTCTCCGGCGTCGAGGCACTAATGGTCGGCGGTCGAGACCGAATGTCTGACGTAGCTTTATACGTCCGGGGCGACCCTGTTTGTCCATGAGCAACAGGGTGGAGGAGCTCGAATCCCAGGTCGCGGAGCTGCAGGCCGCCGTCGACGGCCTCACCGAGGAACTCGTCGAGACGCGGGAACGCCTCCGACAACTAGAGGAAGGGGAGGGCGTCGACAACTCGCGGACTCCCGGGCGCCGCGACTCGCCACACGCCGACGTCGAACACGCCGACTCGGAGCCCGCCCCCGAGACGGAGACGGCAGACGAGACGGAGGCGGAGACCGAGACCGAGGCGGAAGACGACGACGGCTCCGACTCCGACGGGAACGACATCATCGTCGCCTGATCGGGGTCACCGCCCCCCATGCACATCTCAGAGCTGGTACTCGACGACTTCAAGAGCTTCGGCCGGAAGACGCGAATCCCCTTCTACGAGGACTTCACCGTCATCACCGGCCCCAACGGCTCCGGGAAGAGCAACATCATCGACGGCGTGCTCTTCGCGCTCGGTCTGGCCCGCACCCGCGGCATCCGCGCCGAGAAGCTGACGGACCTCATCTACAACCCCGGCCACGAGGACGAGTCGGATCGCTCCGGCCCCCGCGAGGCCAGCGTGACCGTCGTCCTCGACAACGGCGACGGCACGCTCGACCGCTCGCAGGTGGTCAACGCCGCCGGCACCGAGGACGTGGGTGACGTGGACGAAATCGCCGTCAAGCGCCGCGTCAAGGAGACCGAGGAGAACTACTACTCCTACTACTACCTCAACGGCCGGTCGGTCAACCTCTCGGACATCCGCGACCTGCTGGCGCAGGCGGGCGTGACACCGGAGGGGTACAACGTCGTCATGCAGGGCGACGTGACCGAGATCATCAACATGTCGGCCGGGCAACGGCGCACCATTATCGACGAAATCGCGGGCGTCGCGGAGTTCGACGCCAAAAAGGAGGACGCCTACGAGGAGTTGGCAGTCGTCGAAGAGCGCATCGACGAGGCCGACCTCCGCATCGAGGAGAAGGAAGACCGCCTCGAGCAACTGGAAGACGAACGCGAGACGGCACTTGAGTACCAGTCGCTCCGTGAGGAGAAGGCGGAGTACGAGAGCTACCGGAAGGCCGCGGAACTGGAGGAAAAGCGGACGGCACTGGAGCGGACGGGCAAGCGCATCGAGGCGACGGAACAGGAACTCGCGGACCGGCAGGCGACCCTCGACGAGAAGGCCGCCGCCGTCTCGGCGCTGGAGGACGAACTCGACGACCTCACCCGCGAAATCGAGCGCAAAGGCGAGGACGAACAGCTCCGAATCAAAGGCGAAATCGAGGAGCTGAAAGGCGAGATCGGTCGGTTGGAGGCGACCATCGAGAACCAGGAGGAGAAAATCGAGGACGCCGAGGCGGAGCGTCGCGAGGCGTTCGTCTCCCTCGACGGCAAGACCGAAGAACTCGACGAGCTGGAAGAGGAGATCCGGTCGATCAAGGTCGAGAAGGCGTCGGTCAAAGGCGACATCGAGGCGAAGGAGTCGGAACTCGCGGAGGTCGAAGCGGAGATAGAGAGCGTCGACACCGCCTTCGACGAACTCAAAGACGAACTCGCCGAGCGCAAAACCGAGTTGGAGGAACGGAAGACCGAGCGCAACGACGCCCAGCGGGAGAAAGACCGCCTGCTCGACGAGGCGCGTCGGCGCTCGAACCGGATCAGCGAGGCGCAAGCGGAGTTGGAGGCGGCCCACGAACGGATTCCGGAGTTACAGGCCGACCTCTCCGATCTGCACGGCGAACTCGACCGGGCGGAAAAAAACCGCGAGAAGATCCAGTCGGCGATCGCCGACCTCCGCGAGGAGAAGGCCGAATTGAGCGATCGGCTCGACGAAATCGAGGACGACCTCCGCGCGAAACAGAACGAGTACGCGGAACTGGAGGCCCGCGCCAGCCGCGACGGCGACGATTCGTGGCCGCGGTCCGTGACGACAGTGCTGAACGCCGGCATCGACGGCGTCCACGGCGCAGTCGGCCAGTTGGGCAGTGTCGACGCCGAGTACGCCACCGCCTGCGAGACGGCGGCGGGCGGCCGGTTGGCGAACGTCGTCGTCGACGACGACGGCGTCGGCTCGGCCTGCATCGACTACCTCAAGTCCCGGTCGGCGGGCCGGGCGACCTTCCTCCCGATCACCGAGATGGATCGGCGGGGACTGCCACGGAAGCCGTCCGACCCGGGCGTCGTCGACTTCGCGCGCAACCTCGTCGACTACGACGACCGCTACGCCGGCGTCTTCTCTTATGTCCTCGGCTCGACGCTCGTCGTCGAGGACATGGCGACGGCGCGGGAGTTCATGGGGGACTATCGGATGGTGACACTCGACGGCGACCTGGTCGAGAAAAGCGGCGCGATGACCGGCGGCTCCGGCGGTGGATCGCGGTACTCCTTCACCAAAAGCGGGAAGGGGCGGCTCGAACGCCTCGCGGAGCAGATCAGTTCGCTGGAGGACGACCGCCGGCGCGTCCGCGAGGAGATCCGCGACGTGGAATCGCGACTGGACGACGCCCGCGACCGCAAGAGCGACGCGACCGACCGCGTCCGCGACCTCGAAGGCGACATCGAGGACGTGGACGGCGAGATCGAGACGACAGAGGGCGAAATCGAGTCGCTGGAGGCCGAACTCGACGACCTCCGAACCGAGCGCGACGAGGTGGACGCCGAGATGGGCGACCTCGAGGACCGCATCGCGACGCTCGACGGCGAGATCGAGGGCATCGAAGCCGATATCGAAGAGTTAGAGGCCGAGCTCGCGGACTCCCGCGTGCCCGAACTCACGGCCGAGAAGGAGGCCATCGAGAGCGACATCGACGAGCTGGACGGTCGGATGGACGACCTCGACGCCCGCCTCAACGAGAAACAGGTCGAGGTCGAGTACGCCGAGGAGGCGATCGACGACCTCGAAGCCACTATCGAGGCGGCCAAGGGCCGCAAGGCCGAGGCCGAGGAGCGGATCGAGGCGGTCGAGGCCGACATCGCGGAGCACGAGGCGACCCTCGAGGAGAAACGCGCCGCCATCGAGGATCTGGAGGACGAACTCGCGGATCTCAAGGAGGAGCGTCGCGACCTCCAGTCGGATCTGCGCGAGGCACGGGCGGAGCGCGACGAGGCCCGCGAGCGGGTGGCCGAGGTGGAGTCGGAGATCGACGACCTCGAAGAGGAGCGCGAGCGACTGGAGTGGGAGATCGACGAACTCGAAGGCGAGGTCGGCGACTACGACCCCGAGGAGATTCCGGACCACGACGAGGTGGCGGAGGCGATCGAACGGCTGCAGGCCGAGATGGACGCGCTGGAGCCGGTGAACATGCTCGCCATCGAGGAGTACGACGAGGTGGAGGCGGCCCTCGAGGACTTACAGGAGCGCCGCGACACCCTCGTCGACGAGCGCGACGGCATCGAGGAGCGGATCGAGGGGTACGAGGACCGGAAAAAGGAGACGTTCATGTCGGCGTTCGACGCCATCGACGCCCACTTTCAGGACATCTTCGAGCGGCTGTCGGCGGGGACGGGCGAGTTGCACCTGGAGAACGAGGCCGACCCCTTCGACGGTGGGCTGACGATGAAGGCCGAACCGGGCGATAAGCCGATCCAGCGGCTGGACGCCATGAGCGGCGGGGAGAAGTCGCTGACGGCGCTCGCCTTCATCTTCGCCATTCAGCGCCACAACCCCGCGCCCTTCTACGCGCTGGACGAGGTGGACGCCTTCCTCGACGCCGCCAACGCCGAGCGGGTAGGCGAGATGGTCGACGACCTGGCGGGCGACGCGCAGTTCGTCGTCGTCTCGCATCGCTCCGCGCTCCTGGATCGCTCCGAACGCGCCATCGGCGTGACGATGCAGGGCGACAACGTGAGCGCCGTGACCGGGATTCGGCTGGACGGCGAGGCGGAGGTGCCCGCGGATGACTGATCACGACTACGTCCCCGACGACGTGAGCCTCCCGGGCACGGACGACGACGAGGTCGAACCCGTCGAAATCCTCGTCCAGTTGGCCGAGGACGGCGAAATCGACCCGTGGGACGTCGACATCGTCGACGCCACCGACGCCTTCCTCGACCGACTGGACGAGACGGATCTCCGAACCTCGGGTCGGGCGCTCTTTTATGCGAGCGTCCTCCTGCGGATGAAAAGCGACGCCTTGCTGAACGACGGTCCCGAGGAGCCGGAGCCGGAGCCGTGGGAGGTGGCGATGGAGGGCGGCGACCCCGACGTCGACGGCCCGGACCCCATCGACGCCCTCGACGCCGAACTCGACCGTCGGCTGGACCGCAAGCACGCCCGCGGGTCGCCGGAGACGCTCGACGAACTCGTCCGGGAACTTCGCGAGGCCGAGCGCGACTCGTGGTGGAAGGAGTCGCGGTCGTACGACACCTCGGCGTCGCCACAGGGGTACGACCGCGGGACCCAGACCCTCGACTATCGCTCCGCGGACGACTTCCGCGAGGGGGGAGAGCCGACCGAGGGCGACGTAACCGGCACGACCCACACCGAGGACATCGAGTCGACCATCGACGACGTGCGGGAGACCGTGCGCACCCACTACGACGCCGGCCGCGCCGAAGTGCTGTTCGCGGAGGTGCGCGAGGCCGGCGGCGCGCCCGTCGACACCTTCCTCGCCTTGCTCTTTCTGGCACACCGCGGCGAGATCCGGCTGCGTCAGGACGACCTGTTCGGCGACCTGTGGATTCGCGATCCGGCGGCGCCGAGAGTCGGTGACGAAGCCGTGGCAGACTGAGGGTGACGCGCGACTGGTGAAGAGACCCACCGCTTCGAGCCGTGAGGCGACGACGCCGTCACTCCCGAACGGGAACGGTGTCGGTGACGACGAGGAGGATGGCGAGACCCAGGACCGCGAGCAGGAGGACGGCGACGCGAACGTCGAGCAACAGGTCGGCGGCGGCGGCGATGCCGGTCTCGTGGGCGAGTTCGACCGTCTCGCGCCTGGCGACCGCGTAGGGTGGGATGTGGACTGCGGCTAGAACCGCCACGACGACGACGAGCAGGTAGTCGAGTCCGTCTCTCTCTCGCATCGCTCGGCCGTCGGCGGCGCGGTGGCTTAAGCGTCGTGGCCCGATTATCAACTGTGGTCGCGGCGGGACGGCGGGCCGCTCAGAGTGTCGGCCGCTCGTCGAGGACGAGTCGAACCCCGAAGCCGACGAGGACGCTCCCGCTCAGATATCGGAACGCCCGGCGCGCCCGCGCCGACTCGAGGAGCGCGCCACGCCGGTGAGATAGCCGAGGCTCAGGCCGGCGGGGACGAAGGCGGCGAGGGTCGTGAGGTCCATCCGTTCATACGGATTATTGTAACTGTTTCCCGGTGGGTCGCCGAGACGATCCGCCGACCCACCGGTAACGACTCACAATAACCCGTATCAGACCAGCACCCCCGACTCCAACAGCGCGATGAGAAGGGTCAGGACGGGGACGCTCAACAGCGTGGTGACGAGCACCGTCGTGCTGACGTATTCGGCGACCGAGAGGCCGTTACCGGCTGACTCGCCCCCGAACTCGACGACGAGGAGGAGGGGCGTGATGGCCGCGGGCGTCGCACACTCGAGGACGAATGTGCGCGCGACGGTGGGGTCTCGAAAGCCAACGGCGAGGGCGATACCGACGCCGACGGCGGGGGCGACGGCCATCTTCAGGACGCTCGCGATGCCGACTTGCGAGAGCGCGGCGCCGTAGTCGGTGTCGGCGAGTTGGATGCCGAGGATCAGGAGCATGATGGGGATGGAGGCGTTGCCGACGAGCGCGAGCGTCGCCATCGCGGTGCTCTCGTCGGGGGGGACGACCCCGAGATAGCGCGCGAGGACGGCGGCGACGACGGCGTAGACCAGCGGAATCTTGAGCGCGCGTTTCATGCCGCCGATCCCGTGGGTGCCGCCGCTCCGCTGGGCGATGTAGACGCCGCCGGTGTAGAGCAGGATGGCCTGGGCGGTCAGGTAGACGACGGCCGTACTCCGGCCGGTGGCGCCGAAGGCGAACTCGGTGAGCGGGATGCCGTAGTTGCCGGAGTTGGGGAAGGCACTCACGAGGACGACCGCGCTCAGAATGGGTTCGTCGAGGCCGAACAGCCGGCCGACGGCCTCGGAGACGACGACCATCGCGACGAGATACACGGCGGTGGCGACGCCGATACGGGCGAGTGTCGCCCCCCCGAAGCTCGCGGTGGCGATGCTGTGGAAGATGAGCGCCGGGACGAGGACGTACACCGTGACGGTGTTGAGGGGGTCGATGTCGATATCGCGGAGGCGGCCGAGGACGACGCCGACGCCCGCGAGGGCGATGATGGGGAGGATGGCCGTCGCGAAGATGGAAAACAGCGACGTCACGCGGCGCTCACCCCGTCCGTCGCCGTCGTCCGCTGGCGTGATCTCCGGACCACGCTACGCCAGGCGCCAGCGGTCGTTTCCCGTGGGTTCGATCACGTCGCGGCGCTCCATCTCGGCGAGCACCTCGTCGAGTCGGTCGGGTTGGGCGATCTCCATCTCGATGCGCTGGACGTCGTGGTCGGCGGCCAGGCGCGTTCGGATCGCCGCCCGGTCGAACGTCTCCGCGTCCGTGCGTGCCATGACGCCCTCGATCAGATCGATCATGTCCTCGATGAAGTTCCAGGGGTAGACGATCCACGCCCACTCGTCGAGGCGTTCGCCGACGAAATCGGGGTCGAACTCGCTGGTCGAGAGCAGTTGCAGGGTGGCCGTCCGCACTTCGTCGGCGTCGCGGTCGGTGACGTACTCGTAGGCGTGACGCAGCGACTCGCCCGTGTCCGCGATGTCGTCGACGATCAACACGTCCTTACCCGCGACGCTCCCCTCGGGCATCGGATACCGCACCTCGGGGTCGGCGCCTTTCGACGCCGTGCCGACGTAATGTTCCATCTTGAGGCTGGTGAGGTCGTCGAGGCCGAGGAAGTCACAGCAACAGCGGCCGGCGAACCAGCCGCCACGGGCGAGGGCGACGATCACGTCGGGGTCGAACTCCGCGGTCCGCACCTCGTCGGCCACGTCCCGGCAGAGCCCGTAGATGTACTCCCAGTTGGTGATCGTGCAAGTGAAGTCGTCCGGGAGGTCGCTCATGGCGGCGAGTCCGACGGCCGACGGGTAAGGGTTTACGTTTCGCCGAACCGCCCAACGCCTTTTATCGCCCCCGCTCCACGTCGGTGGCATGGACACGCGCCGCACCCTGTTGATCGACGCGTTCGCGGCCGACCCGCTCGCGGGCAACCCGGCTGGCGTCGTCCCCGACGCCGACGGCCTCGACGCCGAACGGATGGGACAGGTCGCCCGCGAACTATCGGCGAGCGAGACGGCCTTTCTCACCGACGCCGCCGACGTGGACCGTCGCATCCGGTATTTCACGCCGACACAGGAGGTCGACCTCTGCGGGCACGCCACCATCGCCAGCCTCGTCCACCTCCACGACGAGGGGACACTCGACGCTGGCGAGGGGCGACTGCGGACGAACGCGGGGATCATCGACGTCGAGGTGACCGACGAGGGCGTGGCGTGGATGGGGACCGGCGAGCCGTCGGTCGAGGTGGTCGACCTCGATTACGAGCGGGTGGGCGCAGCACTCGGCATCGACCCCGCGGCGATGCAGGACGTGGGCGCGGACGTCCCGGCAGCGGTGGCGACGGTCGGGTTACCGTTCCTGATCGTGCCCGTCAACTTCCTCGAACGGCTGGGCGAGGCCGATCCGGATATGGACGCGGTCGAGAAACTGGCGGCCGAGTACGGCGCCACCGGCGTCTACGCGTTCACCTTCGACGCGCTGGACGCGGACTCGACGCTCCACGCGCGGATGTGGGCGCCGGGGGCGGGCGTGCCGGAGGACCCGGTGACGGGCACCGCGAGCGGTGCCTGCGGAGCCTACCTCCACGCGGTCGACGCCTTCGACGACCCGCCCGCCCAGATGCGGTTCGAACAGGGCCACTTCGTCGACCGACCGGGGCTGGTTCGGGTGGAAGTCGATGGCGATAGCGTCCGTGTGGGCGGGCGCGCGGTGACGGCACTCGACGGCTCCCTCGCCGTCCCGCCGGCCGACAGCGACGACATCCTCGAGGCGTAGGGCGTCCCGTCGCCGCCGACTCCGCGCATGCCGCCGGCACTCCCACCGAGACCCCGCGCCACGGCGTCACATGGATCGCCCTAAATGCGCGCTCCGAAACCTTCTTTATCGCGCTGGTGGGAGTCCTGCGTACGAAATGGCTGTAGCTTGGCTGGAGGACGTTCGGTCCACCGATCTGGGGACGGTCGGTGGCAAGGCGGCTTCGCTCGGCGAACTCACGGGGGCCGGTCTTCCCGTCCCACCGGGATTCGTCGTCACCGCCGGCACCTACCGTACCTTCATCGAGGACGCCGGTATCGACGAGGAACTGTTCTCGGCGGTCGACGTCGACTCCGAGGACTCGGCGGCGCTCGAAGCGGCCCACGAGCGCGCCCACGAACTCATCGTCGAGACGGAGGTACCCGAACACGTACGCGAGGAGATCGTCGAGGCGTACCGGTCGATGGGCGACGGGGAGACGTTCGTCGCCGTCCGGTCGTCGGCGACCGCGGAGGACCTGCCCGACGCCTCCTTCGCCGGCCAGCAGGAGACGTTCCTCAACGTCACCGAGGACGACCTGGTCGACCGGGTACAGGAGTGCTGGGCGTCGCTGTTCTCCCAGCGAGCCATCTACTACCGGAATCAGAAGGGGTTCCCACACGACGAGGTGGACATCGCCGTCGTCGTCCAGACGATGGTCGACGCCGAGAAAAGCGGCGTGATGTTCACGAGTCACCCCTCGACCGGCGACCCGCGGATCATCATCGAGGCGGCGTGGGGGCTGGGCGAGGCGGTCGTCGCCGGCGCCGTCTCGCCGGACAACTACGTCGTCGACCGCACGACGGGTGAGATAGAGACGATGACGGTCGCGACGAAGAAGGTGATGCACGTCAAGGACGACGAGACGGGCGAGACCGTCGAGCGTGAGGTCCCCGGGGACAAACGCGATCAGCAGGTGCTCACGCAGGCGGAGATCGACCGCCTGATCGAACTCGGCAAGAAAGTCGAGGACCACTACGGCGAACCACAGGACGTGGAGTGGGCGGTCGCCGGCGGCGAGGTGTATATGCTTCAGTCCCGTCCGATCACGACCATCGACGACGGGGCGAGCAGTACGGCCCAGGGCGAAAGCGAGGACGAGGCCGAGAGCGACGACGACCTCCTGCTCTCCGGCCTCGGCGCGAGTCCCGGCACGGCCGCCGGTGCCGTCCGAATCGTCACGAAACTCGACCATCTCGATCAGGTGAGCGAGGGTGACGTGATCGTCACCGAGATGACGATGCCCGACATGGTGCCGGCGATGAAGCGCGCGGCCGCCATCGTCACCGACGAGGGCGGGATGACCTCGCACGCGGCCATCGTCTCCCGCGAACTCGGCGTGCCGGCCGTCGTCGGCTGTGGCGGCGCGACCCGCACGCTGGAGGACGGACAGATGGTCACCGTCGACGGCGAGATGGGGACGGTCCGCAACGGGACGCTCGCTACCGACGACCCCGTCGTCGAACCCGGCAGTAACGACGACGACCCGGTCGGCACGCGGCCCAAACCCGTCACTGCGACGGAGGTGAAGGTGAACGTCTCCATCCCCGAGGCGGCGTCCCGCGCCGCCCAGACGGGTGCCGACGGCGTTGGCCTCCTCCGGATCGAACATCTCGTCCTCTCGCTGGGGAAGACTCCGGAACGCTACATCGCGGACGAGGGCTCCGAGGCGTACGTGACGGAACTGATGGACGGCGTCCGCACGGTGGCCGAGGAGTTCTACCCACGGCCGGTTCGGGTGCGCACCCTCGACGCCCCGACCGACGAGTTCCGACAACTGGAGGGCGGCGAGGACGAACCGGACGAACACAACCCGATGCTCGGCTACCGGGGCATCCGACGGAGCCTCGACCGGCCGGAGGTGTTCGAACACGAACTCGAGGCGTTCAAACGCCTCTACGAGATGGGCTACGACAACCTCGAGATCATGTTCCCGCTCGTCACCGACGGCGAGGACGTGGCCGCGGCCCGCGAGCACATGGCGTCGGTCGGTATCGACCCCACGAAGCGCGACTGGGGCGTCATGATCGAGACGCCGGCCAGCGCGATGGGCGTCGAGGACATCATCGACGAAGGCGTCGACTTCGTCTCATTCGGGACGAACGACCTCACGCAGTACGTCCTCGCGGTGGACCGCAACAACGAACACGTCTCGGACCGGTTCGACGAACTCCACCCCCAGGTGCTCGCCATCATGGGCGACACCATCGACGCCTGTCGCGCGGCGGGCGTCGACACCAGCATCTGCGGGCAGGCCGGCTCCCACCCCGAGATGGTCGACTTTCTGGTCCGCAAGGGGATCACCTCGATCAGCGCCAACATCGACGCCGTGGCCGACGTATTCGAGAAGGTCGACCGCGTCGAGGAGCAGCTCATCCTCGATTCGGTGCGGTAGGGCGGAACGCAACGGCTAAACGCCCCCGCTGGCTGTGTGGTAGCATGACGCAGGCGGTTCCGCAGACGTTCGACCGCGTCCTCTCCAGCATGTGTACCCGCCCGCACCCGGCGGCACGGGCGGCGGCCGAGCGGTTTCTCGAGACGAACCCCGGCGACCCCGAGACGTATCGCTCGGTCGCTCGGCTGGAGGCGGACGTGGTCGAGTGGTTGGGCGAGGTGACGGGCCTCGACCGGCCCCACGGCTACGTCGCCAGCGGGGGGACGGAAGCCAACGTACAGGCGGTGCGGGCGGCGCGCAACCGGGCCGACGCGGCCGACCCGAACGTCGTCGCGCCCGAGAGCATCCACTTCAGCTTTCAGAAGGCCGCGGAGGTGCTCGATGTCGACCTGCGGACCGCGCCGGTCGACACGGACCGGAGAGCGGACCCGGCGGCGATGGCCGACCTGGTCGACTCGGACACCGCGCTGATCGTCGGCGTCGCGGGGACGACGGAGTACGGACGCGTCGACCCGATTCCGGCGCTCGCGGACCTCGCGGCCGACGCCGACGCCTTCCTCCACGTCGATGCCGCGTGGGGCGGGTTCGCGCTCCCCTTCACCGACCACGAGTGGCACTTCGGCCACGCCGCCGTCGACACGATGACCATCGACCCGCACAAACTCGGACGGGCGGCCGTACCGGCGGGTGGCTTCCTCGCCCGCGAGGGGGCGACGATGGACGCGCTGGCGGTCGAGACGCCGTATCTGGAGTCCACGTCGCAGGCGACGCTCACGGGGACCCGGAGCGGCGCGGGGGTGGCAAGCGCCGCGGCGGCGCTGGCCGAACTCTGGCCCGACGGCTACCGCGACGCGTTCGACCGCGCACGGGCGAACGCCGAGTGGGTCGCGAGCGCTCTCGCCGACCGCGGCGTCGACGTGGTCGACCCCGTTCTCCCGCTGGTCGCGGCCGACCTCCCCGGCGACCTGTTCGACGCGCTGACCGAGCGCGGGTGGCGCCTCGCCCGGACCGCCCGCGGAGAACTCCGCATCGTGTGTATGCCACACGTCACTCGCGAGATGCTGATCGAGTTCGTCGACGACCTCGACGACTGCCGGTGAACGGAACCTGAAAGACTTACGTCGCCGCCGTTGGAGAGGGAGGTGTGGAGACACTGGTCCCCCTCCTCGCGTTCGACCTCCCCGGGTTCGAGTGGTTGACACGGCTCGTCGAGACGGCGACAGGATGGGGCGGGCTGGCGATCATCTTCGTCTACTCGTTTCTCATCGCCTTCGCACTTCCCGGCGTCAGCGAGGTGGTCCTCCTCGCGCCCCTCGATCTCGGCCTGTCGACCGAGCTACGGCTGGCGGTGATCATCCTCACCTCCGCCGCCGGCAAGGCGGTCGGGAGTGTCTTCGCCTTCCACATCGGCCAGGAGGCCAAGGAGGCCGGACCGATCATCAAGGCGCTCCGACGCTCCCGCTTCGACGTGATCGGCTGGTCCGAACGCCGGACCGTCGATGTCGCCCGCCGCTGGGGCTACGCCGGCCTCGCGCTTGCGCTCTCGGTTCCCTTCTTCCCAGACACGCTCTCCATCTACGCGTTCGCCGTGCTGGAGGAGGATTACTACCGTTTCGCCGCGGCGACGTTCGTCGGGAGCGTGGGTCGGCTGCTGGTGACGCTGGGGCTGAGCGCGGGCGTCTTAGCGATCCTGTAACGCCGCGGGCGGCCCACCCGGCAACCGATCCCGGTCGTGACCCTCGGTGAAGTCGATGTCGGGACCCGTCGCCACCAGCCGTTTCGGATTCAGATCGGCGTGGCTCACGTAGTAGTGGCGGACGATGTGGTCCATATTGACCGTTCGTTCGATGCCGGGCGTGGTGTAGAGGTCCTTCGTGTACTCCCAGAGGTTTCCGTACTCGTGGATGGCGCGGCGGTTACATTTGAAGTGGGTGTGGTAGACGTGATCGAAGCGCACCAAGGTAGCGAACATGGCGAGGTCGGCCTCCGTCAGCACATCGCCGGCCAGATACCGCTGGTCCGCTAGCAGGTCGTCGTACCGGTCGAGCGCATCGAACAGGTCGTCGACGGCGCGGTCGTACGCCTCCTGTGACCCCGCGAAGCCGGCGCGATAGACGCCGTTGTTGATGGGGTCGTAGATGTCGTCGATCAGGGAGTCGACCGCGTCGCGGTAGCCCGCGGGGTAGAGGTCCACGTCGCGGGTGCCGAGTTCGTGGCCGGCTACGTCGAGGGTCCGCATGATCTCCTCGGACTCGTTGTTGACGATGGTCCCCGTCTCCGTATCCCAGAGGACGGGCACGGTCGGCCGACCGGTGAACTCGGGGTCGGCGCGGACGTAGAGTTCCCGCAGGTAGTCGGCCCCGTAGAGAGGGTCCGGATGGGCGTCGGAGAACTCCCAGCCCTCGTCGTAGCGTTCCGGTTGGACGAGCGAGAGTGAGACGGCGTCGTCCTGTCCTTTCAGGCTACGCGTCATGGCGACGCGATGGGCCCACGGACACGCCCGCGAGATGTAGAGGTGGTAGCGCCCGGCCTCGACGGGGAACGCGTCGGTGCCGAGACGGTCGTGAAACGCCTGCTCCTGTCGCTTGAACTCCCCGTCGTCGTCGGTCTCGATGTCGGCATCGGCGACCCACTCGCCCTCGACGAGTCGGCTCACCGTTCGCTCACCTCGATATCCATACCTCACGCTCCGGTGCGGACGGACAAAAGGCTTCGTCGGCGCAGCGCAAGCTATTTTAACCACTTAGTAATACTACTAAGTGGTATGTCTTCGTACGAGCAGTTCAGTCAGGTCGGTGAAGCGGACGTAACGCGTGCGATCGGACAGGAGTGGACCGAGGAGTTCATGGATTTCTCGGATTCGGACGTGCTGATCGTCGGCGGCGGCCCGTCGGGGCTGATGGCGGCGAAGGAGCTCTCCGAGCGCGGTGTGAAGACGATGGTCGTCGAGAAGAACAACTACCTCGGCGGTGGCTTTTGGCTCGGCGGGTTCCTGATGAACAAGGTGACCGTCCGTGATCCCGCCCAGGACGTACTGGAGGACCTCGATGTCGACTACAAGTCCGCCCAGGACACGGAGGGGCTGTACGTCGCCAACGGGCCGGAGGCGTGTTCGGGCCTGATCAAGGCCGCGTGTGATGCGGGCGCGAAGATGCAGAACATGACGGAGTTCACCGACATCGTGATCCGCGAGGACCACCGCGTCGGCGGTATCGTCATGAACTGGACGCCGGTCCACGCCCTGCCCCGGGAGATCACCTGCGTCGACCCCATCGCCGTCGAGGCGGACCTCGTCATCGACGCGACGGGCCACGACGCCGTCGCCATCTCCAAACTCGACGAGCGCGGCGTCCTCGACGCGCCGGGCATCCAGCACGCCAAGGAGCACAACACGGGGATGGACCAGACGGGCGACGACTCCTACGGCGCGCCCGGTCACGACTCGCCCGGCCACGACTCGATGTGGGTCGGCGAGAGCGAGGACGCCGTCGTCGAACACACGGGCGTCGTCCACGACGGCCTGATCGCGACGGGGATGGCCGTCGCCACCACGTACGGCCTGCCGCGGATGGGGCCGACCTTCGGCGCCATGCTCGTCTCGGGCAAACGCGCCGCCCAGGCCGCCATCGACGAACTCGGCGTCGACGCCGCGGACGTGGAACTCACCTCGCGGGCGCCGGCGGACGACTGAGGGCCAGTGGTCGGGACCGTCACCCTCTACCGCGCGCCGACGACGCCCGCGGACGCCGACGCCATCGCCGATTGGCTTCGCGACCGGATCGACGGCGAGGTACGGGTGCGGGACCGGTTGCTGGGCTCCGTCAACGACAGCGACGCCCTCGCCGAGGACCTCGCCGCCGCCCGCGTCACCGACCCCTACGACCGCGAGACGGGGACGACGTTGGTCGGTATCGTCCGGTACGAGGAGCGGGCGCTGGCGAAGCCCGAACGCGCGGGCGGCGTCGTCTACGACGGCCGCGTGGTCGGACGGGCGCTGAACGCTCGTCTCCCCGACGACCAAGGGCTCGACCACCTCCACGTCCCCCTGCTCGACCGCGTCCTCGGGACGTGGGGCGGGCACGACGGCCGGTGGCACAAGCGGGTGGCCGTCTTCGGCCAACCGTCCCTCGTTTCCGTTCCCGGGCTGTACGAGGCGCCCGCGAAGCCCGAGGCGTACTACGAGGAAAAGAGCAAACACGCCATGCTGACGGGCGACGCGCCGCCGCGTGAGGTGCTGGAGGCCGACATCGAGGGCGACTTCCTCGTCGCCGACGATCCGCGGACGACCGAGGCGTTGAAGGGGTACGTCCTCGCCGCCGTTGACTTCGTGGAGACGGGATCGGCCTTCTGTGACGACGAGCGGTGTCGGCTGTACGACGCGCACCGACAACCCGGCGTGGTGCAGGCGCAACTGCGCGACCCCGAGTTCTGTGCGGCGCATGCCGAACGGTACGGGTAGCGACCG